>NZ_JBSFGE010000001.1:0-632792 GCF_053596435.1 Streptomyces sp. NPDC001700
ATGATGCGGGGGTTGCCGACCAGGGTCATGGCGATGTCGAGGCGGCGTTTCATGCCGCCGGAGTAGGTGGCGGCGGGCTTGGATCCGGCCTCGACGAGGTCGAAGCGCTGCAGGAGTTCTGCGGTGACGCGGCGGCCCTCGCGCTGGGAGAGGTGGTGGAGGTCGGCCATGAGGAGCACGTTCTCCTCGCCGGTGATCAGGCCGTCGACGGCGGAGAACTGTCCGGTGACGCCGATGGCGGCGCGGACCGCCTGCGGGTTGGTGGCCAGGTCGTGGCCGCCGACCCGCAGATCACCGGCGTCGGCGGTGACGAGGGTGGAGAGGATCTTGACGGCGGTGGTCTTGCCCGCGCCGTTCGGGCCGAGCAGGGAGAAGATCGTTCCCTCGGGGACGGCCAGGTCGATGCCGTCGAGGACCTTCTTCTCGCCGTAGGACTTGCGCAGCCCTCTGGCCGCGATGGCGAGGGCGTTCGATGTCGTCGTCATGGGGCATAGCGTGCGACGCGGCGGGTTCAGCCCGGTTTCAGCCCGCTTTCAGCGCCCAGAAACCGAGGATGCCGCCCGAGGCGCTCGGCGGAGCCCTGGCGGCTTCGGGGGCGCCCCTGGAAGCGGGCCGCAGCGGAGCCCCGCGGGGCCCGGGGCGGAGCCCCGATGGGACCGGGGGCTTGCTCCGCCGTGTGGCGGGGCCGCGTATCGGTGCTGCGGGGCGGAGTCCCCGGAACGCGTGATGTCCGGGGTGCGGCTGGGCGGGTGGTGCCGATGTGGGTGAGGCTGGTCAGCCAGGGTGCGGTGCTGAGTGACCCGCTGGTGCCCTCCCGTTCGTACGCCTCGCGCACGGCGGGCCGGGACAGGGCGTTGAGCCGCTGCCGTGGGTCCGGGGCGGGGCCCCGGTGGGGGCCGGGGCTTGCTCCGGTGCGTGGCGGGGCCGCGTATCGGAGCTGCGGGGCGGAGTCCCCGGAACGGGCCCGGGCGGAGCCACGGAGCGGGGGGGGCCGGGGCTACGCGCCCAGCATCCGTTGCAGCAGGTCCCGCAGCACCGTCCGCTCGTCCGCCGACAGCCCCGCCAGCGGCTCGCGGGCGAAGTCCAGGGAGCCGCGCAGGCGCGCGGCGGTCTCGCGGCCCGTCTCGGTCGCGGCGGCGAGCTTCACGCGGCGGTCGGCGGGGTCGAGGCGGCGCTCGGCGAGGCCACGGGACTCCAGCCGGTCCACGATCCCCGTGACGTTCGACGGCTCGCACTTGAGCTGCTGCGCTATCCGCCGCATCGGCGTCGGCCCCCGGGAGAGCAGGCCCAGGACGCGGGCCTGGGCGCCGGTCAGGGCGTGCTTGGCGGCGGCCTCCTCGTACTCCTCGTGATAACGGGCCACGATGGTGCCGATCAGCTCGACGACCTCGAGGGTCAGCGGGTCGATGGTGGACGTCATGCCCCTCAGGTTACCCGTTTACTTGACAACATGAAATATCGAGGCACATGATTGTTTCAGGTAGTGAAGTAATTAAGAGGAGGCACCCCCATGTCGGCGATCCCCGCCACCGGCCGTGAATGGCACCTCGTCGCCCGCCCCCAGGGCTGGCCGAAGCCGGAGGACTTCGCGCTGCGCGAGGTCCCGGTGGCCGAGCCGGGTCCGGGCCAGGTGCTCGTCCGCAACCTGTACATGTCGGTGGACCCGTACATGCGCGGGCGGATGAACGACGTGAAGTCGTACGTGCCGCCGTTCCAGCTGGACCAGCCGATGGAGGGCGGCGCGGTCGGCACGGTGATCGCCTCGAACGCGGAGGGTGTCGCGGTCGGCGACCACGTCCTGCACTTCGCGGGCTGGCGCGAGTACGCCGTGGTGGACGGCAAGCGCGCGGTGAAGGTGGACCCGGAGATCGCCCCGCTCACCGCGTACCTCGGGGTGCTCGGGATGACGGGCCTCACCGCCTACTCGGGGCTGCTGGAGGTCGCGTCGTTCAAGGAGGGCGACGCGGTGTTCGTGTCCGGCGCGGCGGGCGCGGTCGGCAGTGAGGTCGGCCAGATCGCCAAGCTCAAGGGCGCCTCGCGGGTCATCGGCAGCGCGGGCTCGGACGAGAAGGTGCGGCTGCTGATCGAGGAGTACGGCTTCGACGCGGCGTTCAACTACAAGAACGGCCCGGTCGCCGAGCAGCTGAAGGAGGCCGCCCCCGACGGCATCGACGTCTACTTCGACAACGTCGGCGGCGACCACCTGGAGGCCGCCCTCAGCAGCCTCAAGGTGCACGGCCGCATCACCATCTGCGGCATGATCGCGCAGTACAACGTGACCGAGCCGCCCGCCGCCCCGCGCAACCTCGCGCTCATCATCGGCAAGCGGCTGCGCATGCAGGGCATGCTGGTCAACGACCACAACCACCTCCAGCCGCAGTTCTTCGAGGAGGTCGGCGCCTGGGTGCGGGACGGCAAGCTGCGTTACCGCGAGACCATCGTCAAGGGCGTGGAGAACGGGGCGGACGCGTTCCTCGGCATGCTCCGTGGCGAGAACATCGGCAAGATGATCGTCGCCTTCGAGGACTGAGCCCGTGGTGCCCCGGCCGCCGCGCCGGGGCACCGGCTTGTGAAAGCCCCTTACCCATCATCTTGCGTGAAAGCCTCGGCCTTCAGGCCGGGAATGAAACGCATCTCTGGACTGCTCTGACTTGGAGGTCAGAGCAGACGTTGTTGCTGCTCGATGTGTTGGCGGATGATCGTCAGCGGCGCGCCTCCGCAGGAGGCGGAGAAGCGGGACGGCGACCATAGGTGTCCGTGCATGACGGCGCGGTTCATGGCTCCGGTGTACTCGCGCCACAGGTAGCGGGCGGAGACGCCCTTGAGACCGTTGACCAGCTTGGAGACAGCAACCTTCGGCGGGTAGTGCGCCAGCAGGTGCACGTGATCGCGTTCGCCGTTGAACTCCCTCAGGTCCGCCTCGAAGTCCTGGCACACGTTCCGCATGATCTTTCGCAGCGTGTCAGCATCTCATCGGTGAACACTCCACGCCGGTACTTGGTCACAAAGACCGTGTGAACATGCATCGCTGAAACCATATGCCTGTCATGGCGACATTCGTCCTCGCCGTCCATGAGACGGCAATATGTTCGTGTTCGTGCAGCTCCGCTACAACTACAGGGTCTACCCGGACGCCCCGCAGCGCCGCGCGCTGGCGCGCGCGTTCGGGTGTGCGCGTGTGGTGTGGAACGACTGCCTGCGTGACCGGCAGGAAGCACCTGCGGCGAGGCTGCCGTATGTGACGTCGGCTGAGCTGTCTCGGCGTCGCATCACCCAGGCCAAGCGCACACCCGAGCGTGCCTGGCTGGCCGAGGTGTCGGCGGTCGCGCTTCAGCAGTCGCTGCGGGACTTGGATACCGCCTACAGGAACTTCTTCGACTCCCTCAACGGCAGACGCAAAGGCCGCAAGGTCGCGCCACCTCGGTACAAGTCGAAAAAGGACACCCGGCAGTCCATCCGCCTGACCGCCGGCGCCTTCTCTCTCCAGGGCAACGGCACGGTGTATGTGGCCAAGGTCGGCAACATCAAGGTCACCTGGTCCAGGCCACTTCCAGCCGCACCCACCTCTGTGACGGTCACCAAGGACTGCGCGGGCCGGTACTTCATGAGCTTCGTAGTGGACACCGAACCCGACATCCTTCCCGAGGTCGATACCGAAGTCGGCATCGACCTGGGCCTGTCCACCTTCGCCGTCCTCTCCGACGGCACCCGCATCCACTCCCCGAAGTTCCTGCGCCGCGCCGAGAAGAAGCTCAAACGGTTGCAGAAGGATCTCTCCCGCAAGGCCAGGGGGTCGAAGAACCAGGCCAAGGCTCGTACCCGGGTCGCGCGGCAGCACGCCCGGGTGGCAGACCGGCGCCGGGACTGGCACCACAAGGCATCCACACAGATCATCCGCGACAACCAAGCGGTGTATGTGGAAGACCTCGCGGTGTCCGGCCTCGCACGCACCCGGCTGGCCAAGTCCGTCCACGACGCCGGATGGTCGGCGTTTGTGAACATGCTGGAGTACAAGGCGGTCAAGCACGGCAGGTACTTCGGCAAGATCGGACGGTTCGAGCCGACCTCGCAAGTCTGCTCCGAGTGCGGAGTTAAGGACGGCCCCAAGCCCCTCCACGTCCGCCAATGGACGTGTGCAGGGTGCGGGACTGTCCACGACCGCGACGACAACGCCTCCCGGAACACCCTGGCCGCCGGACGGGCGGACAGGCTAAACGCCTCGCAGAGCGCAGGTAAGACCAGGACGAAAGTCCCGGCACAGCGCGTTGAAGCAGGAAGCCACCCAGACGGTCACCCGACCGTGGCAGGAACCCCCGGACTTTAGGTCGGGGAGCACGTCAAGGCAGGACCACCGTCGTCAACGCGCGCGGCGGAAGGTCCACATCCACCGCACCACCCCGCACCACCGCCCGGCCGACCCGGCTCAGCGAGTGCGTCTCATCGGTCCGGTAGACCGAACCAACGCCACGCCCGCCGCCGCTCACCGCGAAGTCCGTACGGACCGCCTCCCGGCCCGTGTTGAGGATCTCCAGCACCCGGCCCCCGTCCCGGTTGCGGAAGGCCGTCACCTTCACGCCGTCCGCCTCGGCCGCCCCGGCCGACGCCGCGACCCGTACCGCCCCCGGCCGTACGAAGCGGCTGTACGCGGCGAGCGCCCACAGCCGCTTCGAGACGTGGTAGTCCGCGCCGTCGAGCTGGATCATGCCCCGCGTCGCGCCGATCGAGGCGCCGAACCAGTACACGTACGCGCTCGCCCCCGCGTCCGCGAGCGTCGTGTGGATCGCCTCGGCGACGGCCAGACCGTCGTACCCGCTGCCGTCGTCCCACGCCTCGTTCCACGTCGTGCCGTTGGGGCTCCATTCGGACATCCAGGTGCGCCGGGCCGTCGGCAGTGGCTGGTCCGAGGGCGTGACGTACGGATGGCCGGTGTGCGTGCGCACGTGGCGCGCCGCCTCCGGGTCCGCCTCGATCGCCGCGCTGTACTCGGCCTGCTGCTTCCATCCGGCCGCGTCGCAGCACACCAGGTCGATCCCGGCGCGCCGGACCGCCGGGCCGACCGCCTTCACGGTCTCGGCCGCCTCCTTGGGCGTGAACTGCATGGAGGCGTACGAGGTGGCGAGATCCGGCTCGTTGGTGAAGCCGAGGTCGGTGATCCGGATGCCCTCCTGGCGGTAGAACTTCGCGTACTGCACGAGGTAGTTCGCGTACGCGCGCCGCCATTCCGGCTTGAGGGTGCCGCCGTTGGCGTCCGTCCCGTTGGTCTTCATGTAGCCGGGCGCGCTCCAGGCGTCGGCGTAGAAGCGCTGGACGCCGTACCGTTTCGCCTCCTTGGCCAGCCACACCTGGCCGCCGTCCTCGCCGTCCCACTCGTAGCGCGGCGGGGCGTCCGGGCCGCCCGGGTCGGTGGGCTGGATGGACTTCATGTGGTCGTAGACCTCGTCCGACGACGAGCCGATGCCCAGCCGCAGGATGCTGAGCCCCGCGCCGGTGCGCCGGTTCAGCAGCAGATCCAGCACCTCCCGCTGGTGCTCGGGGGTGAGCCCGCCCGCGCCGCGCATCAGATCGGCGCGCTGAAAGGCTTCCGAGAAACCGAAGCCATCGATCGGCTGGAGAGGTCTTCCGAAATCCGCGCCGGGGGTGGAAGGTTGCTCAGCGGCGGAGGCGGCGGAGGCGGCGGAGGCGGCGGCGGACGGCATGGCCAGAGGGATCAGGGCGGCGGCGAGTGCGCCGACGAGAGCGGTACGGATCGTCTTGATCACGAAAACTTCCCTTCCCAGGCTCCGAAAACTTCCGGAACGTTTCCGTAACGTCGGCCGCACGCTAGAGGCGGCCCCACCCCCGGTCAAGAGAGCGAACACCGCACGGCAGATGAGAGGAGAACCGCCGGATGAGAACCCGTCGCGGCACCAGATGGCTCGCCCTGCCCGCCGCGCTCCTGCTCGCGTTACTCCCGACCAGCGCCTCCGCCTACCCCAATCCGGGCCGGGTGACGGGCGACATCACCGTCCACGACCCGACGATGCTGCGCGCCGCCGACGGCACCTATCTGCTCTACTCCACCCACGGCGGTCTGGAGGCCCGCACCTCCACCGACCGGATCGCCTTCAGCCGCTCCGGGAACGCCTTCAACTCCCCGCCGTCCTGGTGGAAGACGTACTCCTCGGGCAACGACCCCTGGGCGCCGGACATCTCGTACCACGGTGGCAAGTACCTGATGTACTACGCCGTCTCGTCCTTCGGCTCCAGCAACTCCGCCATCGGCTTCGCCACCTCACCGAGCGGCAAGGCGGGCACCTGGACCGACTACGGCATCGTCCACTCCACCACCGGCAGCAGCAACTACAACGCCATCGACCCCAACCTCTTCGTCGACGGCGACGGGAAGTGGTGGCTGTCCTTCGGCTCGTGGTGGTCGGGGCTGAAGATGATCCGGCTCGACCCCGCCACCGGCAAGAGTTACGCGGGCGACAGGACCGTCTACGGCATCGCCTCCCGGCCCACCGGCACCAAGGCGGTCGAGGGGCCGTCCGTCGTCAAGCGCAACGGCTACTACTACCTGTTCGCGTCGTACGACACCTGCTGCGCGGGCACCAGCTCCACGTACAAGATCAAGGTCGGCCGCGCCACCCAGCCCACCGGGCCGTACTACGACAGGAACGGCGTCAGCATGATGAACAACGGCGGCTCACCGGTCCTGGAGTCCCACGGCCGCTACATCGGCCCCGGCGGTCAGTCGATCATGAGCGACACCGACGGTGACCTGCTCGTCTACCACTACTACGACGGCCAGGCGAGCGGCACCGCCAAGCTCGGCGTCAACCTGCTGAGCTGGAGCGGCGGCTGGCCGACCGCCTATTGATCAGCGCGCGGCGGGGGCGTTGACGCGCGCGCGGCCAGCTCTTACCGTCACGTTCGGATATGCGACCCCTATCCGGCATATCGAACGGACAGTAGAGAGGCGCCGCCATGCCGTCGACCGCCCCCGCCCGGTTCACCCTCGACCCCGCCTTCGCCGTCGGCGATGTCGACCCCCGTCTCTTCGGCTCGTTCGTCGAACACCTCGGCCGCTGCGTCTACACCGGCATCTACGAGCCCGGCCACCCCGCCGCCGACGAGGCCGGGCTGCGCACCGACGTCCTCGCCCTCATCCGTGAACTCGGGGTTACCGCGCTCCGCTACCCCGGCGGCAACTTCGTCTCCGGCTACAAGTGGGAGGACGGCACAGGGCCCGCCGAGGAGCGCCCCCGCCGCCTCGACCTCGCCTGGCGTTCGACCGAGACCAACCGCTTCGGGCTCTCCGAGTACATCGACTTCGTCCGCAAGGTCGGCGGCGAGCCCATGATGGCGCTCAACCTCGGCACGCGCGGTGTCGCCGAGGCCCTTGAGCTGCAGGAATACGCCAACCACCGGTCCGGCACCACGCTGTCCGACCGGCGCATCGGCCACGGCGACAAGGACCCGTACGGCATCCGGCTGTGGTGTCTGGGCAACGAGATGGACGGCCCCTGGCAGACCGGCCACAAGACCGCGGAGGAGTACGGACGGCTGGCCGCCGAGACCGCCCGCGCGATGCGCCAGATCGACCCGGACGTCGAACTCGTCGCCTGCGGCAGCTCCAACCAGGGCATGGCGACCTTCGCCGCCTGGGAGGCCACCGTCCTCCAGCACTCCTACGAGCTGGTCGACTACATCTCCCTGCACGCCTACTACGAGGAGCGCGGCGGCGACCGCGACTCCTTCCTCGCCTCCGCCGTCGACATGGAGTCCTTCATCGAGAACGTGGTCGCCACCTGCGACCACGTGGGCGCCCGGCTCAAGTCGAAGAAGAAGATCAACCTCTCCTTCGACGAGTGGAACGTCTGGTACCAGGACCGCTTCCACGCCGCCGAGCCGCCCAATTGGGACGAGGCGCCACGGCTGCTGGAGGACAACTACTCCGTCACCGACGCCGTCGTCTTCGGCTCGCTGCTCATCGCGCTGCTGCGCCACGCCGACCGGGTGACGGTCGCCTGCCTCGCCCAGCTCGTCAACGTCATCGCCCCGATCATGACCGAACCGGGCGGTCCGGCCTGGCGCCAGACCACCTTCTTCCCCTTCGCCCAGGCCTCGGCGTACGGGCGCGGCCGGGTGCTCCAGGTCGCCGTCGACAGTCCGGCGCACGAGACGGCGAAGTACGGCGAGGTGCCGCTGCTGCACGCCACGGCCGTACGGAACGAGGAGACCGGCGAGGTCACCGTCTTCGCCGTCAACCGCGACCAGCACCGGCCGCTGCCGCTGGAGGTGGCGCTGCACGGTCTCGCGCTCGGTCGGGTCGTCGAGCACAGCGTCCTCGCCGACGCCGACCCGGAGGCCCGTAACACCCTCACCGACCCCGAGCGCGTCGCCCCGCATGCGGGCGAGGGCACGGTGCTGGCGGACGGTGTGCTGAGCGCCACGCTGGAGCCGATGTCGTGGAACGTGATCCGTTTGGGGTGAGCGGCGGGTTATTTGTATGATGCACCTATATGGATGTGGTGCGCGAGATACAGGGATGGACATCAGCGATGGGCCGCAGCTTCCGGGCGGCCCTCACCATGGAACGCGTTCTCTCTGAGCCCGGCGCGATCGTACGGGCGGTCCTGGCGGTCGTCGCCGCGGCGGTGATCGGCGGGCTGACCGGCGATCCGCTGGCCTGGGTCATGCTGTCGGTGGGCGCCTTCATCTGCGGCATCGGCACCCTGCTGGCGCCGGTCCGGCACCGGGCGGTGAACGCGTTCTGGATGGGCGCGGGCTTCACACTCGCCGCCCTCGCCGGTGTCTGGCTGCACCAGGCGGGCTGGTGGTTCCTGATCGCCCTCGCGGCGCTCGCGTATCTGGCCGGTCTGTGGCGGGCGCTGGGCGTGGCGCCCGGCATCCGCGCCTGCCTCGTCGTCATCGGCTGCATGATCACCGCCGATCTCGCCGCCACGGTCGAGGCGGGGCTGGTGATGGTGCGCTGGATGGCCGCGGGCGCGGCCCTCACCTTCGCCGCCCAGCTGCTGCCCCCGTACGGGCGGCGCCACCCCGCGCAGCGCAAGGCGCTGGCCACGCTCTACGGCTCGCTCGCGGCGCACGCACGCGGCGGGGCGGATGGCGGTTACCCCGCCCCGGCACCCTTCACCGCCGCCCGCCGGGCCCTGGACCTGCTGCCGCGCTTCGCCCGCCCCGGCGCGGCGCCCCTGTACGGACTGCTCGTCGAGGCCGAACGCATCCGGCGCGCCCTGCTGCTCGCGCCCGACACCCCGAAGGTGCCCCGCGAGGAGATCGCCGAAGCGCTCGACTCCGTGGCCCGCACCCTGCGCACCTCCCACCGGGAACCCCTCGCGCCGCACGCCGTACGGACCCTGGAGGCCTGGCACGGCGCGATGGCCGAGGACCTGCTGCCGTCACTGAACGAGGCCGGGCGACTCGTCGCCCTCTGGGCCGACCGGGAGCGCCCCGAAGGCCCGCACCCCGTCCTGGACCTGTTCCCCGCCGAGCACCCCACCCGGGCCGGGCTCCGGCGGCTGTGGGGCGCGGCGCGGCCCGGTGATCCGCTGTTCGCGCACGCCCTCCGCGTCGCCATCGGCACCACGGCGGGTGAGGCGGCGGGCCGTGCCCTCGGCGACTTCTGGGGCCACGGCCTGCCCGGACACGGCTTCTGGGCGGCGCTCACCACCATGCTGGTGCTGTTCCCCGACTACGGGCACACCTTCGCCCGAGGCTGGGCCCGCCCCATCGGCTCGATCCTCGGTGGCCTCGCCGCCTGGGCCGCCCTGCTGCCCGCCTGGTGGACGCCGGACCGGCTGGTCGTCGCCGCGGTGGTGCTCGCCGCGTGCGTCTTCCTCACCCTGCGCGTCGGCCAGTTGGCGCTGAACTTCTTCATCACCGCCTGGCTCGTCGTCCTCATCACCCGCCTGGGCAAGGCCTCCGACCTCATCGCCTGGGGCCGTCCGGCCGATACCCTTCTCGGCGCCCTGATCGGGCTCCTGGTCTTCACCGTCCTGCCCACGTACCACCACGACCGGCTGTCCTCCCTGGTCGCCGCGTGGACGGACGTCCAGCGGCGGCTGCTGAACGCCCTGGTCGGCGGGTTGACCGAGCCCGGGGTGGTACGGCACGAGGACATCGACGCCCTGCGCTCCCGCAGCCGTCACACCCGGGAGCGCCTGGAGGCCGCGGTCGCCGCCGTCCGTCATGAACCGCGCGGCCACCGCGCCCGCTGGAGCGCCGCCGAGATCACGTCCATCCAGCGGTCGATCGCGGACCTCAACCGGTGCGCCTCGCAGCTGTACGCCGCGCAGCCGCACCGCGAGGCCGACGCCGTGCCGGAGGCCGCCGAGATCGCCGCCCTCTTCGACGACCAGCTGACGGCCCTCGCCGACGCCCTCGACCGGGGCGCCCCGATCCCGGCCGCCACCCTCCGGGCGTCCTTCGACGATTCGGCCCGGCGCGGTGGCCTCACCGACCTCGCCGACCACCGCTCCCCGGACGGCATCGCCCACGCCCGGGCCCGCGCCCTGACCCTCTGTCTGCGCACGGCCCTGGCCGTCGACACCTTCGCCACCGGGCTGTCGTCCTCCCCGGCCGCCGAGCGCTCGTCGTACGCCATGGCCCGCTAGCGGGCGGACGCGGCCCGGCCCCGGCCTCCCTCAGACCACCAGCCACAGGGCGCTGGTCAGCAGGAAGCCGACCGTGCCCATCGCCGTCGTGAGGACGGTCCAGGTGCGGAGGGCGTCGCCGACTTCCAGGCCCACCAGCTTGGTGAACATCCAGTAGCCCGCGTCGTTGATGTGCGACAGCGACAGTCCGCCCGCGCCCATCGCCAGGCAGATCAGGGCCAGTTGCTGCGGGGAGAGGTCCGTGCGCTGGAGCAGCGGGTTGATCAGACCGGCCGTCGTCACCAGGGCGACCGTCGTGGAGCCCTGCACCGCGCGCAGCAGGGCCGTCATCGCGAAGGCCAGCGCCAGGAGGGGGAGTCCGGTGCGGTCCAGGACGTCGGCCACGGCATCGCCGATGCCGGTCTTCACCAGCACCTTGCCGAAGACACCGCCCGCGCCCGCCACCAGGATCACCATCGCCACGCCCGGCAGCGCCGACCCCATCACCTCGGAGACGCGCGCGCCCGACCAGCCGCGGCGTATGCCCAGGAAGTAGGCGCTCAGCGCGGCCGCGACGAGCAGGGCGACCATGGGGGCGCCGAGGACGGTCAGCACGGCGCGGAGGGTCGAGCCCTCGGCGAGGGCGTTCTCGGCGATGGTGCCGAGCAGGATGAGGGCGATGGGGGTGACGATGAGGTTGAGGATCATGCCGAAGGAGGGCGGATTCTCGACGCTCGCCACGTCCTTGTCGCTGCCGGAATCGCTTCCGAGGACCTTCTCGCGCACATCGGCCGTCATCGCGTACGTACGCCGCGTCATGCGCTTGGCCAGCAGATAGCCGATCGCGATCACGACCGCCGTCACCGGTATGCCGAACAGCAGCACCCAGCCCTGGTCCGCCCCGATCGTCGTCGCGGCGGCCACCGCGCCCGGGTGGGGCGGCAGGAAGGCGTGCACCGTGAGCATCGCCGCGCCCATGGGGAGGGCGTAGACGAGCAGCGGCTTACGGGACGCCCGGGCCACCCCGTACACGATCGGCATCAGGATGATCAGCCCGACCTCGAAGAAGACCGGGATACCGAGCAGAAAACCGGCGGCCGTGAGCGCGAGCGGGGTGCGCTTCTCGCCGAAGCGCTCCATCAGCGAATGCGCCAGGGAGGCGGCGCCGCCGGAGAGTTCGATGATCCGGCCGATCATCGCGCCGAGGGCGATGATGGTGGCGATGTGGCCGAGCGTCGAGCCCATGCCCTCTTCGATGGTGGTGACGAGGTCGGCGGCCGGGACGCCCGCGGTGAGGGCCACCGCGATGCTCACGACGAGCAGCGCCACGAAGGGCTGGACCTTCGCCTTGATGATCAGCACCAGCAGGAGGGCGACTCCGGCGGCGGCGACGAGGAGCAGCGAGTTGTGGCTCATTGTCCGGCTCCCTCAGGAGTGTTGGGGGCCTTGGGGGCCTCGGGGGAGAGGACGGTGACGATGGACGAGTCGTCGCGCGCGGCGAGCCCGGCCCGTTCGCCCAGCAGATACAGCTGCTCGGCGGCCGAGGCCAGCGGCACCGGGACGTGTGCGTCCTTCGCGATGCCGGTCACGATGCCCATGTCCTTGACGAAGATGTCCAGCCGCGACCGCACCTCGACCGCGTCCGCCGCCTCCTCGTAGACCTGCGCCATACGCGGCCCCCGGTCGGCGAACATGAACGACCCCGCCGCGCCCTGGCTCAGGCTGTCGATGACCGTCCGCGGATCCAGATCGAGCCCGCGCGCGAGCGCCACGGCCTCGGCGGCCGCCGCGATGTGCACTCCGGCGAGGAGCTGATTGATGGCCTTGAGCGCCTGACCGTCGCCGGGCTTGTCGCCGATGACGGTGAGCGTGGACGCGAGGCGGTCCAGTACGGGGCGCGCCGTCGCGAGGGCGTCGGGCTCGGCACCGACGACGATCAGCAGGTCGCCGTTCCCGGCCCGCGTCGGCCCACCGCTGACGGGCGCGTCCACGAGCCGTACGCCGCGCTCGGCGAGCGCGGCGGCCGTCGCCCGGGCCGCGACCGGCCCCACGGTGCTGGTGAGGATGACGACGGCCCCGGCGCGCAGCGCGCCCGCCGCGCCGGTCTCGCCGAACAGCGCGCTGTCGACCTGGGCCTGATCCCGCACGGCGAGCAGCACGACATCCGCGCCCCGCGCGGCCTCGGCCGGAGTGACGGCTTCGTCGGCCCCCGCCGCGACGGCGGCGGCCCGCCGCTCGGCGGCGATGTCGAACACGGTGACGGGGAAGTCCCCGGCCGCGAGGTGCTGCGCCATGGGAAGCCCCATGGCCCCTAGGCCGAGGACGGCGGTGCGGGGGGAAGTGGCAGAAGGCATAGGTGTTCCTGTGAGAGTGGGTGTGGGTGTGGGTGTGGGTGTGTTGTTGTGGCGCGGCCGGTGGGCTTGATCCCCCACCCCGCCCCTTCCCGAGCCAAGGGCTCCCCCCTGGACCCCGAGTGGGGCGGGCCCGTTGCCCGGGTGTCGGCGCCACGGTTGGTGGCGCCGGGCGTGGCCTACGAGGGCCAGGCAGTTGTTGGGTCCGCCGGACTGGTTGCCCGGCCGGGGCCCGTTGCCGTCTGGCCCGGTCTTGGCGCCGCCTGCCGCTCGGCGCCACGGTCGGTGGCGTTTGGCGACGCCCGGACCGCGCAGGGCCTGCGGCCCGCGAGGTCCGGCCCAACGGGCCGTGTTTGGGCCCGCGCCCGGTACTGCTTGTCGCTCGGTGCCACCGGTCTGGTGGCGTCCCGCGTGGCAGGAGCCGCGTCGGGTCTGCGGTCAGTGGAGTCCGGGCCGACAGGTTCTGTCGGCCCGGCCCCCGCACCGCATGCCGCTCGGCGACACCAGCCAGGCGGCGCCCCGCGAGGCTGGGCCGCCCGGGACAACCGGCCCGGCTGGCCGAGGCATTGCCCGGTCCGCCGGGCCCGTTGCCTGGCCCTGCGCCGCCTGTCGGTCGGTGCCACGGCCGGTGGCGCCGGTCCTGTTGGGCCTGGTCCTGGCACCGCCTGCCTCGCCGAATGCCACCGGTCTGGTGGCGTTCCGCGAGGCCGGGGCCGCGCTGGGCCCGGGCCGACGAGCCCTGTTGGTCTGGCCCCGCCACCGACTGTCGGCCGTCGGACGGCGGGGTCCAGGGGCGGAGCCCTGCCACGCGGCGGAGCCGCATATCGATGCTGCGGGAAGGGGCGGGGTGGGGGATCAAGCGCACCCCGCCAGCCCGCAGCGGCCAACTGGGCTACGGCACCGGCTCGGCCGCCGACGCCAGGCGGTCGGCGATCCGGCGGGCCGTAGCGGCCACCGCGTCCCGGCCCGCTGACCACGTGGCGACGGCGTCCGCGCTGTCCGTGGCGTTCGGGAGGGTTGACGCGACGGCCGTCAGATAGGCCCGCCGCAGCTCCGCGTTGACGTTCACCTTGGCGACGCCGCGCCGCACCGCGCCCAGCAGTTCCGCCTCCGGGAGGCCGCTCGCGCCGTGCAGGACGAGGGGGACGGGGACGGCGGCGCGGATGCGTTCCAGCCGGGCCAGGTCCAGCCGTACCGGCTCCGCCGTGAAGCCGTGCACGTTGCCGACGGCGACGGCCAGGGCGTCGACCCCGGTCGCGGCCACGAACTCGGCCGCCTGGGCCGGGTCGGTCATCGAGCCGCCGGGCGCGGTCGCGTCCGTGGACACGTCCTCGTCACCGGCGAGCGCGCCGAGTTCGGCCTCGACCCAGACCCCGGCCGCGTGGGCGTGCTGCACGGCCCGCCGGGTCAGCGCGATGTTTTGCGCGAACGGCAGATGGGAGCCGTCGACCATCACCGACGTATAGCCCGCGTCCACGCACGCGGCGATCTCGGCCAGATCCCGGCTGTGGTCCAGGTGGACGCCGATGGGCGCGCTCGACCGCCGGGCCGCGTCCAGCGCGAGCCGCATCAGGGCCTCGCGCCCCGCGTGCTTGAAGGCGCTCGAACCGGCCTGGAGCAGCACGGGCGTGCCCGATGCCTCGGCCGCCGCGACGATGCCCTGCACCGTTTCGAGGTTGTACGCGACGAAGCCGGGTATCGCGCGGCCCTCGCGGGCGGCGGCGGTCAGCGCGTCGGTTCCGGTGAGCAGCATCATCGGCTCCGAGCGGTGAGCAGGTCGATGGCGTCCGCGAGGGCGTTGTCGTCCCCGACGTTCCCGGCGAACACGATGTACGGGATGCCGGTGCTCGGGCCGGACTCGGGTTCCCACAGCGAGACGATCCCGGGCAGCAGGGTGCCGCGCGCCCAGGCCCGGCGGATCTCCAGGCCCTCGGTGGCGATGTCGCTGGAGGTGATGCCGCCCTTGGCGATGACGTACGCGGGGCGCCGGGCCGCCGTGACGGCTCGTACGGTGGCGACGAGCGCGGCGGACACGCTGCGCGCGATGGCCAGGGAGTCGTCGGCGTCGGCGCCGGTGACCAGGGCGCGGCTGGTACGTACGACGACCTCGCTCTCGCCGAGCGCCCGCGCGCACGCCGCCGCCACGTCGGCGATGTGCGTGACCCGCCGCCCCTCGTCGAGCAGGGCGTGCACATCGAGTTCGAACTCGGCGATCCCGCCGCGCTCGCGCAGCCGGTCCAACTGCCGGGTGGTCTGGCCGACATGGGACCCGACGACGATGAGCCCATGGGTCGCCGCCCCGCCACCGGGGCGCCGCAGCTCGGCCGGGGTCAGCGGGGCACGCGCCGCCTGGCCCGCCCGGGCCCGTACGAACGAGGGGCCGCACCGGTAGAGCAGCCGCGCGCCCTCCGACTCCGCCGCCGCCCCCGCCAGGGCCAGGACGCGCAGGTCGTCGTCGCAGAGCGCGTCCGCCACCGCCATCCGGCCGTCGCGCAGCGAGGCCAGCAGCTGGGCGACATGGCCCGGGCCGCGCAGCCGCAGGTCCTCCACGGTGATCCGCAGGACGTCCCCGGCGGACACGCGCCCGCCGGTCTTCTCCTCGATCCACTCGGGCAGCCGGGAGTTGGCGTACCCGAACGTGGCGTCGCGCGCGAACTCGCTCCGGCCGACCGGAAGCATCCCGTCACCCGTCCGCATCCAGTGCACGGAGTCGGCGGTGAGCCGCCCCGCCTCGATGTACGCGGGGGCGAGCACGACGCCGTCGACGGGCGTCTCCTCGGCCAGGACGTCCGTCTCCAGCGGGAAGTGCCCGCGCAGCGTGGAGTCGCTGCGGCTGGCCAGGACGTACCCCACGCCCTCGGCCTCGGACGCCTCCGCCAGGGCCCGTACGACCTCGCGGTTACGGGCCGCGGCGGTGTCCGGGGCGAGGCTGCGGGTGTTGGTGAGGACGAAGAAGGCCGTGCTGTCCTGGCGCAGCGCCCACCGCAGGTCGTCGACGGTCCAGGCGGTCAGGACGGGCACTCCGGCGACGGTCTGGGTGCCGGTGGGGTCGTCGTCCAGGACGACCAGACGGCGCCCGTCGGCGACGGCGGCGGCCACTTCGGCGGGCTCGACCTCGCGGGGTGGCGGCAGCTCGTGCGCCTCGGGGAAGTGCGCGGTGTGGGTGCCGGTGTCGGTGTCGGGCATGTGCGGCTCTACTTTCCTGACGCGTTCGTGCTGTTTCCGGCTTTTCAGGCCTTTTCAGGCCTTTTCGGGCAGGCCGGGGCGCACCGCCGGGTGTGGCGGTGTTCGTAAGAGAGAGCTGGGAGGGCTAGCCGCGTGGCTCGATCACGTGGGTCCGCAGATCGTCCGCCGTCTGCGTCATGTGGTCGGCCATCGCGCGCCGGGCCTCCTCCCGGTCGCCGCCGCGCAGCGCCGCCAGGACGCTCTCGTGCTGGGCGATGGCGTTCGTACGGATCTGGGGTACGGCGGAGGTCTGCCTGCGGCCCTCGATCAGCAGTCGGCCGAACGGCTCGAAGAGGAGCGGGACGAAGGCGTTGCCGGAGGCGCGCATCACCACGTCGTGGAACGCCATGTCGGCGGTCACGAACTGCTCGGTGTCCCCGGCGTCGGCCGCCGCCCGCATGTCATCGAGCAGCTCGGCGAGTTCCGTCAGATCGTCGTCGGTACGCCGGGCCGCGGCCAGTTGCGCGGCGCCGACCTCGATCATCTGCCGGGCCTCGATCAGCTTCTCGGAGATCGCCCCGCCCGCCCGGGGCCCGGTGGCGGCCGCGCGGATCATCGGTTCCAGCGCGGTCCACTGGTCGGGGTTGTTGACGTACGTACCGCGTCCCCGGTGGATGCGGACGACGTTCTGCGAGCGCAGGACCTTGATCGCTTCGCGCAGCGTGAGCCTGCTGGCGGCGTGCTGCTCGGCCAGTACGCCCTCCGGGGGGAGGGCCGTGCCGGGCGGATAGTGGCCGTCGATGATCGCGGTCAGCAGTCGCTCGGCGATGTCGTCGGACAGCGGCATTGCTGTCGACCTCCTTGCCAGAACCAGACATCAGACATCTGATGTCCAGGAGAACCTAGGTAAGGTTTCGGCCACCGTCAAGACCCCTTGGGCACCTCCTGGCGAAAAGGCGGGCCCCGCCCGGGGAAGCCGGACGGGGCCTGGAGTGGGGTACTGAGCGGTAGGGGGACGGGACGCGGCGGCGTCAGCGGTGGTTCGGTGGCGCGGTCAGGCCTCCGAGTCGATGCCCAGGGTGAGGGTGCCGCGATATCCGGCCGACGGGGTGCTGCCCAGCGCCGTCACGGCCATCAGCCCGGCGGCGGTGCCGCCGTTGCCGTAGATGCCGTCGGAGGACAGCGGGGTGCGGGGGACGGTGTTGGTCGAGTACGGGGCGAGCTTGGCGACCGCCTGGGTGATCGTCTCGCTGAAGAAGAGCTGACCGGTGTGGATCTCGTTGCCGCCGGTGAACGAGCCGTCGGCGGTGAGCGTGACGCCCGTGTGCACCTTGATGTGGATGTGGATGCAGCGGCCCCGGTACCAGCCGGGGTAGATGCCCTTGATCTTGGCCACGCCATCGGTGCCGGTGAGCACACCGCCGCGCAGGAACTTCCCGTTGTCCGGCTCGTCGTGGCCGTTGTTGCCGACGAAGCCGGAGTACTCGCCGAGCGCGTCGCAGTACCAGATCTCCACGAGCGCCTTGTTGAGCGGTGCGCAGGTGTCCTTGTCGACGACGGGCAGGACCAGCTCCAGGGGTACGCCCTGCTTGTCCTCGCTGACGTCGGCCCGGACGAGGGCGTGGTCGAGGTAGTACGGGCCCTCGGTCAGCTGCTTGGTGAGCGTGCAGACCGCGTTCGCGGCCGGGGCCATGTCGGTGACGCCGGTGGCGGATGCCTCCGGGCGCGTGGCGGCGGCACCGGCACCGATTCCGATGGCCGCGGCGGCAGCGCTTCCGGCGATGAGTACTCTGCGGCGCCCGAGAGGGGCGGGGGAGGTATCTGTCATGAGCATGGAAGGTACGGATGGTTTCTATGGGACGCCTGTCAGTTCGGCAAAGTCGTCGCGCGTCAACTCTTCTTATCGCCAACTCCCTTATGAGTCAGTGGTGTTGACTCCTCGACAAGCGCTTACTAGCGTGCTTGGGCGGGGGTCCCCCGACCGAGAGGGCTCTTCATGAACTCCGCAGGTGACCACTTCACGACGGACGCCACCACCACCGCCACCGGCCACAGCAGGCGCAGGCTGACGGCCATCGCCGCGGGCGTGGCCGCAACCCTCGCGCTCGGGGGACTGTCCGCCGTCTCGGCGCAGGACGCGGACGCCGCCACGGCCGCCACGCCCTCCGCGCGCGCAGCCGCCGCCGAGACCACCCCCATCGGCTTCGGCGCGGCCACCACCGGCGGTGGCAACGCCACCGCCACCACCGTCACCACCCTGGCCGCCTTCAAGGCCGCCGTCGCCGGGGACGGCGCCAAGGTGGTCAAGGTGTCCGGTCTGCTCTCCCTCACCGGCCAGGTGGACATCGGCTCCAACACCACTGTGCTGGGCGTCGGTTCGGGCTCCGGATTCACCGGCGGGGGCCTGCGGCTGAAGGAGGCGACGAACGTCATCATCCGCAACCTCGCCATCAGCAAGCCGAGGAAGCCGTCCGACGGGGTGACGGTCCAGGAGTCCACCAGGGTGTGGATCGACCACAACACGTTCTCGGCCGACCGGGACCACGACAAGGACTATTACGACGGCCTGCTGGACATCAACCACGGCTCCGACGACATCACCGTGTCCTGGAACAAGTTCGCCGACCACTTCAAGGGCAGCCTGGTCGGGCACAGCGACAACAACGCCGCCGAGGACACCGGACACCTCAAGGTGACGTACCACCACAACTGGTTCAGCAACGTCTACTCCCGCATCCCCAGCCTCCGCTTCGGCACCGGCCACTTCTACGACAACTACGTCCAGGGCGCGGACACCGCCGCGCACTCCCGCATGGGCGCGCAGATGCTGGTGGAGAACAACGTGTTCCGCGACACCAAGATCGCCGTGACCACCAGCCGCAGCAGCGACGTGGACGGCTACGCGGTGCTGCGCGGAAACGACCTGGGCGGCGCGGCCACCGAGATCTCCCGGACCGGCACCTTCACCAAGCCGCCGTACGCGTACACGGCGGAGCCCGCGTCGTCGGTGGTCGCCTCGGTGACCGCGCAGGCGGGCACCGGCAAGCTCTGACGTTCGTCACTCCTTGATTCGTCACTCCCCGAGAGGACCCCCTTCGTGAGATTCATCGGACGCCGCATGGCCATCGCGGCCGCGGCGGCCCTTGCCACCACCGCAGGCCTGCTCACCGCCACCCCCGCCACGGCGGACACCAAGGCCGCGCCCGCCACCTCCGGCTCGTTCAACGTCCTCACCTACAACGTGGCCGGACTCCCCGAGGGGCTGTCCTCCGGCCACCCCGAGAAGAACACCCCGCTGATCTCGCCGCGCCTCGGCGCGTACGACATCGTCAACGTCCAGGAGGACTTCAACTACCACGCCGCGCTCTACGCCGGTGACGACCACCCGTACCGCACCCCCACCAGCGGTGGCGCGGCCTTCGGCGACGGCCTCAACACCCTCTCCGACCTGCCGTACGACGACTTCGAGCGGGTCAAGTGGACCAAGTGCAACGGCACCGACTGCCTCACCCCCAAGGGCTTCACGCTCGCCCGGGTGCGGCTCGCCGAAGGCGCGTACGTGGACCTCTACAACGTGCACACCAACGCGGGCACGACCGACGCCGACCTCGCCGCCCGCCGCGCCAACATCACCCAGCTCTCCGACTTCATCGCCGCCAACTCGGCCGGAAACGCGGTGCTCGTCATGGGCGACACCAACACCCGCTACACCCGCGCCGCCGACAACATCCGCGACCTCGCCACCCGCAACGGCCTCACCGACGCCTGGGTGAACCTCGTCCGTGGCGGCTCGGCCCCGCCCGCCGGGTCCGACGCGCTCGTGTGCGACCCGGACAACGTCACCAACACCTGCGAGGTCGTCGACAAGGTCCTCTACCGCTCCGGCCCCCTCCTCTCCCTCACCGCCAACCGCTACAACAACGAGGACACGTCCTTCCTCGACGCCGAGGGCAAGCCACTCTCCGACCACTACCCGCACACCGTGGACTTCTCCTGGAAGGCGGCCGACGCGCTCCGCGCCGGGGACCAGTTCGGCGGACCGCACGGCACCGCCTTCAACGACGCCGACGACCTGCCCGCCACCCCCGCGCCCCGCACCCTCACCCTGCGCGGCGGCTCCCGCCTCGACGGCGTGTCCCTGACCCTCGGCGGCGGCACCACCCTCACCCACGGCGGCAGCGGCGGCACCCCGGCCACCCTCACCCTCGGCCCCGCCGAACACCTCACCTCCGTCACCCTCACCCGTGGCAAGAAGGACAACCGCACCCGCCTCTTCTCGGCGGCCTTCACCACCGACACGGGCCGCACCGTGAAGGCCGGAACACCCACCTCCGACACCGCCACCTACACCGCCCCCACCGGTTGGCAGATCGTCGGCTTCACCGGCCGCGCCGGTGACGAGATCGACAAGCTGGGCGTCATCTACGCGCCGAGGTAGCCAAGTAGGCTTCCGCCCATGCGTGATCTTGGAGTGGGCATCGGCTATCTGGTGAAGGGCCAACGCTGGGTGGCCCAGCACGGGCGGTGGTGGGGGATCGGGATGATCCCGGCCCTCATCACCCTCGTCGGCTACGCGGCGGCGCTCGTCGTGCTCTTCTTCTGGACCGACGACGTCATCTCCTGGGCCACCCCCTTCGCCGACGACTGGGCCTCCCCGTGGCTCGCCGCCTTCCGCGGTGCCCTCTCCCTCCTCTTCGCCGCCGCGTGCCTCTTCCTCGCGGTGATCACGTTCACCGCGGTCACGCTCCTGGTCGGCCAGCCCTTCTACGAATCCCTCTCCGAGGAGGTCGACCGCTCCGAGGGCGGCGCCGTCCCCGAATCCGGCCTGTCCACCTGGCAGGAGGTGTGGATCGGCATCCGCGAGGCCATCGTCCTGCTCATCCGCGTCACCCTGTGGAGCGTGCTCTTCTTCGCCCTCGGCTTCATCCCGGTCGTCGGCCAGACCGTGATCCCGGCCCTCGCCCTCTGCGTGACCGGTTTCTTCCTCGCCGAGGAACTGACCTCGGTCGCCCTCCTGCGCCGCGGCGTCCTCCTGGGGGAACGCCGCCGTCTGCTCCGCGGCCGCCGCCTCCTCACCGTGGGCTTCGGCCTCCCCCTGGCCCTGCTCTTCCTGCTCCCCCTGGTAGCGGTCTTCCTGATGCCGGGCGCGGTAGCGGGCGCGACCCTCCTCGTCCGAGACCTGACAGGCGAAGCCAACACCCCCACCCAGGGCGACACCGCGGCAAACACCCACGGCACCGCGTAACGAACCACCGGGCCGTCGTCGGAGCGGGCTTGACCTTGACGCTGGGTCAACCCTCCATCCTTCCGACAGGAGCTTCCTCGCAGTCGCCTGGAACAGCTCCGCGAAGGAGGCAGCTGACCATGACGGCCCAATCGATCGCCGGTCCGGCGATCCGCGTGCGGGGTCTTGAGAAGTCGTACGGGAAGCTCGACGTGCTGCGCGGCGTGGACTTCGACGTGGCGCGGGGCGACATCTTCGCCCTGCTCGGCTCCAACGGGTCGGGCAAGACCACGACCGTGCGGGTCCTCGCCACGCTCCTCAAGGCCGATGCGGGGACGGCGAGCGTCCATGGCTTCGACGTCGCCACGCGAGGGGCGAACGTGCGGGAGTCCATCAGCCTCACGGGGCAGTTCGCGGCCGTCGACGAGATCCTGAGCGGGCGGGAGAACCTCGTCCTCGTCGCCAAGCTGCGCCACCTGGAGGACCCGGGCGCGATCGCGGATGACCTGCTGAGGCGTTTCTCGCTGACCGAGGCGGGCGCGCGCCGAGCGTCGACGTATTCGGGCGGGATGCGCCGTCGGCTGGATATCGCGATGAGCCTCATCGGGAGTTCGCCGGTGATCTTCCTGGACGAGCCGACGGCCGGGCTCGACCCCGAGGCGCGTATCGAGGTGTGGGATGCGGTCAAGGAGCTCGCCCGCCACGGCACGACAGTGCTGCTCACCACGCAGTATCTGGACGAGGCCGAGCAGCTGGCCGACCGGATCGCGATCCTCCACCAGGGGCGGATCATCGTGAACGGCACCCTCGCCGAGCTCAAGCAGCTCTTCCCGCCCGCCACGGTCGAGTACGTCGAGAAGCAGCCGAGCCTGGAGGAGATCTTCCTCGCGGTCGTCGGTGGCACCAACAACTAGGGGGCAGGGATGACCGCGTACTTCTTCGGCGACACCGCTGTTCTTGCGGCGCGGACCCTGCGCCATGTCACCCGCAGCTGGGACACCATCATCACGACCGTCATCACGCCGGTCGCCATGATGCTGATGTTCGTCTACGTGTTCGGCGGCGCGATCGACACAGGGTCGGCTTCGTACGTGAACTACATGCTGCCCGGCATCCTGCTCATCACCATCGCGTCGGGCATCTCCTATACCGCCTACCGGCTGTTCACCGACATGAAGAGTGGGATCTTCGAGCGATTCCAGTCCATGCCGATCGCACGGTCGGGTGTGCTGTGGGCACACGTCTTCACCTCGCTGGTCGCCAACCTGATCTCGCTCGTGATCGTCGTGGGCGTCGCTCTGCTCATGGGCTTCCGCTCAGGGGCGGGAGTGCTGGCATGGCTCGCGGTCGTCGGCATCCTGCTCCTGTTCACCCTGGCGCTGACCTGGATCGCCGTGATCCCCGGGCTCTCCGCGGCGTCGGTCGAGGGCGCGGGCGCGTTCGCCTACCCGCTCATCTTCCTGCCGTTCGTCAGCTCGGCGTTCGTACCCACGGAGACCATGCCCGGCCCGGTGCGCTGGTTCGCCGAGCATCAGCCGGTGACGTCGATCGTCAACACGATCCGCGACCTGTTCGCCGAGCGGCCGGTCGGCGACGATATCTGGATCGCACTCGCGTGGTGCGTCGGCATCCTCGTCGTGGCGTACGGCTTCGCGATGGCCGCCTATCGACGGAAGATTTCCTGAGGCAGGCTGGGACTCATGCTCACCATCAGCCAGCTGGCGGCGTACGCCGGGGTGACGGTGCGGGCGGTACGCCACTACCACCAGATCGGGCTGCTGCCTGAGCCCGCGCGCGACCAGTCCGGCTACCGGGCCTACAACGCTGCCGCGGTCGCGCGACTGATCCAGATCCACACCCTGGCCGATGCCGGTGTGCCGCTGGCCAGGGTGCAGGAACTCCTCGACGCCGGCCCGGAGGAGTTCTCCGAGGGCGTCCAGGAGATCGACAAGGATCTGCGCGCCGAGATCAGGCGGCTGCAGGACACCCGCAGACGCCTTGCCCGGATCGCCGCCGGAGAACACCTGGCGCTCCCGCGGAGCGTCGTGGGCTACCTCGACCGGTTGCGCGGTCTCGGCGTCGAGGAGCGATACATCGAGCTGGAGCGGGACGCCTGGATCATGGTCGCCGCCCAGGTGCCGCATCTGATCGACGCCGTGATCGCCAAGAAGCACGAGCAGCTGGACGACCCCGACATGCTGAGGCTCTACAGCTTCCTCAAAGGGGCGCTCGACTGGTCGGCCGAGGACCCGCGGGTCATCGAACTCGCCGACATCCTGGAGCGCCTGAGGATTCGTGCCGTGAAGGCCGGCGAGGTGGGGCCCGACGGCTTCGACGACCAGTTCGTCCACCTGCTGGACTCAGCCATGGCCGAGTCCGCGCCGGGCGCCCAGCGGGTATTGGCGATCCTGGCGGAACGTGGCTGGAAGGGCTGGACCCGCCTTGAGCGAGTGCCCGCCGACAGACTCAACCCAGAGCTACCGCCCTCGTAAAGCCGCCCGTGTTGACCGCTACGCTCCCCAGCCATGGACGACGATGCCCGGGGCCATGGGCCGGTTCGGGACGCTTCTGTGGTGGTGGCTCGCGACGCCGACGGCCGGGTGGCCCTCCTGAGCGCCCACTTTCCCCGTCACGGTGGGGAGTACTTGTTCCTGCCGGGCGGGCGGCGGGAGGCGGGGGAGACGGCGGAGGAGTGTGCGCGGCGGGAGTTGCGGGAGGAGGCGGGGGTTGTCGCCGAGGTGTGGCGGGCGCTGGGGGCGTACGCCATCACGCTCGACTCGACCGCCCGCGTGCACCTCTACGAGGCGCGGCAGGCCGACAGGGCAGATCCCCACGGCGGTGGCCCGGCCCGGTTGGGCCCGGCCACCGCCTGAGGGCGACGTCGTGCTACTTCGTCGCGGGGTCGGACAGTTCCGTGCCGAAGGCGGCATCGGCCGCCGGGGCGCCGAGGTCGCCGGGGCCGATGAGGGCGGAGCCCTCGGCGGTGAGGCCGTCGGTACCCGCGTACAGGAGGGCCGTCGCGCCCGCGCCCTCGGTGCGGTTGGGGACGCCGATGGCCAGGTCGGGCTTGCCGTCACCGTTGTAGTCGGCCGGTGAGACGGCGTCGCCGAACTTGTCGTTGCCCGTCATCTCGCCGGGGACGCCCTCGGTGTCGAGGGAGAAGGTCTGCGCACCCGCGTCGGTCAGCCAGTCCTTGGTTCCCTTGAGGACGGTGATGGCGCCGGCGTCGTTGTAGCCGCCGGGGGCCTCGGCGGCGGTGTCGCCGACCACGAGGTCGTCGTGGCCGTCGCCGTTGATGTCGGCGAGCCGGGAGGCGGTGCCGTTCTGCGGCTTGCCCTTCCAGATCACCGGGTTGGCGGTGTCGAGCCCCGCTGCGGTGCCCGGGAACGTGCGCAGGCGCGCGTCGTCCGGACCGTCCTCGAAGCCGGTGTCCGTGACGACGTCGTCCTTGCCGTCGCCGTTGATGTCACCCACCACGGCCTGGTACGAGGCGAACGGCAGCGCCACGTCCTCGCCCAGCGGGGTGCTCTTCAGACCGCCGGACGAGCCGGGCAGCACGCCGAGCGTGCCCTCGTCGGCGGGGTCGTCCTGGTAGGCGACGGTCACCAGGTCGGCGAAGCCGTCCCCGTTGATGTCGCCGGAGGACAGGTGCTCGATGCCCGCTCCGCCGCCGGGCGGGGTGACGGCGGTCATCTTCGGGGTCGCCGTCTCGCGCAGGTTCGCCGCGCCGCCCACGAGCTGGACCTTGGTGCCGTCGGTGATGGCGATGTCGTCGCGGCCGTCGTGGTTGTAGTCGCCCACGGCCATCGTGTCGCCGAACAGCGCGTAGGCGGTGGCCTTCGGCGCGTGGAAGGCGATGGCGTCGCCGGAGAGGCCGCCCTTGGCGCCGAAGACGACCGTGACGGAACCGGCCCGCTTGGCGGTGCCGATGGCCTCGCTGTTCGCGGCGACGATCAGGTCGGTGTAGCCGTCCCCGTCCACATCGCCGCGCACGACGGCCGAGCCGAAGTGGTCCCCGGCCTCGGGGGTGCCGGGAACGCCCGGGCTCGCCTGCGACAGCGTGCTGTGCCGTCCGGCGTCGACGCCGGACTGGGCGCCGTAGGTCACGCCCACGTAGCCCGCCTTGGACTTCCCGGAGACGGTGCCGTCGGGCGCGCCCACCCCGAGGTCGGCGTAGCCGTCGTGGTCGATGTCGCCCGGTGTGGTCTTGCCCGCCGCGGCGGGCTGGTTCCGGTCGGGCCCGTCGTCGTCCGATACGACGGCATGGGCCCCGGCGGCCACGGCGGCGGTCATGGCGGCGCCGACTGCTACGCCCACCACACCTCTGGTCCTATTGCGCATAAAACCTCCATTGGGTACGCGTCGTTCACCCTGCGGGGAGGTAGAGGGGTCGGAAAGCGGAACGGTTGCAGAACCCACGGAAAACCTGGGGGGTTCATCAGTCATTGGCGCCTCCCGTCGTGGCCGCCACCGTGAGCACCGTGCGCACCTGGGCGGTGATGGCCTCGCGGTCGCGGACGAAGTCGGGGTCGGTGATCCGGCCCGTCGCCGGGTCGGTGTTTCCGGGGCCGAACTGGAGGACCGGGGTGTGGAGATGGCCGCCCGGGGCCTTCAACCCGACCGTGTCGCGCAGCAGGGTGGCGCGGTAGGCGATCTCGTTGGAGAGATAGTCGCCGCCACCGCCCGCGCGGGCCGTCGAGCCGGGCGTCGGACCGCCCGGGCGGACCACCGGGGCCGTGGCGCCCGCCGGGATCTCGGTGACGGTGGTGTTGTCGTACACGGGGACGGGCCCGGTGTCCGCCGCGACGATCGCGGCGTACGGGAGGGTGGTCGTCGTCCACTGCGGCTGCGGGGCGCCGGGCGGGAGGGGGATGGTCTCGGTGCGGGAGACATTGGCGTTGTCGGGGTAGCCCCCGCGCCACGCGCCATTGGTGCGCTCGACGTCGAAGCGGCCCACCCGGCCCTGGCTCACGGTCATGAAGGCGTCGACTTGGCGCGGGCCGGGGCGGAACACCGGCAGCAGGGTCCGTTCGACCGTGCCGTCCGCGAAGTCCGCCCAGCGGACGGGGAAGACGGCGGTCTCGACGCGCGCCGGGCCCTCGGGCGTACGCAGCGTCACCCCGTCCAGCGCGAGCGCCGCCGCGCCGGACGGATTGGAGCGTCGTACGTCGGCGTCCAGCTGGAACGGGTCGAAGCCGGTGACCACGATGCGCTTGATGTGCCTGCCGGGCGGGAGGTCGAGGGCGTCCTGGCCACGCGAGCCGCGTTCCAAAGCGTTCAGCAGCTTGGCGCGGTGGGCTTCGCTCAGGGGGAAACGCGGCTGCCACTCGCCGAGCGCGCGCGTCATCCCCAGCCGCGCCCAGTACAGCGGCCGGTCGTCGTCCCGGCTGAGGTCGCCGCCCGCCGGGCCACGGCCCTGCGCACGGGCCACCGCGCGGTCCCACAGCCGCCCGCCGTCCCGCCGTACGACACGCTCGGCCTCGGCCACGGACCGTACGCGCGCCAGATCCCGCGCGAAGCCCGGCGCCACGTCGTCGAAGCCGCTGCGGCGCAGGATCTCCTGGGGAGCGGCCTTGCCGAGCCGCTGCTCCTCCACGGTCACCGTGCGTTCCTGGGCGGCCGCCGCCGGGGTGGTGAGGGTGGCCAAGGGGAGGGCGGCGAGGGCGAGGAGCGTGCGGAGCGGTCTCATACGGGGCCTCTCGGGAGGGGAGGGAAACGACGAACCTCCCGCCCGCGCGAACGCGGAGCGGGAGGGAGGCGGAGCGCCGGGGCTCAGCGGGTCGAGAAGGAGTGCACCGTCGTGGAGCGGTAGGTGGCGCCGGGGCGGAGCACCGTGGAGGGGAAGGCGGGCTGGTTCGGGGAGTCCGGGAAGTGCTGGGTCTCCAGGCAGAAGCCGTCGCCCTGGCGGTAGACCTGGCCGGACGTACCGGCGAAGGTGCCGGTCAGGAAGTTGCCGCTGTAGAGCTGGACACCCGGCTCGGTCGTGGCGATCTTCATCACCCGGCCCGACTCCGGCTCGGTGACCGTCACGATGTGCTCGGGGCGGCGGGTGAGGCCCTTGTCGAGCGCGAAGTTGTGGTCGAGGCCCTGGCCGTAGAGCACCTGCTGATGCGCGTCCCGGATGTCCCGGCCGATCTCCTTGGCGCGGCGGAAGTCGAACGGGGTCCCGGCGACCTTGGCCAGCTCGCCGGTCGGGATGAGGGTCTTGTCGACCGGGGTGTAGCGGGAGGCCGCGATCTGGAGGCGGTGGTCGTAGATGGACCCCGAGCCCTCCCCGGCCAGGTTGTAGTAGGTGTGGTTGGTGAGGTTGACGACGGTGGCCTTGTCGGTGGTGGCCTCGTAGTCGATACGGAAGTCGCCCGCCGGGGTCAGGGTGTAGTCGACCCGCACGGTGAGCTGGCCCGGGTAGCCCATCTCGCCGTCGGGGCTGACCCGGCGCAGGGTGAGGCCGACGTCGGCGCCCTTGCGGAACGGCTCGACGGACCAGACGCGCTTGTCGAAGCCCTTGTCACCGCCGTGGAGGCTGTTGGGGCCGTCGTTGACGGGCAGCTGGTACGCCTTCCCGTCGAGGGTGAACGCACCGCGCGCGATGCGGTTGCCGTAGCGGCCGATGAGGGCGCCGAAGTACGGGCTGCTGGCGACGTACGCGTCCAGGTCGGTGAAGCCGAGCGAGACGTTGGCCCGGCGGCCGTGCCGGTCGGGGATCTCCAGGGACTGGACGACACCGCCGTACGACAGCACGGAGAGCCGGGTGCGGCCGTTGTCGATGGTCCAGCGGTCGACCTTGGTGCCGTCGGCCAGCGTGCCGAAGTGTTCCTTCACCGCGTGTCCCTCGCCCTTCCGGCTGGCGCCACCCGTCGCGTACGCCGGGCCCGTGGCCGCCACTCCGGCGGCGGCCGCCGCGGCCGTGATCACCGTGCGTCTGCTCGTGCTGCTCTTGCTCGTTTGGTGCGTCATGTGCGGCTCCACAAAAGGTAGTTGGAAGGGCTACGAACCGACCCGGCGCTTGTTCCACACGTCGAAGCCGACCGCCGCCAGCAGCACCAGCCCCTTGATCACCTGCTGGTAGTCGGTGCCGATGCCCACCAGCGACATGCCGTTGTTGAGCACACCGAGCACCAGACCGCCGATGATCGCGCCCAGCACCGTGCCGACACCGCCACTGGCGGACGCGCCGCCGATGAACGCCGCGGCGATGGCCTCCAGTTCGAAGTTGAGGCCCGCACTGGGGGTGGCGGAGCCGAGCCGGGCCGCGAAGACCATTCCGGCGAGCGCGGACAGCAGCCCCATGTTGACGAAGACCAGGAAGGTGACGCGCTTGTCCCGGACACCCGAGAGCTTGGCCGCGGGCTGGTTGCCGCCGAGCGCGTACACATGGCGCCCGATGACGGTGTTGCGCATCACGAAGCTGAAGATCACGAAGAGCACGGCCAGGATCAGCAGCCCGTACGGCGCGCCGTGCCAGCTGGACAGCGTCATGGTGAACGCCATCACGGCGGCCACGATCGCCGCGCACTTGGTGAAGAACAGCCCGAGCGGGACCACCTCCAGCTCGTACGCCGCCCGCTGCTGCCGCCCGCGCCACTCCTGCCAGACGACGGCCGCGCACACGATGAGACCGAGCACCATCGTCGGGTTGTGGTACTGCGTGTACGGGCCCATCTCCGGTATGAAGCCGGTGCTCAGCTTCTCGAAGCCGTCCGGGAACGGCGACAGGGACTGCCCGTCGAGCAGGATCTGGGTGCCGCCACGGAAGGCCAGCATTCCGGCGAGGGTGACGATGAACGACGGAATCCCGATGTACGCGATCCAGAAGCCCTGCCACGCCCCGGCCAGCGCGCCGATCACCAGGCAGAGGACGGCCGCGTAGCCCCAGGGCATGTCGTGCTTGATCATCATCGCGCCGGCCGCCGCGCCGATGAAGGCGACGAGCGAGCCGACCGACAGATCGATATGCCCCGCGATGATCACCATCATCATGCCGATGGCGAGGATGAGGATGTAGCCGTTCTGCTGCACCAGGCTGGTGACGTTCCCCGGCCGCAGCAGGATGTTGTCCGACCAGATCTGGAAGATGACGATGATCAGGGCGAGCGCGACCAGCATCCCGTACTGCCGCATATTGGTCCGCATGCCCTGCAGCAGCAGCGTCCCAAGGCTCTTGGACCCCTCGGCCGGCGGTGGCGCCGGGCTCTCGGTCTTGGTGGCCGTGCTCATCCTTCGTCTCCTCTGTCCCTTGTCATATGGCGCATCAGAACTTCCTGGGTCGCCTCGGCCCGGGGAACCTCCCCGGTCAGCCGTCCGGCCGCCATCGTGTAGATCCGGTCGCACATCCCCAGCAGCTCGCCCAGCTCGGAGGAGATGAAGACGACGGCCTTGCCCTGCGCCGCCAGGTCGTTGATGACCGTGTAGATCTCGTACTTGGCCCCGACGTCGATCCCACGGGTGGGCTCGTCGAGGATGAGCACCTCGGGACCAGCGAAGATCCACTTGCTGAGGACGACCTTCTGCTGGTTGCCGCCGCTGAGCCGGCCGACCCGCTCGAAGACCGTCGGTGCCTTGATGTTCATCGTCTTGCGGAACCGCTCGGCGACCCGCGACTCCTCGTGCTCGTTGACCACGCCTCGGCGGGCCACCTTCGGGAGCGAGGAGAGCGAGACGTTGCGGCTGATGGTGTCCCCGAGGTTGAGCCCGTACGTCTTGCGGTCCTCGGTGACGTACGCGATGCCGTGGTCGATGGCCTCCGGCACGGTACGGGTACGGACCTCCTGGCCGTCGCGGAGGACCCGGCCGCCCGCGTAGCGCCCGTACGTGCGCCCGAAGACGCTCATCGCCAGCTCCGTGCGGCCCGCGCCCATCAGCCCGGCGATGCCCACGATCTCGCCGCGCCGGACGTTCAGCGACACCCCGTCCACGACCTTGCGCTGCTGGTCGATGGGGTGGTGCACCGTCCAGTCCTCGATGGCCATGGCCACCTCGGCGGCGTCCTCGCCCTCGTACGGGGTGCGGTCGGGGAACCGGCTGTCGAGGTCGCGGCCGACCATGCCGCGGATGATGCGGTCCTCGGAGACCTCCGGCTCGGACTCCGGGGTCTCCCGGACCGTCATGGTCTCGATGGACTGGCCGTCACGCAGGATGGTGACGGAGTCGGCCACCTTGCGGATCTCGTTCAGCTTGTGCGAGATGATGATCGAGGAGATGCCCTGCGCCTTGAACTCCAGCAGCAGATCGAGGAGTTTGCCGCTGTCCTCGTCGTTGAGCGCCGCCGTCGGCTCGTCCAGGATGAGCAGCTTCACCTCCTTGGCGAGCGCCTTGGCGATCTCCACGAGCTGCTGCTTGCCCACGCCGATGTCGGTGACCCGGGTCTGCGGCGAATCCGTCAGCCCGACCCGCTTGAGCAGCGCGTTGGCGTGCTTGAGGGTCTCGTTCCAGCTGATCAGGCCGCGGGTGGCGTGTTCATTGCCGAGGAAGATGTTCTCGGCGATGGACAGATACGGGATCAGCGCGAGTTCCTGGTGGATGATGACGATGCCGCGCTGCTCGCTCGCGCGGATGTCCTTGAAGGAGCAGGCCTCGCCGTCGAAGAGGATCTCGCCGTCGTAGGAACCGTGCGGATGGACTCCGCTGACCACCTTCATCAGGGTGGACTTGCCTGCGCCGTTCTCCCCGCACAGGGCGTGGATCTCGCCCTGGCGGACACGGAGGTTGACGTCGGAGAGCGCCTTCACACCGGGGAAGGTCTTGGTGATGGAGCGCAATTCGAGAATGGTGCTCATAGCTCGGATCCGCCCTACTTCAGCTGTGACGCGGTGTAGTAGCCCTCGTCCACCAGCACCTGGGTGTTGGACTTGTCGATGCTGACCGGCTTGAGCAGATACGTCGGCACGACCTTCTCGCCGTTGTCGTACGACTTCGTGTCGTTGATCGGAGCCTTGCCGCCGGTCAGCTCCGCCTTGGCGATCGCCACGGTGGCCTTCGCCAGCTTGCGCAGGTCCTTGTAGATGGTCTGCGTCTGCTGGCCCCGCGCGATGGACTTCACGGAGGCCAGCTCCGCGTCCTGCCCGGTCACCACCGGGAACGGCTTGGCCTTCGTCCCGTAGCTGGCGCTCTTGAGCGCCGAGAGGATGCCGATGGACATGCCGTCGTACGGCGAGAGCACGGCGTCGACATCGTTGCCGCTGTACGCCGCGTTGAGCAGGTCCTCCATGCGGTCCTGGGCGGCGCTTCCGCTCCACTTCTCGGTGTAGAGCTGGTTCAGCTTGGTCTGCTTGGAGCGGACGACCAGCTCGCCCTTGTCCATGTACGGCTTGAGCACGCTCATCGCGCCGTCGTAGAAGTACCGGGTGTTGTTGTCGTCCGACGACCCGGCGAACAGCTCGATGTTGAACGGGCCCTTGCGGCCCTTGGACAGCCCCAGCTTGTCGACGATGTACTGGCCCTGGAGCCTGCCGACCTTCTCGTTGTCGAAGGTCGCGTAGTAGTCGACGTCCTTCGTGCCCAGGAGCAGCCGGTCGTAGGAGATCACCGGGATGTTGGCCTGCTTGGCCTGCTTCAGGACGTCGTTCAGCGCCCCGCCGTTGATCGGCGCGATCACCAGCAGCCGGTGGCCCTTGGTGATCATGTTTTCGAGCTGGGCCACCTGGGTGCGGACGTCGTCCTCGCCGAACTGGAGGTCCGTCTTGTAGCCCGCCTCCTTGAACTGCTTGGCCACGTTGCGGCCGTCGGTGATCCACCGCTCGGAGGACTTGGTCGGCATCGCGATGCCGATCGTCCCTCCCTTTTCCTTGCTCTTGTACCGACTGCCACCGACCGCCTCCTGGCCACAGGCCGTGGCGGTCAGCGAGAGCGCGAGGAGACCGGCGCCTATCGCCGCGGCTCGTGCGCCTCTTACCGTACGCATGGTGATGGGGTCCTTCCCTGGGGCGTCATTGCTCAGGACTTCTGGGGGGCCGCGCCGGTGTCGGCGTCGGACGCGTCGGTGACCGGGAAGCGCCGCAGCGGCCCCGGCAGCCGGGAGCCCAGCGGCGACAGCCCGCCGTCCGCGCCCAGCCGGGCGAGCAGATCGAGCACGAGCCGGCCGCGGCGCACCCGCTCGCGCGCGCTGTTCAGCGCCACGTCCCGCAGTTGCGCGCCGTAGGGGTAGATCCCCGGAGACTTGCTGAGCCCGAATTTCAGATAGATGGGGGCGCCGCGGCGGATCAACTCGGCCGCGTCATAGAGCCGTACGTACCCACCGAGGTCGTCCGGGGCCTCGATGTAGAAGTCCATCGGGGCGCGGGAGGACCGGCGGATCTCGGTGAGGTGTTCCAGCGTCAGATCCGAGGGGATGTTGATCGAGTCGGCGCCCAGCCGCTCGTACACCGCGAACGAGGCCGGGTTGACCGGGCCGACCAGCGCCGACAGCTTGAAGGTGGTGTCCGCGGGCAACTCACCGCGCTCGCGCAGCTGGTGCAGCAGCCACAGCACGCCCTCGTCGGCGACCAGCAGGCACTTCACCCCGAGCGAGGCGGCCCGCAGGGCGTCCTCCACGCATCCGGCGACCGCGTCGTGGCCGCGGGCCCGCAGCCCGCCGCCGCCGGAGTCGGAGCGGGTGGCGCCGCCGATGTCCCAGGTGCCGCGCGGTCCGGTGAACAGGCACAGCTCGGCATTGCGCTCCGCGCAGGACTCCACCATCTCGGTGATCTCGGCGTCGGTGAGCATCCAGACGCCGCTGCCCTGGCTGATCCGGTGGATCGGTACGTCGAGCCGCCCGGCCTCCTTGAACACGGTGGCCAGCGCCTCCGGGCCCTCGACGGACGGGACCTCGGTGCGCCAGGTGCCGCCGTCGGGGAAGGAGTGCGCGGAGGCGTCGGCGGGGTCGGGCTCGGGCGTCGCGTGGCCGAGCGAGGCGAGGGCGGCGTCGGCGGGACGGCGGGGGCCGGAGGGGCGGGGCGAGGCGGCGGTGGTCACGGTGCTCCTTGTATCGCCGTAAGGACTAGGTGAAGCCCTCGATGTGTGAGGACCGTCGGGCCCGGGGGCGCGGAGCCCCCGGACAGGGAAGGGGCTACGCGGGCCGCAGCAGGACCTTGCCCACCTTCGGATCACCGCTTCCCACCAGCTCGATGGCGGTGGCGAAGTCGCTGAGCGGCAGTTCGTGGGTCACCAGCGGCAGCAGCGTCAGCAGCCCCGCGTCGAAGACCCGCACCGCGTGCGCCCACGCGTCCGGCGCGGCCCCGAACACGGTCTGTACCTCGATCTGCCGGACGACCAGGTCGGTCGGGTCGAGCCCGTCCGCCGTGTCCGCCGCCGGGATCCCGGTGAGCACCAGCCGTCCGCCGCGCCGCAGCAGCGCGGCGGAGGTGCGGGCTGCTGGGGCGGATCCGGCGGTCTCGATAACGATGTCGAAGCCGCCCCGGACGTCGTCGAGGCGGTCGTTCGTACGGAAGGACGTGGCACCGAACGACAGCGACAGCCGCTCCCGGTCCGGCCGGGTCCCGACCACCAGCAGCTCGGCGGGGGAGACGGCGGCCAGGAACTGCACGGCGATCATGCCGAGCGTCCCGGTGCCCACCACCGCGACCCGCTGCCCCGGCCGCGCGTTCGCCTTGAGCGCGGCGGCGGCGATGCACGCGGCGGGCTCCAGCAGCGCGGCCGCGGTCAGATCGGCGTCGTCGGACAGCGGGTGCAGCAGCCGGGCGGGCAGGGTCAGGGTGGTGGCCATCGCGCCGGGCTGGGTGAAGCCGGTCTCCTCGTACCCCGCCGTGCACAGCGTGGTCTCCCCGGCGTGACAGCGGTCGCACACCTGGCAGTTGCGGAACCCCTCGCCGACGACCTTGCGGCCGGTGAGCGCCTCGGGGACGCCCGCGCCGACCGCCTCGACCGTCCCGGACCACTCATGGCCGGGGGTGACGGGATACCGGACGTACCCCTCGGGCCGGTTGCCCTCGTAGACCTCGCGGTCGCTGCCGCAGATCCCGGACGCGTGGACCCGCACCCTGGCCTCGCCGGGCCCGGGCTCCGCGACGGTACGGGTGTCCAGCCGGTGGCTGCCGGGCCGTTCGAGGACGAGCGCCTCTTCCATGCGGCTCACGGCGCTCATTCGCCACGTCCCCCGGAGGGATCCCGCTTTTCCCAGCCCTCGGCCCACAGGTCGAACCGGGCCTGCTGCTGCGGGAATTCGGCGGCCGCGTCGGTGTCCAGCTCGACACCGAGGCCCGGCTCGTGCGACAGCTCGAAGTAGCCGTCCACCACCTGCGGGGCGCCCTTGACCACCTTCTTGATCTCCGCGTCGGCGAAGTCGTTGAAGTGCTCCAGGATCTTGAAGTTCGGGGTGCACCCGGCGACCTGGAGCGACGCGGCGGTCAGCACCGAGCCGCCGACGTTGTGCGGCGCGATCAGCACGTAGTGGGTCTCGGCGGTCGCGGCCAGCTTGCGGGTCTCACCGATGCCGCCGAGGTGGCCGACGTCCGGCTGGATGATGTCGACGGCCTGCGACTCGAACAGCTCGCGGAACTCGATCCGGTCGTGGATGCGCTCACCCGTCGCGATCGGCAGGTTCGTCTTCTCCGCGACCTTCGCCAGCGCCTTCAGGTTCTCCGGCGGCACCGGCTCCTCCAGCCACGACGGACGGAACCGCTCCAGCTCGCCCGCGATCCGCACGGCGGTCGACGGGCTGAACCGCCCGTGCATCTCGACCAGCAGCTCCGCGTTCGGCCCGATCGCGTCCCGCACCGCCTCGACCAGCGAGATCGAGTGCAGCGTCTCGGCGTGGTCCAGCTCGAAGTGGCCGGTGCCGAACGGGTCCAGCTTCAGCGCCTGGTAGCCGCGCTCGACCACGGTGGTGGCCGCCTTGTGGAACGCCTCGGGGGTGCGCTCGACCGTGTACCAGCCGTTCGCGTACGCCTTGACCTTGTCGGTCACCTTGCCGCCGAGCAGCTGCCAGACCGGCACCCCGAGCGCCTTGCCCTTGATGTCCCAGCAGGCCATCTCGACGCAGGCGATCCCGGACATCACGATCTCGCCCGCGCGGCCGTAGTCGCCGTACTTCATCCGGCGGACCAGGTCCTCCACCGCGAACGGGTCCGATCCGGCGATGTGGTTCTTCTCGGCCTCGTGGAGATAGCCGAGGAGCGCATCGGTGCGGCCGAGCATGCGGGTCTCGCCGACGCCGGTGATGCCCTCATCGGTGTGGACCTGCACATAGGTGAGATTGCGCCAGGGGGTGCCGACGACATGCGTGCTGATTCCGGTGATGCGCAAGGCTATGACCCTTCGCGATGTTCGATATTTCGTCACACGTTCGAAATCCTGGCGTGACGGTAATCACCGGGTGTCACGGGTGTCAATGGTCCTGCGTCGAATGGTTATCGACTGTGGACCTCCCCGCCTCGGGCCATTCGGTGGACGCGGACGTGTCGGTGCCGCGACCTGCTTCCGCCGCCCGGCAGGCTGCGCCGCTAACGGCGGAAGAATCATCGAGAGAGGCCGAACAGATGAAGAGCGTACTGCGAACGGTCGTTCTGGGAGCGTGTGTTGCCGCTGCCGTTGCCTTCGGCGGCATCCACGACGGCGGGACTGACGGGGACGGCGGCGACGGCCACGCGACCCGGGCTCAGCCGGGCCCGCCGCTGGCCGACCTGTACCGCGCCGGGTTCGGGGGCGGATCGAGGCAGAACAACGGCTGTGACTCCGCGTTCGCGGCGCTGGGCTCCGCCACGGGCGGCAGCGGCGGCGGCAGCGGCGGCGCGCCCGCGATGCCCTTCGACCGGGGCACCGGGTCGGGCCAGAAGTGCAGCAACTCCCGCGGCTGACGGCGACGGATCCATCGAGAAAGATCGAGAAAGGCGAACAGATGAAGAGAGTACTGAGAACGGTCGTCCTGAGCGCGTGCGCTGCCGCGGCTGTCGCCTTCGGCGGCATCCACGACGACGGAGCAGACGGGGCCGACGGGGCCGGGCCCGCCACGCGGGCGCAGCAGGGGCCGGACCTGGGCGAGCTGTTCCGCGCCACCATCCGGGGTGGTTCGACCCAGCACAACGACTGCGACGGCCTGTTCGGGGGCGAGGCGACCGGGGACGGCAGCAGCGGGGCGAGCAGCACCGGCGACCTCACCGCGCTGAGCGGCGGCGGTGGCGGGATGTCCCTCGCGGCGTTCAACAGCCCGGCCGTCCCGTCGATCGTGCCCGGCGCCGCCCGGGGCTGCAGCAACATCCGCGGATAGGTGAGCAGGAGGGCCCAGGAGATCGTGGAACAGCACACCAAGGACCGTGTCGGGCGGGTGTGCGCGCCCCGGGCGCCCCTGCCGGAAGAGCGCGGCGAGCCCGAGCGGACCTGGTCCCTCCGCTCCCTCGCCCTGCTGACGGCGACCGCCGCCGTGCTGCTCGGCGCGGCACTCTGGCACCTGGCCATGGTGTTCCTGAGCAACGCGCCGCCAAGTCCGGTGCGGCGCGCGTACGCACCCGTCATCGAGGCGCACGTCTACCCCGAATTCGCCCAGGACTGGAAGCTGTTCGCGCCCCAGCCGCTCCAGGCGAACGTCCGCGTCGAGGCCCGGGTGCGGACGGCGGAGGGTTCCGGGGCGCTCCGTACGGGGCGGTGGACGAGCCTCACGGCCCGCGACATCGAGGGCGTACGGCACAGCCTGCTGCCGAGCCACGCGGACCAGAACCTGCTGCGCCGCGCCTGGGACTTCTACCGGGACACCCACGACCGGCGGGAGGCGCCGACCGCCGCGCGGGGCGCGCTGTCCGCCGAATACCTCAAGCGGATCGCCCTGAGCCGCCTCGCGCACAGCGAGGGCATCGTCGCCGTGCAGGTGCGCAGCCGGGCCGTGCCCGTGACCCCACCGCGCTGGAGCGCCCACGCGCCCGTACGGAACACCCCCCACCGCACGCTGCCCTGGTGGCCGGTGACGCACGACGACCACAGGGGACTGTGACGTGAACCGACTGGCCCGGCTGATCACCTTCGCCGCCCGCACCCACGCCCCGTACCAGGCCGCCCTGTTCCGCATCGGGCTCGGCGCGATCGCCGCCGCCTTCCTGCTCCGGGAGTGGCCGCAGCGGCGGCTGCTGTACGGCGACCGCAGCCCCTGGTCGGCGGAGATGGCGGCGCAGGTCGTCGCGGAGGACCACCGGTTCAGCGCCCTGCTGTGGTCCGGCGGCCACTGGTGGTTCGAAGCCGTCTACCACGGCGCGATCGTGGCCGCCGTCCTGCTGATGCTGGGCTGGCGTACCCGGGGCACGTCCGTGGTGTTCCTGGTGGCCGTCGTCTCCCTCGACAGCCATAACCCCTATCTGGGTGACGCCGGGGACAACGCGCTGCGGGTGATGGCCGTGTACCTGGCGTTCACCCGCTGCGGGGCGGTCTGGTCGCTCGACGCCCACCGCCTCGCCCGGGCGCGGCGGCAGCGGCGACCGGCGTACGACCGGGCCGGGGTCGGGCTGTGGCAGGCGCTCGGGGTGGTGCTCCTGTGGGTGTCCGACGGCTTCCCGCACACCGCGTGGGCGGCGGTCCTGTGGGCGTTCTGGGCGGCGTATGGCCTCTGGTACGCGGCGCACCGGTGGCCCTGGGGGCACCGAGCGCACGACCTGCTCGACGCGGCGACGGCGATGCTGCACAACTGCGCCATGCTGGTGATCGCGGCGCAGGTCTGCCTCATCTACGCGACGTCGGGCTGGTACAAGGTCCAGGGCAGTCTGTGGCAGGAGGGCAGCGGGCTGTACTACGCCCTGCACCTCGACTACTTCGCGCCCTGGCCCGCCCTCGGCGCGCTGCTCACCCACAGCATGCTCGCGGTCTATCTGCTGAGCTACGGGACGGTCATCACCCAGGTGGCGTTCCCGTTCCTGCTCGGCTACCGGCGGCTCAAGAACGTCCTGCTGGCGGTGATGATGCTGGAGCATCTGGCGATCGCCGTCGTCCTCGGCATCCCCTTCCTGTCCGCCATGATGATCGTCTCGGACGCGGTCTTCCTGCCCACCTCCTTCCTGCTCCTGCTGGGCGCGCACTGCGCCCGCTGGACCGGGCGTCTGACCCGGCGCCCGACCGGGGGCCTGACCGGGGGCCCGACCGGGGCGGCGGTCAACCCGGCGTCGCGGGAGCACCCGCCCAGCGGTATCGGACACGCCGCACGGGGGTGAGGTTCCCGCAGGCCGCGCGGCGGGCCCGATAGCTGTACGGGGACTTCGTCCCCCACAGGGATTTCCCCAGGGATCCCGTCACAGGGATTCCGACCCGCTCACGGAGGTACGCCCTCATGCGCAACCGTCGCCGCCTTCTCGGTGCCGTCACCGGTCTGATCATCGCCGCGCCCGTCACCCCCGCCGCCCACGCGGCCCCGGCCCCCGCCCCCTCGCCCGCCCCGGCCCCCGCCGCCCCGGCCCCCGCCGGGCCGTCCGCCGGGGCCGGGGTGCCCGGGATGCCGCAGATGGGGCGGCAGGCCCTGCCGCTGCCGTGGGGCAACAACGTCACCGTGAGCCGCGTCGGATACGTGAGCAGCACCGGCACCGTCGCCCTGACGGGGACGTACCGCTGTCTGCGGGACGGCGCGACCATTCCGCGCGCCGATCTCCTCGTCACGCTCATCCAGGGCCAGATGCGGTACGGGCTCGGCGGCGGCCCGGCGCTCTGCGACGGCCTGACCCACTCCTGGTCGGTGCAGGAGGCCCCGGGCGTGAACTTCGTACCGGGCCCGGCGTTCGTGGAGAGCAGCCTGCTGAGGTTCGAGGCGAGCCAGCAGCTCGTTCCGCTTCCGCGGACCGCGGCCGTAGGGGAGCGCGCGATCACGCTGGAGGCGCGCGAGATGTGAGACCCGCCCCCGTCGCCGCGCTTGAGCCCTTCCCGTACGGGGGATATCCCTTGTTTCCACCGCCTTTGTGAGGGCGGGTCGGAGAGGGGGACGGGGACGATGGTGACGGGGGATCCACAGGACCGCATCCCGGCGTATCCGGGTGTCGAGCGCTTCGTCGAGGCGTTCGACAAGCTGGTCATCCAGCAGCGGCGCAGCCGCAGCAGGGTGCCGGTGGTGCTGCTGACGGAGGAGGGCGCCGGGCGGGCCGGGCGGAGGATCGTGGGAGGGCTGCGGTCGCGGCTGCGCGGCCGCAGCCAGGTGCTGGCGCCCCACGCGTACCTCCCGGCACTCCCGCCCGGCGCCGATCCGCCGCCGCTGGAGCTGTTCGAGCAGATCGCGCTGCAGCTCGCCGAGTCCATGCCGGTGGACACCGGGCAGCTGCGGCTGCCGGGCTTCCGGCTGTTGCACTCGGTGGTCACGGCCCCGGCCATCGACGGGCCCGTCGAATACCGCCACCGCGATCTGCGCAACCACTGCTACGACGAGCACCGCCGCTGGTCGCGCACGGCCAACACGCTGTGGCGGATCGGTGGCCGGGACCACGCGAGCGGCGGCTCGGTCGTGGAGCTGCTGTGGAACTTCGTGGCCGGGCCGCTCTGCCAGACCCTGCCGCGCTGGCTGTTCGGCGTCCGGTCCAGCCGCCGGATGCTCGGCCGGGGCCGCCACCGCCGCTGGTACGCGGAGTGGGCGCGGCTGCAGCGCGGCACCCCGCCCACCGACTTCTTCCGCTCCGCGCTCGACCACGTCCCCGGCGGCGAGGGCAGCGACCCGGAGCGGCTGGACCGGGTGCTGATGCACGCCCTGCTCGCCGACCTGGACGGGGCGGTGCGCCGCCGCCGCTTCAACCCGTGGCGGATGCGCCGCACCACCCGGTTCGTGCTGCTCTTCGAGGAGGCCGGGGCGCTGGACTCGCGGGTGCAGCGGTTCTTACGCGAACTGCGCTCCGCCGTCGAGGACTTGCGCTGTACGTCGGTGATCGCGATCGCGGCCGGGGCGCGCTCGCTGGCCTCCCGTATCCCGGACATCGAGGCGGCCGACCTGGCCCACGCGGGCGCCGAACTGGAGCTGGTCGAGCGGCAGGGCATGCGCGCGGGCCAGCCCACCGGGATCGTGGTGCCGGTGAGCGAGGGGCCGGAGGACGACGAGCGGGCGTCGTACTGGCTCGGCCGCCGTCCCACCCTGGTCGCGACCGCCCGCCGCTGGGGCCCGCGCACCGAGATCGCGGGGGCGGCGCTGATCGCGCTGCTCACGCTGGGGATGGTGGCGGGCGGCCTCTACCGGCCCTTCTGGGGCGAGGGCGACGACAGCTGCACGGGCCAGACGTTCCTGGGCAAGGACGGTCAGTGCGTCGGGGTGACGACGGGCCAGCAGACGTTCGCCCAGGGCACCAACGAACGCCAGGTCAGCGAGGTGCTGGCGCAGATAGACCGGCAGAACGGCGCGGTCGACGCCGCGACGCGCCGCCGCGAGGAGGCCTCGCCGCGCCACCGCACCGTGGTCTACATCGGCCCGTTCAGCGGCGGCGCGGGCGCGGATGACCCGGTGCGCGGCGGCACCCTGCCCGAGCTGCGCGGGATCGCGCTCGCCCAGGCCCATGTCAACGCCCTCGCGCTGACGTCGGACGACCGGGTTCCGGTGCGGGTGCTGGTGGCCAACGCGGGCCATCTCTTCGAGGACGCCCCGGCCGTCGCCGACTCCATCGTCCAGCTGGCCCGGCGCGACGCGTCGATCGTCGGCGCCGTCGGCCTCGGCCAGAGCCGTGGCACCACGTACTCCGCGATCCGCAAGCTGGACGCGGCCGGAATCCCCATGATCGGCACCTCCGGCACGGCCGACTCCCTGCTCTCCCAGGGCCCGCACTACTACCAGCTCGCGCCCGTCGACTCCCGCGCCGCCCAGGTGATGGCGGCCTTCGTGCGGGAGGCGGCGATGGTGACCCGGCCCGGACAGGCCCCGGTGAAGGCGCGCCGGGTGATGATGGTCGCCGATCCGAAGGATCCGTACAGCTCCGGTCTCGCCCGCTCGTTCCGCGCCGAATACCAGTCGGGCCCGGTCGAGACGCTGCTGCTGGGGGCGGGCGGGAGCGCCACCGGACCGGCCGGGCGGTCGTACGACACGATGGAGGACTTCGCGGAGCGGGTGTGCCGGGTGGCGGGCGGCGGAGAGCCCACGGGCGTCGTGTGGACGGCCCGTGGCAGCCAGTTCGTGACGTTCCTGTCCGAGTACAGCCGGATGGCCGACAGCTGCCCGACCGTCAGCGTGCTCGGCGGCGACGATGTCACCAACGCGCTGCTGCTGGGCCAGAATCCCTGGGCGATCTTCCAGGGGCTGAATCTGTACTACGTCTCGCACGGCGAGCCCTCCCGGGTCGGCGGCGAGAGCGCCCAGGCGTATCTGCGGGCGTACGACGCGCAGTACGGCCGGGAGCGCGGCGTGCTGGCGAAGGCGATGCGGCTCGACGGGCACTCCCCGCTGGCCTGGGACGCGCTGTGCTATCTGTCCCAGGCCATCGACGAGGCCTGGGTGGGCAGCGGGAAGCGGGACGGGCGGCTGGACCGGGCGCTGGTGCAGGCCGTGCTCTACCAGGGCCTGGGCAGCGGCGGGTTCAACGGGGCGACCGGCCGGATCGACGCCCACGGGGTGGCCGGGGGCGGGCGGCTGACCGCCGACAAGCTGGTGGCCGTCCTGCACGGCGCGCCCGAGGGCGCGTCGCGGACCGCGCTGCTGTGCGGGGCGGTGACGGCGGCCGACGTCCGCGAGAAGTGGGGGCCCGGGCAGCGGTACACCTGCCCGGCCCCCGCCGACTGAGGGCCTATTCGGTGGCAGCTTCCTCTCCCGGGGTCAGCAGGGAGACGAAGGTGCGGAAGAGGCCCGGCATGTCCACCGCGTCCGGGTCGTGCAGCCACTGGAACTGCAGCCCGTCCAGCACCGCGACCAGCAGCGGCGCGGCGCTCTCGGGGGTGAGCCCGCCGGGCAGCCGGTCGCCGAACTCGCCGCGCAGGGTGTCCGCCATGTCGGTGCGCACCCGCTCGTAGCGGTGGGTGAACCAGTCGCGCGCGGGGTGGTCCTCGGTGACGCTCTCGCCCAGCAGCGCGGAGAAGGTCTGCACGATGCCGGGGCGCATCGCGTTGTAGTCCACCAGGGAGGCGAGCAGGTCCAGCGGCCAGGTGCCGCCGCCGTCGCGCCGCGCGGCGCCGGTGTCCCACTGGTCGCGCTCCGCCAGCACGGCGATGAGCAGGGCGTCCTTGGTGGGGAAGTAGTGCAGCAGCCCCTGCTGGGTGAGCCCGGCGCGCTCGGCGACCGCGCTCAGGGTGGCGCCCCGGTAGCCGCGCTCGGCGATGACTTCGAGGGCGCGGCGGACGATCTCCGCGCGCCGCTCCTGGCCGCGCCGGGTCGGCGCGTCGTCGTCCAGCTTCTCCATGGGAGTACCGTAAAGCAGATTCGATAACAAAATGATAACGGTACCTACCGGACTACAGGGCCATGGGTCCACGATATGGGCGACCTGAGGAGGCCCAGTCGTGGCAGATGCGATCAGTGCGGGCGTGAACGGTGCGGGCGTGAGCGGCGTCGCGGAAGTCGTCGAAAAGGCCCTCGGCGCGCTCGATCTGGACACCAAGGCACGGCTGCTGGCCGGGCAGGACATGTGGTCGCTGCCCGCCGTCCCCGCCATCGGGCTGCGCTCGCTGGTGATGTCGGACGGCCCGATCGGCGTACGGGGCGTGCGCTGGACCGCCGACGACCCGTCCATCGCCCTGCCCAGCCCCACCGCCCTCGCCGCCACCTGGGACCCGGCGCTGGCCCGCCGCGCGGGGCGGCTGCTGGCCCAGGAGGCGCGGCGCAAGGGGGTGCACGTACTGCTCGCCCCGACCGTGAATCTGCACCGCTCCCCGCTGGGTGGCCGCCACTTCGAGGCGTACAGCGAGGATCCGTATCTCACCGGCGCGATCGGCACCGGCTACGTCCTCGGCGTCCAGGACGGCGGAGTGGGCACCACCGTCAAGCACTTCGTGGCCAACGACGCGGAGACCGAGCGCTTCAGCGTCGACAACCAGGTGGGCGCGCGGGCGCTGCGCGAGCTGTATCTCGCGCCCTTCGAAGCCATCGTCAGGGACGCCCGCCCGTGGGGCGTCATGGCCGCCTACAACGCGGTCAACGGCGTCACGATGACCGAGCACCGCGCCCTGCAGCGGGGCGTGCTGCGCGGCGAGTGGGGGTTCGACGGCTTCACCGTCTCCGACTGGATGGCCGCCCGCGACACCGCCGGGTGCATGGCGGGCGGGCTCGACGTCGCCATGCCAGGACCGCAGACCGTCTACGGCGAGGCGCTGGCCGCCGCCGTCCGCGACGGTGAGGTGGCCGGGTCGGACGTCGACGACGCGGTGCGGCGGGTGCTGACCCTGGCCGCCCGGGTCGGCGCGCTGGACGGCGCGGAGCCCGCCGTCGCCCCCGCCGACCGCCCCGGGCCGATCGACGGCGACGCGCTCGCCCGCGAGATCGCCCGGCGCTCCTTCGTACTGCTGCGCAACGAGCCTTCCGGGGAGAGCGGCGCCGGGGTGCTGCCGCTCACCCCGGGCGGCCCCTCCGGCGTACGGTCCCTGGCGCTCATCGGCGCCGCCGCGCGGGACGCCCGGGTGCTCGGCGGCGGCTCCGCGCTGGTCTTCCCCGACCACGTCGTCTCCCCGCTGGACGGGCTGCGCGCCGCGCTGCCCGCCGACGTCCCGCTCGGCTACGCCGTGGGCGCCGACCCCACCGACGAACTCGCCCCCGCCGGGCAGGGCTTCGCGCTGCGCGCCGTCGTCCGGGCCGCCGACGGGCGGGTGCTGGGCGAGTCCCGGCTGCCCAGCGGCCAGGTGCAGTGGCTCGGCGACTTCCCCGAGGGCGTCTCCTTCGAGGAGCTGCGCACCGTCGAGGTCACCGGCACCTTCACCCCGCGCGAGAGCGGGACGCACTCCTTCGGCACCCGGGGTCTCGGCGGCTTCCGGCTGGTCGTCGGCGACGCGGTGCTCTTCGAGGGGCACCAGCCCATGGGGGAGGAGGACGACCCGTTCGAGGCGTTCTTCGGCGCGCCCGTGCCGCGCGGCCAGGCCGAGCTGACGGCGGGCGTCCCGGTCGAGGTCAGCCTCACCAGCACGGTCGCCAAGTCGGACGAGGCGAACTGGCAGGCCGTCTGCTTCAGCCTGGTGCACCGCGCCCCGGAGCGCGATCCCGAGGAGTTGATCGCGGAGGCCGTCGCCGAGGCCGCCGCCGCCGACACCGCCGTGGTCGTGGTCGCCACCACGGAGAGCGTCGAGAGCGAGGGCTTCGACCGTAAGGACCTGCGGCTGCCGGGCCGCCAGGACGAGCTGGTGCGCCGCGTCGCCGCCACCGGCACCCCGACCGTCGTGGTCGTCAACACGGGCTCACCCGTGGAGATGCCGTGGCGTGAGGAGGTCGCCGCGGTCCTCCTCGGCTGGTTCCCGGGCCAGGAGGCGGGCGCCGCCCTCGCGGACGTCCTCCTCGGCGCCGAGGAGCCGGGCGGCCGCCTCCCGACGACCTGGCCGGAGCGGCTGGCGGACGCGCCGGTGCGCCAGGTGGCACCCAGCGGTGGCCAACTCTCCTACGACGAGGGCGTCTTCATCGGCTACCGGGCGTGGGAGCGGCAGGAGGGGGCCGCTCCGGCGTACTGGTTCGGACACGGGCTCGGGTACACCGACTGGGCGTACGAGGCGGTGGACTTCACCCCCGCGGGCGACCCCGGGGCCTCCCCGGGCACCCGCACGGGCGACTCGGCGGACGCGCTGGGCACCATCACGGTCCGTATCCGGAACGTGGGCTCCCGGCCGGGCCGGGAAGTCGTCCAGCTCTATCTGGCCCCGTCGCCCGGCGACCCTGAGGAGCGGCCCATCCGCTGCCTCGCGGGCTTCGCGGCCGCGGAGGCCGGCCCGGGGGAGGTGGTGGAGGTGACGATTCCGGTGCGGCGCCGCGCGGCGGAGATCTGGGACGAGGCGTCGGACGCCTGGCGTCTGGTCCCGGGCCCGTACGTGGCGGAGGCGGGCCGCAGCGTGGCCGACCTCCGCCTCACGGCACCGGTGACGGTGGTCTGAGGGGCGTCAGGGGCTGGTGATGCGGCGGTAGGCCATCGCGGCCAGCCGCTGCTGACCCGCCTTGCTGGGGTGGAACCAGTCCCACTTGCTCAACTCGCGCTCCGTGAAACGGTACTTGTGCACCGCGTCGTCGTACCGGCACAGCGGGTCCTTCCCGCACACGTCCTTCAGCGCCTGGTTGTAGTCGTCCACCCGCTCGTCCACCTGCTGGCGACGCTCCGTCGAGGCCGCGTCCATCGCGTCGGAGTCCTTCAGCATCGACGGGCAGATGCCCAGCTTCCAGATCTGCCGCCCCAGCACGTTCTTCCGCCCCTCGGCCCACAGCCGCTTCAGATCCGGCACGCTCGCGACGTACACCTGCGTCTTCGGCACCTCGCGGCGCAGCCGGGTGAGGGCCGAGGCGAAGGTGGAGCGGAACTCGTCGGTGGGGGTCATGGCGGTGACCGAGTTCCGGCAGGCGTCGTTGGCGCCGATCATCAGGGTCACCAGCTGCGGCTTGCGCGCGACGGCCGCCTCGATCTGGCCGGGCAGATCGGCCATGACCGCGCCGGTCTTGGCGTAGTTCCAGCTGCGCGCGCCCGAGCGCAGCCGCTGGGCGAGGCTGTTCACATCGGTGCCGGTGGACCAGGAGACCTGGGGGCAGTCGGAGAGCACCGAGCAGGCGTCGAAGCCCCGGGTGACGGAGTCGCCCAGGGAGGCGATGGAGCTGGGGCGGGTGTTCCACACCGGGCCCTCGGCACGGCTCTTGCCGCCCTTGCTCGGCCCGTTCCGGGAGGGGTCGTCGGAGCTGCCGAAACACCCCGCCGTGCTCAGGACGGCGGCCGTCGTGAGCAGGACGACACCGGTACGCGTCGACACGGTGATCCGCTGCTTCAAGCGTGGTGCGCTGGCCCGCATGGCTGTTCCCCCTCCGACTGTTGGGTGATATCTATCCGGGACCGACGGTACGTCACTCCTGTGGCCGGTCCGCGCGGTACGTTTTTCTTGTGGCAGTTGAGCGCCACTCCAGCGCAAGGAAGCGCGTTGCGATACCGTCACATTACGCTGCGTCACATCCTGTCCCTTTTCTAAAGAATTCTGCCCGATAAATTTCACCGCAGGTAACCTCGGGACTGGTGCGAGGGTGATCATTGGGGCAGAATGACGTGTGCTGTCCCGGGCGTGACCGGTACGGGCACGAGGCCGCTGGGGAAGGCGTACCTCGAACCGCACAGGAGGCCCCGGTGACGACACGTGGAGTTCTGTATGTGCACTCCGCTCCGCGCGCGCTGTGCCCGCACGTCGAATGGGCCATCGCGGGCGTACTCGGTGTGCGTGTCACCCTCGACTGGATCAAACAGCCCGCCGCCAACGGCGCCTGGCGCGCCGAATTCTCCTGGCAGGGCGAGGTCGGCACCGCCTCCAAGCTGGCCTCCGCGCTGCGCGGCTGGCATCTGCTGCGCTTCGAGGTGACCGCCGAGCCCTGCGCCACCGCCGAGGGCGAGCGCTACAGCTCCACCCCCGAACTGGGCATCTTCCACGCCGTCACCGGAATGCACGGCGACATCCTGATCCCCGAGGACCGGCTGCGCGCCGCGCTGGCCCGCTCCGCCCGGGGCGAGGGCGATCTGCACGCGGAGATCGCCAAGTTGCTCGGCAAGCCGTGGGACGACGAGCTGGAGCCGTTCCGCTACGCGGGTGAGGGCGCCCCGGTCCGCTGGCTGCACCAGGTCGTCTGACCCCTTCGGCATTGGCTTGAAACGCACTCTCCTCCTAGCGTGGCGAGACATGACCGAACAACTCCCCGCAGCGACCTCCGTCGCGGTCCTCGGCACCGGAATCATGGGCTCCGGGATGGCCCGCAACCTCGCCCGCGCCGGACTCGACGTCCGCGCGTGGAACCGCACCCGCGCCAAGGCCGAACCCCTCACCACCGACGGCGTCCGCGTCACCGACACCCCGGCGCAGGCCGTGGACGGCGCCGACGCCGTCCTGACGATCCTGCACGACGGCCCGGCCGCCCTGGAGACGATGCGCCAGGCCGCCCCGGCGCTGCGCCCCGGCACGGTGTGGGCCCAGGCCACCACCGCGGGCCTCGACGGGCTCGACACGCTCGCCGCGTTCGCCCGCGAGCAGGACCTCATCCTCCTCGACTCACCGGTCCTCGGCACCAAGCAGCCCGCCGAGAACGGCCAGCTCCTCGTCCTCGCCGCCGGACCACCCGCCGCCCGCACCGCCGTGGCACCGGTCTTCGACGCCATCGGCAGCCGTACGGTCTGGGTCGGCGAGGCCGGGGAGGAGGGCGCGGCCACCCGGCTCAAGCTCGTCATCAACAGCTGGATCCTCGCCATCACCCACGGCACCGCCGAAGCGCTCGCCCTCGCCGAGGGGCTCGGCGTGGAGCCGCAGGGCTTCTTCGACGCCATCGCGGGCGGACCACTGGACAACGGCTATCTGCACGCCAAGGCGGGCCAGTTGCTCGGCGGCGACCTCGAACCCAGCTTCGCGGCCAGGACCGCCGAGAAGGACGCCCGGCTGATCGTCGAGGCGGGACAGCGGTCCGGGGTGCGGCTGGACGTGGCGGCCGCGGGCGCGGAGCGGTTCCGGCGCGCCGTCGAGCAGGGCCATGGCGACGAGGACATGATCGCCTCGTACTTCGCCAGCTTTCCGGACGGCGGCCTTACGGAGAACTGACACACGGGCTGACACACGAAGGGCGCGCTTCCGGCCGGAGCCGGAAGCGCGCCCTTCACACCGTGTGGGCTCAGACCGTACGGAAGGCCAGCACCACGTTGTGGCCACCGAAGCCGAACGAGTCGTTCAGCGCCACGATCGGGCCCGCGCCCGGCAGCGGCCGAGGCTCGCCGCGCACGATGTCCGCGTCCGCCTCCGGGTCCAGCTCCTCGATGTTGATCGTCGGCGGGGCGATCCGGTGGTACAGCGCGAGCACGCTGGCCACCGTCTCCACACCGCCCGTGCCGCCCAGCAGATGACCCGTCATGGACTTGGTGGCGGAGATCGCCATGTGGTCCACGTCGTCGCCGAAGACCTTGCGCAGCGCCTTGATCTCGGCCACGTCGCCCTGCGGCGTCGAGGTCGCGTGCGCGTTGATGTGCGCGACCTCGGCGGGCTTCAGGTCGGTGTTCTCCAGCAGGTTCTGCAGCGCGTGCGCGATGCCGTTGCCGGACGGCTCCGGCTGGGTGATGTGGTGGGAGTCGGCCGAGATGCCCTGGCCGACGGCCTCCGCGTACACCCGGGCGCCGCGCGCGGCGGCGTGCTCCGCCGACTCCAGGACGATGGCGCCCGAGCCCTCGCCCATCACGAAGCCGTTGCGGTTGACGTCGAAGGGGCGCGAGGCACCCTGCGGGTCGTCGTTGTTCTTCGACATCGCCATCATGTTGCCGAAGGCGACGATGGGCAGCGGGTGGATCGACGCCTCGGTGCCGCCCGCGACGACCACATCGGCGCGGCCGCTGCGGATCATCTCGATGGCGTAGCCGATGGCCTCCGCGCCGGAGGCACACGCGCTGACCGGGGTGTGGACACCGGCACGGGCGCCGACCTCCAGGCCGACGTTGGCCGCCGGACCGTTGGGCATCAGCATCGGCACGGTGTGCGGGGAGACCTTGCGGACCCCCTTCTCGCGCAGCACGTCGTACTGGTCGAGCAGGGTCGTCACGCCGCCGATACCGGAGGCCACGACCGCGCCCAGCCGGTCCGGGTCGACCGACGGGTCCTCGCCGGCCTTGCCGGTGAAGCCCGCGTCGGCCCACGCCTCACGCGCGGCGATCAGCGCGAACTGCGCCGACCGGTCGAGCTTGCGGGCCTGCGGCCGCGGCAGGACGGTGGCCGGGTCCACCGCGATGCTCGCGGCGATCCGGACCGGCAGCTCGGCTGCCCAGTCCTGCTCCAGGTGGCTGATGCCGGAACGACCGGCGATCAGTGCTTCCCAGGTCGATGAGGCGTCGCCACCCAGCGGCGTCGTGGCACCAACACCGGTGACGACCACGGTGCGATTGGTCGAGTTCACAGGAATTCTTCACTCCTACGTAGGAGGTGCTGGACCTCTGCCACCGCTCGGGTGGCGACAGGCGATCGGCTCAGCCCTGGTGCTTCAGGATGTAGTCGACGGCGTCACCGACGGTCTTCAGGTTCTTGACGTCGTCGTCCGGGATCTTCACGTCGAAGCGCTCTTCGGCGGCGACGACGACCTCGACCATGGACAGCGAGTCGACGTCCAGGTCGTCGGTGAAGGACTTGTCCAGCGCGACGTCCTCGGCCGGGATACCGGCGATCTCGTTGACGATCTCGGCGAGACCTTCGAGGATCTGCTCCTGCGTGGCGGCCATTGCGGCGCTCCTTCTTCGGTGTGTTGCGGTGGGTGAGCAGCGCCCGACTCGTCCGGGGCTGCGTGGTTCTGGGCTAGAGAGCCTATGGGAGGGTAACGACCGTCGCTGCGTAGACGAGACCCGCCCCGAAGCCGATGACGAGCGCGGTGTCGCCGCTCTTCGCCTGCCCCGTCGCCAACAGCCGCTCCATGGCGAGCGGAATGGAGGCGGCGGAGGTGTTGCCGGTGGTCTCCACGTCACGGGCGACCGTGACGTGCTCCGGCAGCTTGAGGGTTTTGATCATCGAGTCGATGATCCGCATGTTGGCCTGGTGGGGGATGAACGCGTCCAGCTCGTCCGCGCTGACACCCGCCTCGTCCAGGGCCTGCTGGGCGACCTTCGCCATCTCGAACACCGCCCAGCGGAAGACCGCCTGGCCCTCCTGGCGCAGCGCCGGGAAGCGCACCTCGTCGGTGGGGCGGTCGCGGTAGACGTCCCAGGGCAGCGTCTGGGCGATGGTGTCGGACTTGTCACCCTCCGAGCCCCAGACGGTCGGGCCGATCGCGGGCTCCTTGGACGGGCCGACGACCACGGCGCCCGCGCCGTCGCCGAACAGGAAGGCCGTCGCCCGGTCCTCCAGGTCGGTCAGGTCCGAGAGCCGCTCCACGCCGATGACCAGCACGTACTCCGCCGTGCCATCGGTGACCATGCCCTTGGCGACGGTGAGCCCGTAGCCGAAGCCCGCGCAGCCCGCGGAGATGTCGAACGCGGCGGGGTTGCCGGTGCCCAGCAGATGGGCGATCTCGGTGGCGACCGCCGGCGTCTGCTTGAAGTGCGAGACGGTCGCGACGACCACGCCGCCGATCTGCTCGGGCGTCAGCCCGGCGTCGGCGATGGCCTTCCCGCCCGCCTCGACGGACATCTGGGCGACCGACTCGTCCGGACCGGCCCAGTGGCGGGTCGCGATGCCGGAGCGGGTACGGATCCACTCGTCCGAGGAGTCGATGTGCTTGAGGATCTCCTCGTTCGGCACCACCCGGGTGGGGCGGTAGCCGCCGACGCCGAGAATGCGCGCGTACGGGGCGCCCTTGCTGGGCTTGATCTTCGCGGTCATGCTCTCGGAACTCCTATTCGGCTATACGGCCGGGGTGTCGGCGGGTACGGCGTGCTCGGCGATCAGCGCGCGTGCCGCCTCGAGATCGTCCGGAGTCTTGAGCGCCAGCGTCGCCACGCCCGGCAGGGCCCGCTTGGCGATGCCGGTGAGCGTCCCGCCCGGAGCGACCTCGATCATCGCGGTGACGCCCAGCTTCTGGAACGTCTCCATGCACAGGTCCCAGCGGACCGGGTTGGACACCTGGGCGACCATGCGCTGGATCACCTCGGCGCCGGACGCCACGACCGCACCGTCCCGGTTGGAGACGTACGCGGTCCCCGGGTCGGCGATCGGCACGCCCGCGACCAGGTTCTCCAGCGTGGCCACCGCCGGGGCCATGTGGTCGGTGTGGAACGCCCCGGCCACCTTCAGGGGTACGACGCGGCGCACACCCTCCGGCTTGTCCTCGGCCAGCGCCGCCAGCTGCTCGGCGGTGCCCGCGGCGACGATCTGTCCGGCCCCGTTGACGTTGGCCGGGGTCAGCCCGAGCTTGTCGAGGTGCGCGACGACGGTCTCCTGCTCACCACCCAGTATGGCGGCCATGCCGGTCTCGGTACGGCCCGCGGCCTCGGCCATGGCCAGGCCACGGCGGCGCACCAGGACCATGGCGGCCTCGTCGGTCAGCACACCGGTGGCCGCGGCGGCGGTGATCTCGCCCACGCTGTGGCCCGCGGCGGCGCCGACCACGTCCTGGACGCGGTGCGGGCCGTCGGCGAACAGCGCCTGGGCGGAGACGAGTCCGGCGGCCACCAGCAGCGGCTGGGCCACCGAGGTGTCGCGGATCGCCTCCTCATCGGCCTCGGTCCCGTAGTGGACCAGATCCAGGCCGGAGACGGCCGACCACCAGCCCAGACGTTCGGTGACGCCGGGGAGGTCGAGCCAAGGGGTCAGGAAGCCGGGCTTTTGGGCGCCCTGGCCGGGAGCGACGAGTACGAGCACTCTCACACTCTCTCTTGTGGGTGGTCCCGCCCGCCCGTGGGGACAAGGACGAAGAACGGTCAAGGGAATTGTTGGAGTCCCACAAAGGACTAGGGATTGATGTCCCCATCGACAAGTCGGCCGAGGATCAGGGCTATCCGGAGCGTGAAGGCCGACCGGACGTCACTAGGTGACCATCCGGTGACGTCGGTCACACGTCGTAGCCGGTAGCGCACAGTGTTGGGATGAACAAAAAGCATCCGGGCGGCGCCTTCCAGACTGCTCGCCTGCTCCAGGTACACACTCAGCGTTTCCAGGAGCGCGGAGCCGGCTTCCTCCAGCGGTCTGTAGATCTCCTCCACCAACTGGGCGCGGGCGGCCGGGTCTCCGGCCATCGCGCGCTCCGGAAGCAGATCGTCCGCCAGTACCGGACGCGGGGCGTCCGGCCAGGCCGTGCACGCCTTCAGCCCGGCCGCGGCGCACGCCGCCGAGCGGGTGGCGGCCAGCAGGTCCGACACCACGGGACCGGCCACCACCGGGCCGCTGGCGAACGGCCCGATCAGCGCCTTCGCCGCCTGCAGCGGGTTGTCCGAGCCGCCCGCCACCACCACCAGCCGGTTGCCGAGTACCCCGGTGAGCACCTGCAGCTTGGCGTGGCGGGAGGCCCGCCGGATCGCCTCCACGGTCAGCTCGCTGTCCCCGTCGGGCGCCGTGCCCAGCACCACGCAGACGTGCTCGGGCGAGTTCCAGCCGAGCGCCGCCGCGCGGGACAGCGCGCCCTCGTCGGCCTCGCCGGAGAGCACCGCGTTCACCACCAGCGACTCCAGCCGGGCGTCCCAGGCGCCGCGCGCCTCGGCCGCCTGCGCGTACACCTGGGCGGTGGCGAAGGCGATCTCCCGCGCGTACACCAGCAGCGCCTCGCGCAGCACCGACTCGTCGCCGGGAGCCGCCACCTCGTCGATGGCCGACTCCATGACCTCGATGGTCGTACGGACCATCTCCACCGTCTGCCGCAGCGTGATCGCCCGGGTCAGCTCGCGCGGCGCCGTACCGAACACATCGGTGCTGATCGCCTGCGGCGCCTCCGGGTGCCGGAACCACTCCGTGAAGGCCGCGATGCCCGCCTGCGCCACCAGTCCGATCCACGAGCGGTTCTCCGGTGGCATCGCCCTGTACCACGGCAGCTGCTCGTCCATGCGCGTGATGGCGGCGGCGGCGAGCTTTCCGGACGACTTCTCCAGACGTCGCAGGGTGGCACTGTGCGGATGCGGGGTATTCGCGGCTGGTTCAGGCACGAGGACAAGACTGCCTTATCGGATGGTGAACGCTGGGGGCGGGAGGCTACGCGGGGGTATACGCGGGGGTAGGGACGGGGCGGGAGCGGTCCGGTCCGGGGCGCACTACCGTGGACCGGATGATGTGGGTACAGCGGTCCGGTGCACGGTATCGGGGCGGGGACGGAGCGGGCGTCGAGACGCGCCACGCCTTTTCCTTCTCTGGACACTACGACCCGGACAACGTGCGGTTCGGGCTCCTCGTCGCCTGCAACGAGGAGCGTCTCGCCCCCGGCGCGGGCTTCGCCGAACACCCCCACCGCGATCTGGAGATCGTGACCTGGGTCGTCGAGGGCGAACTCACCCACGAGGACTCCACCGGCCACCGCACCGTGATCCGCCCCGGCGACGTCCAGCGGCTCAGCGCGGGTGGCGGTGTGCGCCACTCCGAGCGCAACGAGTCCGGGGCGCCGCTCACCTTCGTCCAGATGTGGCTGGCCTCCGGCGCGGTCGGCGCCGAGCCCGAGTACGAGGTCGTCCGCGGCATCGCCGACGGCACCCCGTACGCCCTGGCCCGCGCCGAGGCGGTGCTCCACGTACGCCGCCTCGCCGACGGCGAACGCACCGCGCTCCCGGACGCGCCGTGGGTGTACGCCCACGTGACCCGGGGCGAGGCCCGCATCGGCGCCGCCGCCCTCACCGCGGGCGACGCGGCCCGCGCCACGGCCCCGGAGGGCCTGGAGGCCCGCGCTGTCGGCCCGGCGGAGCTGCTGCTGTGGGAGATGCAAGCGGAACCAACCTTCGGCTAGCCCGAGCTTCTCCCCACCCCGCCCCTTCCCGAACCAGGGGCTCCGCCTCTGGGCCCCGGGCCTGGTCAGGCCTCACGCCGCGATGCGCCAGCACGGATGCCCCCACGTCCAGCCGCAGGGCTGGGGGCTGTGTGTGGGCGCGGCGCGGTCGGCGCCTGGCAGTTGGGCCCGCGCCGGGTGCCGGGGCGCTGGGGCGGGCTTGTCCCCACCCCGCCCCTTCCCGAACCAGGGGATCCGCCCCTGGACCCTGGTCCGGGCACGCCCTACGCCGCGCTGCGGCAGCACCGACGCCCCCACGCCCGCTCACAGGGCTGGGGCTGGTTGTGCGGTCGGCGCCTGGCAGTTGGATCCGCGCCGGGTGCCAGGTCGCTGAGGTGGTGGCCGTGGCGGCTAGGGCCCGGTCAGGCCCCACGCCGCGATGCGGCAGCGCCGATGGCGCTGGCGTCGGGGGCCGCGTACAGGCGTGGCGCGCCCCGCGCCACGGTGCGGTCCGTGCCGCCACGTCCGTCCGCAGGGACAGGGTGGCCCCCGCCCGGCCAGTCGACGGCCGCTTCGGACCGGTGCCTGCCGCCGCGCACCCGCGACGCAGGCGGGGGCCCGCCCGGGCGACCGGGCCGCCGGTGGGGTCCAGGGGCGGAGCCCATGGGTTCGGGAAGGGGCGGGGTGGGGGCTACACCAGGTCGGTCAGGATCGCGTCGGTCAGCGGGGGCCAGGCCTCGGTGGCCCAGGGGCCGAAGGGGCGGTCCGTCAGGGTGACGCAGGCCGCCCCGGCCTCCGGGTCCACCCACAGGAACGTCCCGGACTGGCCGAAATGTCCGAAGGTGCGGGGGGAGGACGAAGCCCCCGTCCAGTGGGGCGACTTCGCGTCGCGTATCTCGAAGCCGAGGCCCCAGTCGTTCGGCTTCTGGTGCCCGTACCCCGGCAGCACCCCGGTCAGCCCCGGGTACACCACGGCCGTCGCCTCCGCCACGGTCTCGGCCGCCAGCAGCCGCGGCGCCTGCAGCTCGGCGGCGAAGCGTACGAGATCCTCGACGGTCGAGACGGCGTCCTTGGCGGGCGAGCCGTTCAGCTCGGTCGCGGTCATGCCCAGCGGCTCCAGGACCGCCTGGCGCAGATACTCCCCGAACGGGATGTCCGTGGCCTTGGCGATGTGATCGCCGAGGACCTCGAACCCGGCGTTGGAGTACAGCCGCCGATCGCCGGGCGCGGCGACCACCCGGTGCTCGTCGAAGGCGAGCCCGGAGGTGTGGGCGAGAAGGTGGCGCACCGTGGCGCCCTCGGGCCCGGCCGCCTCGTCCAGCTCGACCGCGCCCTCCTCGACCGCGACCAGCGCCGCGTACGCGGCGAGCGGCTTGGTCACCGAGGCCAGCGGAAATCTGTGGCCGACCGGGCCATAGGATCCGGCCACGGTGCCGTCCGCGCGTACGACGGCCGCTGCCGCCGTCGGGACCGGCCAGTTCTCGATCATCCGCAGGCTCTCCATGGGGCCCGAGCCTATCGCCGACCAAGATTCCACCAAATCCGCGCTTGCTTGGAGTGCACTCCAGGTCTATAGCGTTGAGGTGGTCGAGTGGCTTTGCGCATCGACGACGGCGAGAGGGTGCAACGGCATGACCGTGATGGAGCAGGAGCAGGAGCAGGAGCGGGTTCCGGCCCTGGCGAGGCCGCGCGCGTGCGTGGGCCGCCGCCCGCATCCCCGGCCGACCGGCCAGGACCGGTACACGATCAGCGAGGTCGCCGCGCACACCGGGCTCACGGCGCACACCCTGCGCTGGTACGAGCGGATCGGGCTGATGCCGCACGTGGACCGCACCCACACCGGCCAGCGCCGCTTCACCAACCGCGACCTCGACTGGCTCGACCTCGTCGGCAAGCTGCGGCTGACCGGAATGCCGGTGGCGGACATGGTCCGCTACGCCGAGCTGGTACGGGAGGGCGCTCACACCTACGGCGAACGCGAGGATCTGCTGACCGCGCACCGCGCGAACGTCCGGGAACGGATCGCCGAGCTGGAGAGCACGCTCGACGTCCTCGACTACAAGATCAACATCTATGCCACCGGCCGGGGGCTGCCGGAGGGGACGTAACCCCGTATCGCGCGGCGCTAGACGAGGTCGTGGCGGCAGTCCTCGTCCCGTCCGGCGTCGTCGCCGCACCGCACCGCCCCGAAGTCCCCGAGGACGATCCGCGCGAAGTTGCGCAACGAGTCCGTGCCCGGCGCGAAGTAGCCGGTGTGGCCGTCGGCCTGGTCGGCGGATACGACGCGGGCGCCGAAGGCGGCGGCGGTGGGGTCCTCGCCGTGGCCAAGACCCATGAAGTCGTAACCGGTCACCCGCCGTATCCAGTCGGAGCCGTCCCGCGCCGCCCACACCCGCGCCTCCGTGCCCAGCTCCTCGGCGTCGTCCACACCCATGCCGGGGCTGCCGAACGCCACCAGATCGGACACCCGGGTACGGTCCATCGCGGACGCGGCCGAGCCGCACACGACGGAACCGTAGCTGTGGCAGAACACGGCGGGCGGCGCGTCGGCGGTCCCCGCCGTGGTCACCGACAGCCCCGCCAGGAAGCGGTCCAGCCGTGGCGCGCCCGCCTTCGCCAGCCGGTCGGTCGCCGCGTCCGGCCCGAGCCCGACCGGGGTGGTGTACCCCACCCACGCCACCACGGCGGTACGGGTCCCCGGCGCGTCCCGGGCCAACTGGGCCCGCAGGGACTTCGCCATCCCGGCGGGGGCGCCATACCGGTCGTGCGTACGGTCGAAGTCGGCCAGGTCGATGTCCGACCCGGGTACGACGACCGCCGTCCGCCGCGCCGTCACCAGGTCCCCGTACACCTCGGCGACCTGTCCGCGCCCGCGCGGATCGAAGGCCAGGATCTGCCGCCCGGGCGCGAGCAGCGCGTCGTACCGCTCGGCCAGCGCGCTGCCCGGATCCGCCCGCCGCTCCGCGTCCCGCGCGGCCCGGATGGCCCGCGCGTTGGCCGCGTAACGCAGCGCGAGCGGCGCCCCGTCGAGGTTGCCCACGACCCCGGGGTGCCGGATGACCAGCGCCTGCCGCTGGGCGTCGCCGAGCCCGTCGAAGAACCGGGCGATGCGGGCGGGCGACACGCGGCCCGGGTCCGGCAGCTCGCGCCCGCCCGACGAGTGATCGGCGAGCCATCGCTCGGTCCCGGGCGGGGGCCCCGTGACGGCCTGCTCCTCGTGCGCCACGGTCCACCCGGCCGTTCCCGCCATGACGGTGATGGTGAGCGCCGCCGTGATCAGGCGTCGGGCGTAGTGCCTGGGGCGTAGCGTCTGGGACATGGCCGCGGTTTCCCTCTTCCGGTGGGTGGCGGAGGGAAACGTAAGGAGCGGACGTATGGCGGGGCGTCAACCCCCGGTGCCAAGTCGGATGTCATACCGGGGTAGGGGGTGCCCGGGGCGCCTCGGCGGCCCCGCGACTCGTCTCTCAGTGCCAGACGCGGGATGCCAGCAGCCCCATCCCGGCCCCGGCCGCGTCCCGCCACACCCGCAGCGGCCCGTCGAGCAGCTCCTCGGGCTCCTGGTCGCCCGTCCAGTCATCGATCCGGGCCAGTAGCCGGGCGCGCTCCGCTCCGGTCACGGCGAACGCCGCCTCGACAGCGGGCAGCAGACGGCGGACCGCGTCGGACGTGAGCACCGCGTCCCCCGCCCACCCCGGCAGCGCCGCCGCCCGCGCGGGGCCGAGGCCGTGGAAGAGGGCCGCCACCGGATTGTCCTTGCGGACGGACACGATGACCGGCTCGACATCGCCGCTGAACCGTTCCCACCACTCCATGACATGCACCTCGCAGGACGCGTCCAGGGCGTCGAAGGCGGAGTCGTTGACCATGTCGTACAGGCGCAGCGCCTCCTCCGTGCTGTACCCGTCGGGCCCCCACACCGGCACCGCCCCGCCACCTCGCGCGGCATCCCGCTCCCAGCGCTCCCAGGCCGCCACCGCGGACGGACGAGCCGCAGCGGCCTCGATGGCCGCCGCCGCACACCGCTTCAGCTCCGCGATGTCCTCCGCGCCGAGCGCCCCCACCGCCCAGAAGCTGGACTTTCCCACGATCGGTCCCCCTAGTGCGTGCTACGCCGACGCCGCACCGGACATCGTCCCGCATCCCCCGGACCGTCAGCGCTGGCACGACCGATGCCCGCCCGGCGTGCAGACTGTGGCCATGACCGCCGCCTCTTCGACGACGCATCACGTGCCCTACTACGCGCAGTGGGAATCCGCCGACCTCGTGCCCGAGTTCGTGACGGGCGCTCGGGCGGCGGCCGATGATCCGCTGTGGCAGAAGAGCGGGGCCGGGAGCCGGGAGGAGTACGGGTTCTGGGCGGCGCGCATCTGTGGCATGGCCTGTCTGCGCATGGCGCTGGACCACTTCGGGCATCCCGTGCCGCCGTCGATTCCGCTGCTGCGCGACGCCCTCGACGCGGGCGCGTACGTGCGCACCGGCGAGACCACCGTCAAGGGGCTGATCTACGCTCCGTTCGCCGACTGGGTCGTCCGGCGCTGGGGTCTGTACGCCCGGTCGCGGCCCGAGTTGGCGGCCGGGGACATCGGGGCCGAGGTGGCCCGGGGGCGGCTCGTGATGCTGTCGGTGCACCATTCGATCCGTACGCTCGACCCGGAGCCCCCGCAGCGGGGCGGGCATCTGGTGCTCGCGGTGGGGTCCGGGCCCGAGGGCGTCGTGCTGCACAATCCCTCCGGGTTCCCGGGGCGTTCCCAGGAGTACCACCCGGTGCCCTGGGCGGATCTGGGGCGGTTCTTCGCGGGGCGGGGTGTCGTGCTGGGGCACGGAGCGTCCAAAGGCACCGCGGCTGGTCAGCCGCTGCCCGGGGTCACCAGGCCCGACTCATAGGCGAAGATCACCGCTTGGGCGCGGTCGCGCAGGCCGAGTTTGGCGAGGACGCGGCCTATGTGGGTCTTGACCGTCTGTTCGGCGAGGATCAGGGACTCCGCTATCTCCTGGTTGGACAGGCCCCGGGCGATCAGTTCCAGGACCTCCGTCTCCCGTGGGGTGAGGCCGCTGCGGCGCAGGAGGGAGGTGCTGCGGCGGGGGGCCGGGCGCTGGCGGGCGAATTCGGCTATCAGGCGGCGGGTGACGGACGGGGCGAGGAGGGCTTCGCCCGCCGCGACGACGCGGACCGCGGAGATCAGGTCGGCCGGTGGGGCGTCCTTGAGGAGGAAGCCGCTGGCACCGGCGCGCAGCGCCTCGTAGACGTAGTCGTCCACGTCGAAGGTGGTGAGCATGAGCACCTTCGGGCGGTGGGTCACCCCACGGGGTGGTTCGAGGAGCTGACGGGCGGCCTCCAGACCGTCCATCTCGGGCATGCGGACGTCCATCAGGACGACGTCCGGGTGGGTGTTGCGGCTGACGTCCACCCCCTGACGGCCGTCCGGGGCCTCGCCGACCACGTCGATATCGCTCTGCGCGGCGAGCAGCGCGGCGAAGCCCGCGCGGACCATGGCCTGGTCGTCGACGATGATCACGCGGATGGTCATGTGTCCTTGTCTTCCAGGTCGACGAGGGGGAGCCGGGCCGCCACCCGGAAGCCGCCGTCCGGCAGCGGGCCGGTGTCGAGCATGCCCTCGACGAGACGGACGCGCTCGACCATCCCCACCAGACCGTGGCCGGTGCCGCTGGTCTCCAGGGGTTTGGCCGGGGCCCCGGCCGGAGGGCCGTTGACGATGAGCAGGGTCAGCCCGGAGCCGCCCTCGGCCGCCGACACCGATACGCGGGTGGCGGCGCCCGGGGCGTGCCGGACGACGTTGGCCAGCGCCTCCTGCACGATCCGGTACGCGGACAGGTCCACGGCCTGCGGCAGCGGGCCGAGCCCCGCCACGTCCTCGGCGATGGACAGCTCGGTGGGTATCCCGGCCCGCACCGTCGCCTCGACCAGCTGCGGAACCTGCCGCAGCCCCGGCTGCGGGGTGCGCTCGCCGCGCGTCTCCTCGCTGCGCAGCACGCCCAGCAGCCGCCGCATCTCGGCGAGGGACTCGCGGGCGGTGGCGGCTATGGTGCCGAACTCCGCCTCCGCCTCGGGCGGCAGCCCGCCGATCCGATAGGGCGCGCTGTCCGCCTGCACCGTGATCACCGACATGTGGTGGGCGACCACGTCGTGCAGCTCGCGGGCGATCCGGGCGCGCTCCTCCAGCAGCGTGCGGTGGGCCCGCTCGGCCTCGCTGATGGTCTCCTGCTCGGCCAGCCGCCGCTGGACGTCGCCGCGCTCCCGCAGCGCGCCGCCGACCAGCAGCACCACACCGCTGAGCACGAACAGCAGCACATTGCTGCCGTCGCTCTTGCTCTGCCACACCATGCCGAGGACGAGCCCGGCGCCGCCGGTGACCAGCCACACCGCCACCAGGGTGCGGCGCGGTTCGCGCAGTGCGAGGGCGAAGAGGAGGAAGAGATAGCCGATGATGGCGGGCGGCTGCCACGGCCAGAGTTGGTCGGAGGTGCCGCCCAGCACCACCAGGGCGGTCGTCACATCGGCGAGCAGGACGATCCACCACGCCTGGAGCGGGCGGGTGACCGCCAGCAGCAGCGGCGTGGCCTGGGCGACCCCGAGCAGGGTGGCGAGACCGCTGTTCACCCCGTAGGTATCGATCAGAAAGCGGGCGCCGACCGGGACCAGGATGGCGACGAGGATCAGTGCGACGGCATACGGCACCCTCCGCCGCCAGCGCCGGGTGGACCGCGCGAGCAGCGGCGTCGCCGGATAGCTGGGCGTCACCAGGCCCCGGGCGAGGGCGCTCACCTGCCGCCGGGCGGCCGCGGGCAGGCTCTCGTGCGCGCTGGAGGCGGTGGACGCCGTGGACGCGGAGGCGGCGGTGGAGAAGGTCGACGGTGAGGACATGGTCGCCTCAGCGTAGAGTCGGCGCCTCTCGCGCACGTCATACCTGAGAGCCCACTTGGCGCTCATACCTGGGTAGGGGTGGCCTCCTCGCCTACAGCTCCGCCAGCAGCTCCGCCTTCTTCGTGCTGAACTCCTCGTCCGTCAGCAGCCCCGCCGTGTGCAGCTCGCCGAGGTGGCGGATGCGGTCGGCGATGTCGGCCGGGTCGCGGCGCGCCGGGGCCGAGGCGCGGGCCGGTGCGGGGGCGCCCTCGGCACCGGGTGCGGGGGCGGACGCCCGTACGGCCTCCAGTACGGCGGCGGCGAACGGCAGGGACTCGTGGACGAGCCCGTAGCCCATCCCGAACACCACGGCCGCCGGATCGTGGTCGGGGCGGCCAGCGGGCTCGTCCTCGGCGCCGCGCGGCACCAGCCGCAGATGGCCGTAGCCGCCGCCCTTGGGGGCCGAGCCCCGGGAGCCGGAGCCCTTGGAAGCGGAACTCCTGGAACCGGAGCCCTTGACACCGGAGGTCCTGGCCCCGGCGGTCTTCGCGGCCGCCGCGCCCTGCCCGTCCGGCCCCCGCTCCTCCGCGTCCTCCGCCGGTGCCGCGCCCGAGGCCTTCGCGGCCGCGCCGCCCGAGCCCCGGTTCTCCGGCGAGCGCCACTCCACCCCGGCCAGCTCGTCGATCCGGAACCGCTGGTCCCCGGCCTTCCACTTCGTCGAGGACGCGCCGGTCCAGAACCAGCGGAACGACACCGCCTTGCCGTCGAAGGACGCCTTGCCGTCGTACGCCTTGAAGGACAGCGGCGGTGGCGGCGCCGCCACCAGATGGGACTCGACGGCGGTGCCCGCGCCGGGGCCGAGCGCGCCGCGGATCTCCTCGGCGTAGTACTCGGCGAGGGACGCGCGCTCGGCGGGCAGCACCAGGCGGTACGGGTCGTACCCCTCCCGAAGCTGCCCGTCGGCGACGTCCATCAGCGGATCGGCGCCCGGTCTGGGCACCGCGCGCAGCACCACCGTTCCGCGTTTACCGGGAGTGAGATCGACCGCGGACAGCGCTTCGTAAGGGATGTGTCGTTCGCCGAGCGCCTGCAGCAGCTTCGGCGTGCGGATCCCCCGTTCGAAGCGGATGAGCACGGAGTCGGTGTCGAACTCCCAGACGGTCTGAAAACCGGCCAGCACATCACCCATGCGGCTCATCGTATGCGGCGGTGGCCCGCCCGTCCCCCCTTGAGCGCTACGCGCGTCAAACGTCTAGTCGAATGCCAGTACGCGCCAGTTCCGCGGGTCAGCTCAGTCCGGCGGTGCACGCGGCACCGTCCCCGCAGCTCACGTTCTTGATCCGGCCGACCCCGACCCGGGCGAAGTTGTCCAGGCTGGTGGTGCCGGGGTTGAAGTACCCGGCGTGTCCCTGGGCCCCGGCGGCGGACAGCACGCGGGCCCCGAAGCCGGAGGAGAGCGGATCGGCGCCGTGGCCGAGGCCGCCGACCTCCAGGTGCGGGATGTCCTGGATCCAGTCGCCGGAGTCCCGCATCGCCCACACCCGGCGGCCGGAGCCCAGGTCCGAGGCGCGGTCGGCCCGCATGCCGGGGCTCCCGGCCACCGCGATGTCGGTGACGCTGGACGGCAGGTCGCGGGCGGCGACCCCGCACACCACCGAGCCGTAGCTGTGGCACATCAGCGAGACGCGGGCCGCCTCGGGCAGTCCGCCCACGAGTGCCCGCAGCCGCAGCGCGCCCTGCGCGGCGAGCTTGCCGGTGGCCGCGTCCATGCCGATCCCGGCCGGTGAGGTGTAGTCGGCCCAGGCGATCACGGCCGTCTTGGTGTCCGGGGCCTGGGCGCGCTCGTTGTGGTAGAGCGCACGGGCCATGCCGACGGTCGCGGTGTACGGGCGGTCGGACTTCTGGAAGGTCAGGATGTTGGTGTCCACCCCGGGGACGACGACCGACACCCGGCGCGCGTCGGCGAGGTCACCGAAGACCTCGGCGGCCCGGCCGGGGCCCGAAGGGTCGAACGACAGGATCTGCCGCTGCCCGCTCAGCAGGTCCTCGTACCGGTGCATCCGCCGCCCGGCGTCATGGCGCCCGAGCGGCGTCAGCTCGCCGCTGTGCATCCGGCGCCGCTCGATGTCCCGGGCCTGGGTCAGCGCGATCCGGTTGGCGCGGTAGCGCAGCTGGGCCGGAGCGCCGTTGAGGTTGCCGACGACCAGCGGATAGCGGTGGACGAGACGGTCGCGCTGGGCCTTGGTGAGCGAATCCAGCCAGCGGCCGAGGAAGCGCGGCGACGCGTACGGGTCGGGCAGGGCGTGGCCGCCGAGGCTGCCGTGGCGCCAGGCGCTGACCGACGCGGAGAGCGGGTCAGAGGCTCCTCTGTGGCTCCGTATGGCCGTCCAGCCGGTGGTGGCGAGCAGGACGAACACCACCGCCAGGGCGAGCAGAGCGCGCCAGGCGGTGGAACCGGGGGAGGGAGAACCGAGCTCCGAGAAGGAAGTCACCGCGGGACACCCTAGGAGAAGCGCGCCCACAGGTGCCAAATGCCGTGACCTACATCACGTTTGAGGGCATGGAAATGACGGAAACTTATGTCGGATTTGATGCCTTTAGTGACTCTTGTCGGTTTTGCTGTCCGGTGCGCCAGTTCCTGGCGAGGGCCGGACCCACATGGTCCAGGTGAAACGCGGTGATATCCCGCAGGGCGTCCGTGGAGTCGTCGTCACCCTGCCCCCACAGCTTCCCCGCGATCTGGATCACACCGCCGAACATCGCGGTCAGCAGCCGCGGCCGGGGATCGACGGATACGTCGAGGCCCTCGCGGCGGGCGATCTCCGAGGCGATCCGCTCCTCCAACTCCGCGGTGCGGCGCAGATGGACGGCGAGCAGCGCGGGCGTCGACTCGATCACCCGGTACATCCGCATGTGGAGTTCGGCCGGAACCAGCTCCTCCAGGGTGTCCCCGATACTGCCCCACGCGTCGAGCACCGCGTTGCGCAGGGCGGCCAGCGGGGCCTCGTGGGCGGGGCGCGCGCACAGCGCGGCGAAGAAGTGCGACTCCGCCGAGTCCTGGGTGGCGAAGGCCACTTGCTCCTTGTTGGCGAAGTAGCGGAAGAACGTGCGCTGCGAGACGTCCACCGACTCCGCGATCTCGTCCACCGTCGTGTGGTCGTACCCCTGACAGGTGAACAGAACCAGCGCCGAGCGCACCAGGGCGCCGCGGGTCCGCTGCTTCTTGCGTTCGCGCAGTCCGGTCGGTGGTGGTGCCACCGCCTCGTCCGCTGTCACCTCTCGTGCTCGCTTTCTATCGCTTTTCGGCAGGCCACCTTACCTGTGGCCAACACGACAGAGACCAGCTGATGAATCAGTTTGTCAATTGTCAGACGCTGACATTAGCCTCCGAGCATGACGTCTGAGACCACCGTCGCCGATGCGGCGCCGGAACCTCCTATACCGGATCCCCCGAAGGGGCTGCGAGGACATCCCTGGCTGACGCTCCTCACCGTCGCGATCGGTGTGACGATGGTCGCCCTCGACGGCACGATCGTCGCCATCGCCAACCCGGCCATCCAGAAGGACCTCGGCGCCTCGCTCGCCGACGTCCAGTGGATCACCAATGGCTATCTGCTGGCCCTCGCGGTCGCACTGATCACCGCGGGCAAGCTGGGTGACCGATTCGGCCACCGGCAGACCTTCCTCATCGGCGTCGTGGGCTTCGCGGTCTCCTCCGCCGCGATCGGCTTTTCGAGCGATGTGGCGCTGGTCGTCGGCTTCCGGGTGTTGCAGGGCCTGTGCGGCGCGCTGCTGATGCCCGCGGCGCTCGGCCTGCTGCGGGCCACCTTCCCCACCGAGAAACTCAACATGGCGATCGGTATCTGGGGCGCCGTGATCGGCGCTTCCACCGCCGCCGGACCCATCGTCGGCGGGCTGCTCGTCGAGCACGTCAACTGGCAGTCCGTCTTCTTCATCAACCTGCCCGTGGGCATCCTCGCCCTCGTCCTCGGCCTGATCATCCTGGTGGACCACCGGGCCGAGAACGCCCCGAGGTCCTTCGACATCCCCGGCATCGTGCTGCTGTCCGGCGCCATGTTCTGCCTGATCTGGGCCCTCATCAAGGCCTCTGACTGGCAGTGGGGAAGCGCCAAGACGCTGATGTTCCTCGGCGCCGCGGTCGCCCTCTTCGTGGTGTTCGTGCTCTGGGAGAACAAGACCCGCGAGCCGCTGCTGCCGATGTCCATCTTCCGCTCGGTGCCGCTGACGGCGGGGACCGTGCTGATGGTGCTCATGGCCTTCGGCTTCATGGGCGGGCTGTTCTTCGTCACCTTCTACCTGCAGAACGTGCACGGCATGTCCCCGGTCAACAGCGGTCTGCATCTGCTGCCGCTGACCGCCACGATGATCGTCTCCTCGCCGATCGCCGGCGGGCTGATCACCAAGTTCGGGCCCCGGGGGCCGCTGGTGGCGTCCATGGCGCTGACCGCCGTCTCCATGTTCGGGCTCTCCCAGCTGGAGGTCGGCACCGGCACGCTGGAGATGTCCATCTGGTTCGCCCTCCTCGGCTTCGGCCTCGGCCCCGTGATGGTCGGCGCCACCGAGGTCATCGTCGGCAACGCGCCGATCGAGCACGCCGGTGTCGCGGGCGGCCTCCAGCAGGCCGCCATGCAGGTCGGCGGCAGCCTCGGTACGGCCGTACTCGGCGCGGTCATGGCGGGCAAGGTGGACGACACCCTGCCGGACAAGTGGGCCAAGGCCGGGCTGCCGCCGCTGCGCGGGGACCAGGCGTCCCAGGCGGGTGACGCGGTCGCGGTCGGCATGCCGCCGGTGCCGCCGAAGGCTCCGGCGGAGATCGTCGGGAAGATCACGAGTGTCACGCATGACACGTTCGTGTCGGGGATGGGCCTCGCCTTCACCGTCGCCGCCGTCGTCTCGGCGGTCGCGGCGCTGGTCGCGGTGTTCACCAAGCGCGGTGAGAACGCGGAAGCGGGTGGCGGGGGCGTCCACATCTGACCCCGCGACCGACCCTCAGGGTCAAGCCCCCTATTCGGGTGGACCTTGATCGACCCCGTGGTGCGAACGGGAGCCGGCCGACAGGCTGGCTCCCGTTTCGTCTGTTCCACACGGGGAGTGATCCACATGAGTAAGATCCGCAAGACCATCCTGGCCACGGCGACCCTCGCCCTGGCCTGTGCCCTGACCCCTGCCGCCACCGTCTCCGCGGCCCCCGGACCCCGGCTCGGAAGCTGCGCCACCGGGCAGCTGTGCCTCTGGCACAAGGCGGCGTTCACGGGGGCGCGCCAGGTCCACGAACTGGCCGACACCGACATCGAGAGCTGCGTCCCCCTGCCACGCGGCGCCTCGGCCGCGTCCCTGGCCAACCGCACGGGACGGCCCGTGACGGCCTACCAGAGCGCGGAATGCGCCGAGACCGGCGAATACCGCACCTACCCAACCGGCTCCTGGACCCCCGAAACGGCCTACCAGGTACGAGCCATCAAGATCTGGGAGCGCTGACCCCGCCGGGGGCGGAACCGCGAAACGCCGGGCGGGCTGGACTTCTCCAGCTCGCCCGGCGCTTCGGATGTCGCCGTCGGGTGGCGGTTAGGCGTCGCCGCCTGCGGGGCCGGGGTCGGCGGCCGTTACGTCCAGGAGCTGGTAGCGGTCGATGGCCTGCTTCAGGAGCGAGCGGTCGACCTTGCCGTCCTTGGCCAGTTCCGTCAGCACACCCAGCACGATCGACTCGGCGTCGATGTGGAAGAAGCGCCGCGCCGCGCCGCGCGTGTCGGCGAAGCCGAAGCCGTCGGCGCCGAGCGACTGGTACGTGCCGGGCACCCAGCGGGCGATCTGGTCCGGGACGGCGCGCATCCAGTCGGAGACGGCGACCTTCGGGCCCTGCGCGTCGGCGAGCTTGCGGGTGACGAAGGGGACGCGCTGCTCCTCCTCCGGGTGGAGCAGGTTGTGCTCCTCGGTCTCCACCGCGTCGCGGCGCAGCTCGTTCCAGGAGGTGGCGGACCAGACGTCGGCGCGGACGTCCCAGTCCTCGGCCAGCATCCGCTGGGCCTCCAGGGCCCACGGGACCGCGACGCCGGAGGCGAGGATCTGGGCCGGGTGGGTGCCCGACTCGCCCTGCCGGAAGCGGTGCAGGCCCTTGAGGATGCCCTCGCGGTCGACGTTCTCGGGCTCGGCCGGGTGGCGGATCGGCTCGTTGTAGACGGTGAGGTAGTAGAAGACGTCCTCACTGTTCTCGCCGTACATCCGCCGCAGGCCGTCCTGCACGATGTGGGCGATCTCGAAGCCGAACGCCGGGTCGTACGCGACGACGGCCGGGTTGGTCGAGGCCAGCAGCTGGGAGTGGCCGTCCGCGTGCTGGAGGCCCTCACCGGTCAGGGTCGTACGACCGGCGGTCGCGCCCAGGACGAAACCGCGCGCCAGCTGGTCGGCCATCTGCCAGAACTGGTCGCCGGTGCGCTGGAAGCCGAACATCGAGTAGAAGACGTAGACCGGGATCAGCGGCTCGCCATGCGTGGCGTACGCCGAACCGGCCGCGATCAGCGAGGCCGTACAGCCCGCCTCGGAGATGCCGTCGTGCAGCATCTGCCCGGTCGGCGACTCCTTGTAGGCGAGCAGCAGCTCACGGTCGACCGACTCGTACTGCTGGCCCAGCGGGTTGTAGATCTTGGCCGACGGGAAGAGCGAGTCCATGCCGAAGGTGCGGTACTCGTCGGGGGCGATCGGCACGAAGCGCTTGCCGATCTCCTTGTCCCGCATGAGGTCCTTCAGCAGCCGCACGAACGCCATGGTGGTGGCGATCTGCTGCTGGCCGGAGCCCTTCCTGACCGCCGCGTAGGCCTTGTCGCCGGGGAGCTGCAGCGGCTTCGCGCGCACGACGCGGGTCGGCGCGTAGCCGCCCAGCGCCTTGCGGCGGTCGTGCATGTACTGGATCTCCTCGGACTCCGGGCCCGGGTGGTAGTACGGCGGAACGCCGGACTCCAGCTCCTTGTCCGGGATCGGCAGGTGCAGCCGGTCGCGGAAGCCCTTGAGGTCGTCGACCGTCAGCTTCTTCATCTGGTGGGTCGCGTTGCGGCCCTCGAAGTTCGGGCCGAGCGTCCAGCCCTTGACGGTCTGGGCGAGGATCACGGTCGGCTGGCCCTTGTGGGCCTTGGCCGCCGAGTACGCCGCGTAGATCTTCTTGTGGTCGTGACCGCCGCGCCCCAGGTGCAGGATCTGGTCGTCGGTCATGTGCTCGACCATCTTGCGCAGCCGCTGGTCGTCACCGAAGAAGTGGTCGCGGATGTACGCGCCGGTCTCGGTGGCGTACGTCTGGAACTGGCCGTCCGGCGTGGTGTTCAGCCGGTTGACCAGGAGGCCGTCGCGGTCCTGGGCGAGCAGCGGGTCCCAGGTGCGGTCCCACACCAGCTTGATCACGTTCCAGCCGGCGCCGCGGAACTGCGACTCCAGCTCCTGGATGACCTTGCCGTTGCCGCGCACCGGGCCGTCGAGCCGCTGCAGGTTGCAGTTGACGACGAAGGTCAGGTTGTCCAGGCCCTCGCGGGCGGCCAGGGAGAGCTGGCCGAGCGACTCGGGCTCGTCCATCTCACCGTCGCCGAGGAACGCCCAGACATGGGAGTCGGAGGTGTCGGCGATGCCGCGCGCCTCCATGTAGCGGTTCATCCGGGCCTGGTAGATCGCGCCGAGCGGGCCGAGGCCCATCGAGACGGTCGGGAACTCCCAGAAGTCCGGCATCGACCGCGGGTGCGGATAGCTGGACAGTGCGTGACCGAGCTTGGACTTCTCCTGGCGGAATCCGTCCAGGTGGTCCTCGGACAGCCGGTCGAGCAGAAAGGCGCGGGCGTAGATACCGGGGGAGGCGTGACCCTGGAAGAAGATCTGGTCGCCGCTGTCCTGGTCCTTGCCGCGGAAGAAGTGGTTGAAGCCCACGTCGTACAGCGAGGCGGACGAGGCGAAGGTGGCGATGTGGCCGCCGACGCCGATGCCCGGGCGCTGGGCACGGGAGACCATCACCGCCGCGTTCCAGCGGGTCGCGTTCAGGACCTTGCGCTCGATCTCCTCGTTGCCGGGGAAGAACGGCTCGTCCTTGGTGGCGATGGTGTTGATGTAATCGGTGCTGCGCATCTCGGGCACCGCCACCCGCTTCTCGCGGGCGCGCTCGATCAGGCGAAGCATCAGGTAGCGGGCACGTTCCCGGCCTCGCTCATCGACGGCTGCGTCGAGCGAGTCGAGCCATTCCTGGGTCTCCTCGGGATCGAAGTCCGGGACCTGGCTGGGAAGGCCGCCAATGATGATCGGGTTGCGATCGGATCCGGAAGCCACGCTATTCCTTCGCTTTTCGGTCGTGCTGTGCACGCACATGGATTCGTGCTCTGCTGTCGCGCCGGTCTCCATCGTGTACCTCGGGTACGGGATACGTCACCTCTACCGATTGGTAACCAACACCTGGTGAGATGGGCGCTCACTGGGCCGGAACGGTACCGGTCGGCGTGCGGTCGGCGTCGCGACGGCCAAATCGCAACCTTAACCCCACGTCCGGGGGCACCTGCGTACGGCCGTTCGGCTCCGGGCGGCGTAGGGTGTCGATACACACACGTAAGCTGGGCATAACGGGGTGATCCGGGCAGCCGCGCGCCGTTCCGTGCCGTTCCTCCCTGATGGGAGTTGCGGCGACACGTCAACGTTTGGGCGGGATCGCTGGCCGGGTACTTGCGCGATCCGCCCGGCCCGTGTGGACTACGCCCCAATGCTTCGCGTACGCGCGCGGGGCGCTGCCAGACTCGAAGAGTGAACGAAAGATGACAGGAGGCAATCCGTGAGCGCGACCGCGGACCACGCGGAGGAGCGGACCAACCCTGCCGCGAGGCTGGGTTTCCAGCCCGAGCAGGTGGTCCAGGAGATCGGCTACGACGACGATGTCGACCAGGAGCTCCGCGAGTCCATCGAGGAGATCACCGGCCAGGAGCTCGTCGACGAGGAGTACGACGATGTGGCCGATGCCGTTGTGCTGTGGTTCCGGGAGGACGACGGCGATCTGACGGACGCGCTGGTGGACGCCATCCAGATGATCGACGACGGCGCACCGGTCTGGCTGCTGACGCCCAAGACCGGCCGTGACGGCTATGTCGAGCCGAGCGACATCAACGAGGCCGCGACCACCGCGGGCCTGTCCCAGACGAAGAGCTTCAACGCGGGCAAGGACTGGACCGGCAGCCGCCTGGTCACTCCGAAGGCCGCCCGTTCGGGCAAGCGCTGAGGCTGAAGGCCTCTCCACAACCGAGCCCCCCGCCGTTCCCTTTCGGTGGGGGGCTCGGCGCGTAGGGTGGGCGTGATCAGTCGATTTTTGATGCGAAGGGATGGCTCCCATGGCCATAGAGGTCGGTACGAAGGCTCCGGACTTCGAGCTGAAGAATCAGCACGGCGAGTCGGTCCGGCTCTCCGACTTCCGCGGTGAGAAGAACGTCGTTCTCCTCTTCTACCCGTTCGCCTTCACCGGTGTGTGCACCGGCGAGCTGTGCGCGCTCCGCGACGAGCTGCCGACGTTCGTCAATGACGACGTGCAGCTGCTCGCGGTCTCCAATGACTCGCCGTTCAGCCTGCGCGTCTTCGCCGAGCAGGAGGGCCTGGAGTACCCGCTGCTGTCGGACTTCTGGCCGCACGGCGAGGCCAGCCGCGCCTACGGCGTCTTCGACGAGGACAAGGGCTGCGCGGTGCGCGGCACCTTCGTGATCGACAAGGAGGGCGTGGTCCGCTGGACGGTCGTCAACGGCCTGCCCGACGCCCGGGACCTGAGCGACTACGCCAAGGCTCTCGAAAGCCTGTAACGAGCGGGAACCGCTCGCCAGGATCGATGCGTTGATCCTGATGGGAAACCTCATGGAGATAGGGGCACACCGTGCTCCTGACGAACCTTATTGGGAGGACTCGTGGGAGTCAGCCTCAGCAAGGGCGGCAACGTCTCGCTGACCAAGGAAGCCCCTAACCTGACCGCGGTGGTCGTCGGTCTGGGCTGGGACGCCCGCACCACCACGGGCACTGACTTCGACCTCGACGCCAGCGCCCTGCTGACCAACGCCGAGGGCAAGGTCGCCAACGACCAGAGCTTCGTGTTCTTCAACAACCTCAAGAGCCCCGACGGCTCCGTCGAGCACACCGGTGACAACATCACCGGTGAGGGCGAGGGCGATGACGAGCAGATCAAGGTGAACCTGGCCGGTGTCCCGGCCGAGGTCACCAAGATCGTCTTCCCGGTGTCGATCTACGACGCCGAGACCCGCCAGCAGAGCTTCGGCCAGGTGCGCAACGCGTTCATCCGCGTGGTGAACCAGGCCGACAACAATGAGCTGGCCCGCTACGACCTCTCCGAGGACGCCTCTACCGAGACCGCCATGGTCTTCGGCGAGCTGTACCGGAACGGGGCGGAGTGGAAGTTCCGTGCCATCGGTCAGGGATACGCCTCGGGGCTGCGTGGCATCGCGCAGGACTTCGGCGTCAACGTCTGAACCGGCCCTGGCGCCCGGCCGCAGGCCTTACGGCAAGCCTTACGTCGTAAGCCCTCGGCCGGGCGCTCCGGGCCGCCACGTCCGGCGCCGCACCCCTGCAGCAGAGCGGCGGGAGTGCGGCGCCGGATGCGCGTCGCACCACGCATTACCCCCGGGGAGGGACCAGATCATGGGCGTCACGCTCGCCAAGGGAGGCAATGTCTCCCTTTCCAAGGCCGCGCCGAATCTCACCCAGGTGCTCGTGGGCCTGGGCTGGGATGCGCGCTCCACCACCGGAGCACCGTTCGACCTCGACGCCAGCGCGCTGCTGTGCGAGTCGGGGCGGGTGCTCGGCGATGAGTACTTCATCTTCTACAACCACCTCAAGAGCCCCGAGGGCTCCGTGGAGCACACCGGCGACAACCTCACCGGTGAGGGCGACGGCGACGACGAGTCGCTGCTGATCGACCTCACCAAGGTCCCGGAGCGGGTCGACAAGATCGTCTTCCCGGTCTCGATCCATGACGCCGACGCCAGGCGCCAGACGTTCGGACAGGTGAGCAACGCGTTCATCCGGGTGGTGAACCAGGCGGACGGCAATGAGCTGGCCCGCTACGACCTCTCCGAGGACGCTTCGGGCGAAACCGCGATGATCTTCGGCGAGGTTTACCGGTACAACGGCGAGTGGAAGTTCCGGGCGGTGGGACAGGGGTACGCGTCAGGGCTCCGGGGCATCGCTCTAGACTTCGGGGTCAACGTTTCGTAAAGCCGCGTACTAGGCGCGGGGGAGACCGTACGAAGAAGGATTGGGTTGCCAGTGCTCCTCAGAACCTTTGGCTGGTCGTTCGCCGTCACGGCGGGCGGTCTGGCCTTGGCCGGCGTCCTCTGGGGGTGGAAGGGGCTCGCGATCGTCGGGATCCTCTCGATCCTGGAGATTTCGCTCTCATTCGACAACGCGGTCATCAACGCGGGCATTCTGCGGAAGATGAACGCCTTCTGGCAGAAGATCTTCCTGACGATCGGCATTCTCATCGCCGTCTTCGGCATGCGTCTGGTCTTCCCGGTGGTCATTGTCGCGATCACGGCGAAACTGGGGCCGATCGAGGCCGTGGATCTCGCGATCAACGACAAGGAAAAGTACGAACACCTGGTGACGGCCGCCCATCCGTCGATCGCGGCCTTCGGCGGGATGTTCCTGCTGATGATCTTCCTCGACTTCATCTTCGAGGACCGCGACATCCGCTGGCTGGGCTGGCTTGAGCGGCCGCTGTCCAAGCTCGGCAAGCTGGAGACCTTCTCGGTCGTCGTCGCCCTGGCCGTGCTGCTGATCTCCGCCACCACCTTCGCCACCGACGTGGCCCACGGCGGCGGTGACAAGAGCTCGACGGTGCTGCTGGCCGGGGTCGCCGGTCTGATGACGTACTTGATCGTCGGCGGGGTCTCCGAGTTCTTCGAGAACAAGCTCGAAGAGGACGACGAGGACGACGAGGACGAAGACGGCGCGGACGAGAAGAAGCCCGCCGAGACCGCCCAGGCGAAGGGCGGTGAGCGCGGCAGCAGCGGCGCCACGGTGGTCGGCCTGGCCGGTAAGGCCGCGTTCTTCATGTTCCTCTACCTTGAGGTCATCGACGCCTCGTTCTCCTTCGACGGCGTGATCGGCGCCTTCGCGATCACCAACGACATCTTCGAGATGGCGCTGGGTCTGGGCATCGGCGCGATGTACATCCGTTCGCTGACGGTCTACCTGGTCCGCCAGGGCACCCTGGACGACTACGTCTACCTGGAGCACGGCGCGCACTACGCGATCGGCGCGCTGGCCGCCATCCTGCTGGTCACCATCAAGTACGAGATCAACGAGGTCATCACCGGCCTGGTGGGCGTCGCCCTCATCGGCGCCTCGTACTGGTCCTCGGTCGTCCGCAACCGCCGTGCGGGACACGGCGGCGGAGCCGGATCAGAGGAGAAATCGGAAGTCACGTCCGGAGTCTGACCTCCGGAGTGTGACGCACCGGCGTTTGAGGAACGCTCTCAGCGGGGCGGCCGAGGTCTACCGACCTCCCGGCCGCCCCGCTGCTCATGGAGCGGTGTTGAGGCAGTGGGAGCCACGAAGGGTGGGGGTGCGCACGATGGCGTTCTGGAGCAACTGGGGGCGGTCCGCGTGGCGCCGCGAGTTCGACAGCGGCGACGCGACCGGTGCGGTCGAACTGACCAAGCGGAATCCGAGCATCTCGCTGACCAAACAGGGCGCCGCCAGCGGCAACCTGCGGATCAACCTGTCCTGGCAGATGCGGACCTCGGACTTCAACGCCAAGGGGCCCAGCCTGCTGCGCCACCCGCTGCAGATGTTCAAGCCGCAGGTGGTGCAGGCCCAGGGGCCCGCCATGGTCAACGTCGACCTGGACCTGGCCGTCATGTACGAGCTGAAGAGCGGCGCCAAGGGCGTGGTCCAGCCGCTCGGCGACTTCTTCGGCAACCTCAACGAGGCGCCGTACGTCAAGCTCAGCGGGGATGACCGGTTCGGCTCCGGCATGGGCGAGACGATCTACATCAACCTGGACCACAAGGACGACATCAAGCGTCTGCTCGTCTTCGTCTACATCTACGACGGCACCCCCGCCTTCGACCGTACCCATGGCATGGTCACGCTCTTCCCCAGCAACGGCCCCCGGGTGGAGATCGCGCTCGACGAGCGGGCCCCGCAGGCCCGTTCCTGCGCCGTGGTCATGCTGGAGAACGTCAAGGGCGAACTCGTCGTCCGCCGCGAGGTGAAGTACGTGTACGGCTTCCAGGCCGAGCTGGACCGGCTCTACGGGTGGGGCCTCCAGTGGGGCCGCGGCTACAAGTCGAAGGTGTAGCCGCGGCTCGCTAACGGTTCTGGAACTGAGGTCCCTGCGGCGGCAGGGCGAAGTTGGGGTCCGGGAACGGCATCGGCAGCGGCGGCGGGGGCGGCGGATCGGTCCGCTGCACCTGCTGCGGATAGCCGTACGCGGGCGGCTGCGGGTATCCGTACGACGGCTGCTGCGGGTAGCCGTACGAGGGCTGGGCGGGCTGCTGCGGGTAGGCCGCCGCCGGGGCGTGCGGGGGCGCCTGCGGGGGTGCCTGCGGCGGTACGGGAGGCTGCGGCGGCAGGTAGTAGTCGCCGTCGCCCGCCGCGCCGCCCGTGACGCCCGTGGTGGCGCCCTGCCCGGGGGAGTACGGCTGGGTCGCCTGCGGGTCCCAGGGGTCGGGCTGCGGCAGGGGCCGGGGGTGCGGCAGAGCGGCCGTCTCGGCCTGGCTGGGGGTCGGGCCAGGGTCCATGGAGGGCAGGGGCTCGGGCATGGCGGCCTCCGGCTCCTCGGCACCCCGGCCGGTGCGCCGGTCCCGTACCGAGTCCGGGCCCTCGCCGTCGTCCACCGAGATGCCGTACTCCGTGGCCAGGCCGACCAGCCCGGTCTCATAGCCCTGCCCCAGCGCGCGGAACTTCCAGCTGTCCCCGCGCCGGTACAGCTCACCGCAGACCAGCGCGGCCTCCTTGCCGGTCTCCGGGAGCACCGCGAAGATCGCCAGCGGCTCCTCGGCGGCCGACGGCGACGCGTCGTACAGCAGCAGGCTCAGATCCCGGACCTGCCCGAAGGTCCCGGCGTCCGCCGAGGCCGCCAGCACCACCCGGTGCACCTCCGGCTCCAGCGCGGTCAGCTCGGCCTCGATGGTGTCCGTCAGCCCCTCGGGCGCCTGCTTCTTGGGCAGGTGCCGGACCAGCCCCGAGGGGTGCCGTGGCTGGTTGTAGAAGACGAAGTCCTCGTCCGAGCGCACGCGGTCGTCCCCGTTGAGCAGCAGGGCCGAGGCGTCCACGTCCGGTACGTCCGTGCCGGGGGTCCAGCGCAGCACCGCGCGTATGGCCGTGGCCTCGAGCGGGATGTTCGATCCCTTCAGCATCGCGTGCGTCATGGCCGTAATCCTGCCCTCCCGCCCGGTGCCCAGACAACGCAGGGGGGCCGGGAAGTGCTGGTGGGATGCGGCAGGACGGGCATGCCGGATACCGGAGCGACGCGTAGGAGTTACGTGATTTTCACGGTCTTGGGGAACTTTTGACCAGCGCTCGGACGTACGATAATCGGCCACCCGAGGGTCGTGTGGCCCGGGTGGGGATACCGGCAGTGCGGGGAGAAGCATGCGGCATTTTGGACATCTGTCGGACGAGGTGCGGACGCGTCTCTTCCATCAGCAGCCCGTCGAATTCTCGGTCGACTCACCGGCCCGGACCCTCGCCGTCGCACTCGGCGCCACCCTCTACAGTCCCGCCACCCGGCCCGCCCTCGTCGAGGACATCCTCAAACAGGCAGGTCGGGGCGTTGTCTCCATGGTGCTGTGCCTGGAGGACTCGATCCATGACGCCGAGGTGCCGGGCGCCGAGGAGAACCTCGTGCGGCAGTTCGCCGCCCTCGCCGAGCGCGGCGCGGTCACCGATCTGCCGCTGCTCTTCATCCGGGTGCGCACCCCCGAGCAGATCGTCGACCTCGTCCGGCGGCTCGGACCGGCCGTTCGGCTGCTGTCTGGATTCGTACTGCCCAAGTTCACCGAGGAGCGCGGGGTTCCGTTCCTGGAGGCGCTGATATCGGCCGAAAACCGTGAGGTGGCCGAGGTGTTGGGGAACCGGCGGCTGTACGCGATGCCGGTCCTGGAGTCGCCCGAGCTGATGCACCGTGAGACCCGCACCGAAACCCTCGCCGGGATCGGCCGGATCGTCGACAAATACCGGGAGCGGGTGCTGGCGCTGCGGCTCGGGGTGACGGACCTGTGCTCCGCGTACGCGCTGCGCCGGGCGCCCGACATGACCGCGTACGACGTCCAGCTCGTCGCCTCGGTCATCGGCGACGTGGTCAACATGCTGGGCCGGGCCGACGGCACCGGATTCATCGTCACCGGCCCGGTGTGGGAGTACTTTAAGCAGCACGAGCGCATGTTCAAGCCGCAGCTCCGGCTCAGCCCCTTCTCCGGGCGGGCCGAATCGCTGCGCGCCGCGCTCATCGAGCACGACATGGACGGACTGCTGCGCGAGATCGAACTCGACCGGGCCAACGGGCTGCAGGGCAAGACCTGCATCCACCCCACCCATGTCGCCCCGGTGCACGCCCTGTCCGTCGTCAGCCACGAGGAGTTCAGCGACGCGGTGGACATCCTCGAACCCGAGCGCTGCGGGGGCGGTGTGCTGCGCTCCTCGTACACCAACAAAATGAACGAGGTGAAACCCCACCGGGCCTGGGCCGAACGGACCCTGCAGCGCGCCGAGGTCTTCGGCGTCGCCCGGGAGGATGTGAGCTTCGTGGAACTGCTGGCCGCCGGCCTGCGGACCGCATGAGAGGAATTGAGGCAGACAGCGTGGTGTGGTCGGGACAGTGGGTCGCGGACCGGCTCGGCGTACGGCTCGACGGCGACGAGCGGTTGCCCGGGCTGCTCGGACTCGCGCTGCGGCGCAACCCCAAGCGGGCGCATCTGCTCGTGTCGAACGTGCTCGGCAAACACGTGCCCCAGCGGCCCGCCGATGTCCACGGCGCGGGCGTGGCGCTCGGCGAGCGGGTGCGCGCCCTGCTGGGCGAGGAGGCGGCGGCCCGCGCCGTCGTCCTCGGCTACGCGGAGACGGCCACCGGCCTCGGCCACAGCGTCGCGGACGGCCTGGCCCTGGCCCCGTATCTGCACTCGACCCGCCGCCCGGTCGCGGGCGTGCCCACGGTGGGCGGCTTCGAGGAGGAGCACAGCCATGCCACGTCCCATCTGCTGCTCCCGGAGGACCCCCGGCTGCTGTCCACGGACGGCCCGCTGGTCCTGGTGGACGACGAGTTCTCCACCGGCCGCACCGTCCTCAACACCATCGCCGCCCTCCACCGCCGCTTCCCCCGCGACCGCTATGTGGTGGTCGCCCTGGTCGACATGCGCTCCCCCGAGGACCGCGCCCACCTGGACGCCTTCGCGTCCGACCTGGGCGCCCGCGTGGACCTCGTCACCGCCGCGACCGGCACGGTCCACCTCCCGGACGACGTCCTGGAGCGCGGCCGGGCGTTGGTGGCGGCCCACGGCACGGAGGCGCCGGGGGCGCCCGCCGCGCCCCCGGCCGCCGGGGATACGGCCCCCGCCGCCGAGGCCGGGCCGGGCCGGACGGACGGCGTCCCGGAGGCCGTACGGGTCGACCTGGGCTGGCCCGAAGGCCTGCCGGACGGCGGCCGCCACGGCTTCACCCCCGCCCACCGCACCCGCCTGGAGGCCGCGCTTCCGGCGATGGCGGCACGTATCGCGGAAGCGCTGACCGCCGCCGGTGCGGCGTCGGCATCGCCGCACGGCGGCGCGCCCGGGGCCGCGCCGCGCCGCGCCCCGGCGGACGTGGCCGAGGCAGGGCCGGACTCGCCCGCCCCCGCCGCGCCGCCCGCCGCCCGCCCGGCGCCCGCGCCCGCGCCCGCCGGGGCGGTGGACGTCGACTCGGCGTCGGCATCGCGTGCCGGGGCGCCCGGGTGGGACGATGCCGCCCCGGCCTGGGCGGACGTGGCAGAGGCGCAGTCGGGCTCGGTACCGCCCGCCGACCGCCCGGCGCCCGCGCCCGCCGGGGTCGTGGACGCCGCCGGGCTGCCGGGCCGGAACCCCCTCGCCGCCACGCCGCGCAGCGTCCTCGTGCTCGGCTGCGAGGAGTTGATGTACGCGCCGCTGCGGATCGCCGGGGCGTTGGACGGCGCGCTCGACGCGGCCGAGGTGCGGTATTCGACCACCACGCGGTCGCCCGTGCTCGCCGTGGACGACCCCGGGTACGCGATCCGTACCGCGCTCACCTTCCCCGCCCATGACGCCCCCGCCGATGGGCCCGGCGCGCGCTACGCCTACAACGTGGCGCCCGGCGCCGACCCCGCGCGCCGCTTCGACGCGGTCGTCGCCGTCGTCGACTCGGCCGCCGACACCCCCGCGCTGCACGCCCCCGACGGGCTGCTCGCGCGGCTGGCCGCGCACACCGACCGGCTGCTGCTGGCCGTCGTCCCCTCGTACGTACCGTCCCCCACCGCTCCCGTCCCCGCTCCCGCTCCCGTCCCCGAACGACAGGCCCCCTTCATGCACCAACCGCCGCCCGAGCCGCTGCGCGGTCCCGCGTTCTCGTCCTACGCCGCCGATGACGTCGGCTGGCTGCTCCAGGACTTCTCCCACGTCACCCTCGAAGCCCCCACCGAGGAGCGCGAGGAGGCGATCCAGAGCGGCGGGGCGCACTACGCCGAGTCGCTGCCCGTCGAGTACCAGCCCAGCGAGGACTACCAGGAGCTGTTCCGCGCCGCGCTCGACACCTCCGCCGCCCGCATCGCCCGCGCGGTCGGCACCGTCACCGAGACCGTGCTCGCCGAGCGCTCCCCGCGCCCCGTCCTCGTCTCGCTCGCCCGGGCCGGTACGCCGGTCGGCGTGCTGATGCGCCGCTGGGCGCGCCACGCCCACGGGCTCGATCTGCCGCACTACGCGGTCTCCATCGTGCGCGGCCGCGGCATCGACACCGCCGCGCTGCGCTGGCTGGCCGACCACCACGACCCGGCCGACATCGTCTTCGTCGACGGCTGGACCGGCAAGGGCGCGATCACCCGCGAGCTGTCGGACGCCCTCGCCCCGTACCCCGGCTTCGACCCGCGGATCGCCGTCCTCGCCGACCCGGGCCGCTGCGTCGACACCTACGGCACCCGCGACGACTTCCTCGTCCCCTCCGCGTGCCTCAACTCGACCGTCTCCGGGCTGATATCGCGCACCGTGCTCCGCGCCGACCTCGTCGGCCCTGACGACTTCCACGGCGCGAAGTTCTACCGCGAGCTGTCCGGAGCCGACCTCTCCGGCGCCTTCCTCGACGCCATCACGGCCCGCTTCGCGGAGGTCGCCGACGACGTGGCGGCCGACGCGAAGGAGCTGGCCGCCGCCGACCGCACCCCGACCTGGGAGGGTTGGCGGGCCGTCGAGCGGATCAGCGAGGAGTACGGCATCCACGACGTCAACCTCGTCAAGCCGGGCGTCGGCGAGACGACGCGCGTGCTGCTGCGCCGCGTCCCGTGGAAGATCCTCGCCAAGCGGGGCGCGGGCGCGGACCTGGACCATGTGCGGCTGCTCGCCGAGCAGCGCGGTGTGCCGGTCGAGGAGACGGACGGCCTGCCGTACACCTGCGTGGGGCTGATCCATCCGCGCTACACCCGAGGCGCCACGGGCGCGGACGGCAAGGCGGTGGCGTCCAGATGAACGTGACGATGACCTACTCCGCGGAGGCGGCCCGATGACCGTTCTGGTGGCAAGTGATCTCGACCGTACGCTGATCTACTCGGCGGCGGCGCTCGGGCTGGACATGCCCGACGCGGAGGCGCCCCGGCTGCTGTGCGTCGAGGTGTACGAGGGCAAGCCGCTGTCGTACGTCACGGAGACCGCGGCCGGGCTGCTCGCGGAGCTGGCCCGTACCGACGTCTTCGTACCGACGACCACCCGCACCCCCGAGCAGTACCGGCGGGTCCATCTCCCCGGCCCCGCCCCGCGCTTCGCGATCTGCGCGAACGGCGGCCATCTGCTGGTCGACGGCGAGTCCGACCCCGAGTGGCACGCGGGCGTACGCAGCGCGCTGGCCGACGCGTGCGCCCCCCTGGCCGAGGTTCGCGCCCACCTCACCGCCACCGCCGACCCGGCGTGGCTGCTCAAGGAGCGGGTCGCGGAGGACCTGTTCGCGTATCTCGTCGTGGAGCGGAAGCTGCTGCCCGACGAGTGGGTCAAGGAGCTGGCGGTGTGGGCGGAGCCGCGCGGCTGGACCGTCTCGCTCCAGGGCCGCAAGATCTACGCCGTACCGAAGCCGCTCACCAAGAGCGCGGCGGTCGCCGAGGTCAAGCGCCGCACGGGCGCGGACGAGGTGATCACCGCGGGCGACTCGTTCCTCGACGCCGACCTGCTGGCGGCCGCCGACCACGCCTGGCGCCCCGGCCACGGCGAACTGGCCACCGCGGGCTGGACGGCACCGCAGGTCACGGCGGTGGAGGAGCAGGGCGTCGCGGCGGGCGAGGCGATCGCCCGCGCCCTGTCCGAACACGCCTCCCTGCACCGGGCGAAGGCCCGCCGCGAGGTCATCCGCGCCGTCTCCCGCGGCCGGGGCTGAGCCGCGCCGTCCGCCGTGCTGTCCGCCGCGCGGGGTACGGGGCGCGGCCCCGGCCCCCGCGCGGCCGTCCGCGCTACAGTCGAGCCGGAACTGGACCTGACTCGGACTGACGAAGGGGCCCCGTGGCCGAGAGCAAGAGCACCCCGATCACCAGCGAGTTGTACGGCTACATGCTGGCCCACAACCCGCCGCTCGACCCCGTGCAGCGCGAGCTGGTCGAGGTGACGCACGCGCGGCTGCCGGAGGTCGCCGGGATGCAGTCCGCCGAGGAGCAGGGCCCGCTGCTGGCGTTCCTGGTCCGGCTGACCGGCGCCCGGCACATCGTCGAGGTCGGCACCTTCACCGGCTTCTCCGCGCTGTCCATGGCGCAGGCCCTGCCCGCCGACGGCACGCTGGTCGCCCTCGACGTATCGGACGAGTGGACCGCGTACGGGCGCGAGGCGTGGGCCAAGGCGGGGGTGGCCGACCGTATCGACCTGCGGATCGCGCCCGCCCTGGACTCCCTGCGCGCGATGCCCGCCGAACCGCACATCGACCTGGCCTACCTCGACGCGGACAAGGGCAACTACATCCCGTACTGGGAGGAGCTGGTGCCGCGGCTGAGCCCGGGCGGGCTGATCGTCGCGGACAACGTCTTCTACCACGGGGCCGTCGTCGACCCGGCGGCCTCCGGTGGCGGTGCGGCGATCAAGGAGTTCAACGACCATGTGGCGGCCGATGACCGCATGGAGGCGGTCATGCTCACGATCGCCGATGGCCTCACCCTGGCTCGTCGCCGGGGCTGACCTGCGGCGGTGCGGGGCGGTGGCGGCGGAGTCGGCGGCGCTTGGGGGTTTCCGTGTCGCCCGGCCCCCGGTCGAGCTTCCCCCACTTCCCCGGCGGCTGCCCGCCCTCCTCGTTGGTGTCCTTGGTGCGGTCGACGGCCTCCTCGCCGCCTTGCCCCGCCTGCCGCCGGGCGGCCATGGCCTCGCGCGCCCGGGCCTCGCGCTGCGCCTGCTCGGGGTGGCGGGCGATCCAGTACGGGTTGTCATGCGGCAGCTTGCTGCTGACCCTCCCGTACATCCCGAACCACATCAGCATCAGGCCCACCACAAAGCTGAACAGCACGTTCTGCAGCCGGAAGGCCAGGAAGTTGAAGCTGGTCTCCAGCAGCGCGAGATTGACGAATCCGCTCAGCAGGAAGAGCAGCCCGAGCACCATATTGAGCGTCGAGGCGAAATTGCCGCCGATGACCATGCCGACGAAGAGCAGCACACCGATGACGATGGACAGCACACTCAGCGCGCCGTTGGTGTTCAGCTCGGCGACGGTGGCGCCGCCGGTGTCGAAGAACCCGATGTTGTCGGTCAGGCCGAGGATCCCGAAGGCGACCAGGACCAGCCCCATCAGCCCCGCGCCGATGCGGTAGACCCGGCTCAGCCGGTGGTCGACCGGCAGGTGTTCGTCCAGCTTGGTGTGCCCACCGATCCGCTCCGGAAAATGCCGCGCGGTGCCTGCGGGGTGCGGACCGATGGGGGAGGGGCGGCCAGTAGCCATGTCGGCCTCCTAACCGGCGAGGCCGTACCCGATGGGTACGCGGGGGTACGTACCGGTTTACGCACCCCCTGACGTACCTCCCAGCATCAGCCGCAGCACCCGCCCCCGCAACATCCGCCCCCACCAGAGGCGGGCGCGGCCGGTGCGGAGGAGGCGGCGGAGCCGCCGGTGACGGCGACGGTCGAGAGCAGCTTCACCGTGTCCTCATGCCCTTCCGGGCAGGACGCGGGCGCCGAGGACTCGGCCATGGGCCGGGTCAGCTCGAAGGTGTTCCCGCAGGCGCGGCAGCGGTATTCGTAGCGAGGCATGTCAGGAGCATAACCACCCCGAACGCCCCCAGAACCCCATTCCGCAGCTCAGCCCGCCGCCCCGCCGCCCAGCGCTCAGCCCGCCGCTCCGCCGCTCAGCGCTCAGCCCGCCGCTCCGCCGCCCAGCGCTCAGCCCGCCGCTCCGCCGCCCAGCTCGTCGCGGATCTCCCGTACCACCCGGGCGACCGACTGCCGGACCGCCTCCGTCTCCGTGAGGAAGTGCCACCAGTCCGGGTGCCGCCCCTCCAGACCCGCGACCGCCCGGTCCAGCCGCGCCACCGCGTCGTCCAGGGGGCGGGCGTGGCGTGGGTCGGGGGTGCTGCGCCCGGCCATCGCCAGCCGCTGGGCGTCGCGGATCGCGAACCGGGTGCGGTCGATCTCCTTGTCCTGGTTGAACGACACCTCGTCCAGCCGCCGCAGCCGGTCCCCGGCCGCCGATACCGCCTCGTCCGTGGTGTTCAGCAGCGCCCGCACCGTGCTCAGCAGTGCCGTGGCGTCCGGCCAGCGCTGCTCCTCGCGCGCCGCCCGTGCCTCGCCGAGCTTCGCCTCGGCCTGCGCCACGTCCCGCGCCGCCTGCCCGGGCACCGACTGCAGATCCTGCCAGCAGGCCGCGCTGTAGCGGCGGCGCAGCTCGCTGAGCACCGGCTCGACCCCGGCGGCCCGGGTGGTGATCGCCTGGGCGCGGGTACGCAGCGACACCAGCCGCCGGTCTATCTCCGCCGCCCGCTCCGGCAGCCGCTCCGCCTCCCCACGCACGGCCTCCGCCCGGCGCAGCACGTCGTCCGCGCGCCGGATGGTCTCCTGCACGCCGTGCTGCCCGGCGCCCTGGTTCAGCTTGGTCAGCTCGGGCGACAGCGCCGCAAGCCGCGCGGCCAGATCGTCCGCCCGCAGCCCGGAGCCGCGCACTTCGTCCAGCGCGTTCGTGGCCGCCAGCAATGCCTGCCGCGCCCGCTCGACGGCCGGTGCCAGCCGCGCGAGCTGCGTCTCGGCCTGCTGCAGCAGCGACCCCAGCCCCTGCCCGAACCGGTCCAGGTCCGCCTTGGTCCGCCGCAGCTCGTCCCGCGCCCGGGTCAGCTCCGCCCGCGCCCGCCCGGCCGCCGCCGCGTCCAGCCCGTCCCGGTCCAGGTCGTGGGCGTCCACGGCGGTGATGTAGTCGTGGCTGACCTGGTCGATCCGCTGCCCGAGCGCCGCGAAGTCGGCGGCGGCCCGGCGGGCGGCGGGGGAGTCGTCCACCGCCGTGATCGTCTCGATCGAGATCCGCAGATCCCGCTGCGCGGTGTCCAGCTCGTAGAACGCGGCCGCCGCGGCATCCTTCGCCGCCTGCGCCTCCGCCCGCTGGCTCTCCCCGCGTCCCCCGAACCACCGCCGCGCAGGTGTCGCCGCCACTTACCTCTCCCAATGGATCGCCCGGGCCCGGATGTCATTCTCCCACCCACCAGGGACGAACACAGAGGTCGGTAGGGTTCGCGTCCTCGGCTTTTTCCCACCACAACCGGATTGCGGCGCCACCCCGCGAACAGGGTAGGCTGACAGCTCCCCCAGGGCGCATAGCTCAGCGGTAGAGCGCTGCCCTTACAAGGCAGATGTCGGCGGTTCGAATCCGTCTGCGCCCACAGTGACTGACCGCAGGTGAGAGCCTGTTTCGGCCCCCAATCGTTTTGGGTTGGGGGCTGTTTCATGCTGAGAGTCCACATGGAGTCCACATCTCCACGGATGCAGCGGTGTGCAGGGACGGCCGCTGAATACGGCTGCGGCTACCCGGCGGTACGCGTTACTGCAGGTAGATGGAGGTCAGCGGCTGGCGTAGGTGTAGGCCAGCAGCGCCACCGGCATCGCCGCGCACAGCACGAAGCAGATCCTCCACGCCGGTAGGCCGAAGAAGCGGGTGCCCTCGCCGTCGGGGTGCACCTCGTCGCCGTCTCGGACGACCCGGTGAGTCCTGATCTTCATACCTGCCTCCGACGCGTCATGACCGCGGCTGCCCAGAGGAAGACGACGGCCACCGGCGCCATGACCATACAGCCGCTGGTCTGCCCGTTGCCCATGTCGCCGCCCGGGCCCGGCTTCTTGCGGCCCTTCTCCTGGGCCTTGTCCCCGTACTCCTTGTAGTCGCTCACGCTGCCTCCAGAAGGCGTGTCAGGGATGTTGATGAGGCCGAGGTGTCGAGGGCCGCTCGCACCGCGCGGTGCAGCCTGTCCCCGTAGTCGCACCGCTCGCCGTCCCAGCAGTCGGGGCAGGCCATGACGTGGTCGAGGAACCGGCTCCAGGCGGTCGGCCGGACGTGGACGACCGCTGCGGGCTCCCGGCGGCGCTCCCTCCTGAAGGCCCTCACCGCTGCCGCCTGACGGGCTCGTTGCGGTCGAGGAGACGGCGGCTGCAGTCGAACGGGTCGCGCTGCTTCGGGAACGTGGGCGCGCAACCGGGACAGGCATACACCGTGCCGCCGCCACCGCTCCCGCCGTAACCGATCGCGACGACGACCGGTTCCCTGGTGGGCGTCTGGCAGCGGGCGCAGACCTGGACGCTCACCGCGCCGTCGCCTCCTCGGCGGGCTCGGCGGCGATCGCCCGCACCAGGGCCTCGTGAAGCCGTCCGGGGTCGGTCAGGTACCGGTCCGGGCCCACGGGCACTCGCCAGTGCAGGCGCGGACCGCCCCTCCAATGCGCGGGCGGCACGCCGACGTACGTGACCTCGGCTCCGTGCGCGCCGAGAGCGTGGATGCCCCTCTGGAGGCGCCCCCAGCGCTCAGCGTGGCCGCTCGGGATGAGCCAGTACATCAGGCCGTAGTCGGCGATGACGGCACCGCTCGCGTCGCCGAGTAATGCGAGGACGCGTTCGCCGATCTCAGCGGGGGCGCGAAGGATGTCCCAGTGCGGGCCGACCTGGACCATCTCAACCTCGCCACGCGGCGAGGACCACGGCTCGGCCGCGGGTTGAGTAAACGTCATGAAGAAGCCTCCGGCGGGTGCGTCTCACCTTGTACGTCCAGACAAACGCGACTCCCCGCCCGCCGTCTCAGGCGCATGCGGCACACGCTGCGCGTATGCAGACCCTGCATACGCATGCGACCCGGGTCGCTACTGTGGGTATCCCTTATCGAGCCACGCCACCGCACACCAGGACCGGACATGGCGCATTTAGCGAACCACCCCAACGCAGGTGAGGCCATCGCCGCCGCCCGCCACGAACGCGGCTGGACCCAGCAGCATCTGGCCGATATGTGCGGGTACAGCCAGAGCACGATCAGCCGTCGGGAACGCGGCCTACAGTCCGCGCGCGACATCGAGGTGCTTGCTCTCGTCGCCGATCGGCTCGGTATGGCCCCTGCCGTAGTCGGGCTCGCCGGAGAGGCGCCACACCATGCTGCGGTGAAACGTCGTGACTTCCTGGGCACGACGGCGGCAGCGGCTGGTCTCGGGATCCTCCCCGTCCCTGCCAGCGCCGCCGGTGGCGCGACTCGCCGCCCGGTCAATCCGGCCGTCGTCGGCCACCTCCAGCAGCTCCGCGCCACCCTGGTCCAGTCGGACGGGCTCTACGGACCGCACGCGGCGATCAGCGCCGTCCACGACCACCTCACCGTCATCGAGCGGCAACTGCTCCCCGCAGCCCGTGGTCCCCTCCGCCGGGAGATCCTCAAAACCGGCGCGGAGTGGGCCGAGTTCGCCGGTTGGCTGTACGAGGATCTGGGCCGCCCCCAGCAGTCCCTTTGGTGGTCCGACCGGGCGATGGAATGGGCTCAGGAAGCCGACGATCCCGTGCGGCAAGCCTTCGTTCTGATGCGCAAGGCGCAGCAGTCAGTCGGGCTCGGACAGCGGCAGCGGGCCATCGGCCTGGCATCGGCGGCCCTGCGAGTCCGTGGCGACGTGCCCGCACGTATCCGAGCTTCCGCCCACCTTCAAGCAGCACATGGCCATGCTCTCCTCGGAGGCGAGCTGCCAGCCCTCCGCGCGCTCGATGCCGCCCAGGAACTCGTCGACGGAGACGAAGCGGTGAACGATCAGCTCGGCGGCTACTGCAACCCCGCCTACGCCCGTGCCCAGCGTGCCGCGTGCCATCTGCGCCTGGGCAATCCTGCGGACGCCGTGGCCACCTACCAGCAGGCCTTGAAACACTGGCCCGCCATATACCAGCGTGAACGCGGCCTGCATCTGGCCCGGCTCGCCAACGCGCACGCCGCCCACCGAGCCCCGGACGCAGCCTGTGCCACCGCCATGGATGCGCTGAACATCAGCCGTGAGACGGAGTCCCGCCGTACGACCGAGGAGCTTCGCCGGGTGGTGACCAGCCTGGCGCCATGGCGACGTACGGCGATGGTGCGGGACTTGACGGAGGCCGTCGCGGCGGTGTGACTAGGCTGCCCGGAACCAAGATCTGCTGGAGGAGCCCATGCACATCAACGAGTTGGTCGGCGCGGACGAGTGGCACAGCGTCGAAGGGCGGCCGTACGTCGTCTACAAGTACGCGGCCACGCTGGACGGGCGCATCGCGGCAGCGGACAGCACCAGCCAGTGGATCACCAGCGCCGAGTCGCGGGCAGAGGTCCACGCGCTGCGCGCGGCGTGCCAGGCGACGGTGGTCGGTTCCGGTACCCAGCAGGCCGACAATCCCCACCTCGCCGTCCGCTCCGCGAAGGACGACCCGAAGCTGAAGGTGGCTGTGCCGGTCGACGAGCAGCCGTGGCGCGTGATCGTCGACAGCAACGCGCGGACCCCCGCCGCCGCCCGGGTGCTGGACGACGCGGCCCCCACGATCATCGCCGTCGCCGACGACGCGGACGCCACGCACCTGGACGACGTGGCGACCGTCGTCCGGCTGCCGCGTGCTAAGGAGGGCCTGGACCTTCACGCGCTCCTGCGCGAGCTGGATGGGCGGGGCGTACGCGGCATGTTCCTGGAGGGCGGCCCGACCCTCGCCGCATCGTTCGTATCGGCCGGGCTGGTCGACCGCATGATCGCCTATATCGCGCCCGCGCTCCTCGGCCGCGGCAAGAGCGCCCTGCAGGGCGGCACCATCGAGACGATGGACGACATCCTGCGATGCGAGCTGGTGGACGTGTCCCGCTCCGGCCCGGACGTCCGACTGATCGCCCGCCCGAGGCGCTGACCGCACAGGCCGTCCGCCGTAAGGCTGGCTCGAAGCCTCAACCCATCGGCACAGGAGCCTCGTTGGCTTCTCGCTCTACGACCCGAGCTTCACCGCGTCGGTCTTGCTGGTCGGCTCAGGATCCGTCGGCATGGACGAGTGGCTCGCCCCAGGGGAACTACGGGTGTGCGAGAGCGGACTCTTCAAGCGCGGGGCGTTCGCGTCGATACCCCGGGATGCCGCGCAGATTACCGCTCCCAACATGATGAACCCGAAGGAGATAATCCCGAGCTGCAAGATGATCAGAACGTGAAGGCATGCGCTCATAGCCGCAGCCACCATCTGCCGGGATCCGCCCCGCAACAGGAACAGCGCGATCAGGCCTTCCGCGAAAATCGTCCCCCATGCGGACAGAAGAGCGATAAGGGTGATGCCCGTCGCCCAGCGAAACAGGTCGGCGAACAGACCGGCTGCCCCGAAGTTCTCCATACGCGCGACGTAATACGTCGCACTTCCTTCCGCCCACGGGCCGACGGACAATTTTGCCAGGGCGCTATTGAGATAGATGTACGCGACTTGGAGCCGCACGCCCCACCAGCCTGCCCAGGCGAGGCCCTGCTGGATCGACCCCTTCCCCTCTTCGCTGGTGGACTGTTGCCAATGCCATCTCCGCCGGTCATTGGCGCAAGCCAGAACGAGGAAGAAGGTGACGACCTGTGCAACAGAATCTCCGCCGTCAGGTAGCGATACCGACTGACCGATGGAGAGGGACGCCCAGAAATGCAACACGGTGGTGTACCGAGGCAGAATCCCGCTCGCGACGATCAGCAGCAAGGCCAGCACCAGGACGTCGAGGAGCTGACGATCCGCAGAGCCTGCCAGGCAGTAGAGCGACACGCCCTGGACCGGGGTCGAACAGTCAATCGTGATCTCATCCCCGCCCACCGGAACGAAGAGATGAGAGGCCGGAGTGAAGACCAAGATGGATGCCTGGGCAAGCGCGATCATTGATCTGCCGATGCCGAGAGCCCGGGACTCGGCGGGAAAGCGTCGGACGGACCGCTCCATCGCTACGGCTATTTGCTGTGCGAACACTTCGCCTCCACAAGAGCGGCCTTCTTGTCGAGGCGCCATCCTTCATACTTGTCGCGAAACTTCCACGGAACAGGTGCCGACTCCACCAGGACCAAACGCCCGCAAACAGTGGGGACCGGAGACGAGTTCGTGACAGAGGCGGGCCCCGAGGACCCGGCGACCACCGCTGGGCAATCTCCCTCTATCTCCTCGCAGTCCTTCCATGCGTGTACCTGATTCGCCATGCTGGCAACCTCTGGGCCTTGCGCACGCTGGCGCCGGGTGAGCCCATAGAGATTGTCCGAGCGCGAATTCGGTAGTCGCGCCGCATAGGAAACACCATCGTCGGACACGGTGTACGGAACGAACTCAGGGTCATTCGGAGGTTTCGTGAAGAACGCCCAGCTCTGGGGCAATAACCTCGCTGACAGCGACCGAAGTTCGCCTCCGTCGCGCGTGGAGAGCACGTTGCTCGGAAGGGAAAAGAAGATTGATCCAGCTAGCATGGTTCCGACGAGGAGAATGCCGCCCACGGCAGCGACCAGGCCTGGTACCGAGTGAATCGGCTCAGGGCCTCCCGTCTCGGTGGTCTGCTCGTCAGTGTTCTGCTCGGTGATCGCCGGGCCGTGACTCATGTCAGCGCAGTGGTCAGGGCGTTGACAAACGTGTCGCGCTCGATGCCCGAGCCGCTCGGGCTGCCATCCTCGAGGTACCACGTGACGACCACGAGGGTTGCGAGGGCGTTGGTGGCAACTCCGGCGTTCGTGTACGCGACGGCGTTGGCGGCCCCCGCGGCGTTCACGTAGATGGCCACGTACGCACCCATCCAGAACCAGCCGCTCTCCTGTGCCCGCGCCTTGCCGCTGGCCGCAGGCTTACCGGTCTCCTTGATCCACTTGTTGAAGGAAATCGAGAAGTCGCGGAGAGCGGCATTGACACGCACAGGATCGCCGGACTGGAAGGGAACCGCCATATCCTGGTGGAACCCGGGGTGGGCCGCCAGATACCTTGCGATGACCTTGTTCAGCGCTTTTTCGTTGGTGTGTGGCTTATCGGGATCGAATCCGAGCATTCGCTTCAGCTCGGGGTTCGCATCTGCGATCGGCCCCTGGGCGGCGAGCAGCAGCTGAAGAAACTGCGCGTCGCTGTACTTGGCGGTCCCCTTCGCGGTCTCCTTGAGCTGCGCCTTGCCCGGCGCGGAAGCTCCGCGGCCGTCGTCGGCCAAGGCGGTTTGGGTGGTCACGCCGCCCGCCACAAGGATGGAACCGGCCGCTACCGCGGCGACTATTTTTCCGGAACTGAACTTCACAGTGTCTTCCCCCGACATGTGATGCATTTCAGCGAGAGCTGAACTAGCTATCTGAACTATCGACCGCGCGTGCAGCCGAATTTGCCTTGACCGCTGCTGCGGTGAGGAGTGCGAGAACCACGACGATTCCAGTCAACGGGACAATGATGACAGCCGGGTTTTCGGTGTCGCTCAGCGTCAACACCAGGCTGATTGCCAAGGAAATCGCACCCACGGCATAGGCGGTCAAGGAAGTCACCGTCAGCATCGGAGCCGCTGAGGCGTGCCCTGCCTGCCATGCGTGGTCCGAAGACATCGTTGCCTTGGTCCTGATGCCGATCACAGAGTTGCGCTCGATGCTTCCACTCGCAACTTGATTCTTCACGTAATGAATCATCGCGCCCAGCGTGATCAGCCCTACGCCGAACACAAAGCCCGCACCCGGATTCATTGCCCGCCCTCCCAAGAACGTAGACATCTTCGTTTCCCATGGGAGACGCCCTACGTCCCCATCCGCTAACAGGGGTCAGGTCACCTGTCAATGCGTCAGATCGGGACCCCCGTCCACTCTGCATATGCGCAAGCCGTTTGCAGGGCTTTGCAGTACTGCAACCGTAACATGATCATGCTCGGGCATCTCAAGGTCATTTCAAAACACCTCCCGGTTGATGCCTTCGCCCAGTTGCGGAGGGAGTGATTCCGGAAACTGGTGATGGCGGTGCGGGGGTCTTGTTTCATGTTGCACGCGTCATGCGGTCGCGGCGGATGCTCCCCGCAGGGCGGCCGCGGCGTCGTGCGGGATCGGGGCGCCGTGGCCGAATGCGGCCGTTTCGGTGTCGAGCTGGGCCAGCCGGTGCAGGGACTGGACGGCCCGGGCGCGGTCGGTGTTGAAGATGCCCAGCGTGGTCCGGCCGACGTTGGCGACCGCGTCGCCGGTGAACAGCACCCTCGGGCCGGGGCGGGGCGGTGGAAGGGATGCCTTGATCGGTACTTCGAAGGGCTCCAGCACCGGGGGCGCCCCGGTCGCCTCGCCCCGGATCACCGGGGCCTCCAGCCGGTGCGCGACGACTTCCGCGCCGTGCCGGTCGGCCAGTTCGGCTGCCGAGCCGGTGTGGTCTTCGTGCCAGTGCGTCAGCACGATCCGCCGCAACGCCCCGTCCAGCGCGGCTTCGATGTCCGCCGCGCGGTCGGCCGTCCCGGTGTCGATGAGGGTCAGCTCGTCGCCGTCCCGCCACAGGTAGGCGGCCCCCACGGGAAAGCGGAGCATGCGCAGGCTCGGTAGTACCTCGATGGACTCCATACGACGCAGCCTGCACGACCGGCCTCGCCGTTGTCCGGCCGTTCGGTGGCAGAGATCGTCGCGGGACTGGTAGAGCTGTGGTGCCAACCCCATCGGCCGAGATCGAGGAGACCTGGAGTGACCCCCGAGCAGCTGCGGGCCTTTTGCGTTTCCTTCAACGCGGCCGTGGAGGAGTTCCCCTTCCCCCGCGTCCCGGACGTCTCGGTGTTCAAGGTGTGCGGCAAGATGTTCGCGCTGACGACCCTGGACGCACGGCCGCTCACCGTGAACCTGAAGTGCGACCCGGAGGCCGCGATCCGGCTGCGCGGTGACCACCCGGGGCTGATCGCGCCGGGGTGGCACATGAACAAGCGCCACTGGAACACGGTCACCGTGGACGGCGACCTCCCGGACCAGCTGGTCCGGGAGCTGATCGAGGACTCCTACGATCTGGTCGTCGCGGGGCTGCCGCGCGCCGAGCGGCTGCGGCTCGACCGGCCCTGAGGTCTGGACCGGTCGAGCCGTGTCAGGGCCCGGCAGACAGGCGGAAGCGCGCGATGCGTACCCCGTCCGCCGCCGCCAGCGCCTCCTCGTGCGTCGGGTGGCGGTCGCGCGGGAAGCCGACGAACGGGTCCCGGATCGCCCCGGGGCCATCGCGCCGGACGAGTTCCTCCAGCAAGCCCGCCACCTGCTCGCGGTCCTCGACGGCCGTGGCCTCGGCCCGCACCTCCCGGCCGCGCACCCGCAGGCGTACGGCGCGAGGGCTCCGGAAGTTGCTCATCCAACCGGTCCGCGCGCCGAAGGCCCACAGCTCGTCGGGGGCCCACCGGTAGTAGGCCACCGGGATCGCGTAGGTGCGGCCGGTCTTGGCGCCCGCATAGGCGAGCAGCATGAGCCGCCCGCTCACCAGCGGATGCAGCCGGGACCGGAGCAGCGGGCGGACGACGCGGTTCGCGGCGTTGAACAAGCTCTCCGGCGGGTGCCAGCGCGTGCGAGCCATGTGATCCGGACTCCTCCGTCGGCATCGTCTGCCCGGCCAACCTAGGGCTGGTCCACCGGTGCTGACAACGTCTCAGTTGAACGGCTAAACGCGGTGACGGCGGGCCGCGTGGTTTCTAGGGTGGGGTCTTGTGCTGTCCCGTCCTTCCTTCATCAGCGATGACACTGTCGCGCGTGCGGTCGCCGCGCACTGGTTGCCCGAGGCCGTCGAGGTGGGGTATCTGCCCTGGGGGTTTGGTGCGCACCACTGGCGGGTGGGCGGGGGCGGGGCGACGCTCTTCGTTACGTTGGACCAGCTGGCGCCCCGCCATACCGCGGCGTCGCTGGAGGCCGCGTACGCGGGGGCCGCGGCGCTGGGGGCCGTAGGGCTGGGTGTGGTGTGCGCGCCGTTGCCCGCTCGGTCCGGGCGGTTCACCGTGGACGTCGGGGCCGGGGTGCTCAGCGTGACGCCGTGGCTGGAGGGGCGGTCCCCGACGGAGGCGGAGGCGCGCGAGCCGGACCACGTCCGGCAAGTCCTCGCCGCGCTGGCCGCGCTGCACGGCGCCGCGCCGCCGGACGGTCTGCGGCGGTGGGCTCCGCGGGTCGGGCCCGGGTTCGCCGAGGAGCTACGGGTGCGCACTGCCCGGCCCTGGACGTCCGGGCCGCTGGCCGAGGAGGCCCGGGCCGCGATCGCCGACCGGGAGGAGGCGATCGCGCGCTGGACGGGCCGGTACCTCGACCTGGCGGACCTCGCCCGCGCCCACCAGGACTCCTGGGTGCCGACCCACGGCGAGCCGCACCACGCCAACCAGGTCGTGGACGCCTGCGGGCTGAGGCTGGTCGACTGGGAGTCGCTGGCCCTCGCGCCGCGCGAGCGGGACTACGCCGATCTGCTCGCGGCGAGCGCGAACGCGAGCGCGGACGTGGGCGACCGCCTGCACGCCGACCCCGCGATGGTCGAGCTGTTCGCGCTGGACTGGCGGCTGTCCGAGATCGACGAGTACGCCCGCTGGTTCGCCGCGCCGCACACCGGCACCGACGACGACCACACCGCCCTGGAAGGGCTGCACGAGGAACTGTGGACAACCCTGTGACCCGTTGGGGTCGGGTTGATCCACAGGCTCCGGCGGTTGTCGGTGGTGGGCCGTACCGTGATTCCTGTCCTTATTCACGCTGCTGGGCTGCGCGTGACTCGGATGCGGAAGGCCGGGCCCTACAGCACGGGTCCGGCCTTCATCCGGCAGTCATTCGGTCCGGCAGTCATTCGGTCTGGCGGAAACTCCGGTGCGGAGTGCGAGGGGGAGGAGTAGCGTCGGCGGGCATGATTCCTGCCCGGGTGAGGCCCGCGTACGAGGCCGATGAGCGGACGCAGTTGGTCGGTTGGCTGGACATGCAGCGGTCGATCGTCCACTGGAAGTGTGAGGGGCTGTCCCCCGAGGATGCCCATCGGGCGGTGCTGCCCGCCTCGCCGCTGATGACGATGGCCGGTGTGGTGTCGCATATGCGGTGGGTCGAGCACCTCTGGTTCGAGGTCGTCCTGAGGGGTGGGCCCGCCGAGGGGCCGCAGTTCGATGAGGGGCCCGAGGACGCGGACATGCGGGTCGAGGGCGTTCCGCTGGACCAGCTGCTCTCCGAGTACGAGCAGCAGTGTGCGGTGTCGGACGCGATCATCGCGGACCACGCGCTGGACGACGTCGGTCGGCACCCGACGCTGCCCGTCGCCGCTGCCTCGCTGCGGTGGATCGTGTTCCACATGATCGAGGAGACCGCCCGGCACGTCGGGCACATGGATGCGATGCGGGAGCTGATCGACGGTGGGAGGGGCTACTACTGAGCGGCGGCGCGGAGGACGACTTCGCCCGGTGCCCTGGGCGGCCGGTTATACGGCGGGCAGGTGTGATGTGTCGTTGTAGAAGAGCAACGAGGCGGGGAAGCCCGGGCGGTAGCGGATCACGGTCAGGGCCGCGTTGTCGTGGTTCAGGCCCAGCCAGCGCCAGGGCGGTGCGTCGAGTGCGGCGCGGACGAGCCAGCCGTCGTCCGTCAGCGCGCGCTCGTCCGGGGTCGCTTCGCCGTGCCGGGTCAGATAGAGGTGGCGGGTGGCCTGCGCAGCGGTCATGGGTCCGTCTCCTCCGGCAGCGGCAGCGAGCAGCAAGCAGTGCGTGAGCGTACGGACTGCTAGATGCCGTACCTACCGGCCGGGTTCCCGCTCGTCCGGGGTCAGCCGCACCACGGTCTCCGCGAGTTGGACGCACACCTGCTCGATCTGCCGCCGCGTGTGGTCGCGCTCGGCGATGATCGCCGCGAGCAGCAGGGCGGTCAGGGTGGTGGAGCCGTTGAAGGCCTGGAGGGTGACCATCCGGGTCAGCAGCGAATGCCCCGTGAAGGGGCCGACGCCCTCGGCCGTGGCCTGGATCGCCAGGACGGTGACGATGAGCGAGCAGGGCGCGGCGCCGGGGAGCTGGAACCGGAGCGCGGCCCAGATGAGGAAGGGGAAGACGAGGAAGAGCAGGCTGGCGGCCGAGCGGGTGGCCACCAGCATGACGGCCGCCGTGCCCAGGAGCAGCGCCGCCGCCTCCAGCCAGCGGTACGGGGTGACGCCGCGCGGCAGCCGGGCCCGGCGGGCGGCCAGCAGCAGGGGCGTGACCACCAGGACGCCCATCGCGTCCCCGGTCCACCACACCGACCAGGTGGGCCAGAAGGCGTTCGCCGGGAGGGCGTCCGCGAGGACGAGGACGGCGGTGCCCAGCGTGGAGCTGATCAGCATTCCGGCCAGGGCGCCGAGGAAGACCAGGGCCAGCGCGTCCCGCAGCCGGTTCAGCTCCGTACGGAAGCCCGCGCGCCGCAGCAGCAGATACGCGCACAGCGGGGCCAGGGTGTTGCCCGCGACGATCGCGAGGACGGGGAGGGGCGCGGGCCCGATGGGGGCGTTGACCGCGAGGGCGCCGAGGGCGATCCCGGGCCAGCTGCGCGGGCCCAGCAGGAGCAGACAGGCCAGGGCGATCCCGGTCGGCGGCCACAGCGGGGTGACCTGGTCGCGTACCAGCTCCTGGAGGAGACCGAGCTGGGCGCCTGCGTAGTAGACCGCGGCCACGGCGAGGGTCAGGGCGGCGGTGCGCAGGGGCATCTGAGTGCGGGTCGTCCCGTCGCCGCCCTCGCCCTCGCCGCCGCCCGCGCCCGCGCCCTCGCTCTCGTCCCCGCCGTCTCCCTCGCGCACCACAGCGGCCATGACACTACGGACCGCCCGGCGGGCACGGCCGGACACGCGGACCGGCGCGGGCGGCCCGCCGTACGGGTGAGCCTCGGCGGGCGCCGTCACGGTGGGCCGTATGGGTGACCCGTACGGGTGACGCCCAGCGCATATGCGCACCGGGCTTGCCCACTTCCGCGCGAGACGCCACCGTTGTCCACCAGCGGGCGCGCGCCGCGTGCCCGCATTCGACTGGGACCGGAGGTGCCATGGGACCGCTCGTTCCACCCCTCGTTCCACCGTACGAGACCGTCGGCGAAGGCCCGCACCATGTCATGGCGGTGCACGGCTGGTTCTCGGACCGCGCCGCCTACGCCGCGATGCTGCCGCACATCGACCGGCGCGCCTTCACCTACGTACTGCCCGATCTGCGCGGCTACGGGGAGGCCCGCGACGTCCCCGGCGCGTACACCACCAGCGAGGCGGGCCGGGATCTGCTCGCGCTCGCGGACCACCTGGAGTGGGAGCGGTTCTCGTTGCTCGGGCACTCGATGGGCGGCGCTGTCGTCCAGCGCGTGCTGGCGGCGGCCCCGCACCGGGTCCGGCGGCTGGTCGGGGTGGCTCCCGTACCGGCGAGCGGGGTGCCGATGGAGGGCGAGCAGTGGGAGCTGTTCGCGTCGGCCGCCGACCGGCCCGAGTCCCGGCGCGCGATCATCGACATCACCACCGGCGGGCGCCATCCGGACGCCTGGCTCGATCTGATGGTGCGGCATTCGCTGGAGCACAGCGACGCCAAGGCGTTCCGGGCGTGGCTGGACTCCTGGGCGCTGGAGGACTTCCACGAGGATGTGGACGGCGCCGAGCTGCCGGTGCGGGTGGTGGTCGGCGCCCATGATCCGGCGCTCACCGCGGAGGTGATGCGCCGGACCTGGCTGCGCTGGTACGCCAACGCCGACCTGGTCGAGCTGGCCTCGGCGGGGCACTACCCCGCCGACGAGACGCCGCTGGAACTCGTCCGGGCCGTGGAGGACTTCATAGCCGCGGGCGGCTAGCCCGTGGGGAGAGCGCGGAAAGCGGGGACGGAGGCCGCGGGGAGGGCGAGGCGGAGGCGGAGGGTGAGGCGCTGCGGGCGCGCTCGCGCTTCGCCTCGCTCCGCTGGTAGACCGTCTCGCTCTTCCGGTACTTGGGCAGCAGCGTGTTGATGATCTTGTCGACGTAGCCGCGGGTCTCGTGGATGGTCGGGACGCCGCGCGCCCTGAGCACCGCGCCAGGCCCGGCGTTGTACGCGGCCAGGGCGAGCCGGGTCCGGTTGCCGGGCAGCTCCTCGACCACGCCGTACAGATGGCACATGTAGTGGGCCTGCGAGGGGATCGCGTCCCGGGGCTCCCAGATGTCGGCCTTGCCGTCGCCGCTGCCGTCCCGCCCCCACTCCTTCCAGGTGTCCGGGGCGAACTGCGAGATGCCCTGGGCGTGTCCGGAGTCCGCGTCAGGCCGCCAGTTGCTCTCCGCGTGGATCTGCGCGGCCAGCAGCGGCACGCTCAGCGGGGCGCAGACCTTCGCCGCCCGCTCCACGATCGGACGCCGGGCGTCCGGGATGACGGGCAGCTTGGGCTCGGAGGGCGTCATGATCTGCCGTACGACGAGGACGGCGGCGATGACCAGCGCGAGGCCGGCGACGAACGCCGCGAACATCCCGGCGGCACGGCTCAGCACGCGGGGACCGGGAGGACGAAGTGACGCATGGGACGCATGAGTCGCATGGGGAGGACCGTAACGGCTATTCCGGGGTGATCCGTAATCGGCCGCACACGTAGCCCTTGCGGGCCTTACATCCCCTACGGAGCCGGAGCCGGAGCCGGAGCCGGGACCGTGGCCATCGGGGCCGCGAGCGGCCCGGCCTCGTCCTCGGCCGGACGCTTCATCACATACGCCGCGCCCGCGCCCGCCGCGAACAGGGCGAGGACCGACACCGCCGTGCCCAGCCAGCTGGCGCCGAGCCACTGGCCGCCGACGTACCCGAGCGCCACGCTGTACGCGGCCCAGGCGAGACCGGCCACCACCGACCAGGGCAGGAATTCCGTCACCCGACGGTGTGCCGCGCCCGCGCTCAGGCTGACGACCGACCGCCCGGCGGGGGCGAAGCGCGCTATGACGACGAGCGGTCCGCCGCCGCGCACCAGCGCGGTGCCCAACTTCTCCTGGGCCGAGGTGAGTCGGCGGGAGCGGGCGATGGCCCGGTCGAGCCGGTCGCTGCCGCGCCAGGCCAGCCGGTAGGCGACCATGTCGCCGAGGACGGACGCGGTCGCCGCGCACAGCAGCAGGGCGAACATCTCGGGGAAGTCGGCCGCGTCGGCCTGGCGCACCACGCCGACCGGGTCGACGGTGGTTCCGGCGGCGGCGGTGGCGGCCGTGATGACGAGGAAGCCGCTCGGCAGGACGGGCAGAAAGACATCGAGCAGGACCGAAGCCGCGATGACTGCGTAGATCCATGGGGTGTTGGTCAGCAGCCCCAAATGTTCCAACAACGTTCTTCTCCCGATCCCGTTCCCCCGCCGCCGCGTCCTCGTCCGCGTGGAGCGGGCGGGAGCGGCCTTACAGCCATACAGCGTACGCCTGTGACGATCGAGGATACCGGTAAGGGGTGACGATGCTGTTCGAATCACGCCATGCGGGGCACGTGACCCCGCATGGCGCGATTCACCGCAAGTTCACGGTCGTGTTACGGCGACCCGTCGGTCAGACCGCGCTCGGCTGGCGCCGCGGCTCGGCCGCCGCCGAGGCCGTACGGGACGAACCGAAGATGCGGTCCAGCGCCCAGGGGCCCGGGCCGGTGAAGACGAGGAGCAGGAACGCCCAGCAGAACATGGCCGAGGCCTCGCCGCCGTTCTGGAGCGGCCACAGCTTCTCCGGCTGGTGCTCGTGGAAGTACGCGTAGGCCATCGAGCCCGAGCAGATGAACGCGGCGACGCGGGTGCCGAGGCCGAGCATCACCAGGGCGCCGCCGACGAGCTGGATCACCGCGGCGTACCAGCCGGGCCAGGTGCCCGCTTCGAGGGTCTTGCCGGTGCCCATCGCGCCGCCCATCCAGCCGAGCAGCGACGAGGCGCCGTGGCAGAAGAAGAGCAGGCCGACGACGATCCGGAAGAGGGAGAGTGCGTACGGTCTGCCGCTGTCCAGCAGGCCTTCGAGTGAGCGTGGAGAGGTGTCGGGGGACATGAGGGGATTGCTCCTTGTTCCTGGGGACGGAGAAACAACGGACCGACAGGTTAGGTTCCCCTCATCTTTTGTTGCAAGTTCAAGAACCTGCCAATGTGAGGGCCCGGGAAGGGGCTTCGGGGCCGTGCCTGGGGCTGCTCCTCAGAGCCCAACGGCGCACATCGGCGCGGTTTTCCGGCGCGGTTCGGGTGTCGTGACGAGGCTCAGCGCGGCCCGCGCCACCGCGTCCGTGTCGCACAGCGTGACCGAATTCACGCCGGGACGCGCCCCCGCCGCCGTCACCCAGTGGACGCCCTCCGTCGGCACGCCGACCGCGAACCGGCGCGGATGCGGCCGTCCCTGAGCGTCCACGACACGGAAGGGGGCCGGGGTGACGTCCAGTCCGCCCGTCTCGTAGCCGTCCACCCGGTGCGGTCGGCACTGCCCGGAGCGGAACAGTCCGTTCAGCAGCGGGTCGGCGGTGCGGCGCAGATCCGGTTCCGGAAGCCGCGCCTCGATCAGGGTCCGGGCGATCACCGCAGGGCCGGGGATGAGCGTCGAGCGGGCGGTGAACCCGGATTGGCCTGACGGCCCATCAGGTGTTTTGGACGTGACGTCCAGACCCGGACCAAGGATCTCCAGCACCCCCGCCTCGATCAGCGCGGCCATCTCCTCGATCCGGCGGCGCGGCGGGCCGATCGACAGGAACGCGTTCAGCGGGGTGTACCAGCGGTCGAGATGGGTCCGCCGCGAGGACCCGGTGAGCCCGCCGTGGTCGACGATCTGCCGCACCTCGTTACGGAGATCGCGCAGGACGTCGAGCGCCGCCTTGACCGGACCGGTCACATTGCCGAGCCGGGCGTGGGCCGCGTCCGCGCGCGCGTAGGCCAGCAGCCACCGCCGGAAGGCGTCACGCGTGGTGAACTTTTGTTCGCGGTGGGGCTGCGAGATCGTCTCCCAGCACCAGCGCCCGGTTGCCGGGATACCGAACGCCAGCAGCACCTCGGCCTCTTCGGCCGACCCGTGCGACGTGGCCAAAAAGTGACGCCGGAAGTGCGGTGGGGCGCCCGGGCTTTGGCGGGACAGCAGAGCCTCGTAGTAGACGGTTTCGGCCTCCTTCGCCACCAGCGGCCACACCTCCGTGAGGAAGTCCGGCGGATCGCCGGATTCCGCCCGCTTGCGGAAGCCGCCGAGGACGTCCGGGGTCAGCAGCAGCGGGGTGTGACGGCCGTGCGCGCCCTTCGCGTTGTCGCCGCGCGCGTGGTACGGAATGCCGCGCCGCGAGCCCGCGAACAGCCGTGGCTCGCGGCCGGAGGGGTGGTAGACCAGCCCGTCGGCGACAGCGCGGAACGAACCGCCGCGGCCCTCGGTGAGCAGCGCCATGTGGTCGAAGAAGTTGAGGCCGAGGCCGCGGAGCAGTACGGGCTCACCGGGCGCGATGGGTGACAAGTCGACATCGGCGGGGTTGGCGGGCGGGTAGTAGCGCAGCCCGTACCGGGCCGCGTGGGCGCCGAGCCGTCGCTCCGTCTCGTCGGGGGTGCGGGGCAGATGACCCTGGGCCAGAACGACGGCGCGCAGTCCACCGAGGCGCGTGCCGTCGTCGAGGGCCAGGCTCTGGGTGCCGTCCGCCGCCTCCGCCAAGCCGATGGCGCGGGCCGGGTGCGGGCGGACGGTGACGGCGTCCGGAGCGGTACGGACGACCTCGGCGAACACCCACTCCAGGTAGCGGCCGTAGAGGGCGCGGCTCGGATAGTCGTCGGGGCCGAGGGACGGAGCGGGGGCGTCGTCGCCGGGGGTGCCGGTGCCGGGGATGCCGTGGCCGGGAGTGCCGGTGCCGGTGCCGTGGCCGGGAGTGCCGGTGCCGTGGCCGGTGGCCCACTCGTACAGGCTCGGCCCGGTGCGTATCGGGCCGTCGCACTCGACGCTCTCGTCGGTGAACAGGGTCACCTGCGAGGCGACGGTGTTCATCAGCAACTCGCCCGGCTGCGCCGTCCGCCACACCCGTCCCGCGCCCGGCGGGGACGGGTCCACGAGGTGCACGGTCAGCCGGGTCCCGGGCGTCAGCTCCGGCGCGGAGGCGCAGAGGCGCTCCAGCACGCTGGTGCCACGGGGACCGGCCCCGACGATGGCTATGGCGTGGGGGTCTCCGGCCAAGGTGTTTCTCCCGGGGCAGATGTGACGCAGGATTTCGCCCATCATGCCGTTCGCTCCCCGGGTTTCCACCCGCGGGCCGGAACGTCTCCCTCCGTTGTGTCCTGTATCACTCCGGCGAGCGCCCGCGAGGGCTCTACGGCCAGGACGTCCGCAGCGGGGTGGTCAGACGAGGTTCCGGGGCGTCGGCCGCCTGGACGGCCTGGTCCAGGCGCAGCCGCGCGGTTCTGCCCTGGAGCGTCAGCGTCATCAGCTGGTTGCCGAACCAGGGGCCGCCGGTCTTGCGCCAGCTCAGCCGGGGCTTCGGGACGCGGCCGTGGCGGGTGAAGAGGCGGCCCAGCGCGCGGCCCGCCCGGCTCCAGCCGAAGCGGAAGCCGAGGCGGATCGAGGCGTGGATGCTGTTGTGCACCGGGGAGCAGGTCAGCTGGCGGACCTCGCTGACCGGGCGGCGCGGCCAGCGGGACCAGTCCGGTTCGGCGATGTACGCGTGGTGCACATCGCCCGACAGCACACTGATCGTCGCGGGCGCGTCAGGACCCTCGCCGACCTCGGCGATCAGATCGGTCAGGGCGTCGAAGGACTCGGGGAAGGCGGCCCAGTGCTCCAAGTCGCCGCGCTGCCGCAGATCCTCGCCGATCCGCGCCCAGCGCGCCCCGCGCCGCCCGCCGCACACCGAGGCGTTCCACGCCTCCACGTCATGGACGAAGTGCGGCAGCAGCCAGGGCAGCGAGGTGCCGATGAGGAGGTGGTCGTACGATCCGGCCCGGTCCAGGGCCTGCTGCCGCACCCAGGCCAGCTCCTTGTCGTCCACCATGGCCCGCGCGCCCTCGCCCAGTACCCGGGCGCCGCGCGTGTCGACCATCAGCAGCCGCACCGGGCCGAAGTCGCGGCGATAGCTCCACCGGGTGTACGAGGGGTCGGCGTCGGCCCGGGAGGCGAAGGCCCGCAGCGCCTCCGTGCCGTCCTCGGTGTCCCGCACCGCCGCGAACAGGCCGTCGGCGGCGAGTTCGGCGGGGGAGAGGTTGCCCAGGTGCTGGTGCACCCAGTACGACATCAGACCGCTCAGGATGCGCTCGCGCCACCACGGGGTGGTGCGCATCCGGTTCAGCCACGCCTCGCTGGTGTTCCAATCGTCTATCACGTCGTGATCATCGAAGATCATCAGGCTGGGCACGGTGGACAGCAGCCACCGCACCTCGGGGTCGAGCCAGGACTCGTAGTACAGCCGCGTGTATTCCTCGTAGTCCGCGACCTGGTCGCCCGGCGGCTCCGACAGATCGCGGCGTTCGGCGAGCCAGCGGCGGGTCTCCTCGGATGTCTCATCCGCGTACACCTGGTCGCCCAGCAGGACGAGCACATCGGGGCGCGGGGCGTCGGACGAGGTGGCGAGGGTGTGCGCGAGGGTGTCCAGCGCGTCGGGCCCCACCGGGTCGTGCGAGGCGTCGGACGGCGGCGCGGCCCACCGGCAGGAGCCGAAGGCGACGCGGACGGGCTCAGGATCATCAGCCGGGCCATCGGACACGTGGGGCGTACGGATCGTGGAATCCGGGAAGCGGGAGTCCGGCAGCGGCCACACCTGCTCGCCGTCCAGCAGCACCCGGTACGCCGTCTCACCGCCCGGCCGCAGCCCGGTGACCGGGATCAGCGCGTAGTGATGCCCGGCGATCTGCCAGGTGCGGGCCGTGCCGCCCGCGCCGTCGGCGCAGCGCACCTCGGCCTCGCAGGGCCGGTCGGCCTCCACCCAGACGGTCGCGTCCGTCCCCGTCTCCCAGTCCACGTGCCGCAGCAGTGGTCCCAGGCGCAGCCCGGCCATCCGGCCCTCCTCCGTCGCTCCGCGTTCCGTACCGTACGCCCGTACGGTACGGACGGCGTCGTAAGGTACGGAACGACGGGGGCGGCGTCGCGGTTCCGCTGGTCGTCAGCCGATCAGCAGCTGTTGAGGATGCCGCTCAGCGCGGACTTCTCCGCCGAGTCGACGCTGAGCTTGTAGGTGGACTTCACCGAGACCCACATGCGCGCGTACATGCAGTGGTACGAGGACAGCGGCGGCAGCCACTTGGCCGGGTCCTTGTCGCCCTTGGCCTGGTTGACGTTGTCCGTCACGGCTATCAGCTGCGAGTGGGACAGGTCGTTGGCCAGCTCCTGGCGCTGGGCGGTGGTCCAGCTGCTGGCGCCGGACTTCCATGCCTCGGAGAGCGGGATCACGTGGTCGATGTCCACGTCGGAGGCCGCGGTCCAGGACTCGCCGTCGTACGCGGACTTCCAGGTGCCGCTGGTGGCGGCACAGCTGGAGTCGGTCTGGACGTTCGTACCGTCCCGCTTGAGGACTACCTCGCGGGTATTGCAGGCGCCGCTCTGGGTGATCCAGTGCGGGAACTTGTCCCGGCTGTAACCGTCGGACGACCCCTCGGCCTTGACCGTCAGGGCGGCCAGCTGGGTGCGGGCGGTGGCGGCGCTCGGCGGGGTGGGCGGGGCCGCTTGGGCGGAGGGTCCGCTGAGTACCAGCGTGCCCAGCAGCCCGGCGAACCCGCCGAAGACGGCGGCGCGACGCGCGTAGACGCGCCGGCGGTCATGCATGTGCGACATGCGAACTCCCTAGGAGTGGGGGGTCGTTGGCCACGGCAACGGGGCCATCGTGGTGGCGCCAGATGTCGGTGGGGCGGGCGCCAGGTAACAGAGTGGCGACGCGGTCATGTCAACGCAAGGGGCTTCCGCAAGTGGAGGGGTGGCGGTTGCGCTCCGGCGCCGCCGTCGCCCGCCGCGGCGGGGCCGTGTGCCACCGGTCCGCCCCCTCGCGCCGCCCCCGCGCCGCCACCGGTCGTGCCTGGTGGCGGACCCGCGGGCGGTCGCGCCGGAGGTGTCCCGTAGGCTGGTCGGCAGCAGAAGGGGAGTAGCTCCTCGCCGGACCGTCGACATACTGCCCGCCCCCTAGGCCCTGCCCGACGGATCTTCGCGGGGCCCCGACGCCTGGCACCGCGCCTCGCTGCGTTGTCGGAGTCGTCCGAGTACGCCCAGTACGAGGACGATCCTCCGCCTTGCGATGCACGGCACCAGACGCCGCGGCCTGATCCACGAAGACCCGACGGACAGGACCTAGAGGTGCGAGCCGGCGCCCGGAGCGTACGAGGCCACCGCCGCATCGGGCGAGGCGCGTACGCCAGCGAGACCTTCGGCCGCAGTGTCCGACGCTGCCGTGCCGAAGCGACCCCTTTCCCCGGGCCCCTCGGTGCGGCCCGACCCTAAGAGGTATCCAGCCCGTGTTCAGCTTCACCGTCGCCGCCGTGGTCTTCGGCGTCGTCTTCCTCGCCGAGCTGCCCGACAAGACCGCCCTGGCCGGGCTGATGCTCGGCACCCGCTACCGCGCCTCGTACGTCTTCGCGGGCGTCGCCGCCGCCTTCGCCGTCCATGTCGGGATCGCCATCGCGGCGGGCAGCGTGCTCGGGCTGCTGCCGCACCGGCTGCTCCAGACGATCGTCGGCCTGCTCTTCCTCGGCGGCGCGGCGATGCTGCTGCTGAAGAAGGACGAGGATGAGGAGGAGATCACCAAGCCCGCCGACCAGTCGTTCTGGAAGGTCTCCGGGGCGGGCTTCATGCTGATCCTGGTCGCCGAGTTCGGCGATCTCACCCAGATCATGACCGCCAACCTCGCCGCCCGCTACGAGGACCCGGTGTCGGTCGGCGTCGGCGCGGTGCTGGCCCTGTGGGCGGTCGCGGCGCTGGGCATCCTGGGCGGCCGCACCCTGATGAAGTACGTACCGCTGCGGCTGATCACGAAGGTCGCGGCGCTGGTGATGCTGGCGCTGGGCGGCTTCAGCCTGTACGAGGCCGTGGCGGCGTAGACGGCGTAGACGGCGTAGACGGCGTGAGAAGGCTGAGCGGCCCGGTCCCGTAGGCGTATACGGGCGCGGGCCGCGCTCAGTCGGCGACGTCAGCGACGTCCGCGAGGTGCAGCCGCAGGCCCTCGTCGCCGGGCAGTGCCTCGACCCGCAGCTGTGCCAGGTCCCGTACGTGGGCGTCCGGCGCGTGGGCCGCGGCGCGCGGTCCGACGCCGACCACGCGCATCCCGGCCGCCCGGCCCGCCGCGATGCCGACTTCCGAGTCCTCGAAGACCACGCAGTCCCGCGGCGCGAAGCCCAGTTCGGCGGCGCCCTTCAGGAAGCCCTCCGGGTCCGGCTTGCTCGCCCCGACCCGCTCCGCCGTCACCAGGACGGTGGGCAGCGGCAGTCCGGCCGCGCCCATCCTGGCCCGGGCCAGGCCGTCGTCGGCGGAGGTGACGAGGGCGTGCGGCAGATCGGCGAGCGCGGCCATGAAGGCGGGTGCGCCGGTGATCGGTACGACGCCGTCGAGGTCGGCGGTCTCCCGTTCGAGCATCCACCGGTTGTCGGCCAGGTTCTGCTCCACGGGCCGGTCCGGCAGCAGGGCCGCCATGGTGGCGTGCGCCTGGCGGCCATGGACCACCTGGAGCACCTCGGCCGGGTCCATCCCCTGCTCGGTGGCCCAGATCCGCCAGTAGCGCTCGACCACGGCGTCCGAGTTGACCAGCGTGCCGTCCATGTCGAGCAGCAGGGCGCGGGCGGTGAGCGGCATGGGGGACTCCAGGGCGCGGCGGGAGGCGGGCAGGACGCGGGCAGGCCAAAGAGACACAAGTGGCTCCGCCCGCCGGTCAGGGAAAACGGGCGGAACCACTTTGTTCCTCTACGATACAAAGCGGCCCGCCCGTACGCCAGGGGCGGGGGGTGTCTTTCGACACCCACCCGTCTCGCGCTCGACGTCGGTCTACGGTTCGTCGGTCCGGGATTCGAGGTCGAGGCGGGTGTTCTCGCCGTAGACGCCCTCCGGGTCGTCCTCGATGCCGTACCGGTCCTGGTACGCCGCGACCGCGTCCTTCAGCCCGTCGTCGTACTTGCCGTCCGCGATGCCGATGTACATCAGCAGCTGGGTCAGCCGCTTCTGCAGCTCCTCGACCTCGGCCCCGCTGTCACCCTCGCTGAGCACCGGCGGGCCGGTGGGCTCGGGAGTCTTCGGGGGCTCGCTGGTCGGCGGCTTGGTCGGCTCCTTCGTCTTCTCCGGTGAGCTGGGCGTGCCCGGGTCCTCCGGCGTCTGCGGGGTGGTCGGGCGGTTGGTCGTGGGCGGCGCCGCGGGCGTAGTCGGCGCCGGTGGGGCCACCCGGTTCTGGCTCCGGCTCGTGCTCGGCGGCTTCGCCGGGGACGGCGGGGAGCTGGGCTTCTTCTTCTTGGTCGGCGGGGAGCTGCTGGGCGGGGTGGCGCCCTCGTCCTCGGCCGGCGGCAGGTCCGGGGTGCTGGTCTGCGTATCGGCGAGCGCGCCGTCGCTGCGCTTGCCGCTGTCCCTGTTCCCGCCGAGCAGGCCGGTGGTGAAGGCCAGCGTTCCGGCCACGACCACCGCGGCGGCCCCCGCGACCGCCGTGGCGACGGGCTTGCGGCGGTTCTTGCGGTGGCGGCCGCCGTCGTCGTCGGCGCTGCTGAGGGTCTCGTCGTGGGGCCGGTCGGTCCCGCCGCCGCGTCCCGCTCCCTTGAAGGCGGCTGCCTTGACGCCGTCCCCGGCGGCTCCCGGCGCGTCGCTGTCGCGACGGCCCGCCGCGGTGATGCGGTCGATCACCCGGGTGCGGTCGACGGGCCCTCCGGGGGTGATGCGGTCGACCGGGGTGATGGGCGCGATGCGGTCGATCACCTGGGTCTCGTCGGCGGCGTTCCCCTCCGCGCCGGGCCGCGCCGCGGACTGCGGTCCGGACTGCGGTCCGGGCTGCGATGTGGGCCCCTGGCCGTGCCGCGGTCCGGCTTCCGCCGCGGCGGCTTCCGCCGGTCCGGGTTCCGCCTCGGCCTTCGCCTTGCGGAAGAACTTCCCGACGTCGCGCGGACGGGGCCCGCCCGAGCGGTCGCCGGAGAGCCTGAGGTACGGACGTACGGCGCGCGGCTGGCCGTCGGCCTGCGGGGTGCGAGCCGCCCGTCGGGCCGCCCGTCCGCCGGTCGCCCGGGCGTCGGTGGTCTGACCGTCGGTGGTCTGACCGTCGGTCGTCTGGTCGTCGGTGGTCTGCGAACTGTGTACGCCGGTCACGGGGCCGGTCGCCCGGCCCGTCGTGGTGGCGCGTGCGCCGCACGCACAACTGGCTCGGCCCGCGCGGACCGGCGCGTAGCAGTGCGGGCAGGAATCTGCCGTCACGTAATTTCCCTCCCTGTATTTCGCTGCGATTATGCGCATCTGATCGGCTTCCGCGCATGCGTTCGTCGTCAGGGGAGGTGCGGGTCACGTCACGGACGAACCGGCCCGGCCGACCGTAACAGGGCATAAAGGGCGCGTTGGGGTGAGGATGGGAGGGCGAGCAGCCGAGGAGTCCGAGGAGTCGTCATGGCGCAGGACGCCGGTCGCCCGACTCCGGTCCCGGACCCCGTGGTGCCGGGCCCCGAGGAGGGCGGGCCGAAGCGCACGGTCCTGGTGGCCATCGGCGCGCTGCTGCTCGGCATGCTGCTCGCGGCGCTCGACCAGACCATCGTCTCCACCGCGCTGCCGACCATCGTCAGCGACCTCGGCGGTCTCGACCATCTGTCCTGGGTGGTGACCGCGTATCTGCTCGCCTCCACCGCCGCCACCCCGCTGTGGGGCAAGCTCGGCGACCAGTACGGGCGCAAGAAGCTCTTCCAGGCCGCGATCGTCATCTTCCTGGCCGGGTCGGCGCTGTGCGGGCTCGCCCAGGACATGGGGCAGCTGATCGCCTTCCGCGGGCTCCAGGGGCTGGGCGGCGGCGGGCTGATCGTGCTGTCGATGGCCATCGTCGGCGATATCGTCCCGCCCCGTGAACGCGGCCGCTACCAGGGGCTCTTCGGCGCCGTCTTCAGCTGCACCAGTGTGCTGGGGCCGCTGCTCGGCGGGCTCTTCGTCGACCAGCTCAGCTGGCGCTGGGTGTTCTACATCAACATCCCCGTCGGCGTCGTCGCGCTCCTCGTCATCGCCTCCGTCCTGCACATCCCGGTCGGCCGCACCCGCCACACCATCGACTACCTCGGCACCGTCCTCATCGCCGGGGTGGCCGCCACGCTGGTGCTGATGGCCTCGCTCGGCGGCGTCAGCTTCGGCTGGGGGTCCTGGCAGATCCTCGGGCTCGGGGCGCTCGGCGTCGTCCTGCTGATCGCGTTCGTGCACGTGGAGCGGCGGGCCGCCGAACCGGTGCTGCCGCTGAAGCTCTTCCACAGCCGCACCTTCACGCTCTGCGCGGTGATCGGCTTCGTCGTCGGCTTCGCGATGTTCGGCAGCATGATCTATCTGCCGACCTTCCTCCAGGTCGTCCAGGGCGTCTCGCCGACCCTCTCCGGCGTCCATATGCTGCCGATGGTCCTCGGCATGCTGCTGTGCTCCACCGTCTCCGGCGAACTGGTCAGCCGCACCGGCCGCTACAAGGTCTTCCCGATCCTGGGCACCGCGGTGACCGGCATCGGGCTGCTGCTCCTGCACCAGCTGCGCGCGACCAGCGGGGTCGTCGAGACCAGCGTCTACTTCTTCGTCTTCGGCTGCGGCCTCGGACTGGTCATCCAGGTGCTGGTGCTGATCGTGCAGAACTCGGTGAGCTACCAGGACCTGGGCGTCGCCACCTCCGGCGCGACCTTCTTCCGCTCCATCGGCGCGTCCTTCGGCGTGTCCGTCTTCGGCGCGATCTTCGCGGGCAACCTCACCCCCAAGATCGCCGACGCGCTCGCCGGGCGGCCGCTGCCGCCCGGCATCACCCCCGCCGGGCTCGCCGCCGACCCCCGCGCCCTCGGGCGGCTGCCACCGGGGGACCGGGCGGGGGTGGTGCAGGCGTACGCCTTCTCCATCACCGACGTGTTCCTGTACGCGGTCCCGGTCGTGCTGCTCGCCTTCGTCCTCGCCTGGTTCCTGCGGGAGGAGCCGCTGCGGGCCAGCGTCACCGCGCCGGAGGGCGGCGAGATACTGGCCAGCAACCCCGTCGAGCGCTCCTCGTACGACGAGTGCGCGCGCGCCCTGTCGCTGCTGGGCAGCCGCGAGGGCCGCCGCAGGATCTACGTCGACATCACCGAGCGGGCCGGGTTCGACCTGCTCCCGGCCGCCAGCTGGATGCTGCTGCGCATCCGCCACTACGGCTCGGTCGAGCCCGCCGTGCTGGCCGAGCGCACGCCCGTACCGCTGCGGGCCATCACCGGCGCGGCGCGCCAGATCGAGGAACGCGGGCTCGGCGTGCGCTACGGGCTCGACCTGACCCTGACCCCCAGGGGCCGGGAGGTCGCGGACCGCCTCTTCCGCGCGCGCGAGGCGTCGCTGGCCGAGCTGCTGGGCGACTGGTGGTCACCGGACCGGCCGACGGATCTGGTCGAGCTGGTGGACGAGCTGTCGCGGGAGATGTGCGGCTGCGACGCGGAGCGGCCGTGGCGCCGGGAGTCGCCGGGGCGCCGGGAGCCGCCGGGGCGCCGGGAGTCGCCGGGGTGAGCCGTACGGCGTCGTTCCGCCGTACGGCGTCCCTCAAGCGAGGTCCTTGGCCATCCACACTTCGGCGTACGGCCCCTCGCTGAACGCCGGTACGTCCCGGTAGCCGTGGCGTGCGTACAGCGCCCGCGCCTCGACCAGATCGCGCCGGGTGTCCAGCACGATCCGTACGACGCCCAGGCGCCCCGCAGCGCTCTCCACGGCCGCGAGCAGCGCGGCGCCCCCGCCGAGTCCGCGCTTGCCGGGGCGCAGGAACACCCGCTTCAGCTCCCCGGTACGGCTCTCCCGGCCATCCTTCCGGCGCAGCCCCGCGCATCCGGCCACCTCGCCGTCGTGACACGCCACCAGCAGTACCCCGTCCGGCGGGGCCAGGTCGTCGCTGGGCATCTCGCGCAGCGCCCGCTCGACCTCCCCGGACGTCGCGTCCCGCCCCTCATGGAGCCGGTAGTAGCGGTCGGCCACATCGGTCATGTACTCGCGCAGCAGCGCGGCCGCGACCGGGTCGGTGACGGGCCGTGCGGCGACGGTCCAGGGCGTACGGGGCATGAGCGGCATCCTGGCACCCGCCGGTCGGCGAGCGCATCGCCAATTGCCGCAGTTTGAGTGCGGGGGAGTGGGCTACCCGGCGTCGTAGAGCCCCCGAACAGCGGGGCACCTGCGGGAAGGCAGAAGCAGACCATGTCAACTGGCGCGATCATCATCGTGGTTGCCGCTGCGGTCGTCCTGGCGACCGTGCTCGCCGCGGGCATCGTACGTGCGCGTGGGGGCGGCGGGAAGAATGCTCTGCGACGCCACTTCGGGCCCGAGTACGACCTGAACGTCGCCGAGCACGCGGGCGACACCAAGGCGGCGGAGCGCGAACTCGGCGACCGGCTGCGACGGTACCGCGATCTCAAGACCGAACCCCTCCCCGGCGAGCTGCGCGAGCGCTACCTGGCCGAATGGGTGGGCACCCAGGAGCAGTTCATCGAGTCCCCGGAGCACGCGGTGGCCGGGGCCGACCAGCTGCTCGCCCGTCTCGCGCGGGACCGTGGCTATCCGTCGGACCGCTACGAGGAGCAGGTGGCGGCGCTGTCCGTGCACCACGCGGACTGTGTGCAGGGCTACCGGCAGCTCCACGTCGCGGCCGCCCGCGCCCGTGAGGGCCGGGCCGACACCGAGGAGCTGCGCGAGGCCGTGGTGCACGCCCGGCCGTTCTTCGAGGAGCTGGTGAAGCCGCCCCATCACGCGTCCGACGGGCACGAGGGGCACAGCGGGATGCCGGGGAAGACCGGGCGGACCGGGCGGAGCCGGAAGTCCCACGGCTGGCACATCGGGAAGGCCGGTGCGCGATGACGGACAACGTCCCGGAGCGGAACCAGGGCCTGGAGACGGACCACGGCCCCGAGCACAACAACGGCCACCGCCGCCACGGCCTGGAGAAGCACGAAGTGCCGCCGCTGGGTGGGGCGATGGGCGGTACGGGCGGTACGGGCGGTACGGAGGCCACGGGCGGTACGGAGATCACGGGCACCCCGGACGGGCCCGGCTTCCCCGTCCTGCCGACGAGCGAGCACGACAAGCTGAACCAGCGTCTGCGGTACGCGGTCAGTGGCTTCGTGGATGCCCCGCGCGGCTCGGTGGAAGAGGCGGACGCGCTGCTCGAAGAGATCTCGGCCCGGCTGGTCGACCTCCTCGCCGAACGCCGCCACACCCTCCGCGCCGCCTGGCACGAAGGCGCCGCGGGCACCGCGGAGACGGAGGAGCTGCGCCTGGCCATGCGCGGCTACCGCAACGTTCTGGAGCGGCTGCTCACCATGTGAGCCCTCCGTCTCCCCTCCAGGGCCGCCGCCCGGACATCGCTCCGGGCGGCGGCCTGCGGCGGTCAGCTGCGGTATCGCGCCGGACGCCGTCGACGACGACGCCTCGATGGGGTTCCTGGCCCCCTTCGGCCACGAGGACGCCGCCGCGGTCAGCGGGCCGCGCCCGTGCGTGGCCCATACACCTGTCCTGCCATCCAGAGGTTCCTCACCCGTGCCCGAGCTTTCGCACTTGTCCTATCTCCCCCGACGGGCTCCCTCACTCAGGGCGGCGCCGATTCGTTCGTCATCTGCTTCAAGAAGAACGCGTAGCCCCCAAGCCGCCCCGGGAGCTGCCCCGGTCAGGACGAGCGGCGCTGCTTGAACACCCATATGCCCGCGCCCGCGACGATCAGGACGCCGATGCTGATGCCGATCGCGGTCGCGGCGCCCGCGTTGCCGCTGCTCTTCTCCTCGTCCGCCTTCTTCGTCGTCCCGTCCGACGCCTTGTCGGAGGCCTCGTCCGCGGTGTCCTTCGACGGGGACGAGGACGGGGACTTGGACGGTTCGGACGGCTTCGACGGCTTGGATCCGGGGGCCGCCGCCTTGAGTTCGAGGACCGGGGCGGGCTCCTCCGGTTCCGGGCCGTCGCTGGGCAGTTCGATCCAGCGCGAGACCTTGCCGTCGCTGTAGGTCTCGATGGTCTTGAACGCCAGTGACTTCGCGTCGGGCAGCTGCCGCACTTTGATCTTGTGGACGGCGTTCGTCCCCACGGCCAGCTTCGGACCGCTGAGGGTGTAGCCGTCCTCCGTGGGCTTCATCTTCCAGTCCTTGGGCGCCTCGTCCAGCGTGACGTCTCCCGGCGCGATGCCTTCGGGCAGCACCACGCGTACGTCGGTGAAGCCGCCGGACTCCGACTCGGCCTCGCCGGTGAAGGTGAGGACGACGTCCTTGGCCAGCGCCTGCGGGTTGGAGGCCGTGACCTCGGCGTGGGCGGACGCGGGGCCCGCGAAGGCGATCGTCGCGACGATCGCGGCGGCGCTCACGGCACCGAGACGGCGCATCGTGCGGACAGTTGACATCGGACAGACTCCTCAAAACAGATGACAGATAGTGAAATCTGTCAGCGGTCAGCTGCTATCGGTCAGCTGCTATCGGTCAGGCGTTATCGGGCAGCGGTCAGCGGTCAGCCGCAGGACGGTACGGGGATACCCCGCTCCGCCGTCGCGGGCTCTTCCGCCGCCCGCAGCAGCGCGGTCATGTGCTCGCGGGCGCGGGACACCCGGGACCGTACGGTCCCCACCGGGCAGCCCGTGGCCGAGGCGGCGTCGGCGTAGGGGAGCCCGAGGAGCTGCGTGAGGATGAACGCCTCGCGGCGCGGGGCGTCCAGCGTCGCCAGCAGCTCGAGGAGGGCCACGCCCTCCTCGAAGCCGGGCAGCCCGACCGGCTGCGTCCGTTCGGCGACGGCCCGCCAGTCGGTCGTGTCGGCGATACGGGGGCGGGCGGCCGCGGCGCGGTAGCGGTCGGCGACCGCGCGCCGGGCGATCGACAGCAGCCAGGTGCGCGCGCAGGAGCGCCCGGCGAACCGGGACAGCCCGGCCAGCGCCCGCAGATACGTTTCCTGGGCCAGGTCGTCGGCGCCGTGCACATCGCCGCTCAGATGGACGACGAAGCGCCAGACGTCGAGATGGGTGGCGCGGATGAAGTGCTCGATGGCGTCCGCGTCGCCGTCGCGGGCGGCCAGCGCCCATGCGGTGATCTGCTGGTCGCGGTCCTGTACGAGGGCAGGGGTCATCGCCTGTTGTCCTCCGGAAGTCACGGGCTTCCGCCCGTCACCGGTCGGGACAGGCGGGTCAGATGGGCACCGGACTCGCTGGGGGACCTCTGCGGACGACCACGTAGTGGAGGAGCGCCGCGCGCAGCGCCCGCCCGGCCCCCGGCCGCGCCGGACGGCGGCGGGCGGGCAGCGGCAGGGCGTCCGCGCCGAGCAGGCGCAGGATCAGGCGCAGCGGTACGTAGACGGCGGCCGCGAGCGTACGGCCCAGCCGGAACGCGGCGGCCTCGCCGCGCCACAGCCACAGCCCGCACACCAGCGCGGCCAGGGCGTGGGCCAGCAGCATGCCGGGGGTGATGCCGCCCGCCGCCGACGCCAGATGCGCGTCGGCCATCCCGGCCATGCCCTCCATGCCGCTCATGCCCTGCGTGCCGTGCGCGCCGTGGCCGCCGCTCATGCCTCCGGCCCCACCGTGCGCGCCATGCGCCATGGGCGCCCTCGGGAGCGGCACGGACTGCGAGAAGTGGAACAGCAGGTGCAGCACGAGCTGCGCCCCCACCGTCGCCCCGGTCACGACCGCGCCCCCGCGCTGGCGCCCGCCCAGCCACCACGCCGCGGAGGCGGTGGCGAGGAAGGCCGCGCCCAGCATCTGCCACGACACGGCTCCGCCGGACATCACCGCATGGCCCAGGGCCGCCATCACCACGCACACCACCGCGAAGATCGCGGCACGTGTCGTGCGGAGAGCTGGGCCGGGTGTCATGCCGGTCATCGTGCCAGTCGCGCCGGGTGACGGTGTGAACTCGTCCCAAGTTGATAAAACGAGCGCACATGTGGCGCAGGTCACAAAACGCGCCGGAACTCAACCCTCCTCCGCTCCGACTACTGGACGAGCACGCCTCGCACCACCCCCGATCCAGGAGGGCCGCCATGTCCACCGACGAACACGTCGCCCCGGCCGCCGATGCGGCGGGCGACGTGGCCGACCGGGAGACTTCTGCCCGCTCGGCCTGGTCCGTGTTGCGCCCCCTGGTGCTGCGGCTGCACTTCTACGCCGGTGTCCTGGTGGCCCCGTTCCTGCTGATCGCGGCCACCACGGGACTGCTGTACGCGGGCTCCTACCAGGCCGAGAAGGTCATGTACGGCCATGAGCTGCGCGTCCCGGCCGGTGACACCAAGCTGCCGCTCTCCCGGCAGATCGACGCCGCCCGCAAGGCCCACCCGGAGGGCACGATCAGCGCGGTGCGCCCGTCGCCGGACGACACCGGCACCACCCGGGTGCTGCTCTCCGGCGTGCAGGGGGTCGCCGAGGGCCACACCCGTGCCGTCTTCGTCGACCCGTACACCGCGAAGGTGCGCGGCGCGCTGGAGCAGTACGGCAGCACCGGCGCCCTGCCGCTGCGCACCTGGATCGACGAGTTCCACCGCGATCTGCACCTCGGCCAGAGCGGCCGCCTCTACAGCGAACTCGCCGCCAGCTGGCTGTGGGTGATCACCGGAGGCGGGCTGCTGCTCTGGTTCGCCCGCCGCCGCCGTAACAAGCGCGCCGCCGCAGCCGAGGCCGCCGCTCCCGCCACCGGCCGCCGCCGCACCCTCGCCCTGCACAGCGGCGTCGGCGTCTGGGTGGCGGTGGGGCTGTTCTTCCTGTCCGCCACCGGGCTCACCTGGTCCACGTACGCCGGGGCGAACGTCACCGACCTGCGCGCCGCCGTCGGCCAGACCACCCCGGCCGTGGCCTCCGGGCTCTCCGGCGAACACGCCGGTCACGGCGCCATGCCGGGGATGGACATGGGCGGTTCGGACGGCGGGCACAAGGCCACCACCGACGTGGGCTACGACGCCGTGCTGAAGGCCGCCCGGGCGAAGGGCCTCGGCGACCCGGTGGAGATCGTGCCGCCCTCGGGCCCGAGCGCCGCGTACACGGTCAGCCAGATCCAGCGCAGCTGGCCGGAGAAGCAGGACGCGGTCGCCATCGCCCCGGCCACCGGCGAGGTCACCGACACCGTGCGGTTCGCCGACTATCCGCTGCTGGCCAAGCTGAGCCGGTGGGGCATCGACCTCCACACCGGAGTCCTCTTCGGCATCGTCAACCAACTCGCCCTGGCGGCACTCGCCCTCTCCCTGATCCTGCTCATCGTGTGGGGCTACCGCATGTGGTGGCAGCGCGGCCGCACCGGCGCCTTCGGCCGCCCCCTCCCGCGCGGCACCTGGCGGCAGGTGCCGGGGTACGTCCTGGCCCCGCTGGCCGTGGGAGTCGCCGTGGTGGGCTACTACCTGCCGCTGCTGGGCATCCCCCTGGTCGCCTTCCTAGCGGTGGACATCGTGGCGGGCCGCATCGCCGCCCACCGAGCGGCCCAGCGCGCCTGAACGCGAGAGCCGTCCGCCGTCATTCGGCAGGCGTCACTCGGCAGGTGTCACTCGGCCGGGAAACATAATCGGGACTCCTCGGCCAGCGCCTCGGAGATCTCGCGGCGGCGTGGTTTGTCCGGCCGGGGGACCTCGCACTGGATCAGGGCGTGCGCCATCCCGATGGGCGGGTCCTCGGGGTCGGGCGCGTCGATGATCTTCGCCTTGCAGGGGCGGGTGGCCCGGGCCGGGAAGCCGTAGACCATCTGCCCCGGCTTCTTGACCATCGCTTCGGGGCCCAGCCCGTACTCGGTGAGCAGGGAACTCCGGTGGACGGAGATTCCATCGGGGTCCCATCGGAACGCCGTATGGGTGGGCACCCGTCTCCCGGTTTCCAGGTCGGGCACCAGGAAGCCCGGTGCCTCCGGTATCCGCCGATAGATCAGCTCGCTGTCGGAGTTGTTTTCGTCACGTGCGCTCAAAGAGCACTCCCCCCTCAATACCCTCTCAGCGCCGCTTAAGAGAAAAGCCTCTTCCAGTTCGGATTGACCGACCAGACGCGCGTCGAGAGGGCTGAGAGGAAGCGGCGGATGTTCTCGTATCCGATGCCCTCGGCCCCCAGGTCCCCGTTTGCCTTCAGATCGCCCGCCGCGTCGATGTAACGCACGAACGGGGGCTCGTCGGGGGAGAACTCAAGCTCCAGCCGCTCCTTGCCCGCCCGCCACTCGAAGAGGATGGCGCCCTCTTCCCCGGGGGTGATGAAGGGGAAGACCGTGCGGTAGTCGGAGATCCGGTCCAGGGTGCGGTAGGCCGCGTGGGTGACGGCCTGGGAGGGTGCGCTGCCTCCGGCGTCGTCCCAGTCGTCGGGCAGCGTCCTCAACTCGTGCAACTTGCCGCTGACATAGGTCTGTAATTCGAGCTTGGTCTGCTTCTCCAGCGCGCGCGATTCCGCGCCGCCCCGGTCCCCGCGCCTGATCAGCCACACCCCCGCCTCGCGTGGTTCGTCCTTGCGGACGGGTGAGAACTGCCCGGTGGGGCACGCCTCGGACGCAATCATTTCATTTCCCCCCATTGCTGCCGCATCTGCGCGCTCGTCGCCTCCACAAATGCGCCGCTCACCACCTCATGTGCCGCGTCCATGCGCAGGGCGAAGTCGTCCCCCAGGTCGACTTGCGACTCCGCGTCGATGATCAGGGACGAGCCCTCGGAGAACTCGCCGACCGACGGCTCGGTCACCGCCGAATCGACCCCGATGAGAACGGAGACCCGGTCGTCGCGCTCGGACTGCTGGTATTGCACCCGGAAGCCGCAGTAATCGGGCGCCCGGAACGGGAAGGCCGATTTGGACGACCAGCCGGTCAGGACCCCGGCCATGGCCTGGTACGCGGAAATCTCCGGAAGTCTGTTGAGATACTGGGCGTCGGCCCGCCTCACCTCGGGCAGCGTGCCGCAGATGTTCTGCGAGAGCTTCGAGAAGTGGTCGAACTTCCCGAGCAGTTCCGTCTTGAGGGAGTCATAGCCGGGATAGGGCTGCTCGTCCCCGGTGGACTTCCAGGTCAGGATGAAGCGGTCCTGCTGGAACTTGATCTTCCGGTCACCGAGTTCGGTGGACAGGGAGCAGAGCCCCATCGGCCAGGGCAATCCGGAGCGCATGAACTCCACGTCGTCCTGGCTGGAGGGCTGCCATGGGGTCAGCGGCGTGGACTCCCGCAGGTTGGGATACTCGCTGCGCCAGTCGACCCGCAGTGAGGCCAGGTCGAGCGACTGCAGTCGCGACAACGGCTGGAACATCAGCCCTAACGTGACCTCATGCACCGGCGGCTGCCTGAACCGCAGCATCCCTGCCATGTCACCACCCCCTCACGGAGAGTACCCATGTGGCGTGCGCCACGAACAGAGAATGGCTCAAGTCGCCTGCGAGGCGATGCGGGATGGGCGGAAAAGTACCCCAATGCCCGGGTCGTGCTGCCCGGAAGGGTGAAAACGTCACGCTTTTGACGCGCGGGGGCTCCGTGTTCGCTAGGCGGTGCGCGGTGAGCGTGTGGAAACGCCGACGCAACGCGAAACATGGGGGAAACACGTCCGTGCGCGCGTGGTAACGACCGGACGTGACCCTTCCTTGGGCGGCCATCGAGCACCCACCGATGCCGACCCCTGCCGACCAAGAAGGTGACATATCGATATGCCGAGCGGATTCGACGCCGGAGACACCGCCTGGCTGCTGGCCAGCACCGCGCTCGTGCTGCTCATGACGCCCGGGCTCGCCCTGTTCTACGGCGGCATGGTGCGGGCCAAGAGCGCGCTGAACATGCTGATGATGAGCTTCGTCTCCATCGCCGTCGTCACCGTGGTCTGGCTGTTCGCCGGCTACAGCCTCGCCTTCGGCAAGGACCTCGGCGGCGCCGGACTGCTCGGCGGTCTTGAGTACGCGGGGATGCGCGGCATCGGGCCTACCGACCTGACCGGCTCTGTGCCGACGCTGCTCCACGCCACCTTCCAGCTCACCTTCGCGATCATCACGGCCGCGCTGATCAGCGGGGCGATCGCGGACCGGGCCCGGTTCGGGGCGTGGGTGGCGTTCGTCGCGGTGTGGACGCTGCTCGTATACGTTCCGGTGGCGCACTGGGTGTTCGGGCCGGGCGGCTGGATCCTGGAGAAGCTGGGGGCGCTGGACTTCGCGGGCGGCACCGTCGTGGAGGTCAACTGCGGCGCCTCCGGGCTCGCGCTGGCCCTGCTGCTCGGGCCGCGCATCGGTTTCAAGAAGGAGGCCATGCGGCCGCACAACCTGCCGCTGGTGCTGCTCGGCGCCGGGCTGCTGTGGTTCGGGTGGTTCGGGTTCAACGCCGGGTCGGCGATGGGGGCCAACGGCCTCGCTGCCGCCGCGTTCCTCAACACCCAGGCGGCGGGCTGCACCGGGCTGCTGGGCTGGCTCGTGGTCGAGAAGGTCCGCGACGGCCACGCCACCACCCTCGGCGCCGCGTCCGGCGCGGTCGCCGGACTGGTCGCGATCACCCCGTCGTGCGGTTCCGTGGGCGTCGCCGGGGCGCTGCTGATCGGGCTCGCGGCCGGGGTGCTCTGCTCGTACGCGGTGAGCTGGAAGTTCCGCTTCGGCTACGACGATTCGCTCGACGTCGTCGGCGTCCACCTGGTCGCCGGGATCGTCGGCACCGTGCTGATCGGCGTGTTCGCCACCTCCGCGATGACCGGCGGCCCGGCCGGGCTGCTGTCCGGCGGCGGCGCGGGCCAGCTCGGCAAGCAGATCGTGGCGGTGCTGGCGGTCGGCGCGTACGCGTTCGTCATGACGTACGGCATCGGGAAGCTCATCGACCGGTTCATGGGCTTCCGGGCGGCCGAGGAGGACGAACGCTCCGGGCTCGACCTCGCCGTGCACGCCGAGAGCGCCTATGATCACGGGGTTCTGGGCCACGGCGTGCCGCAGAACGCCGCCCATCGCCCGCCGCATCACCCCGACAGGACCCCGACCCCATGAAGCTGATCACGGCGATCGTCAAGCCGTTCAAGCTGGACGACGTGAAGACGGCGCTGCTGGAGATCGGTGTGCAGGGCCTCACCGTCACCGAGGCCAGCGGCTTCGGCAGGCAGCGCGGCCACACCGAGGTCTACCGAGGCGCCGAGTACCGCATCGACTTCGTGCCCAAGGCGCGCATCGAGGTGGTCGTGGAGGACGCCGAGGCCGAGGCCGTCATGGAGGCCATCGTGACCGCCGCGCGCACCGGGCGGATCGGCGACGGCAAGGTGTGGGCCGTCCCGGTGGACGACTTCGTGCGCGTCCGCACGGGGGAGCGGGGGCCGGACGCGGTCTGAGCCGCGCCCGCCCCCACAGGGCGTCACACCACGGTCGTGGCCCGACGCACCGTGTCCGTCCAGCGCGACCCGGCGGTGATCGACTGCCGCCAGGTGCGCAGCACCCGGGGCGGTACGCCCACGGCCAGCACCCCGGTCAGCCGGTCCCCGCACCGGTACGCGGCCAGGAACGCGCCCTCGTCCAGCCCGCCTTCCACCACGGCCACCTCTTCATGGCCGCGCAGGTGGCCGTACGCCTGGACGCGCAGCCCGTACTGGTCCGACCAGAAGTACGGCACCGGCTGATACGGACGCCGGGCCTCCGGCGCCGGGGCGAGCAGGTTGCGGGCCGCCGCCATGCCCTGCTCGGTGGCGTTCGTACGGTGCTCGATCCGCATCGCCGTACCGAACAGCGGGTGCTGCCAGCGCGCGACGTCCCCCGCCCCGTAGACGCCGGGGGCGGCGGCGCTGAACTCGTCGCACTCCAGGCCGTCGCCCACAGGGAGGCCGCTGTCCTCCAGCCACTCGGTGTTGGGTACGGACCCGACGGCGACCAGCACCTCGTCCGCCTCCACCCGGCCGCCGTTTGCCAGCCGGTCCTTCAGCGCCAGCACGTCGTCCAGGGTGCGCAGCACGTGGCAGCCCCGCTGATCGCCGGGCAGCCGCCGTGGCCGTACGCCGGTGGCGATTACCAGCCCGTCGTACGGCACTTCGGCCCCGTCGGCCGCGCGGCTCGTCACCGACGAGGGTGACGGCGCCGTCGTACCGTTCCTGGGGACTGAGCAGGAGTGAGCCCTGATCAGCCGCACGCCCCGAACGGTTGTGAGCGTGCTGGTCCCCGGCGTACTCAGCCCCGGGACGGTGACACGCATCCTGTGCGTGGTCCGGGCCCGGGAGGTCGGTTCCCTGCGCGACCTGGCCAGGTGGTACGGCCAGAGGCGGCGGGGAGGCCCCGAACCATCCTCTGGTGGAGCGGGGGCCCCGCACACTGGCGCCGTACCGGCGTCCCAGATCGCACGAGCACGTTAACCCGCCTGGCCCACGGCGCCGCAAGCCCACGAGTCGACCATCACACGATCGAGCTAACTCGACCTCATGCACAGTATCCCGAGAGCAGCTGACACCCCTCCCGGCGCAGCGTCTCCGCCGCCGCGAGCCCGGCGGCGGAGGCGCCGACCACGACGACGCGTCTCACTCCTCCTCCACCAGCCGGATCGCCGCCGCCGGACAGATGACGGCGGACTCCCTTACGTCGGTGTGGAGTTCGGCGGCGGGGTGGTCGTCCAGCAGCACGACGATCCCGTCCTCGTCGCGCTGGTCGAACACATCGGGCGCGATCATCACGCACTGACCGGACGCGACACACTTCGGAACATCGACTTCCACGCGCATGGTGACTCCCTCGCTTCTTATGATTCCCAGGCCACGGGCAGCTCGTAGACGCCGTACACCAGGCCGTCGTGCTTGAACGGCAGCTCGTCGACGCCGGTCGCCAGCCGCAGGGTGGGGATACGGCGGTAGAGCGTGCTGTAGACGACCTGCAGCTCCACCCGGGCGAGCGGCTGGCCCAGGCACTGGTGGACGCCGAAGCCGAACGCCATGTGGCGGCGGGCGTCGCGGCCGATGTCCAGCCGGTCGGGCTCGGGGAAGACCTCCGCGTCCCGGTTGCCGGTGCCGGTGTAGATGATGATGCCGTCCCCGGCGCGGATGGTCTCGCCGCCGATCTCGATGTCCTCCAGCGCGACCCGGCTGCGCCCGTTGTGCACGATGGTCAGGTAGCGCAGCAGCTCCTCGACGGCCTTGGCGACCACCTTCGGGTCGTCGGTCTCCCGCAGGGTGGCGAGCTGGTCCGGGTGGACCAGCAGGGCGACGGTGCCGAGGGCGATCATGTTGGCGGTGGTCTCGTGACCGGCGATCAGCAGCAGTACGCCCATGGAGGCGGCCTCGCGCCGGGTCAGCTCACCGTTCCTGACCCGGACGGCCAGCTCGGAGAGCATGTCGTCGGCGGGCTCGGCGAGTTTGACCCCGACGAGGTCGTCCAGATAGTCGGTCAGCGCGTTGTTGGCGGCGACCACGTCGTCCGCCGACGAGTAGCGGTTGATCATGAGCGAGCTGTTCCGCTGGAAGAACTCGTGGTCCTCGTACGGCACCCCGAGGAGGGCGCAGATCACCAGGGACGGCAGCGGCAGCGCGAGCGAGCGCACCAGATCGGCCGGGGAGGGCCCGGCCAGCATCGCGTCGATCAGATCGTCGGTGATCTTCTGGATGGCGGGCCGCATCGCCTCGACCCGCTTGATGGCGAATGGCGCGGTCACCATGCGGCGGATCCGGGCGTGCTCGGGGTCGTCCATGGAGATGAAGGAACGCCGGTGTTTGGCGTTCTCGCGGAAACCGGCGCTCGGGTGCGGAAAGCCGGGCAGCGTGGCCCGGGAGCTGGCGCGCGGGTCGGCGAGCAGGGTGCGCGCGTCGGCGTACCCGGTCACCAGCCACGGGGTGCTGCCGTCCCACATCCGCACCTTCGCGACCGGCCGTTCGGCGTGCATCGCCTGCGCGGTCGGCGGCGGGTCGAAGGGGCATCCGGCGGCCCGCGGCATGGGGTACGCCGGAATCTGCTGATCGGCCTGGGCCGTGTCTTCTGCCAGCGTCTCGGTCATGTCTCTCCTCGGGTGGGGGATTCCGACAGGAGCGGAGCGTGAACCTGCGTGCACCGGGGACGTGATGACCAGCGAACCTCCCCGACCTGACGCCGCCCGGTCAGTTGCCTGACGAAACGCTGACAGTGGGCAGGGCCACCGTGACCGTCGTCCCGAGGTCCGGCGCGCTGCTCACGGTCACCTCGCCGCCGTGCCGTTCGACCACCCGCCGCACGATGGTGAGCCCGAGCCCGCCGCCGCCGGGCGCGCCGCGGTCGGGCGCGGTGTACGGAGTGGTCAGCCGGGCGACCGCCCGCGGGTCCATGCCCGGCCCCCGGTCGCCGACCGACAGTTCGACCCACGGCTCCCCGCCGGGCCCGCTCACCGGACCGCGCACCGCCACGGTCACCGGGGTTCCGGCGGGGGTGTGCTGCAGGGCGTTGCCCAGCAGGTTGCGGACGGCGTGCCGCAGCATCCGGTTGTCGGCGACGAGGGCCGTGCGGCCGGAGTTCTCGCGGATGATGGGGCGTTCGGGGTCGAGCAGCCCCAGATCCGCCACCGCCTCGTCGGCCACGTCCCGCAGATCCACCGGCGCCAGGCGCGGCGGCCGCTCCCACGAGGCGTCCGAGCGGGGGAACGCCCGCTGGGTCGCCTCGTACATGTGGTCCGCCTCGTCCTGGATGCGCCGCAGGGCGCGCACCATCAGCGCGGGGTCGTCGCTGAGGCCCTGGAAGGGGAGTTCGGCCCAGCCGCGGATAGTCGTCAGCGAGGTGCGCAGCTCGTGCAGCAGCACCTCGACCAGCCGCTGCCGCTCGTCACCGTAGAGATCGTCGTCGCTGTTCATACGGTGGTGAGCTTGCCGAGCCAGTAGCCGAAGCCGCGGCGGGTGTGGATGAGCGCGGGCTCCTCCTCGTCGACCTTGTGCCGCAGCCGGGAGATCAGCTTCTCGATGGCGTTGTCCCCGTAGCTCTTGTGGTCCTTGAACCACAGGTGTTCGCCGATCTGCTCCTTGGACAGCACCCGCCCGGCGTTGGCCAGCAGATAGCGCAGCAGCCGGTATTCGGCCGGGGTGAGGTCCAGCGTGCGGCGGCCCCGCAGGGCCTGCCGGGTCGTATCGTCCAGCACCAGGTCCGCGTAGCTCGGCGGCGCCTCCTCCTCCCGGGCTCTCCGCCGCCGCCCGCGCAGCAGCACCTGCACCCTGGCCAGCACCTCGGCGATCCGGAACGGCTTGGTGACGTAGTCGCCTCCGCCGATGCCGAGCCCGGTGACGAGCGAGTCCAGGGAGTCGCGGGCGGTGAGGAAGAGAACGGGCGGATGGTCCTCGTCGGCGGCCACCAGCCGCCGGCACACGGTGAACCCGTCCAGATCGGGCAGCATCACATCCAGGATCACCAGATCCGGCCGCTCCCGCCCCACCCGGTCCAGCGCCTCACCCCCGGTGGCGGCGGTGCCGACCTGATAACCGGCCAGCTCCAGGGTGGTCGAGAGCAGTTCGGCGATCCTGGCCTCGTCGTCCACGACCAGAATGCGCTGCCCGTCCCCGCGGGCGGGCACCGGCTTCTCGCTGACACTCCCGTACACAAGGTGACCCTACTGAACCCCCCGTTCCGCGGCACCAGGGCCCTGACCACGACCGATGAGTTCAGGACAGGGCCGAGGTGGTGACGCTGGCCGCGACCTGCTCCGACGCGCTGTGCCCCGCACCGGAGCGATCCGGGCGCGGGGCACAGGGCGTCGGGCGGTGCGGCCTATTCAGCCCTTGGGGGCGGCCTGCTGGACTACCTCGAAGGACCAGAGGGTGGAGCCCGCCGCGGCGGGCTTCTGCTGGGGGGCGTCTTCGCCGCCGCGCTGGTGGGCCGCCTTCATGGGGCCCTCCATCCAGGCCTGGAAGTCCTCCTCGCTGCGCCAGCGCGTGTAGACGAGGTACTGGTCGGTGCCCTCGACGGGGCGCAGCAGCTCGAACCATTCGAAGCCGTCGGAGTTCTCCACGGTCCCGGCGCGGGAGGCGAAGCGCTTCTCCAGTACCTCGCGCTGCTCTTCGGGAACGGTCAGCACGTTGATCTTGACGATGCTCATGGGCCCATCCTGCCACCCGGCGGTGCGGCCACGGCCGTCGCGATTCGCGGGGTGCCGCGCGGTCCTGGTGAAATTGGCCGGGACCGTACGGATCCCTCCGTACAGACGCACTTCCGCCAAAGTCTGACAGCTTTCGGACAACCGGGGACGACAGTCAGGTGACGAGGGGGTGTGACGCGTCTGAGTATTTGGGCTCAGTAGTCTCAAACATTCCGAACAGGTAAAGAGGGCGAGTGGGGGAGCGGCAGGGCGTGGCGAACGTAGAGCGAGGCGGACTGCGGAGTGCCGCGGGCACGGGGGCGGGGTCCGGTGCCGTCGGGGCGCGGACGTCACGGACGATGATGGTGCTCGGCGCGCTCTGGCTGCTGGCCGGTCTGCTCGCCGCGCGGCAGGCGGCGGCGGTGCTGCGGCTGCCACCGGACGAGCGGCTGACCGACCTGGAGACCTGGATCGGCGAGCAGGGCGTCCTCCATGTGAGGGGTTCGCTGTACGACGGGGACGCGTTCACCGGCACCCCCTTCTCCGGGCTGGTGCTCAAGCCGCTGACCCGGGCCGCCGAGCAGAGTCTGGGCGTCGCCTGGACGTTCGGCACCCTGCTGCTCGTGGTGGTCCTCGGGCTGGCCGCCGCGCGCGCCCTGCCCGGGCCGGTCTCGCGCCGCACCGCGCTGCTGGCCGCGCCGCTGGCGATCTGCCTGCTGACGCTGTCCCTCCCGGTCCGCAACACCTTCACGCTCGGGCAGACGAGCATCATCCCGGTGCTGCTCGTCGTGCTCACCGTGCTGCCCCGCACCTCCGGACGGCAGGCGGGCGTCCTCATCGGCGTGGCCGCCGCCCTGCAGCCCGCGCTGCTGCTGTTCGGCGTCGTGCTGTGGCTCCTCGGGCGGCGGCGCTCGGCCGCGCTCGCGGGCGCGACGTTCGCCGCGTGCACCGCGCTGGCGTGGGCCGCCATGCCGCGCGACTCCCTGACGTACTGGATCCACCACCTCGGAGGCGCCGGGCTCGGCGAGCCCGCCGACAGCCTGGCCAACCAGTCGCTGCACGGGCTGCTGCTGCGCATCGGTCTGGAAGGGCCGGTCGAGCTGGCGCTGCTCGCGGTCCTGGCGGTCGCGGTCGCGGTCGTCGGCCTGCGGCGCGCGGTGCGCTACGCGCGGGACGGGCAGCTGCTGCTGGCCGCGGCGATCACCGGCTGTGTGGCGCTGGCGGTCTCGCCCACCTCCTGGCAGTACCAGCAGCTGTGGATCCTGCTCGCGGTCGTCGGCCGGGTGGGCCGCCGGGCCACCGACCGGCTGGTGTGGCCGGTGCTGGTGGTGCTGGTGATGACGCTGAGCCGGACCGCGCTGCTGCCCGACATCGAGATCGCCGGGCATATCGGCTACAACGCCCCGCTACTGGCCGCGCTCGCCGCCGCCTGCCTGGTGCCGTTCGTCTCCCGCACGTCCCCGCAGTGGGACAGCCCGGAGCCGACGCCGGTGCTGGAGCCGCACCAGGGCCGGTTCGCCTGGATCCCGCTGCTGCGCTTCGTACGGCGGCCGCTGTCCCGGCCGAACCTGCTGCTGGAGCTGATGTTCATCCGCGTCGGCTACTTCGCCTACTCGTGGATCCGCGCCCACGCGCCCGACGAGCGCGGCATCGCCGAGGGCCACGGCCACCAGGTGCTGGCCATCGAGCGCTTCCTGTATATCGACATCGAGCACTGGTTCAACCTCCTCGTCGCGGACACCCCGTGGCTGAAGGACGGCATGAACTGGTACTACAGCACCTTCCACTTCCTCATCCCGCTGTCCCTGCTGGGCTGGCTCTATCTGCGCCGCCCCGCGACCTACCGCTGGGCCCGCACCCCGCTCGCGTTCGCCACGATGCTCGCGCTGGTCGGCTTCTGGCTCTACCCGCTGGCCCCGCCGAGGCTGATGGGCCTCGGGTACGTCGACACGGCGCACGGCCCGCAGGATCTGAACAACCCGGACTTCGGCGCGCTCACCAAGCTGTCCAACCAGTACGCGGCCATGCCGTCGCTGCACGTGGGCTGGTCGCTGTGGTGCGGCGTGGTCATCGCGCTGGTGGCGCCGTACCTGTGGATGAAGATCCTCGGCATGCTGTACCCGCTGCTCACCGTCGCGGTGATCGTCGGCACGGCGAACCACTACGTGCTGGACGCGGTCGGCGGCGCGGCCGTCGTCGCGGCCGGATTCGGTCTGCAGTACGTGCTGCTCGGCGTCGGCCGGAAGCCCACCGAGGAGGCGAACGGCTCGGTCACCGAGATGCTGACGGCGGGCGCCCGGGGCGCACGGGAGCGCGTCCGGGCGCGGTTGCGGAGGCCACGCGCCGGGGAGTCGGGGGAGACGTCGCAGGTGGCGGAGGTCCCCCATCCGAAGGAGGCCGCGGAGGCGGCCGACGCCTCGCGTTGAAGGGTCCGGTGCACCGGTCTAGCGTTGAGGAAAGCGGTATAAACGCCAGGAAGTCTCGGGGGTCCCGACCAAGGAGGGATCTGAGGATGTCCCTGGTAACGGCGGCCGCCGCAGCGCTGGCCGTATCGATGACCGTCATCTCACCCGCGGCCGCCGCGCCGAGCGCCACGGCCGATCCCTCGCCGAACCCCACGGCGTTCGTCCTGGAGCGGTTCCGGCCCGCCTCACAGGCCCAGGGCGACCGTGGCGCGGTGACGTACGACAGCGCGCTGGTCCCCACGACCGCCGTCGCGCTCGTCGCGGAGCTGCGGCTCCCGGGGAAGTGGCACGGCGAGATGCGGGACCACGAGATGCGAGAGCAGGGGGAGCACGGGAAGCACGGCATGCCGCCGCGCGGCACGTTCGTCTTCCTGGCCCTGCGCGGGGTCGAACCGGACCACCACTTCGGGATACACGTCCACACCAGGCCGTGCGGTGCCCAGCCCGATTCGTCCGGCCCGCACTACCAGAACGTCAAGGACCCGAAGCAGCCGTCGACCAACCCCAAGTACGCCAACGCGCGCAATGAGATGTGGCTCGACGCCACCACCAACAGCCGTGGCGACGCCCGCACCAAGTCCATGGTGAAGTGGCACTTCAGGGCCGGTGAGGCGCGCTCGGTGGTGATCCACGAGCATGGCACCTCCACCCACATGGGGCGGGCGGGCATGGCCGGGGACCGGGTGGCCTGCATCAACGTGCCGTTCAAGTAGGCGGGCCGGTCACGTAGTGCGGTTCATGCGGCGGCGGTCACGCGCTACGCGTACGACACCCGTAGCTCCTTGATCCCGTTCAGCCACGCCGACCGCAGCCGCCGGGGCGCGCCGGTGAGGCGGATGCCGGGGAGGGTGTCCGCGATGGCGTTGAAGATCAGCCGGATCTCCAGTTCGGCGAGGCTCTTGCCGAGGCAGAAGTGCGGTCCGCCGCCGCCGAAGCCGAGGTGGGGGTTGGGGTCGCGGGTGATGTCGAAGACCTCGGGGCGGTCGAAGACCTCGGGGTCGTTGTTGGCGGAGGCGTAGAACACGCCGACCCGCTGGCCCGCCCGGATGGTCTGGCCGCCGAGCGTGGTGTCCTGGGTGGCGGTGCGCTGGAAGGACATCACAGGAGCGGCCCACCGGACGATCTCGTCGGCGGCGCTGGCGGGGCGCTCGCGCTTGAACAGCTCCCACTGGTCGGGGTGGGTGAGGAAGGCGTGCATGCCGTGGCTGATGGCGTTGCGGGTGGTCTCGTTGCCCGCGACGGACAGCAGCAGGACGAAGAAGCCGAACTCGTCCGAGCCCAGGTTGCCCTGGTCCTCGGCGGCGACCAGCGCGCTGACGATGTCCTTGGCCGGGCACTGCTTGCGGTCGGAGGCCAGGTTCATGGCGTACGAGATCAGCTCCATGGCCGACTCGGCGCCGATCTCCTCGGTGATGGCCAGCTCCGGGTCGTCGTACGCGACCATCTTGTTGGACCAGTCGAAGATCTTGATCCGGTCCTGCTGGGGGATGCCGATCAGCTCGGCGATGGCCTGGAGCGGGAGTTCGCAGGCGATGTCGGTGACGAAGTCGCCGGTGCCGTTCTCCTTGGCCCCGGCCACGATGCGTTCCGCGCGGTCGTGGAGGGCGTCCTCCAGGGAGCGGATCGCGCGCGGGGTGAAGCCGCGCTGGACGATCTGGCGGACCCGGGTGTGCTCGGGCGGGTCCATGTTGAGCATGATCAGCTTCTGGACCTCGATCTGCTCGCGCTGTATGCGCTCGTTGAAGCGGATGATCGCGGTGTTGCGGTGCGAGGAGAAGATCTCGGGCCGGGTCGAGACCTCCTTGACGTCGGCGTGCCGGGTGACGGCCCAGTAGCCGTCGTCGTCGAAACCGGCGATGCCGTGCCGCTGGGGGATCCATGACACGGGGGCCGTCTGCCGCAGCTGGGCGAACTCGGGGAGTGGCACCCGGTGCTCATGGAGGTCGGGGTCGGTGAAGTCAAAGCCTTCGGGGAGCGCTGGACAGGACATCGGCCACTCCAGATCTGACGGCCTATCAGAAAGTGTCCAGAAGGTAGTAACGGGTTCTACAAGTAGCAAGGGCCATGGCGGGCCTTCTTGGGGCCGGATGCTCCAACTCGCCCTGTGCACAAGATGTGCACAACCCTTGCGCCGTCAGGTCGGGCCTCAGCAGACTGAGCGAGGGAACTAGAACGCGTACTAGTTCTGGCGCGGGCGCGCTGCCGGGAGCCCCCGCGGACGCGATGGAGAAGAGGACGAGTCATGGCCGCGGAACCCGTCATCGTCGAAGCCGTACGCACCCCCATCGGGAAGCGCGGAGGCGCGCTCGCCAACCTCCACCCCGCGTATCTCCTCGGGGAAACCTACCGCGAACTCCTCGCCCGCACCGGCATCCAGCCCGACTGCGTCGAACAAATTGTCGGCGGCACGGTCACCCACGCGGGAGAGCAGTCCATGAACCCCGCGCGCACCGCCTGGCTGGCCATGGGTCTCCCCTACGAGACGGCCGCGACGACCGTGGACTGCCAGTGCGGATCGTCGCAGCAGGCGAACCATATGGTGGCCACGATGGTCGCCACCGGGGTCATCGACGTCGGCATCGGCTGCGGCGTCGAGGCCATGTCGAGGGTGCCGCTCGGCAGCGGCTCCAAGCACGGTCCTGGCAAGCCGTTCCCCGACGAGTGGAACGTCGACCTCCCCAACCAGTTCGAGGCCGCCGAGCGGATCGCCCGGCGGCGCGGGCTCACCCGGGAGGGCGTCGACACGCTCGGCCTCCTCTCCCAGGAGCGCGCGGCCCGGGCCTGGGCCGAGGAGCGCTTCAAGCGCGAGACCTTCGCGGTGCAGGTGCCCACGACCGAGGAGGAGCAGGCGGCCGGAGAGGGCATGTGGCGGGCCGTCGACCGGGACGAGGGGCTGCGCGACACCAGCATGGCGGCGCTGGGCGGGCTGAAGCCCGTCATGCCGACGGCCGTGCATACGGCGGGCAACTCCTCCCAGATCTCGGACGGCGCGTGCGCGGTGCTGTGGGCGTCCAAGCGGATGGCCCGCGCGCTGAAGCTGCGGCCCCGCGCCCGGATCGTGGCCCAGGCCCTGGTCGGCACCGATCCGCACTACCACCTGGACGGTCCGATCGACGCGACGCGGGCCGTGCTGGGGAAGGCCGGGATGACGCTCAAGGACATCGACGTGGTCGAGATCAACGAGGCGTTCGCGTCGGTCGTGCTGTCCTGGGCGCAGGTCTTCGAACAGGATCTGGAGAAGGTGAACGTCAACGGCGGCGCCATCGCGCTCGGCCACCCGGTGGGGGCGACGGGTGCGCGGCTGATCACTACGGCGCTGCATGAACTGGAGCGGGCGGACAAGGAGTTCGCGCTCATCACGATGTGCGCGGGCGGGGCGCTGGCGACGGGGACGATCATTCAGCGGCTGTAGGTAGATGCTTCAAGTTGTGCTCGACCGGTGGGCGACATGATGCGGCGCGTCATACGGCACGTCATACGCCACGTCATGCGGTCGGAGTCGAAGGGAAGCGACGTTATGTCAGCTCGCCGAATGCTCACCGGTACATTTCTGGGGCTCGGAGCCCTGCTCATGGCCCAGGCCGCGGTCGCCCCGGCCGCCGGGGCCGCGCCCGTCCCCGTCACCGCGCTCAACTGCGATGGCGACACCTACAAGTGCACGGCCAACCTTCAGTTCGGTGACGGCAGGTGGATCGCGGACTGGGGCGTGAACGTGTACCACCAGAGCCCGGCCCGGCAGGCGGCGGCCGTGAAGTCGGCGTCCGTGAAGTCGGTGAAGGCGCCGGTCCCGGTGACGGCTCTGAAGTGTGATGGTGACACCTACAAGTGCACGGCCAACCTCCAGTTCGGTGACGGCCGGTGGGTCGCGCAGTGGAACGCGAATGTGTTCCACCAGAGCCCGGCCCGGCAGGGGGCAGCGGTGAAGTCGGTGAAGGCGCCGGTCCCGGTGACGGCCCTGAAGTGTGATGGCGACACCTACAAGTGCACGGCCAACCTCCAGTTCGGCGACGGCCGGTGGGTCGCGCAGTGGAACGTGAGCGTGTTCCACCAGTAAGCCGGTGGTGACGAGCGGGCCCGGTGCCGTACGCGGCGCACCGGGCCCGCTTCGTCATCCGCGCTCGAACGCCACCGGCGCCTCGAACGCCGCCCGCCGCGTCGCGCGCCGCAGCGCCCGCAGGATCGGCCCGCCGAGGGTCAGGGTCAGCACCACCGTCACCACCGCGCGCGGCAGGTCCCAGCCGAGCGACGTCGCCAGGCAGTACGTGACGAAACGGGCCAGGTTCGCGCCGACCGCGTCGCCCGGCACATAGCTGATCCCCGACGACATCCCCTGCGTCAGCGTCCAGCCCTGGAGGTTCATGGCCGTCCCGTACGCCACGGACGCGAGCGCCCCGTACCCCGCCAGCAGCGCCAGTTCGCGGCGGCCGCGCAGCCGTCCGGCGCCGGGCAGCAGCCCCGCGCCCAGCGCGACCCACCCCATCGCCAGCATCTGGTACGGCATCCAGGGCCCGACGCCGCCCGTGAGCAGCGCCGACGCGAACATCGTCACCGAGCCGAGCACCAGCCCGAAACCGGGGCCGAGCACCCGCCCCGAGAGCACCATCAGGAAGAACATCGGCTCGATGCCCGCCGTGCCCGCGCCCAGCGGCCGCAGCGCCGCGCCCGCCGCCGCCAGCACCCCGATCATCGCGATGGCCTTCGCGTCCAGACCGGTGTCGGCGATCGTCGCCACGACCACCGCCAGCAGCAGCGGCAGCAGCGCGGCGAACAGCCAGGGCGCGTCGGCGGCGTGGGCGGCGACGCCGGAGTGGGCGGGCGCGACGAGCGGCCAGACGAACGCGGCGACGCCGACCGCCGAGACGAGGACGAGGGCGACGACCGAGCGGGGCCCAAGCCGGACGGCCCGTACCCGGGATGGGTGGGGTCCGTTCATCGCGCCCCCTCCAGCGCCTCGCGCACCTGCGGCACCGTCAGCCACGGCAGCGGCGCGAGGATCTTCGCGACCTGTGGGGCGAAGGCGGGGGAGGACGTCACGACCTCCGCCGTCGGGCCGTCCGCGACCACCTCGCCGTCGGCCAGGATGACGACCCGGTGGGCGAGTTCGGCCGCCAGCTCCACGTCATGCGTGGCCAGCACGATGGCGTGGCCGTCCGCCGCCAGCCCGCGCAGCACCCGCGTCAGCCGTGCCTTCGCCGCGTAGTCCAGCCCGCGCGTCGGCTCGTCCAGCAGCAGGAGCGGCGGGCGGGCCGTGAGGATGACGGACAGCGCGAGGGCGAGCCGCTGCCCCTCGGACAGATCGCGCGGATGCGCCTCGTCCGCCACCTCGGGCAGCAGCTCCGTGACCAGCGCCCGGCAGGTGCCGGACGCCGCCCCCGCGTCCTCGTCGGCGGCCGCGCACTCGGCCGCCACCGTGTCCGCGTACAGCAGATCGCGCGGCTCCTGCGGTACGAGGCCCACGTGGCGCAGGAGTTCGGCGGGGCGGGTGCGGTGCGGTACGAGGCGTTCCGCACCGATGCGCAGGGTTCCGGCGGCCGGTTCCCGCATCCCGACGAACGTGGCGAGGAGGGTCGACTTCCCGGCCCCGTTGCGGCCCATCAGCGCCACCGTCTCGCCGGGCCGCACCGACAGGCTGACGTCGCGCAGCGCCTCGACGCGCCCGTGCCGTACGGACAGCCGCTCGGCCTGCCCGGCCGGTGAGCCGTCCGGCGCTGTGTGCCGGGTAGGTGGAGTGAGGTCCGCCAGCCGCTCCCGCAGCGTCCCCGCCTTGCGGCGCGCGTCCCGTACGGACAGCGGGACCGGGGCCGTCCACCCCGCGAGGCCGCCCAGCGCCACGACCGGCGGCTGCACGGGCGAGACCGGCATGATCTCGGCCGGTTCGCCGACGACCGGGGCCGCGCCGGGGGCGGGCAGCAGGATCACCTGGTCCGCGTACTGCACCACCCGCTCAAGACGGTGTTCGGCCATCAGCACGGTCGTGCCCAGGTCGTGCACCAGCCGCTGCAGCACGGCCAGCACCTCTTCGGCGGCGGCCGGGTCGAGTGCCGAGGTGGGCTCGTCCAGGACCAGGACCTTGGGGTGGGTGGTGAGCACCGACCCGATCGCGACCCGCTGCCGCTGCCCGCCGGAGAGCGTGGCGATGGGCCGGTCGCGCAGCTCGGCGAGGCCGAGGAGGTCGAGGGTCTCCTCGACGCGGCGGCGCATCGTGTCGGGCGGCAGGCCCAGCGACTCCATCCCGTAGGCGAGTTCGTCCTCGACGGTGTCGGTGACGAAGTGGGCGAGCGGGTCCTGGCCCACGGTGCCGACGGCGTCGGCCAGCTCGCGCGGCTTGTGGGTACGGGTGTCCCGCCCCGCGACCGTGACCCTGCCCCGCAGCGTGCCCCCGCTGAAGTGCGGCACCAGCCCGGAAACGGCACCCAGAAGAGTCGACTTGCCGACTCCGGAGGGGCCGACGAGCAGGGCCAGCTCGCCCTCCGGAACGGTGAGTTCCACCCCGTGGAGGGCGGGCCGGGCGGCGCCGTCGTAGGTGACGGACACCTGCTCGAAGCGGATCACTGGGTGACCTCCTCGGTTTCGTACCGTATAGCCGGTGCTGGCGCGACGAACGCCGGGAGCAGCCCCAACAGGACCCCCGCCGCCGGCCACAGCGGCAAGTCCGGTGCGGTGAGCGGCACGGCGGGCGGATTCAGGGACTCCGGCGCGTACGAGGCGGCCCAGATCATCAGCGCCGCGACCGCCGCCCCCGACCCCGACACCAGCCAGGCCCGCACGCCCCACCGGTCCGGCCGGTAGCGGCTGCGGACCGACCGGCGCCCGCCCAGCCACAGCCCGCCCAGCGCGGCGGCGAGCCCGGCCAGCAGCAGCGGCAGCCCGTACCCCGCGCCCTCCGAGGCCAGCAGCCCGTACGTACCGCAGCAGACGCCGAGCAGCCCGCCCAGCGTCAGCGCGGCGGTCGTACGGCGCACCGCGGGCGGGACCTGCGCGGTGCGGCCGTAACCGCGCGCGTCCATCGCCGCCGCCAGCGCCACGGACCGCTCCAACGCGCCCTCCAGCACCGGCAGTCCCACCTGCAGCAGCGCCTTCACCCCACGGTCGGGCCGCCCGCGCAACCGGCGCGCCGCGCGCAGCCGCTGGACGTCCGCCACCAGATGCGGCGCGAAGGTCATCGCCACGACCACCGCCACCCCCGCCTCGTACAGCGCGCCCGGCAGCGACTTGAGCAGCCGCGCCGGGCTGGCCAGCGCGTTCGCCGCCCCGACGCAGACCAGCAGCGTGGCCAGCCGCAGCCCCTCGTACAGCGCGAACACCAGCCCCTCGGCGGTGACCCGCCCCCCGATCCGCACCCCCTGCGCCCAGCCGGGCAACGGCACTTCGGGCAGTGTGAACAGCACCCGCGTACTGGGGATCGGCGAGCCGAAGAACACCGCGAAGACGAGCCGGATCGCGAGCACGACCAGCCCGAGCCGCAGAAACGCGCCGTACGACCGCGCCCAGGGCGCATCGGTACGACGCACCGCCACCACATACCCGGCGACCGCGACGATCAGCCCGAGCAGCAGCGGATTGCTGGTCCGCGAAGCGGCCGCACCCAGCCCCAGCGCCCACACCCACCACGCCCCGGCATGCAGCGCGCTCCCGCGACGCGGACGCGGCGGGCCGGACGCGGCAGCCCCACGCCCCCGCCCGATCGCGGGGGTGGCCCCTGCCGGGGCAGCGCCCCCGCCACCGGGGCCGCCGGTACGGTACGGTCGCGAACCCGCCGGGCGGTCCGCCGCCCGTGCTCCGACCGCGCCGAGTGCCATACGCGCGCCCATCGCCGTCACGACCTGCGGCGGCGGGTTTGCCATGCCGCCGCTGCCCCGAGGACGGCCACGGCGGCTACTCCGCCTATCAGGCCTGCCGATGGGCCGCCGTCGCCGCCTTCAGCAGCCTTGTGGGCGGTCACCGCCTCGCCGCAGCCCGACTTCGGGTAGCCCGCTATCGCGCACAGCAGCGCCGAGGAGTTGTAGCGCAGTGGCTTCGCGACCGTCGCCAGCGCCTCCCCGGCCGTCGCGTCCTCGCCGACCCGCGCGCACGCGGTGCGGGGCTTCGGGGGCGTACGGCCGTCCGGGGCGTCCTGGGGGGTGCCGAAGTCCAGGACTACCGCGATCCGTTTCGTGCCGCTCTTGGCGGGCGTATCCGCGGTGCAGACCGTGCCGAAGCGGGCCGTGCCGCGCGGTCGGGCGGCATCGCGGGAGTCCTCGCTGACGGCGAAGCGGAAGCCGATCATGTCGCCGTCGCCGGGGCGGGCCGCGGAGGGGCCCTCCGACGCGTACGTCCAGCCGCCGCCGTCCCCGCCCCGCTGCCAGAACGACCAGTAGCGGTACCCCTCGGCATGGGCGGGGGCGGCGACGGCGAGCACGGCGAGCAGGGCCACGAGCGGCAGCCGGATCACCGAGCGGCCGAACATCAAAGCTGCTGCCTCTTACGGCCGCTGAGCAGGAAACCGATGCCCATACCGGCCACCGCGCAGCTCCCGACGATCCACCAGACGCTGCCCGTCCCGCCGTCGTCGTCACCCTTCGCGTCGCTCTTCGACGCCTGCTCCTCGGCCGGCTTCGGCCCGGTGGCGTTGAGCTGCTGTACGAGGTCGGCGTCGCCGAAGTGGCGCGGGTCGGCACCGGCCGCGTGGGCCGCGAGCACCAGTTTGGCCAGCGCGCCCGGGTCGCCCTTCGCCCAGGCCGCCGCGCCGCTGTCCTTGCCCTGCAGCCACTGCAACGGGCGGGCCGCCGCCGCGCTGTGCTCACCGGCGGCGAGCGCCATGATCGCGTCGGCGGTGGCGCCGAAGTCGGGCTGCGCCTTGGCGCCGGGCGTCGTGGACTTCAGGTGCATGCCGTTGCCGGACATGGTGGTGGAGAGGTAGGCGAGCGCGGCCTCGGAGGCGTCCTCCGGTGTACGGTCCGCGCCGCCGCCCTTCTCCTCGCAGGCCAGCGGCTTGGGGCTCTTGTCGTCGTCCTTGCCGACCGGGTCGAAGACGAAGCCCGAGCCCCGGGTGCCCAGCGCCGCGCTCACGGTGGCCAGGTCGTTGGCGGCGGCGGGCTTGCCCTTCCCGGACGTGTACGCGAACGCGCCCCGCTGCGCCTCCTTCGCCGAACAGTCCAGCTGCAGCCCGAGCAGCGCGTCGTACGGCGTCTTGCCGCTCGCCGCCGCCGCGACCTCCACCGGGTCCATTCCGGCCGTGGCGAAGGCGCCGACCGCGACCGAGGTGGAGTTGGCGTCGCTCGGGCCGCCGGGGTTCATGCCCCAGCCGCCGTCCTCGTTCTGGCTCCGCTTGAGCCAGCCGATGCCCTTCTCGACCGCCGCCGAGCGGCCGCCCACCGAGGCCAGCGCCTGTATCGCGGCCCCGGTCGCGTCCGTGAACTCGCCCTTCTTCGGGTCGCACGCCGTCCCGGTGTCCGCCCGGTACGCGGCGAAGCCGCCGTCCGCGCACTGCTGCCCGGCGAGCCAGTCGATGGCGGACTTGGCCGGTTTCACCCCGGTCGCGTCCTGGGCGAGCAGCGCGAGCGACTGCCGCCACACCCCGTCGAACTTGGGGTCCTTCGTCCCGTACAGCCCCTCCGGACCGTCAGAGGGAGCGGCGGAAGCGGCGGGGGCGGCGGTCGCGCACAGGGCGGCGCAGATGGCCAGGGCCGCGGCGCTGCGGCGTGCGTTCATGGCTGGGGTGCCTCTCGATCAGGGGCAGTACGCAGCCACGCACGGCCGCCCACGCATGCGCGGAACACTCCGCCACGCGGTGGCACCGGGCTCAGCTCCGCATCCCACGACGGTGCCGCCGCCGGACACCCGGACGGCGGGAGCCTCCTGCGTCGCGCCCGCCCAGGTACTCCGGCTCGTACGGCCCGCAGAGCGCGGGGCGCGTACACACGGTTGCGGGTCAGCGCCGGATTTCCACCGACTTCCCCTGATCGGACGCGGATGAAGTTCTCCCGCCCACTTTAACCGGCCGCATCAAGCCCCCCGGCGCCGCCGCCCGCCCGGCCCGCTTCCACGAACCGGGCGAGCTTCGCGAGCGCCATGCGCATGCCCGTCTCGTTGTCCTCGGCGGGCACGGCGTCGGGGACCCCTTCCTGCACGACCAGCACATCGGTGCCCTCGCCCTCACCCTCGCCCGCGTCGCTGAGCGTGGTCGTCATCGTCATCGTCCCGCCCAGCGCGGGGTCCCCGGTCTCGAACTCGATCGTCTCCACCACTCGCTCGTCCGGTACGAGCGTCACGAAACGGGCGCGGTACGTATCGGTGTGCGGGGCCGACTTGCCGGTGCCGGTCGGCACGTCGTAGGTGAGCGAGACGCGGAACTCCCCGCCCTCGCGGCCATCGAACTCGTGCACCCGCCCGCTCATCCCGTCCGGCACCCGCCACTCCGCGATGGCGCGCCCGTCCACCAGCGCCCGGTAGACCGCCGCCCGCGATGCCCGTACATGTCCGGAAACCCTCGTGGTGTACATGGGCCGAACATAGCCCCTCGGGGTGCCGCTCAGCCGGTGAGGTCGACGCGCACGGTCAGCAGGTCGATGCCGAGCGCGCGCACCGCGGTGCTGTTGTAGCGGGGGAGGGTCTTGAGGCGGGCGCGGGCGTCGTCCTCGGGGAGCGGGTGGGCGGTGCCGGTGTGCCAGGTGCCGTTGACGCGGACCCGGACCCGGGGGTCGGCCCGGAGGTTCCGTACGTACTGCGACCTGTCGCCGAACTCCGAGACGAACCAGAACGCGTCACCGACGCGGCGTCCGCCGACCGGTGTGCGCCGGGGCAGTCCGGAGGTCCGGCCGGTGGTCTCCAGGAGGGTCTGGAACGGGAGCCGGGACGCGATCGGGTTGGCGACGCGTCGCTGGAACATCGTGACGATGCGGTGCTTGCGGTCATTCTGGCGGGACATCGGTGGCCCTCTCGTTCGTCGGTCCGTCCATGGTGCCCGAGCGGGGTCACAGGGCCCGGTAGGTGATCGGGTCGGTGCCGGGCACGGGTTCGGCCCGGCGCAGGGTGACCAGGCGGCGGAGGTGGGCTTCGGCCTCCGATACGGCGATGTTGCGGGAGCCGTAGGGGATGTCGGGCCAGGGGCGGTTCCACTCCATGCGCTCGGCGAGCTGCCAGGGGGTGAGCGGGGTGGCGAGGAGGGCGCGGAGGTCCGCGAGCCGGGCCTCGTGGTGGTGGAGGAGGGCGCGGACGCGGGCGGGGGCGTCGGTGAAGGCGTGCTGGTGGGCCGGGAGGACCTCGGCCGGGTCGAGGGCGGCGACGCGCTCCAGGGAGGCGAGGTAGTCGCCCAGCGGGTCGGTGGGGGCGGGGTCGGACGGGTCCTCGTACAGGCCGATGTGCGGGGTGATTTCGGGGAGGAGGTGGTCGCCGGAGAAGAGGCGGCCGTGGCCGTGGAGCGCCGCCGGGTGGGCTTCTTCCAGGTGGAGGCAGATGTGGCCGGGGGTGTGGCCCGGTGTCCAGATGGCGCGGAGGCGGCGGCCGGGGAGGTCGAGGAGTTCGCTGGGGGCGATCTCGCGGTCGGGGAGGGCGGCCCGTTGCCCCGGGAGGTGCGTACGGCCCTCGGCGCGCGCGGCGTGCAGCGGGGCGAGGTGGTCCTCGGGGGCACCGGCTGCGGCCAGCTTCTCGGCGAGGTAGTCGAGCCAGAGGGCGGGGTCGGCCTCGCGGGTGCGGCGTACGACGTGCGCGTCGGCGCCGTGCATCGCGATCCACGCCCCGGAGGCCTCCCGCACCTGGCCGGAGAGGCCGTGGTGGTCGGGGTGGTGGTGGGTGACGAGGATGCCGTGGATCTCGGTGACATCGGCGCCGCAGGCGGCGAGCCCGGCGGTGAGGGTGTCCCAGGCGGTCGGGTCGTCCCAGCCGGTGTCGACGAGGACCGGGCCACGGTCGGTGTCGAGGAGGTGGACGAGGGTGTGGCCGAGCGGGTTGTCCGGTATGGGGACGGGGATGCTCCACACCCCGCCGCCGTGGTCGGTGACACCGGTCGCCTCTGGCACGGGGTTCCCCCTTTTCGCGAGTGCGGCGCCGGGCCGCGGCAGCGCATGCATTGCTGACTATAACGGGAACTGGTACTAGTTCTGATGCATCGTCAGATCTCGGCGGGAGGCATCAGCGATGGGCGACCTCATCGAGTACGGGCAGCTCTTCATCGGCGGGGCGCTGGTCGATCCGGCCGGGGCGGAGACCATCGAGGTCGTCTCGCCGCACACGGAACAGGTCATCGGGCGGGTGCCGCACGCCGCCCGCGCCGATGTGGACCGGGCGGTGGCGGCGGCGCGGCGGGCGTTCGACGAGGGGGAGTGGCCGCGTACCTCCCTGGAGGAACGGATCGCCGTCGTCACGCGGATCAAGGACGCGGTGGCCCTGCGGCACGAGGAGATCGCGAAGGTCATCAGCGCGCAGAACGGCTCGCCGTACTCCTGGAGCGTCCTCGCCCAGGCGCTCGGCGCGATGATGGTGTGGGACGCGGCGATCACGGTGGCGCGCGACTTCACCTTCGAGGAGCGGCGGGCCGGAGTGCTCGGGCCGCTGCTGGTGCGGCGGGAGCCGGTCGGGGTGGTGGCGGCCGTCGTGCCGTGGAACGTGCCGCAGTTCGTGGCGGCGGCGAAGCTGGCACCGGCGCTGCTGGCGGGGTGCTCGGTGATCCTCAAGCCCTCGCCGGAGACGCCGCTGGACGCGTATCTGCTGGCGGAGATCGCGACCGAGGCGGGGCTGCCGGAGGGCGTGCTGTCGATCCTTCCGGCGGACCGGGAGATCAGCGAGTACCTGGTCGGCCACCCGGGGGTCGACAAGGTGTCGTTCACGGGGTCGGTGCCCGCGGGCAAGCGCGTGATGGAGGTGGCCTCGCGCCAACTGACCCGGGTGACGCTGGAGCTGGGCGGCAAGTCGGCCGCGGTGATCCTGCCGGACGCGGATCTGGAGGCGGCGGTCGCGGGCATCGTGCCCAACGCGTGGATGAACAACGGGCAGGCGTGCGTCGCCCAGACCCGCATCCTCGCCCCGCGCGCCCACTACGACGAGCTGGCCGAGCGCTTCGCCGCCGCCGCCTCGGCCCTGGTGGTCGGCGATCCGATGGACCCGGCGACCCAGGTGGGCCCGCTGGTGGCCCAGCGGCAGCAGCGGCGCTCGCTGGACTACATCGCGCTCGGGCAGCGCGAGGGCGCCAAGGTGCTGACGGGCGGCGGGCGCCCCGAGGCCCAGGAGACGGGCTGGTACGTGGAGCCGACGCTGTTCGGGGACGTCGCCAATACGATGCGCGTCGCCCGCGAGGAGATCTTCGGCCCGGTCATCTGCCTGCTGCCGTACGGGGACGAGGAGGAGGCGGCCCGGATCGCCGACGACTCCGACTACGGACTCTCCGGCAGCGTATGGACGGCCGACGTGGCGCACGGCATCGACTTCGCGCGGCGCATCCGCACCGGTACGTACTCGGTGAACACCTTCAGCCTGGACATGCTCGGTCCGTTCGGCGGCTACAAGAACTCCGGCCTGGGGCGGGAGTTCGGCCCCGAGGGGCTGGCGGCCTACCTGGAGCACAAGATGATCCACCTGCCGCAGGGGTGGGACGGGGAGCAGGGCTGATGGGGGACCGCTGGCGGATCGAGGTCGACCGCGGCGTCTGCGTCGGCTCGGGCTTCTGCGTGAGCAGCGCCCCCGGCGGATTCCGGCTGGACGAGGCCCGGCAGGCGCATCCGGTCGACGCGGAGGCGGACGCGTCCGAGGCGGTGCTCGTGGCGGCCGAGGGATGCCCGGTGGAGGCCATCGCGATCCGGCTGCTGGAGGGCGGTGAGCAGATCTTTCCGGCCGACGAGTAGCCGGTCCCGGCGGGTGGGCGCGGGGCGACGCGCCGTTTCCGGCCACCCGGGCAGCCCCGTCGCTCCCATGGAACGACAGGGTCCGCCCGGCGCCGGGAGGGCTGGCCCCTCAAATGACGTAGGCCTTCTCCGCTATCCGTCCGCGCGGACCTCCACCATCCGCGTGACGACGGATGGTGGATCAGACCCAGCCCTCGCAGCGGGAGATGCGGATGGCGTCCACCCGGTTGCGCGCCCCGGTCTTACGGGTGATCGCGGCCAGGTAGTTGCGTATCGTCCCGTTGGACAGGTGCAGGGTCCGGGCGATCTCCGCGATGGAGGCACCGTCGGCGGCGAGCGACAGGACGCCCAACTCGCGCTCGGTCAGCGGGATCTCGGCCGCCTTGAGGAAGCCGTAGCCCAGCGAGTCGTCGATGAAGCGCTCCTGCTTGGCCACGTGCCGGATGCCCTCCAGTAGCCGCTGCGGCGGGGCGTTCTTGTCGATGTACCCGAGGGCGCGGGCCTTGTGCGCGCGGCGTAATTGGCCGGGGCGCCCGGCGTTGGCGAGGACGAGCAGTCCGGACTCGGGGCCGACCTCGACGGCCGGGGCCTCGGCCATGAGCTTGCCCAACTCGCCCTTGCGGGCGGCCTTGTCGGAGCCGGGGCAGTCCGTGTCGACCACGCAGACGTGCGGTTGTAAGCAGCGGGCTCTGCTACGCGCGTCACGCCACGCGGCGGAAGCCACCTCGAACTCAGGTTCGGCTTGTATCAGTGCGGCCAACGCGGACCGCAGCAGGTATGAATCATGTACCAGAAGAACCCGTATCACGGAGTTCTTCACCCCCTGTAGATGGTTGAGCCGTCGCACGCCGTCGTCGCTCTGTCGCGCGCCGTTCATGAATACCGGGATTGCCCAGGCGCTGAACGCGAAATTTGAGCCAAAGGGGGGCGTGCGGGCGCACTTTTTGCTGCTTTCGTGCGCCCCCGGGGCGCATCGTGCGCCGTCGGGCATGCTCGGCTGGCGCCGTCAGGCGGGCTCGGATGGCGCCGCGAGGCGCGCTCGGTCGGCGTCGTCAGGCGCGCTCGGTCGGCGCCGTCAGATCGATCAGTCGGCAGACCGTCTCGATGTCGATTTTGACCTGGGCGATCGAGGCCCGCCCCGACAGCCAGGTGATCAGCGCCGAGTGCCAGGTGTGCTCGATGACCCGCACGGCGGACAGCTGCTCGGCGGTCGGCGGGCCCTCCAGGCCCATCGCGTCGAGGATGATCGCGGTGGTGAGCCGGGAGACCATGTCCACCTCGGGGCTCACCGAGCGGTCGGCGAAGGTGAGGGCCCGGACCATCGCGTCCGCGAGATGGGGTTCGCGCTGGAGCGCGCGGAAGGCGCGCATGAGGGTCTGGGCGACGCGGGTGGCCGGGTCGTCCTCGGTCGGCGGGCGCTTGCGCAGCGTCTCGTGCATGTGCTGCAACTGGTCCTGCATGGTGGCGACCAGTAGATGGACCTTGGAGGGGAAGTAGCGGTAGAGGGTGCCGAGCGCCACGCTGGAGTGCTCGGCCACCTCGCGCATCTGGACCGCGTCGAAGCCGCCGCGGCTGGCCAGCCGGGCACTGGCGTGCAGGATGCGCCGGCGGCGCGCCTCCTGCCGCTCGGTCAGCTGCAGGGAGGCTGGCTTGACTTCTGCGGTCATTTGTCTCACTTCGGGTGCATAGTGTCTGCGCTGCGGTTGACAAACGGACACCGTGCATGATGGCAGGGTCGGCCTAGGGGCGCGAGTCAGTGAAACTCGTTCTAGGGTCGCGTGTCGCTGGAGCCCGGCGGCCGGTCGGCGGAGGGGCGTTTGCCGGACTCGCGCCGATATGGTCACGCCTCCAGAAATGGGCGTCACGCGCAAGGGGCTACCGAGTGGTAGGGATCACCCGTTCCGGCTCCGGCGGCGATGGGTTCGCCAGGTATCTTCGAGACTTCTGTGGCTATCTGTTAGTGAAACTTGTTCTAGATAATCGTGAGCGGCTACGCTCCCGCTGACGTGCATCAAGGAGGGGGCGCGAGTGACCGCAGAGGCCGCGCAGGAGACCGGAGTCGACCCGCTTCGGACGGCGCCCCCCGCCCCCGCGGAGGGCCGGGCCCAGGAGGGTGACCGGCCGCTGCGCATCGCGCTGCTGAGCTACAAGGGGAACCCGTTCTGCGGAGGCCAGGGCGTCTACGTACGCCACCTCTCCCGCGAACTCGCCCGGCTCGGCCACACCGTCGAGGTCATCGGCGCGCAGCCGTACCCGGTGCTCGACGCCGAGGACGGCGTCACCCTCACCCAGCTGCCCAGCCTCGACCTCTACCGCCAGCCCGATCCGTTCCGCACGCCCGGCATGGCGGAGTACCGGGACTGGGTCGACGCGCTGGAGGTCGCCACCATGTGGACCGGCGGCTTCCCCGAGCCGCTCACCTTCAGCCTGCGCGCCCGCCGCCATCTGGCCGCCCGGCGCGGCGCGTTCGACATCGTCCACGACAACCAGACGCTCGGCTACGGGCTGCTCGGCATGGAGCGCACCGGCTTCCCCCTCGTCACCACCATCCACCACCCGATCACCGTGGACCGCCAGTTGGAACTGGACGCCGCGGACGGCTGGAAGCGCCGCCTCTCCGTACGCCGCTGGTACGGCTTCACCCGCATGCAGAAGCGGGTGGCCCGGCAACTGCCCTCCGTACTCACCGTCTCCGGCTCCTCGCGCCGGGAGATCGTCCGGGACCTGGGCGTACGGCCCGGGCGCGTGCACGTCGTCCACATCGGCGCGGACACCGGACTGTTCTCGCCCGACCCCGCCGTGCCGGTCATCCCCGGGCGGATCGTGACCACCTCCAGCGCCGATGTGCCGCTCAAGGGGCTGGTCCACCTGGTCGAGGCGCTGGCCAAGGTCCGCGCCGAGAACCCCGCCGCCCACCTCGTGGTCGTCGGCAAGCGCCCCGAGGAGGGGCCGGTGGCCGCCGCCATGGCCCGCTACGGGCTCCAGGGCGCCGTCGAGTTCGTCAAGGGCATCAGCGACCCCGAGTTGGTCGACCTCGTGCGCGGCGCCCAGATCGCCTGTGTGCCCTCGCTGTACGAGGGGTTCTCGCTGCCCGCCGCCGAGGCCATGGCCACCGGCACCCCGCTAGTCGCCACCACCGGCGGCGCGATACCCGAGGTCGCGGGCCCGGACGGCGAGACCTGCCTCGCGGTGCCGCCCGGCGACGCGGGCGCCCTCGCCGCCGCCCTCAACGGGCTGCTGGCCGACGCCGACTTGCGCGGGCGCCTCGGCGCCGCCGGGCGCGAGCGGGTGCTGCGCCGCTTCACCTGGGAGCAGGCCGCGCGCGGCACCGTCGAGCAGTACCGCGCCGCGATCGGAGCGCAAGCCCGGGCGACAGGGGCCCGCGCCGCCCGGACCCGCGCCGCGCGCTGACGCCCCCATGGCTTCCACCGGACCCAACGAACCCGCCTGACGAAAGCAGACCCCCCGTGCTGACCGTCGATTTCTCCCGCTTCCCCCTCGCCGCCGGCGATCGCGTCCTCGACCTGGGCTGTGGCGCGGGACGCCATGCCTTCGAGTGCTACCGGCGCGGTGCGCGGGTCGTCGCGCTCGACCGCAACGGCGAGGAGATACGCGAGGTCGCGAAGTGGTTCGCCGCCATGGAGGAGGCCGGTGAGGCCCCCGCCGGGGCCACCGCCACCGCGATGGAGGGCGACGCGCTGGCGCTGCCGTTCCCGGACGACAGCTTCGACGTCGTCATCATCTCCGAGGTCATGGAGCACATACCCGACGACAAGGGCGTGCTCGCCGAGATGGTGCGGGTGCTGCGCCCCGGCGGCCGGATCGCCGTCACGGTGCCGCGCTACGGGCCCGAGAAGGTGTGCTGGGCGCTGTCCGACGCGTACCACGAGGTGGAGGGCGGCCACATCCGCATCTACCGGGGCGATGAACTCCTGGAGCGGATGCGGGAGGCCGGGCTGCGGCCGTACGGCACCCATCACGCCCACGGTCTGCACAGCCCGTACTGGTGGCTCAAGTGCGCGTTCGGCGTGGACAACGACAAGGCGTTGCCGGTGCGGGCGTACCACAAGCTGCTGGTCTGGGACATCATGAAGAAGCCGCTGGCCACGCGGATCGCCGAACAGGCGCTCAACCCGCTGATCGGCAAGAGCTTCGTGGCGTACGCGACCAAGCCCCACGCCTCCCCCGAGGCCCAGGCGTGACGGCGCGCGGCCCGCGCCCCGGTCCCCGTACCGAGCGGCTGACGCTGCCGGGCGTGCTCACCGCCGAGGAGGCGCTGCGTACCGTCGAGGGCATCGCCGCCGTCCAGCGGGCGGACGGCGCCATTCCGTGGTTCCGCGGCCACCACCTCGACCCGTGGGACCACGTCGAGGCGGCGATGGCGCTGGACGCGGCGGGTGAGCACCAGCGCGCCGAGGCCGCGTACCGCTGGCTCGCCGACCATCAGAACCCGGACGGCTCCTGGTACGCCGCCTACCCCGACACCCCGGACGGGGTGGCCGCCGACGCGCCCACCGACCGCGCCCGCGAGACCAACTTCTGCGCGTACGTCGCGGTCGGCGTCTGGCACCACTATCTGGCCACCGGCGACGACACGTTCCTCGACCGGCTGTGGCCGACCGTCGTCGCCGCCGTCGAGTTCGTGCTCGGGCTGCAGCAGAGCGGCGGCCAGATCGGCTGGCGGCGCAAGGCGGACGGCACCGTCGACCCGGACGCCCTGCTCACCGGCTCGTCCTCCATCTACCAGGCCCTGCGCTGCGCGCTCGCCATCGCCGAACACCGCGAGGACCCGCAGCCGGACTGGGAGCTGTCGGCGGGGCTGCTCGGGCACGCGATACGCCACCACCCCGAGCGCTTCCTCGACAAGAACCGGTACTCGATGGACTGGTACTACCCGGTCCTCGCGGGCGCCCTCACCGGACCCGCCGCCAGCGCCCGCATCGAGGCGGGCTGGGACCGCTTCGTCGTCCCGGGCCTGGGCATCCGCTGCGTCGCCCCGAACCCCTGGGTCACCGGCGGCGAGAGCTGCGAACTCGCGCTGGCGCTGTGGGTGATGGGCGAGTCCGACCGCGCGGTGGACATCCTGCGCTGGGTCCAGCAGCGGCTGCGCGCGGACGACGGGATGTACTGGACGGGGTACGTCTACGAGGACGACGCCATCTGGCCCGAGGAGCGCACCACCTGGACCGCGGGCTCGCTGCTGCTGGCCGTGGCCGCGCTGGGCGGGGACGAGGCGACCACGGCCGTCTTCGGCGGGGAACACCTGCCGAGGGGGCTGGACTCGGACTGCTGCGGCTAGCCAGCGGCTGTGGTTCAGCCGCGGCGGATGCGGCCCGCCACGGCGTGGCCGATGAACAGGTAGACCACGGCGGGCAGCCCGTAGTTGAGGACTGTCCGCAGCCAGTCCGTATCCATCGTGAACAGGTCGTGGGACCAGCCCGCGAGCCAGCCCGCCGCGTCGCGGACCACGGACACGAGGTCGTTGGCGGGGTTGGCGTCGAGGAGGGCGAAGAGGATCCACAGACCGAGGATCACGGCGGTGATGTCCGCGACGACCATCACGACGGTCGCCGCCTGGTTGTTTCCGTAGCGATAACTTCGGGACATGACGGACGTGTTGCCCCGGCGGGCGCTATGAAACCACTCAGGTGTTCAATTCCGCCAGCACGCGCAGCGTCTCCGGGTCCGGTGCGATCACCAGCAGGTCCGTCACCGGGCCCTTCCGCCACAGCTCCAGCCGCTCCGCGACGCGTTCGCGCGGGCCGATCAGGGACACCTCGTCGGCGAACGCGTCCGGCACCGCCGCGATCGCCTCGTCGCGGCGGCCCGCGAGGAAGAGTTCCTGGACCCGGCGCGCCTCGTCCTCGTAGCCCATGCGGGCCATCAGATCGGCGTGGAAGTTGCGGGCCGCGTGGCCCATGCCGCCGATGTAGAAGCCGAGCATCGCCTTCACCGGAAGCAGCCCCTCCGCGATGTCGTCGCACACCCGCGCCCGGGCCATGGGCGCCACCATGAAGCCGTCGGGCGCCTCGGCGAGGGCCGCCTCGTACAGCGGGGTCCGCTGGGGCGACCAGTACAACGGCAGCCAGCCGTCGGCGATGCGCACGGTCTGGGCGATGTTCTTGGGCCCCTCGGCGCCGAGCAGCACCGGGAGGTGGGGGCGGAGCGGGTGCACGATGGGCTTGAGGGGTTTGCCGAGCCCGGTGGCGTCCGCCCCGGCGTACGGATGCGCGTGGTAGCGCCCGTCGAGCCGTACGGGCCCCTCGCGGCGCAGCACCTGCCGGATGACGTCCACGTACTCGCGGGTGGCGGTGAGCGGGCTCGCCGGGAACGGCCGCCCGTACCAGCCCTCCACGACCTGCGGCCCGGACAGGCCGAGGCCGAGCGTCATGCGGCCGCCGGAGAGGTGGTCGAGGGTGAGGGCCTGCATCGCGGTGGCGGTGGGGGTGCGCGCGGCCATCTGCGCGATCGCCGTGCCGAGCCTGATGCGGGAGGTGTGGGCGGCGATCCAGGTGAGCGGGGTGAAGGCGTCCGAGCCCCAGGACTCGGCGGTCCAGACGGAGTGGTAGCCCAGATCCTCGGCCTGCCGGGCGAGTTCCAGGTGGCGGGGGTCGGGGCCGCGGCCCCAGTAGCCGAGCGCCAGGCCGAGCCGCATGACAACCCCTCTCTGACGTGCCGTCAGGTCGCGCCTGGACTGTACGGCCCGGGTCCGCACATGGCAACGGCCCCCCGCCCGGTGTATCGGGCGAGGGGCCGTGTGCTGCGGAGGGCTCAGCCGCGCTGGATGCCCGTCGTGTCCTGGAGCACGCCGCGCCGCCCGTCCTGGGTCTGCGCGACGAGCGCCTGACCGCGCTGCTCGACCGCCAGGTACCAGGTGCCGGGAGCCAGTTCGGCGATGGTGCTCGACGAACCGTCCTCGGCGAACAGCGGCCGGGCCACCGGCACCGCGAACCAGAACGGCGCGAAGTCCGAGCCGCCCGCCGCCGGGGCGGCCGGTCCGGGCTGGCCCGGCTGACCGCCGCCGCCGAAGGAGGGCGCACCCGGCTGGCCGCCCTGCGGCTGACCGGGCTGACCCGGCTGACCGGGCTGGGCGCCGCCCGGGCCCGGGTAGCCGTAGCCCGGCTGCGGGGCCGGTGCGCCGTACGGGGACTGTGCGCCGTACGGGGACGGGGCCGCCGGAGCTGGCGCGCTCATCAGCGGCGCCTTGAGGGCCGGGACGCGCGGGGTCGCGATGACCGCCGCGGCGCTGGCGAGGGTCGCCACCAGAGCCAGGATGGCGCCGACACCCGGGCTGCCCTTGTCCGGTGTGACCATGAGGGACCACAGCGAGTCCCAGGCGGCGACGACGACGAAACCGGCGCCCCACTGGTCGAGGGTGAGTCCGCTGACCTTACGGCTCTCGGGCTGGAACCGCCCCGCGATGACCAGCCCCGCGCCGATCAGTCCGATCAGGAACACCGACGGAAGGACGACCAGGAGGACGTCCGTGTCCCAGCCATTCGGCATGTCGGTGCAGTACGGGCCGTCACAATCGGCCGAGTAAAAGTCGAGGAAGGAGGCGATGAAGAGCAACACCGCTGCTCCGATCACCACGCCGTCGCCTCGAGTGAGCGAGCGGATGTTCAACGTGAGTCCTTAGTCATTTTCTTGTATACGGAACGCTGCCGCCAGGCGCGGTGGCGCGAAGGCGTCGGGGGTGGACCCATCGTACGGGGGAACCAAGCTGATGAGACCGGGGGTGGGGCATCGGTTTCCCGGTCGTGACCTCGCGTTCGGTTGTTTGGGACTTACCTGTTCAAGAAGTCCGTAATGCCCTGCGCGATCCCGAGGGCGGCTCGCTCACGCCACTTCGGATCGATCAGTTCCGCGGCGTCTTTGGAGTCGCGCATATTGCCGCACTCGATGAACACTTTCGGAACGGTGGAGAGATTGAGGCCGCCGAGATCTCCACGGACATTCAACCCGCTGCCGTCACCGATGTAGTCGGCGGGCTCGCTGCCGGTGGCATCCATGAATTCGCTCCGCACCCGTTCGCCGAGGAGCCGGGAGGGTGCGGCGATCTTCGCGGTGTCGGCGTCGCCGCCGCGTACGGACTTGGGCAGGATGACGTGGAAGCCGCGCTCCCCGGCGGGGGCGCCGTCCGCGTGGACGGAGACGACGGCGTCGGCGTGCGCGCTGTTCCCGATCCGGGCGCGCTCGTCCACGCACGGGCCGTACGGGCGGTCGCCGTCCTGCGTGAACTTCACCGTCGCGCCACGGGCTTCGAGGAGCGTGCGGGCGCGGCGGGCGACGTCGAGCGTGAAGGACGCCTCGGCGTAGCCGGATTCGGTGGCCGTGCCGGTGGTGTCGCACTCCTTCTCGTTGGTGCCGATGTCGACGCTGCGGGCGATCTCGGAGGGGTGATCGCGGTTGTTCGGGTTGTGGCCGGGGTCGAGGACGACGACCTTGCCGGTGAGCGGTTTGTCGTCGGTCTTGTCGTCGCTTTTGGGTGTGGCTGAGGGGGACGGCGGGGGCTGCGCGGGCAGCGGTGAGGAGGTGGACGACACGGTCGGGAGGGAGGAGGAGGCGGGGGTGCCGTCGCTGTTGTCGTCCCGCTGTCCCAGGTTGTCCCACAGCAGCCAGCCGAGGAGGGCGAGGGCCGCGAGTACGAGGACGATGGTGCGGGTGCCGCCACGGCGGCCGGGGGCGGAGAAGAAGCTGCCGTTCGACACGACGTGATGGTAGCGGCTGCGGGTCAGGCGGGCGGGGTCGCGCCGGTGCGGCGCAGCACGCGCAGGGAGCGGGTCGCGGAGACCTCGGTGAACGCGCCGGAGGCGAGGGCGCGGCGGTAGATCCGGTACGGGGCTTGCCCGCCGTCGGCCGGGTCGGGGAACACGTCGTGGATGACGAGGAGCCCGTCGTGCGCGACGTGGGGTGCCCAGCCCTCGTAGTCGGCGGCGGCGTGCTCGTCGGTGTGCCCGCCGTCGATGAACACGAGCGCGAGCGGCTTGCCCCAGACGGCGGCGACCTGCGGGGATCGTCCGATGGCGGCGATGACGTGGTCTTCGAGACCTGCGGCGTGCAGGGTGCGGCGGAACGTGGGCAGCGTGTCCATCCGGCCGACCTCGGGGTCGACGACGTCCGGGTCGTGGTACTCCCAGCCGGGCTGCTGCTCCTCGGAGCCGCGGTGGTGGTCCACGGTGATGGCGACGGTGCCGGTTTCGCGGGCGGCGGCGGCGAGGAGGATGGTGGAGCGGCCGCAGTACGTGCCGACTTCGAGCAGCGGGAGCCCCATCCGTCCGGCTGCCTCGGCGGCTGCGTACAGGGCGAGGCCCTCGTCAGTCGGCATGAAGCCCTTGGCGCGCTCGAAGGCGGTGAGTATTGCGGGGGCGGGGTGCGTCACGGGCTCATCCTGCCGTATGGGGCCCTTGGTTTCGCCGCCGGGTGCGGCTGGGTGGGCGGTGCGGCCCAGGCTGCCTGTGGCCGGGGTCTCGTCACCGGGTGCGGGCCCGGTGGCCGGTTTGTGCCCACCCGTTCCGCCCTGCGGAACGATTGCCCACAAACCGGCGGGGTCTGGGGCGGAGCTCCAGGTTCGGGAAGGGGCGGGGTGGGGAAGGAACCCGGCGCGCACCACAGCTGACCCTCCGTCAGATTGGAACCCGCATGGGCATCGGCGTCACGGAAGACCAAGGGGAGCTGGCGCGCGCGGCGCGGGGGTGGGTGGGGCGGGCTGTGCCGCCGGAGGTGGTGCGCAAGGTGCTCGACGGAGCCCCCGGCGGCGGGGGCAGGGCCTCGTACTGGCCCGGGCTCGCCGCGCAAGGGCTGCTGGGGCCGCACCTGCCGGAGGCACACGGCGGAGGCGGCGGGAGCCTCGCGGACCTCGCCGTCGTCCTGGAGGAGACGGGCCGGGCCGCGCTGCCCGGGCCGTATCTGCCCACCGTGCTGGCCTCCGCCATCCTCCACCGGGCCGGACAAGACGACCTCGTCGCGGCCCTCGCCACCGGCACCCGCACCGCGGCCGTCGCCCTCGGCACCGGGTCGCTCACCGCCATACCCGGCCCAGACGGCCGCGTGGTCCTCGACGGCTGCGCGCCGCCGGTCCTCGGCGCCGGGGACGCCGACGTGATCATCCTCGCCGCCGCACTGCGCGGCACGGTGACCGTATGGCTGGCCGTGGACGCCGCCGACCTCACCCTCCGCGCGCACGAGGGCGCCGACCCCACCCGCCCGACCGCCGAGGTGCGAGCCGACACCGTGGCCGTCCCCGAGGACCGGGTGCTGGACATCGACCCCGGGCTCATCACCGACCTGGCGGCCGTCCTGTTCGCCGCCGAGGCGTGCGGCACGGCGGGCTGGGCGCTGGACACGGCCGTCGCGCACGCTCAAGTACGGGAGCAGTTCGGGCGGCCGATCGGGCAGTTCCAGGCCGTGAAGCACCTGTGCGCCGACATGCTCGTCCGCGTCGAGCAGGCCCGCGCCCTCACCTGGGACGCGGCCCGAGCGACGGACGAGACCCCCGCCGTACGCGGGCTCACCGCCGCCCTCGCCGCCGCCACCGCGCTCGACGCCGCGTACGGCTGCGCCAAGGACTGCGTCCAGATCCTCGGCGGCCTCGGCTTCACCTGGGAACACGACGCCCACCTCCACCTCCGCCGCGCGACCGTGGCCCGCGCGCTGCTCGGCACCGGCGCGCACCACCGATTACGCGCCGCCCGCCTCGCCGCCGACGGCGCCCGCCGTGAACTGCGGCTCGACCTCCCGCCCGAGGCCGAGACCCACCGCCACGGCGCCCGCGCCGCCATCGCGACGGCGCGCGGGCTGGACCCGGCCGCTGCCCGGCGCGCCCTCGCGCCCACCGGGTACGCCGCCCCGCATCTGCCACCCCCGTACGGCCTCGGCGCGGGCCCGCTGCAGCAGCTCGCCATCGAACGCGAGCTGCGCGACGCGGGCGTGGTCCTCAGCGATCTGGGCGTCGCCACCTGGGTGGTGCCCTCACTCATCGCGTACGGCACGGACGCCCAGCGCGAGCGCTTCCTGCTGCCGACGCTCCGTGGCGAACTGCGCTGGTGCCAGCTGTTCTCGGAGCCCGACGCGGGCTCCGACCTCGCCGCCCTGCGCACCCGCGCCGAGCGGACGGCGGACGGCTGGTGGCGGGTCAGCGGGCAGAAGGTGTGGACCTCGGGGGCGCGGACGGCGGACTACGGCATCCTGCTGGCCCGTACGAACCCGGAGGCGCCCAAGCACAAGGGGCTCGGCTACTTCCTGGTCGACATGAAACGGACGGCCGGGATCACCATCCGCCCGCTGCGCGAGATCACCGGCGAATCCCTCTTCAACGAGGTGTTCCTCGACGACGCGCTGCTCCCGCCGGACGCCGTGGTGGGCGCCGTGGACGCGGGCTGGGCGGTCGCCCGTAACACCCTCGGCAACGAACGCGTCCACATGGCCGACCAGCTGACCTTCGACACCGGCCTGGAGGCGCTCATCGCCCACGTATCGGGCGTACCGGACACCGGTCCGGAGCGCGAGCGCGTCGGCGGGCTCATGGCCGAGGCGCACGCCCTCGCGTGCATCGGGCTGCGCACCACCCTGCGCCAGGTGTCCGGGGTGGAACCGGGCGCGGGCGCGAGCGTGCGCAAGCTCGTCCAGACCGCCCATCAGCAGAAGGTCGCCGAACTCGCCCTGGAACTGCTGGGGCCCGGCGGCGCGGTGTGCGAGGGCGCGGGGGAGCGGGCCCTGCATGGCTTCCTGATGTCACGCTGTCTGACCATCGCGGGCGGTACGACCCAGGTACAGCTGAACGTCGTCGCGGAACGGCTGCTCGGCCTGCCGCGCGACCCGGCGCCGACCGCGTAGGGCCCTGGTCCTAGGACCACCAACCGTCCGCAAATGCGCAGAAATGCCGATGCGTGGGGCCAGCACACAATGCGAGCATCACCGCCATGCCCACCCCAACTCCCCCTCCGCCCGCCCTTCCCTCCACAACCGACCCCGCCCCACGCCCGCCGCGCGCCTCGCCGCCGGCCTGGGCGGTGCTGCTGGCCGCCTGCGCCGGACAGTTCGTGGTGGTCCTCGACATCTCGGTGGTCAACGTCGCCCTGCCGTCCATACGCACCGACCTGGGGCTCGGCGAGACCGCGCTGCAGTGGGTGGTCAACGCGTACGCGCTGACCTTCGCCGGGTTCCTGCTGCTCGGCGGCCGCGCGGCCGACCTCTTCGGACGTAAACGGGTCTTCCTCACCGGGCTCGGGCTGTTCACCGCCGCCAGCCTTGCCGGTGGCATAGCCCAGCAGCCCTGGCAACTGGTCGCGGCCCGCGCCCTCCAGGGCCTCGGCGCGGCCGTGCTCTCCCCGGCCACGCTCACCATCCTCACCACCGCCTTCCCGCACGGCGCGGCCCGCACCCGCGCCATCGGCACCTGGACGGCGGTCGGCGCGGGCGGCGGCGCGGCGGGCGGGCTGGTGGGCGGGGTGCTCACCGAGTACCTGTCCTGGCGCTGGGTGCTGCTGGTCAACGTGCCGGTGGGCGTGGTGGTGCTGGTGGCCGCGGCGGTGTGGCTGACCGAGGGCCGCTCCGGGGTGGCGCGACGGCTCGACGTACCCGGCGCGGTGCTGGTCACGGCGGGCGTCGCGGCGCTCGCGTACGGCATCGTGCAGACCGAGCCGTACGGCTGGGGCGCCGCCGCCTCGCTCGGGCCGCTGCTCGCCGGGGTGGTGCTGCTCGCGGTGTTCGTGGCCGTGGAGGCGCGTACGGAGGAACCGCTGATGCCGCTGCGGCTGTTCCGCGTCCGGGCCGTCACGGCGGCGAACGCGGTGATGGTGGTGTGCGGCGGCGGCATGTTCGCGATGTGGTACTTCATGACGCTCTACTTGCAGAACGTGTTGCACTACAGCCCCGTCAAGGCCGGACTCGCCTTCCTCCCACACGCCTTGTCGATCATCCTCGGCTCGAAGCTCGCACCCCGGCTGATGGCCAGGCTGGACGGAAAGCTCCTCGCGATCGCGGGCGGCTCGCTGGCCGTCGTCGGGTACGCGTGGCAGAGCCGGATGGAGGCGGACGGCACCTTCGCCGGTACGGTGCTGGGCCCCGCGATCATCATGTCGTTCGGGTCCGGGCTGATGATGACCCCGCTCGCCGCCTCCGCCACCTCGGGCGCGGCCCCGGGCGAGGCGGGGTTGGTGTCGGGGCTGGTCAACACCTCGCGGCAGATCGGCGGCGCGCTCGGCCTGACCATACTGGCGACGGTCGCGGCCGAGCGGATCGCGGCCCGTGGCGGGGGCGGGCCGGAGGCGCTGGCGGCCGGGTACGGTCACGCGTTCGTCGTGGCCACGGGGATCATCGCGGCGGCGGTGGTGCTGATGGCCGTGGCCCTGCCCCGCACCCCGGCCGCGACCCGCGTGGAGGTCTAGCGCTACAGCCAGCCGTTCTGGCGGGCGGCCCGGACCGCCTCCATGCGGTTGCGGGTCTGGGTCTTGCCGATGGCCGAGGAGAGGTAGTTGCGCACGGTGGCGGGGGAGAGGTGCACCTTGGCCGCGATGTCGGCCACCGTCGCGCCGTCCACCGCCGCCGACAGCACATCGCGCTCGCGCTGGGTGAGCGGGTTGGGGCCCGCGCTCAGCGCGGCCGCGGCCAGGCCCGGGTCGATCACGCGCTCACCCGCCAGCACCCGGCGGATCGCCACCGCAAGCTCCTCCACCGGCCCGTCCTTGACCAGGAACCCGGCGGCCCCCGCCTCCATCGCCCGGCGCAGATAGCCGGGGCGGCCGAAGGTGGTGAGGATCAGCACCTGGCAGCCCGGCAGCGCCCGGCGCAGCGCGGCGGCGGCGTCCAGTCCGCTGCGGCCGGGCAGCTCGATGTCCAGCAGCGCGACATCGGGTTCGGACTCCAGCGCGCGCGGCACGATCTCGTCGCCGTCGCCGACCTGCGCGACGATCTCGAAGTCCTCCTCCAGGCCGAGCAGCAGCGCCAGCGCGCCCCGCATCATGCCCTGGTCCTCGGCGAGCAGCAGCTTGATCACGTGGTACGAACCCCCTCCGCGCTCTCCATCGGATCCTCCGTATCCACCGGCAGTTCGGCGACGAGCCGGAAGCCCCGGCGCCCGTCGGGGCCGGACTCCAGCGAGCCGCCCGCGGCGGCCAGCCGCTCGGCCAGCCCCTTGAGGCCCGTACCGCCGCCGCTACTGCTGTCGCTCTCCTCGGCCGCACGGGAGCCTACGCCGGACCCGGGCCCGTTGTCGGTGATCACCAGCCGTACCCGGTCGATGCCCCCACGGACGTCGATCTCGCAGCGGGTCGCCCCGCTGTGCCGCACCACATTGGTGACGCCCTCCCGCACCACCCACCCCAGCAGCGCCTCCGCCTGGGGCGACAGCGGGTGTCCTGAGCGGTGGACGTCGGCCTCGATACCGGAGGCGTCGAGCGCCGAGCGGGCCCGGTCCAGCTCGGTGTCCAGGCTGCCCTCGCGGTAGCCGGTGACCGCCTCGCGGATCTCGGTCAGGGCCTGGCGGCCGACCGCCTCGATGTCGGCGGCCTGGCCGAGCGCGGCCTCCAGGTCGCGCGGGGCCAGGCGGCGTACGGCCTCCGCCTTGACCACGACGACGGACATGGTGTGCCCGAGGAGGTCGTGGAGATCGCGGGAGAAGCGCAGCCGCTCCTTCTCCACCGCCGTACGGGCCAGCTCCTGGCGGGTCGCGCGGAGCTGGGCGACGGTCTCGAACAGGGACAGGATGGCCGCCGTCACCAGGCCGGACAGGACGGTGCCGTAGCCGACCGTCAACGAGTCCGAGGCCCCGCCGCGCACACTCGCGATGATCCCGGCGGCACCGGCGAAGCTGAGGATGACGGGCCCCAGAAACCTGCGCCCCCGGAGCACGATCCCGGTGGCCAGGGACAGCAGCGGAAAGCACAGCAGCCAGTTCCCGGCGTAGCCGATGCCCAGCGCGAGGGTGACCGTGGCCAGCCCGGCGAGGGCCAGGACCGGGGTCCGGGTGGGGCGGCGGCGCGGGTCGAGGCCGGTGAAGACGGCGGCCACGTAGAACCCCGCGAAGACCACCAGGCCGAGGGCGCCGAGCCAGGGCAGCGGTGTCCCGCCGTCGAAGAGGTGCCTCGCGTCGGGGGTGAGCATGAGCAGCCAGGGCAGGAAGGCCCGGCGGCCCGGCGGCTTGAGCCGCTCGATACTCGCGGCGGTGGCGTACATGGCTCCGACCCTACGGACCCCGGTGTGAGCTGGGCAGATGCGGATGTCGGGGGATGGGCGTGACATGTGTCCCGGGCCGTAAGGCCCACCGGCCGGGTGGCGCCCGAGCCGAACCGACGAGCCGAGCTGACGATCCGTCAGGAGTCTTCCGCCTCCAGGGGGATTGGGCTATACAGGTGCCATCGGCTAGAACGCGTTCTAAACGCGGCGCGGCCCTGCCGACCAGTGACGACCCCGGCGCGGCCGACGGTGCGGACGGGCGGGCCGGGGTCTTCCCGCCCCTCCCGTCAAGGCCAAGGAGTGCTGTCGCCCTATGCCCATCGACGCCGCCGAGGCCGTCTCGGCCGAGCCCCGGACCACCGCCCTCGCCTGGGGACACAAGGACATCCAGCTCTACCACCTGGGCATCGGCGCCGGAATCCCGGCCACCGACCCCGATGAGCTGCGCTACACGCTGGAGAGCGAGCTGCACGTCCTGCCCAGCTTCGCCACCGTCGCGGGCGGCCGCATGGCGCTCGCCGGGGGGCTGAACGGCCCGGGGATCGACGTCGACCTCGCGGCCGTCCTGCACGGCGGCCAGGCCGTCGAGGTGCACCGGCCGATCCCGGTGACCGGGGACGCCACCCAGACGTCCCGGGTCGCGGCGGTGTACGACAAGGGCAAGGCGGCGGTCATCGTGCTGCGCACCGAGGCGGCCGACGCGGACGGCCCGCTGTGGACCTGCGACAGCCGCATCTTCGTCCGGGGCGAGGGCGGCTTCGGCGGTGAGCGCGGCCCCTCCGAGCGGCTGGAGACCCCCGCCCGCGAGCCCGACCGCACGGTGGAACGGGCCATCCGGGAGGACCAGGCGCTGCTGTACCGGCTCTCCGGCGACTGGAACCCGTTGCACGCCGACCCCGGGTTCGCCAAGGTCGCGGGGTTCGAGAAGCCGATCCTGCACGGGCTGTGCTCGTACGGCATGGTCCTCAAGGCCGTCGTGGACACCGAGCTGGGCGGCGACGTCGCCCGGGTGCGCTCGTACGCCACGCGCTTCGCCGGGGTGGTGTACCCGGGCGAGACCCTGCGCGTCCGGATGTGGCGGGAGCCGGGGCGCGTCCAGGTGACGGCGAGCGCCGTCGAGCGGGACGACGCGCCCGTCCTCGGCGACACGGTCGTCGAACACGCCTGACCTTGTGATCCGACTTCTTCAAGAGGAGGCGCTGTGCGCGCAGCCGTACTGCACGAGACGGGACAGGACAAGCTCGAAGTCCTCGACGACATCGAGGCGGTGGGCTTCGGCCCCGGCAAGGTCCGGCTGCGCATCCGGGCCACCGGGCTGTGCCACTCCGACCTCTCCGCGATGAGCGGCGTCCTGCCGCAGCCCGTCCCCTTCGTCCCCGGCCACGAGGGCGCGGGCGAGGTGGTCGAGGTCGGCGACGGGGTCACCGGGCTGAGCCCCGGCGACCGGGTGCTGGTGTGCTGGCTGCCCGCGTGCGGCGACTGTCCGTCCTGCAAGCGCGGTCAGAGCCAGCTGTGTCTGTCCGGGTTCATGAACGCCGGAACGCCCAACTTCAAGCGCGCGGGCGACGGCGCCGACCAGGTCTTCGGCATGGCCGGGACCGGCACCTTCGCCGAGGAGCTGGTCATCCCGGCGCCCTGCGCCGTGCCGATCCCCGACGACGTCCCGTACGACATCGCCGCCCTCATCGGCTGCGGCGTGACCACCGGGCTCGGCGCGGCCCTCAACACGGCGCGGGTGGAGGCCGGTTCGTCGGTCGCCGTCATCGGCTGCGGCGGGGTCGGCATCAGCGTGGTGCAGGGCGCCCGGGCGGCGGGCGCGGCCCGTATCGTCGCCGTCGACCCCGTCACCTCGCGGCGCGAGGCCGCGCTGCGCTTCGGCGCCACCGAGGCGGTCGCCCCGGAGGGACTGGACGACGCCAAGAACAGCGTCACGGCGGGCGAGGGCTTCGACTACGTCTTCGAAGTCGTCGGCAAGTCCGCCACCGCCCGCCGGGCGTACGAGATCACGCGGCGCGGCGGCACGCTGTGCGTCGTCGGGGCGGGCGCGGTGGACGACTTCCTGCAGCTCAGCATGTTCGAGCTGTTCTTCGACGAGAAGCGGATCCTGCCGTCCCTGTACGGCGGGGGCGATGTGCTGCGCTCGTACGAACGAACCATCGCGCTGTGGCGGGCGGGCCGCATCGACCTCGCCGGGCTCATCACCCACCGGGTGCGGCTCGGTGAGATCAACGACGCGCTCGACCAGATGCGGACGGGGGAGGCGCTGCGCACATGCATCGAGATCTGACGCGTCCCTTGGCAGGGAAGACCGCGATCGTCACCGGCGCCGGGCGCGGGCTCGGCCGCGCCGAGGCGCTGGAGCTGGGTCGGCTGGGCGCCGCCGTCGTCGTCAACGACTACGGGCAGGGCGGCCGCGACGGCTCGGGCGAGGCGTCGTCCGGCCCGGCCGAGGAGGTGGCCGAGGAGATCCGCGCGGCGGGCGGCCGCGCCACCGCCCACGTGGGCGACGTGGCCGACTTCGACGCGGCGCGCGGGCTGGTCCGGCTCGCGGTCGACACGTACGGAGCGCTGGACATCCTGGTCAACAACGCGGGCATCCTCCGCGACCGGATGGTCTTCTCGATGACCGAGGACGAATGGGACGCGGTCATCCGCGTCCACCTCAAGGGCCACTTCAACACCACCCGCTTCGCCGCCGCGCACTGGCGCGAACGCTCCAAGGCCGCCGGGGGCGGGCCGGTGCACGGCCGCATCGTGAACACCTCGTCCGAGGCCTTCCTCGCCGGGTCGCCCGGCCAGCCCAATTACGCGGCCGCGAAGGGCGGCATCGTCGGCCTGACCCTCTCCACGGCGGGCGCGCTCGCCAAGTACGGGGTGACGGCGAACGTCATCTGCCCGCGCGCCCGCACCCGCATGACCGAGGACGTCTTCCCCGACGTGCCCGGCGCCGGTCTCGGGGCGGACGGCCGCCCCGACCCCCTCTCCCCGGACCACGTGGCCCCGCTCGTCGGCTACCTCGCCTCCCCTCGGGCGACGGGGGTGAACGGCCAGGTGTTCGTGGTCCACGGGGGCATGGTGGCGATCGTGGAACGGCCACGGGTGGCCGCCAAGCTCGACGCCAAGGGGGACGTCTTCGGCTTCGAGGAGCTGGACGGCTTGCTCACGCCGTACTTCGACGAACGGCGGGGGGAGGGGTTCGCGGCGCTGGAGGTACTGAGCCTGAAGCGGGGCTGACGCCTGGGCGGGGGCTGAAACGACCCACCCCTCCCCACCCCACAGCCGTGCACGTGTGCCGCGTGTGCCGCGTGTGCTGCGGGAAGGGGAGGGGTGGGGGAAGCGGCCCCTACGAGGCGTTCTCGCTCGGACGGCGGTGGCGGCCGTGCGCCGGAGCCTGCGGCTCCTCGGACGCGGCCTGCTGACCTCGGTGCTTGCCCTGGGCTGAGGCGGCCTCGGCCGCCTCCTGCGAGCGCGCCTGGGTCGTGTCGGTTCGGGCTTCGGACATGTGGGAAGTCACCCCGGTAAGTTCGCTCCGTACTCTGCGCGAGGGGCCCGCCACAACGTCGATAGACGCCGTGCCAACCGGCTGCGCTGCCCCAGCGGCCGAGTCTAACCAGGGCGGTGATCGCGGACCCAGCGGGGTGGGCGGGGCTCCGCTGACCTGGCGAGAGGCGCCTGCTGCAGCGGAACGGGCCGGGGAGCGACCACGGTCAGCCCGGAGTCCTGCCCGGTCTCCTGCTCAACCCCGGGCCAACACCCCGTCCCCACCCAAGGCTCAACCCCGGACTCCCCCCGACCTCCCATATCCACCCGCACACTCAACCCAGCCCCCAACCCCGCCCCCGGGCCCAAGCCCAGCCCCGTGCTTCCGCCCGCACCGGGGGCTGCGCCGGGATGCGCGCCCGAGCCCAGCCCCGCGCCCGCCCGCAAGCCCGCGCCGGGGCCCACACCCAGCCCCGCGCCAGCGCCCGTGCCGGGATCCGTGCCCGAGCCCAGGTCTGCGCTCACGCCCGCCCGCCAACCCGCCCCCGTGCCCAAGCCCGCGTTCGGGTCCGTACCAGCGCGTGCACCCAAGGTCGCACCCGAGCCCAAGCCCGCGCCCGGGTCCGTGCTCCCGCGCGCACCCAAGCGCGCCCCCGCACCCGAGCCCGCGCCTGCGCCCAGGCTCATGCCCGCCCGCAAGCCCGCGCCGGGGGCCACGCCCAGCCCCGCGCCCGGGTCTGTGCTCCGGCGTGCACCCAGCCCCGCGCCCGCGCCGGGGTCTGCGCTCATGCCCCCACGCAAGCCCGCGCCGGGGCCCACGCCCAGCCCCGCGCCCAGGTCCGCGCCAGAGCCCGCGCCTGGGGCCGTGCTCCCGCGCGCATCCAAGCCCGTGCCCGCGCCGGGGTCTGCGCTCATGCCCGCCCGGAAGCCCGCGCCCGCACCTGTGCCCAGGGCCCCGCCCGCGCGCAAGCCCGTGCCGGGCACCACGCCCAGGCCCGCACCCGAGCCGGGGCCTCCGCCCGCGCGCAAGTCTGCGCCGGGGGCCGTGCTCTCGCGCGCGCCCAGGGCCGCGCGCGCACTCAAGCCCCCACCCGCGCCAGGATCCGTGCTCGCGCCCGCGCGCAGCGTGGTTCCGCGCGCGCCCGCGCTCCAGGTCGCGCGGGGGTCCGTGGCCGCGCTTGCCTCCGTGTCCTCGTCGGCGCCGCTCACCTGGCGCCATGGCGTGATCCCGGCCGCCTCCGGGCGGGCGACGCGGCGGATCACCCGGGGGGGTGCGGGGGAGCCGGAGGCCGTCCGTGTGGCCTCCGGGAGCCAGACGCGGGCCAGGCCGCAGGGGATCTGCCGGGTCGCGTACGGCAGCCACAGCTCGGCCTCCCGGCTCCACAGCCCGGCCCCGGCCAGCCAGCCTTCCGGGGCCGAGAACTGGCGCAACCGCCGCTCGGACGGGCGCCAGACGCCCACCCACGGCCGCCCGCCCGCCGCCGCGTCGATGCGGAAGGCCACCGCGCACGCCTCCGGCGTCAGCATCTGGCCCGGCTGGATCGCGAAGGGCGCGGCCGTCGCTTGGGCGGCCGGGCGCAGGCAGTCCGGGAAGCGGACCGGGAGGGCGCTGCCCAGGACGCCCCACCCCAGCCGCTCGTCGCCGGGCGCGTCGGACCGTACGAGCAGCAGACCGCTGTCGGGGTCGGCGAGGAGCAGCCGGTCGTTGCTGCGCTCGGTGATCTGCAGCAGCGGACTGGTCTCACCGCCGCGCCCGAGGTCGACGACGATCGTCTTCGTACGGCCGTCCAGCTCGCGGTCGAGGGCGAGCAGCCGACCCATGCGGTCCAGCCAGGCGCCGCCCGTGCAACGCCCCGGCACCTCGGCGAGGTGCTGGAGCCCTCGGGCGCCGCCGTGGATCAGCCAGACGGAGGTGGACCGGGGGCCGCGCCCCAGGGCGTACGCGCAGGTGCCGCCCGGCGCGGGCGGCAGCAGCGAGACGTCGGCGCGGTCGATGCCGCCGAGCACCCGCTCGCCCGTCCCCGGGCCGGTGGGGTAGAGCAGCGAGAAGGCGTGGTGCCCGGCCACCCGGCGGTGGATCAGCACCTGCCCGTCGGAGAGCGGCAGCACGTCGCTGTCCGGCTCCTCGGGCTGGGTGCCCGGCAGCGGCACGGCGTACGGCTCGGGTCCGTCGAGCGTCCAGCGCTCGGGGAACCAGCAGCCGGTGTCGCCGCTGAGCGTGAGCCGCGCCCCGTACGAGCGGTCCGGGGTGATGGTGAAATCCGTGGACCTTTCTCGTGGCCGGGCGCTGACTGCCGTGGTGCGGGTGGCGTCGAAGGCACAGGCGGTCATCGTTCAGTCACCTCCGGCCACTGAACGTAGGTTTCGTACCCCCTCCCGGTGGCCGATAAGGGGTCGGCTCCACCCTTACGTGTGGCTGTTGCCCGATTCGCCTGAGAGGTCGGGGATGAATGTGCTGTAAGGGGCCGATCCGCGGTGCGATTAAAGTAAGGCCTGCCTAAGTGCCACGCCTGAGTGTCATGCCTCAGTGCCACCGTTCGCACGACCCCTGGAGCACCAGATGTCCGTACACCGCCGCGGCAGCGCCGCCCTCGCCCTGGCCCTGGCCGGGGCCCTCTCCCTCGCCGCCTGCGGCGCGTCCGACGGCGGCGAGGACGGCGCCAAGGGCAACGGCGGCGGGGGCAAGTCCGTCGCGCAGGGCGGCAAGGACTTCGGCAAGGCCGCCGAGCAGACGGCGAAGCTGGGCACCGACGCCAAGCCCGGCCAGTTCCCGCGCACGGTCACCCAGGCCATGGGGAAGACGGAGATCAAGAGCAAGCCGAAGCGGGTCGTGGTGCTCGACGTCGGCGAGCTGGACAACGTCGTCTCGCTCGGCCTCAAGCCGGTCGGCTACGCGCCCGCCGAGGGCGACCAGGCCCTCCCCGGCTACCTCAAGAAGGAGGCCGGGAACCCGAAGAACGTCGGCACCATCAACAACCTCAACCTGGAGGCCATCAACGCCCTCCACCCCGATCTGATCCTCGGCAGCAAGCTGCGCGCCGAGCCGCTGTACGACGAGCTGAAGCAGATCGCCCCGACCGTCTTCTCCATCCGCCCCGGCTTCACCTGGAAGGAGAACTACCTCCTCAACGCGGCGGCCCTGGACCGCACCGCCGAGGCGAAGCGCAAGCTGGACGCGTACGAGACGAAGGCGAAGCAGCTGGGCGAGGACATCGGCCCGAAGAAGCCGACCGTCACCATGCTGCGCTTCATGCCGGAGATGACCCGGCTCTACGCCAAGGCCTCCTTCATCGGCACGATCCTCCAGGACGTCGGCCTGCCGCGGCCCAAGAACCAGCAGATCGACGACCTGGCCACCGAGATCGGCCCGGAGCGGATCAACGAGGCCGACGCGGACTGGATCTTCACCGGGGTCTACGGCGACGCCAAGGCCACCAAGCAGGACCAGGCGGAGTCCAACCCGCTGTGGAAGAAGCTCAAGGCGGTCAAGGCGGGCCAGGCCAAGAACGTGCAGGACGAGACCTGGTACCTGGGCCTCGGCGTCACCGCCGCCGACCGGGTGCTGGACGACCTCCGCGGCTACCTCGTCCGCTGATCCCCCGTCAGCCCCGCTCCCGGAGCGGCGGTCGCGCTGAGTGAAGGCAGGGGCAAGGCTTCCCGGTGATCTGGGAGGTAGCCTTGCCCCGTGCCCGCTCTCACCGATGTCCTCGCCGCCCTCGACGCCCTCTGGCCGCCCGAGCGGGCGGAGCAGTGGGACGCCGTCGGGACGGTCTGCGGGGACCCCGACGCCCAGGTCAGCCGCGTGCTGTTCGCCGTCGACCCCGTCCAGGAGGTCGCCGACGAGGCGGTGGCGCTCGGCGCCGATCTGCTGATCACCCACCACCCGCTCTATCTGCGGGGCACGACCACGGTCGCCGCCTCCACCTTCAAGGGGCGGGTGGTGCACACCCTGATCAAGCACGACATCGCGCTGCACGTCGCGCACACCAACGCCGACCGCGCCGACCCCGGCGTCTCCGACGCCCTCGCGGGCGCGCTCGACCTGCGGGCCGTCCGCCCGCTGGTGCCGGACCCGGCCGACCCGGCCGGACGCCAGGGGCTCGGCCGGATCTGCGAACTCGACCGCCCCGAGACACTGCGCGAGTTCACCGAGCGCGCCGCCGCCCGGCTGCCCGCCACCGCGCAGGGCATCCGCGCCTCGGGCGACCCGGACCGTACGATCCGTACGGTCGCCGTCTGCGGCGGCTCCGGGGACGGCCTGTTCGCCGAGGCACGCGCGGCCGGAGTCGACGCGTACCTCACCGCCGACCTGCGCCACCACCCGGCCTCCGAGGCGCGCGAGCACAGCGACCTCGCGCTGGTCGACGCCGCGCACTGGGCCACCGAGTGGCCCTGGACCGAGCTGGCCGCGGCGCAGCTCGACGAGGTCTCCGACCGGCACGGCTGGGGCCTGCGCACCCATGTCTCCCGCAAGGTCACCGACCCCTGGACGGCCCACGCCGCGGCCGCCGCCCCGTTCCGGGCCTTCGCGCCCGCCCCCGCCTCGGCCTCATCGGCCTCACCGGCTTGAGGCCCCGTAATCCTTCGTCCCCTTCGACCACCCCTGGAGCCCCCCGCTGAACGCCGCGCCCGCAGACCAGATCCGCCTGCTCGACGTCCAGGGCCTCGACGTACGGCTCTCGCAGCTCGCGCACAAGCGCACGACGCTGCCCGAGCACGCCGAACTCGACACCCTGACCGCCGACCACACCCAGCTGCGTGACCTCCTCGTCGCCTCGCAGACCGAGGAGAGCGACACCGCCCGCGAGCAGACGAAGGCGGAGCAGGACGTGGACCAGGTGCGCCAGCGCGCCGCCCGCGACCAGAAGCGCCTGGACTCCGGGGCCGTCACCTCGCCCAAGGACCTGGAGAACCTGCAGCACGAGATCGCCTCCCTGGCCCGGCGCCAGAGCGCCCTGGAGGACGTCGTCCTGGAGGTCATGGAGCGCCGGGAGTCCGCTCAGGAGCGGGCCACCGAGCTGACCGGCCGGGTGGAGTCCCTCCAGGCCAAGATCATCGATGCCACGGCGCGGCGTGACGCGGCGGCCGAGGAGATCGACGCCGAGATCGCGACCATCACCAAGGAGCGCGAGGTCATCGCCGGGACCGTCCCCGCCGATCTGCTGAAGCTCTACGACAAGCTGCGCGGGCAGCAGGGCGGCGTCGGCGCCGCCCGGCTCTACCAGGGGCGCTGCGACGGCTGCCGCCAGGAGCTGGCCATCACCGAGCTGGCCGAGGTCCGTTCGGCCGCCGCGGACACCGTGGTCCGGTGCGAGAACTGCCGCCGCATCCTGGTCCGTACGCCCGAGTCGGGGCTGTAAGTCCCATGGCACGGCGTCGCTTCATCGTCGAGGCCGACGGCGGCTCCCGGGGCAACCCGGGGCCCGCCGGGTACGGCGCGGTCGTCCTGGACGCGGTGACCGGCGAAGCGCTCGCCGAGGTCGCCGAGTACATCGGCACCGCCACCAACAACGTCGCCGAGTACAAGGGTCTGATCGCCGGTCTGCGGGCCGCCCACGCCCTCGACCCGGAGGCGGACGTCCACGTCCGCATGGACTCCAAGCTGGTCATCGAGCAGATGTCCGGCCGCTGGAAGATCAAGCACCCGGACATGCGGCCGCTCGCCGCCGAGGCCAAGGGGCTCGTGCCGCCCGGCCAGGTGACGTACGGCTGGATCCCGCGCGAGAAGAACAAGCACGCGGACCGGCTCGCCAACGAGGCCATGGACGCGGGCAAGCGGGGCGAGCAGTGGCAGCCGAAGGTGCCGCCGGGCGGCACCCTCGCCACGGCCGCCCCCGAGGCCTCCGCCGCCGACGACACCCTCGCCGAGCCCGCCGCCCCCGACGCCCCGTCGGCGGCGGTGGCCCCCGTCCGGGGTTGGGGCGCCGCCGACCTCGGCACGCCGACGACGTTCGTCCTGCTCCGGCACGGCGAGACGCCGCTCACCCCGGAGAAGCGCTTCTCCGGCAGCGGCGGCACCGACCCCGGCCTCTCGCCGGTCGGCCACCGCCAGGCCGAGCTGGTCGCGGCGTCCCTCGCCGCGCGCGGCACCATCCAGGACATCGTCACCTCGCCCCTGAAGCGCTGCCGCGAGACCGCCCAGGCGGTGGCCGCGCGCCTCGGGCTCGACGTCCGCGTCGACGAGGGGCTGCGCGAGACGGACTTCGGCGCCTGGGAGGGGCTGACCTTCGCCGAGGTCCGCGACCGCCACCCCGACGACCTCGACGCCTGGCTCGCCTCCGCCAAGGCCGCCCCCACGGGCGGCGGCGAGTCCTTCGCGACGGTCGCCCGCCGGGTGGCCCTCTCCCGCGACAAGCTGATCGCGCGCTACGCGGGCCGTACGGTGCTCCTCGTCACCCACGTCACCCCGATCAAGACCCTGACCCGGCTGGCCCTCGGCGCCCCGCCGGAGTCCCTGTTCCGCATGGAACTCTCGGCGGCGTCGCTGTCGGCGGTGGCGTACTACGGCGACGGGAACGCGTCGGTCCGCCTCCTGAACGACACGTCCCACCTGCGCTAGCGGGCCCGGGCCTTTGCCGACCGGGCACTTTCCTACTCGTTTGATAAAGTGGGCTCATGCCAGAGGCTGAGGAGTCGTACAGCATCGGTGAGGGGCCGGCCACGCGGGTCAGCCTCTCCCTCCCCGAAGGGACCGCCGAGGCGATTCGTGCCCGCGTCGGCAAGCGGGAATTCTCGGCGTTCATCACCGGAGCGGTGGAACGCGAGCTGCGCGGTCAGATTCTGGACGAGTACCTGGCCGATTACGAACGGCGCAAGGGTCCGGTCTCGGCGGAGGCACAGGAGCGGGCGCGTCAGGTCTTCGACGAGGTGTTCGCCGAGGGTGAGCAGTGGCCCGCCGCAAGCTGAGCCACGACGGGACGCTCATCCTGGACAGTGAGGGCCTCTCCAAGCTGCTGGGCGATGACGAATCGGTTGTCGCCCTGGTCGCGGAGGCACGGAGGCGGGGTATGGAAGCCGTGGTCTGTGCGCTCACCGTCATTGAGGCCGTTCACGCACGCATCGACAAGGCCCGGCTGGGCTGGGTCCTTTCCGGTCTCCGTGTCCTCCCCGTGGGGGAGGAGGAAGCGAAGGCGGCCTCGGCGCTGCTGATGGGGGCCGGTCTGCACGGTCACAAGTACGCGATCGACGCGGCCGTGGCGGCGACCGCCCTCAAACAGCGGTACCCCGTCGTCATGCTGACCTCCGACGTGGACGACATGACCAAGCTCTGCGGCGACCGGGTGCGCCTGGTTGCCGTGTGAATCGCCTTCCGGAGGTCCCCCGCCGCGTTCAGCGGCGGGTGCCCCCTCCGAACTGCCCAGGCCGACCGGTAGGAGTCCAGGCGGCCGTGTACCGGGCGAGGTTCGGCCTCCCGTAGTCGTGCGCAAGCCGGTCTGTGGTGGCCGCCGTCGGAGTTGTCAGGCCCGCAGCGCCGCCGCTTCCCGCGCCAGGGACTCGACCCGCCCCCAGTCGCCCGCCGCCACCGCGTCCGTGGGCAGCATCCAGGTGCCGCCCACGCAGCCCACGTTGGGGAGCGCGAGATAGCCGGGGGCGCGGGCGGCGTTGACCCCGCCGGTGGGGCAGAAGCGGGCGTCGGGGAGCGGTGAGGCGAGCGAGCCGAGGTAGGCGGTGCCGCCCGCCGCCTCCGCCGGGAAGAACTTCATCTCGGTCACCCCGCGCTCCAGCAGCGCCACGACCTCGGATGTTGTCGAGACGCCGGGCAGCGACGGAATCCCCGAGTCCCGCATGGCCCCCAGCAGCCGGTCCGTCCACCCCGGGCTGACCAGAAAGCGCGCCCCGGCGGCGACTGCGGTGTCCACGTGGCCGGGGCCCAGCACCGTCCCCGCCCCGACGACCGCCTCCGGCACCTCGGCCGCGATCGCCCGGATGGCATCGGCGGCGGCCGGGGTACGGAAGGTGACCTCGATCGCGGGAAGACCCCCCGCGACGAGGGCCCGGGCCATCGGCACGGCGTCGGCCGCGTCGTCGATGACGACGACGGGGATGACGGGGGCGAGGTCGAGGAGGGAGGGGGAGGGCGCGTTGTCGTCTGTCACGGCGACCATTCTGCGGGCGCGCGACATAACCCGCAACGCACGTTGCGGAGGATGCAATGACGTACGCCGCAGACGGTCGGCCGTGCTCTGCGCGCCGCCGCCCGCCCCGCTGCCCGACCGGCCCGGCTCGACGCGTCCGCCTGTCGGCGGCCCCTGCCGCGTGCCCGGCCGCCCCCGGTCATCCGGGCCAACCGCGCTGGCACTCCCACCCGGCATGCCGCGCTCTCGGGCCGGGGCGGGCGCGTTCGCCCGCCCACATGCCACCCATTCCCCGGCTCCGGCCCGGACCGGGGCTACAGCTCCGTCACCACCACGTCCAGGGCCCACGGCCGGGCCGATCGCTGCGGGGGCGTCGTTTCCACCACGTACCCGAAGCCTCGCAGCGTCTCCGTCAGCTCCTCGGGGCTGTTCGGGTCGACCCCGGCCGTCAGGAGGTCGCGTACCATCCGGCCCTTCGTCGCCTTGTTGAAGTGGCTCACCACGGACCGCTTCTCGACCCCGTCCACGATCTTCGACTGCAGCACCCGCACCGTCGCCGTGCGCTCCGCGACCTCGCCCTTCGGCTTCCACGCCGACGCGTACGCCGCCGACCGCAGGTCCAGGACCAGGCCGTTCCCGGCGGCCTCCGGGAGGGCGGTGGCCATCGGCGTACGCCAGTAGGCGCCGAGCGCGCCGAGGCCCGGGAGCTTGACGCCCATCGAGCAGCGGTAGGAGGGGATGCGGTCGTCGATCCGTACCGCGCCCCACAGGCCCGAGAAGACCAGCAGCGAGCGTTCGGCGCGGCGCCGGGCGGCGTCAGGGAGGGTGGCGAGGCCGAGCGCGTCGTACAGCACACCGGTGTAGATCTCCCCGGCGGGACGCGTCCCGGCCGACCACAGCGCCGCGTTCTTGGCGACCTCGCCGCGCAGTCCCGCGCTCAGGCCCAGCACCTCGGCCGCCTTCGCCTCGTCGCCCGAGCACAGCGTGACCAGCTCGTCCAGGACCCGGGCGCGCGCCTCGCCCAGTCCCGGCAGCGACAGCGATCCCAGGTCCAGCGGGGACCCGGAGCCTCCCGTGGCCTTTCCCTCGGACGGCGGCAGCAGGACGAGCACGGGTTCTCCTCGGAGCGTCGGCGGTACGTAGAGCAGGGGCGTCGCCCCAGCCCCGCAGCCTACGGTCTACGCGCCCGCCTCCCGCAGCCAGACCGTGCTGTCCGGCGGCAGCGAGGACGCATCGTCCGACAGCGGCACGCTGCTCAGCACCACCTCGCCCACGGCAGGCAGCGGCACGGCGGACGCCGACAGGTTGGTGACGCTGTGCCAGCCACCGGCGCGGCGGAAGTGCAGCACCCCGGCGCTCAGTTCCGCGACCGAGCCCAGCCACTCCACGGACTCATCCCCGCGCAGCTCCCGCCGCAGCCGCAGCGCGCGCCGGTACAGCTCCAGCGTCGAACCGGCCTCCCCGTCCTGCGCCTCGACCGACAGCTCCCCGAACCCCTCCGGCTGCGGCAGCCACGCGCCGCCCGCGCCGAATCCGTACGACGGGCCGCCACGCGTCCACGGCACCGGCACCCGGCAGCCGTCGCGCCCCTTGACCCGGTGGCCGCTGCGCTCCCAGGTCGGGTCCTGGAGCGCGGCCACGGGCAGGTCGGCGACCTCCGGAAGGCCCAGCTCCTCGCCCTGGTAGAGATACGACGAACCCGGCAGCGCCAGCATCAGCAGCGTCGCGGCACGGGCCCGCCGCAGCCCGAGCGCGAGGTCGGCCTCCGGCTCCCGGCCGTCGGCCAGCAGCCAGGCGTCCCGGCCCGCGCCCGTCAGATCGTCCGGCAGGGCGAACCGGCTGCGGTGCCGGATCACATCGTGGTTGGAGAGCACCCAGGTCGCCGAGGCCCCCGCCGCGCGGGCGGCCGACAGCGCGCCGTCGATGACGGCGTGCAGGGCGGGGGCGGTGAGCGGGGCGCCCAGGAAGTCGAAGTTGAACGCCTGGCCCAGCTCGTCGGCGCGGGCGTACGACACCCGGCGGGAGTTCCGTACCCACGCCTCGGCGACCGCGATCCGCGGCGGGTCGTACTCGTCGAACACCCTGCGCCACTCGCGGAAGATCCCGTGCACCTCGTCGCGGTCCCACAGCGGATGGCTGCCGTCCTCCGGCAGGTCCTCCGGCTCGTAGCCGGGTACGTCGCCGATGTCGCGCAGCGGCTCGGCCAGGTCCTTGGCCAGCCCGTGCGCGACGTCCACCCGGAACCCGGCCACGCCCCGGTCGGACCAGAAGCGCAGCGTGGTGAGGAAGTCGGCGCGCACCTCCGGATGGTCCCAGTTGAGATCGGGCTGCTCGGGGGCGAAGAGGTGCAGATACCACTGCCCGTCGGGCAGCCGGGTCCACGCGGGACCGCCGAAGCACGAGACCCAGTCGGTGGGCGGCAGCCCCCCGCCCGGCCCCCGCCCCTCCCGGAACACATACCGCTCCCGGGCCGCGCTGCCGGGGCCCGCGCGCAGGGCCTCCTGGAACCAGGCGTGGTCGTTCGAGGTGTGATTGGGGACGATGTCCACCATCACCCTGAGCCCGAGCCGGTCCGCCTCCGCGACCATCCGGTCGAAGTCGTCCAGCGTCCCGAGCCGAGGATCGACGTCGCGGTAGTCGGCCACGTCATAGCCGCCGTCGGCGAGGGCGGACGGATAGAACGGGCTCAGCCAGACGGCGTCGACGCCGAGCCCGGCGAGGTACGGCAGCCGACTGGTCACCCCGGGCAGATCGCCGATGCCGTCGCCGTCGGAGTCCGCGAAGCTGCGGGGATAGACCTGATAGATGACGGCCTGCCGCCACCAGCTGCTGTTGTCCTCGCGCACGGTGTCCTCGCTCATGGTGTCGGGCGCTGGCGCCCAGCCGTCGAAGCAGTGTCCCGGGCCGGGGCGCGCCGTGTCGAGAGAGCCGTGGGGCGACTGTCTGAGCCGCCCTGCCCGGGCCGGTACCATGGTCACTACGGCGGACGAGCCGGCCGGGCGGTCGCGTCGGGATTCTTCGGGATCCCGCCGAGGAACGTCCGGGCTCCACACGGCAGGGTGGTGGGTAACGCCCACCCGGGGTGACCCGCGGGACAGTGCCACAGAAAACAGACCGCCGGGGCCGCAAGGCGCCCGGTAAGGGTGAAACGGTGGTGTAAGAGACCACCAGTGCCCAGGGTGACCTGGGCAGCTAGGTAAACCCCACCCGGAGCAAGGTCAAGAGGAGCCACCGCAAGGCGGCTCTGCGCGGATGATCGAGGGCTGCCCGCCCGAGTCCGCGGGTAGACCGCACGAGGCCGACGGCAACGCCGGCCCTAGATGGATGGCCGCCTCCTCGCGGGCCGTAAGGCCCACGAGAGACAGAACCCGGCGTACAGGCCGCCTCGTCCGCCCTCCCCCTTCCCTCTTCCGCCGTATGCGGCGTGCCGCCCACCTTGTCCGTGGCGCAATTCACCGTGGCCGTTATCGGGCTCACAAGGGAAAGAATCACGAAATGCGGGCGACTGTGAATGCTTTGTGGATGCGCTGTAAGAGGTGTGACGGAAGTGGAGATCATGCGGTCACGGAGCGGCCCGGCCGCGTATAACGCGCTCACCCCCTTGCCGCAGAAAGCAGCAAGGGGGTGAGGGAAGGCGCAGCCGCGGCAGTCGCCGGCTTACTTGCCGAGCTCGTGGTCGATGTTCTCGAAGGAGTCCGCCGCCTTCTCCAGGTACTGGGCCAGGCCGTCGAGACCCTCGTTGGTCTTCGACATGCCCTGCTTGAACTCGCTGAAGTCCTGGCCGAACTTCTTCGAGGCCGACCGGGTGACGAAGCCGTTCTCGAGCAGGTCGTCGATGTAGGACTTCAGGTCGTGAAGCTTCTCCTCGATGCGCTCCTTCTCGCGGTTCATCTTCTTCGCGGCGGCCCGCATGTCCTCGTATGTGACATCAAGGTCCTTGGCCATAACGCTTGTTCCCTCCGTTAGACAACCGCGAGGTTCCCCCTCCCGGTATACGCGTGGCGTGCACCGGGTGGTTGGGCGCGCGCCGTTGGGCACCTTAGTCGCTAGCCCGCACAGGGTGCACATAAGTGCAGGACAACGGCCGTTAGCTCGCTCAAAGTGGGCGGTTGTTGACATATGCGGCGGGTGCGCGGACGAGTTTCCGGGGGGATATTCTCTCCTCGGAGAGAGGTATTTCGAGGAGGAGCTAAGTGTGCGTTTGAAGCTGACTGTCGTCGATCCCTATACGAACGCCAGCAAAGACCTCGTCCTCGATGCCGATCCCGAGGCCCGAATCGACGCCGTCGCTTGGGAGTTGGCAGTCCGGGTGCGCGGCGGGGTCGCGCCCGGACAGCCCGGTCCCGTGCTCTGCGTCGACAACCACCCAGTGGACCCCCACCACACCGTCGCCACCTCCCCGCTGCGCGACGGCGCGGTGGTGAGCCTGGACGACCCCTCCGGCACGCTGCCCGGCGAGCAGCCCGGTGTCATCGAACTCCGGGTGGCCGGCGGGCCCGACGCCGGTGCCGTGTACCGGTTCGGCATCGGCCGGTACGACATAGGATCCGGCGAGGGCTGCCAGCTGATCGTCAATGACCCGGAGGTACCCCCGCGCGTCCTGACGCTCTACGTGGTGGCCCCGGACGACCTCCGCCTGGCCGTGCACGTCGGTCAAGGCGGAGAGCCCGGCGGGCCCGGTGCGGCGCCCGAGAGCAAGGGGCCCACGTGCGAGGTGCGGGTCGACGGCAAGCCGGTCGAAGGGCAGCGACTGCGCGTCGACTCCCAGCTCGCCATCGGCAACACCCTGATCGACGTGGCCCATTACACGCCCCCGGACGCGGCCCTCAAGTGGTCCGACGACGGCTCCGGGCTCGACTACAACCGCCCGCCGCGGCTGCGCCCGCCGGAGCGCACCACCAAGTTCCGCCTGCCGGCGCCCCCGAAGGAGTTCGAGGCCCGGCCGCTGCCCTGGCTGATGGCGCTGTCCCCGCTTGTCATGGCCGTCACCATGGCGTTTGCGATGGGGCGCACGACGTACCTGCTGATCGCGCTCTTCAGCCCGCTGATCATGATCGGCAACTACTACTGGGACAAGAAGCACGGCCGTAAGTCCCACGCCAAGCAGGTCAAGGAGTACGAGGAGCACAAGGCCAGGATCGAGCTGGACGCGCAGGAGGCGCTGGTCCTGGAGCGCGGCGACCGCCGCCTCGACCACCCGGACCCCGGCAGCATCTGGGCCAACGCCACTGGCCCCCGCACCCGTCTGTGGGAGCGCCGCCGCAGCGACGCCGACCACCTGCTGCTGCGGGTGGGCACCGGACGGCTGCCCTCCGCCGTCGTCCTCGACGACCCCGAGCAGGACGACCACCGCCGCCAGGTCACCTGGGACATCGCCGACACCCCCGTCGCCCTGCACCTGGGCCAGCTCGGTGTGATCGGCTTCGCGGGTCCCGACGACACCGCCCGCAGCCTGGCGCGGTGGGCGGTGACGCAGACGGCCGCCCTGCACAGCCCGCTGGACGTGCAGTTCTACGTGCTCACCGAGGTGAACGCGCAGCCCGGTTGGGACTGGGTCCGCTGGCTGCCGCATGTCCGTCCGACGGCGCAGGACGCCAACGTCCTCATCGGGAACGACGCCGAGACCGTCGGTGCCCGAATCGGTGAACTCACCCAGATCCTTGAGGCCAGGCAGAAAGCCGCCAAGGAGAACCGCGGCCAGGTGGGCTTCTCCGACCCCGACATCGTCGTCGTCTGGGACGGCTCGCGTCGGCTGCGCTCGATGCCCGGCGTCGTACGGCTGCTGCAGGAAGGCCCGGCCGTATCGATGTACGCGATCTGCCTGGACGCCGAGGAGCGCTTCCTGCCGGGCGAGTGCAAGGGCATCGTGATCGCGGAGCCGCGCACCGCCCGGCACGCCCGGCACGAGCAGAAGGCCGGCGGCGGCGCGAGCGACGCTGTCGAAGCGCTGCGGCAGGCCGCCGAAGCGGAGGAGCGGAAGAAGGCGGCGGCCGAGGCCGACAGGTCGCGCCGGAAGGGGAAGGGGAAAGCGAAGGGGAAGGGGAAGCGGAGGAAGTCGGCCGCGCCCGACACTCCGGCGCTGACCAACACCGCCGCCGTGCTGCTCTCCCTCGACAACCAGAGCGGCACCCCCACCCCCGGGGCGCCGACGGCCGCGGATCAGGTCGACCCCTCCGTGTTGCGACTGCGCGTGCAGCAGGCGGGCGAAAACAAGATCCTGGGCGTACGGCCCGACTTCGTCTCGCCGGCCTGGTGCGACCGGGTGGCCCGGGCGCTCGCCCCACTGCGCGACATCAGCGGTGAGGCGACGGACAGCGCGCTGCCGGACGCCAGCCGGCTCCTTGACGTCATCGGGATGGAGCCGCCGACGGCCGGGGCGGTGGTCGGCCGCTGGCAGACCGGCGGGCAGTCCACGCTCGCGATGGTCGGCGAGTCGTACGATGGTCCCTTCGGCATCGACATCCGCAAGGACGGGCCGCACGGCCTCATCGCGGGTACGACGGGTTCCGGCAAATCCGAGCTGCTGCAGACGATCGTCGCCGCGCTCGCGGTGGCGAACACGCCGGAGAACATGACCTTCGTGCTCGTCGACTACAAGGGCGGCAGCGCGTTCAAGGACTGCGTCCACCTGCCGCACACCGTCGGCATGGTCACCGACCTCGACGCCCACCTCGTCGAACGCGCCCTCGAGTCGCTCGGCGCCGAGCTGCACCGCCGCGAGCACATCCTGGCCCAGGCCGGCGCGAAGGACATCGAGGACTACCAGGACTTGGTGCGCCGTAATCCGGGTATGGCTCCGCTGCCCCGACTGCTCCTCGTCATCGACGAGTTCGCGTCCATGGTCCGCGACATGCCGGACTTCGTCACCGGCCTGGTCAACATCGCCCAGCGGGGCCGCTCCCTCGGCATCCACCTGATGCTGGCCACCCAGCGGCCGTCCGGCGTGGTCTCGCCGGAGATCCGGGCCAACACCAACCTCCGGATCGCGCTGCGGGTCACCGACGGCGGCGAGTCGACGGACGTCATCGACTCGCCCGAGGCCGGCAACATCTCCAAGAACAACCCGGGCCGCGCCTACGTGCGCACCGGCGCGGCCTCCCTCATTCCCTTCCAGTCCGGCCGCGTCGGCGGCCGCCGCCCCGGCACCGTGGACCCGATGACCCTCGCCCCGTGGACCGGGGAGCTGGACTGGGCCGACCTGGGCCGCCAGGCGCTGGTGAAGCCCGCGGCCGCCAAGAGCGAGGAAGAGGAGATCACCGATCTGAAGGTCCTGGTCGACGCCATCCGGGAGGCCAACGCCCACCTGCAGATCCCGCAGCAGCACAGCCCGTGGCTGGCGGCCCTCGCGGAGACCGTGCTGCCGGAGGACCTGCCGCCGGTGCGGGGTCTGGGCGCACTGCCCCCGGCGCCGTACGGCATCGAGGACCTTCCGGCGAGCCAGTCCCGCCGCGCGGCCGCGATCGACTTCGCCACCTTCGGCCACCTGCTCGTCGCGGGCGCACCGCGCAGCGGCCGCTCCCAGGTGCTGCGAACGATCGCGGGCTCCCTGGCCCGCACTCTCTCCTGCGCCGACGTCCACCTGTACGGCATCGACTGCGGCAACGGCGCACTGAACGCGCTGGCCAAGCTGCCGCACTGCGGCGCGGTGGTGGGCCGCAACCAGAGCGAGCGGGCCACTCGCCTGGTCCGCCGCCTTTCGGCGGAGACGAGCAGGCGGCAGGAGCTGCTCGCGCAGTACGGCTTCGCGGACATCGGCGAGCAGCGCGCCGGGGCGCCGCAGGACCAGCGGCTGCCGCACATCGTGCTGCTGCTCGACCGCTGGGAGGGCTGGGTCTCGTCCCTGGGCGAGCTGGCACACGGCGAGCTGACCGACGAGTTGCTGACCCTGATGCGCGAGGGCGCGAGCGTCGGCATCCACTTGGTGATCACGGGCGACCGGCAGCTCCTCACCGGCCGGATCTCCTCGCTGACGGAGGACAAGCTCGCCCTGCGCCTTTCGGACCGTACCGACTTCTCGATGCTGGGCCTCAACAGCCGCAAGGTGCCGGACGAGATCGCGCCGGGTCGCGCGTTCCGCAACGAGACGGGTACGGAGATCCAGTTCGCGCTGCTGAGCGAGGACGCCACCGGACAGGGCCAGAACGCGGCGATCGTGGCCATCGGAGAGGGGACGGCCCACCGGGACGCGGCAGTGCCGCGGGCCCTGCGGCCGTTCCGGGTGGACTCGCTGCCCAGCCGCATCACCTTGAACCAGGCGTGGCAGTACGCCGACCCGGCGGTGTCCGCCTCGCGGCTGTGGGGCCTGGTGGGCGTCGGCGGTGACGACCTGACGGCCTTCGGCGTGGACCTGGCACAGGGACTGCCGGGCTTCGTGATCGCGGGCCCGGCGAAGTCGGGTCGCTCGACCGTGCTGATGAACCTGGCGGCCGCGTTTGTGGGCCGCCGCAGCGCCCGCCTGGTCATCGCCGCCCCACGGACCTCTCCGTTGCGCCAACTGGAGGGCTACAAGGGGGTGTTGGCGGTCTTCACGGGCAGCGACATCGAGGAGGACGAGCTGAAGGAGGCCGTGGCCACGGCGTCTTTGGAGCATCCGATCGTGGTCCTGATCGACGACGGCGAACTCCTTGAGGACTGCGATGCGGAGGACGAGTTCAAGAGGCTGATTGCGACCGGCGCCGACCGCGGCATCGGCATCGTCATCGCCGGCGACGAGGACGACGTCTGCTCGGGCTTCAGCGGCTGGCAGGTCGACCTGAAGAAGTCCAAGCGCGGCCTGCTGCTTTCCCCGCAGGACACGTCGAGCGGCGAACTGATCGGCGTACGCCTGCCCCGGAGCAACGTGGGCGGCCCGGTGACCCCGGGCAAGGGCCTGCTGCACCTGGGGAACGGCGAGGCGTTCACGGTGACGGTACCGATGGGCTGAGGCTGAGCCGCAACGTGAGCTGTTGAACAGGTAAGGACACGGGGAGGGGAAACATGGGTCGCCACGAGCGGCTGGTTGTCGACTACGCGCTGCTTGAATCCTCGAAGAGCAATCTTCGGGAGATCAAGAAGGTCATGGATGACATCGATGATCACAGCGAAGGCATACAGGACATCTGGGGCCACGAGAGCGTCGCCGGCAAGATGGATGAGTTCGTCACCAACTGGGACAACTATCGAGAAAAACTGGTGGAGAGCGTCCAGGAATTGGGGGAGCACGTAGAGGGCGCGCTCAAGAACTTCAAGAAGCAGGACCTCGACTTGATGAACTCAAGCGAGAAAAGCGGGAAAAACGGGGGAAAGTAAGCGATGGGAAACGGTAAGGGCAGGCGCAGGCCGGTCGACTGGCAGCCGCTGGCGGAGAAGGACCCGGTCCCCGGCGACCCGGAAGACATCCGAGCTGAGGTCACCAAGATGAAGGACCTCGCCAAGACCCTCCGCGACCAGGCCCGCATCCTGCGCAAGGCCGAGGACGGCGAGGCGCTGAAGGGCAACTACGCCGACAAGATCCGCGAGAAGTCCGGCGAGCTGGAGAAGCACTTCCGCGAGACGGCGGGCCGTTACGAACGGGTGGTCGGTGACCTCGGCAAGTGGGCCAACGAACTGGAGGGTTTCCAGGAGCGGGCGGACGGGATCCTCAAGGCCGCGAAGCGCGCCGATGAGCACCACGCTGCTGAGGTGAAGAAGAAGGAGGCCGAGGCGAAGAAGGACGACGACAAGAAGGCGCCGGAGGACTCCGACTCCGACAGCCACTTGGCGTCGTACCGCAAGCAGCTGAACGAGGTCATCTCCGAACGCGACACCCGTGCCCAGCACTTTGCCAACAACATCGGTGACGACATCTCGGACGTCATCAAGGACAGTACCTGGGAGAACTTTGCGCAAGGGCTCGATACAGCGCTCGAAGTGATCGGCTATCTCGGACTTGCGCTAGCTGTGATCGCTATCTTCTGCACCCCGGTGGGTTGGGTTGCGGCGCTCGCCACCGCTCTGACATTCGTGAGTTTCGCTGGTCACCTTGTGCTGGCAATCACCGGCGAGGGTTCGTGGACAGACGTTGCCTTCGACGCGCTCGCATTGGCGACGATGGGACTCGGTTCGGCGGCTATGAAGGGCCTCAAAGCCGGCCAGGCTTTGACCAAGACCGCTTCCAAGGCTGCCGCGAGTACTCAAAAGGCTCGCCAGCAGTTCGATCGCTACAAGAACATGCGCAAGCTCCTCGACAAGAACATCACCCGCCACGGAGCCGATTCACAGCGTGGGCAGATGGCGCTGAGGGCCAAACAGCGACTGCGTGAACAGGCCGCCGGTGAGATGCGTGCAGCGAAGCAAGCGGAGGCAAATGCTCCCACGGCGCAGGCGGGCCGGGGACTCGGGGACAAGGAAGGCCGGGAAATTGCCGAGGACGTCAAGCGCATGCAGAAAGATTTCGGTGGGAACAACGTAGATCACGCGGCGAAGGAGGTTAGGGACAGCGCGAAGGCGGTTGAGGCAGGTGCGAAGGAGGCACTGTCGGCGCATGCGAAGTTCCAGATGTATTGGGGCGTAGGTACCGGCGTCGACGCTGTCGACAAGGGGATTGATAATACCTCATCGCTCTTCGGATATGACGGCTACGAGAAGCTCAAAGACGTCCCAACTATTGAAGTGGGGAGCGGATGGTGAGCCACTGCGGCAAAAGGAAATCCAGGAGGTAACGCAATGTCATCCGGTAACGGTGAATCCAAGGGCCTGCTCGCGGTTCGAGTGACCGTACTCGTACCCATGCTCTGGTTCCTTCTCGTAGGGTTGGTCGGAAAGTTTGCGGGGCGGGACTGGGTGCCGATCGAAGCATGGGCCTGGCCCATGATGACCGCGCCCGTTGTATTGACTGTGGTCTTCGTGAAGTTTCGACGCACTATCCAGAATCCGGAGCATGTAGGCCACCTGCCGACATTGTTCAAGGTGGCTGCGGGGATGATTTCCGCCATGAACTTCGTGCTGATCATCTACTCGTGGGTGGCAGTGGTTCCGGCAGTACTTTGCCTGGCGATCCTGTTGGGCGGGCTGATCAAGAGGCCTGTCGAGGAGGCGCTGTGAGTTCTAGCGGAACGGCCGAAACGACACCAACCGGATACACGCTCATCATCCCGCCGGGTTGGGCCCGGATTCCCCTGCGCGAGGGGACAAAAGAGGCTCTTGAGCGGATCTTTTTCACGCATCTGGACAAGGTCCCGGACGGGGTGGCGCGCGACGATGCCATGAGCTTCCGGCTCGAGCTGCGCCGACAGCTCGAGAAGAGGGCTCGCGCTGCACGGCGTAACGGCGGCCTGGATCTCTATCTGCCGGTGCGCCCGCGTGGCGGTACCCTCTTCGCTGCCTCGTTCATCGTGGCTGAGCTGCCCATCGGAGGCGCCGAACAGGCCAAGGCCAAGCAGGTCCTGGAGCGGCTCGCAGCCAATACCGCGGGCCCCGGCATGTCCACCAGGGAACTCGCAGGCGGCACAGCCGTCCGCCGGGAGAGTCGAGTAGCGGCAGAGCCCGGCCGGGAACTCGATGTTGATTCCCGCCGGGTCGAATATGTCATGCCGATGGCTGGTAACTCGGGAAATTGGCTTTCGATCAGTTTTTCCACACCAGGGGATGGGAACCTCGACAGCGAACTCACCGATGTGTTGGTCGAGCTGTTCGACGCAGTCGTGGGTACATTCAAGTGGAGGTATGAATGAGCTGGCTCAACGTCAAGCACGCGATGTATCTCGACCCTTGGATCCGCGTGCCGCTCATGTGGCCCGAGCCGGGTCTTGAGGACGTGGCAGCTGCTCAGACGCCCGAGGGGTGGGCGCGTGTCTTCGCCGAGGCGTGGTGGGACGATTTCGCGACTGAGGAGCCGCAACCGGGCGAGGTCGACCTGCTGATCGACATCCTGGTGATGCACGCCGTGAGAGCGCCCAACATCTGGCCGGGAGCCGATGTCTTCCTGCACTTGCCGCACCCGAGAGACGTTCCGATAACCGTGTCTGTGGACCTGGTCGAGATTGACGAAGAAGAAGACCGGGACACTGCGCTGCGCGAACTGACGCACGCTGATGCGGACTATGCCATCGAGCGCCCGATCGTCGAGAACTTCGACTCTCCGCACCTTGGCACCGGCCTGCGTGTGCTGCGCTACTTCCAGGACGAGGACAGTAATGAGGTGCATGCCGGCCTCCGCTACGCCTGGCGCTACGAAAAGGGCCCGGAAGCCGCGGATGTCCTCATTATGTTGTCCCACCCGGAACCGGGCCGCATCATCCGCGCATTCGCTGACATCGATGAATTTGCCCGCACCATCCGCATCGGCCCGGATGAGGAAGCGGAGACCTGGAAGTCTTCATGATCCTCGTCGAGGGACGCGGCCACGTTGTGCCCTCTCCCGCCACCGGTGACACCGCCTGGCAGCACCCAGCCACCCGTCGTGCCTGCCAGGTCCGCCTCGCGCTCCATCTCCTTGGCGTGCCTCTCGGACTTGCGGCAAGCGTCGTCGTCTTCTTCGTCATCTTGCCCACTCCATTGTGGTTGATCTGGATTCTGGCGTTTACGCACCTCATCGCCGGAATCTGCGCAGTCTGCCTCCTTCAAGTCCCCCGAGCCAGGCGCATGTTCGAGCTGCGCCGCATTCTGCGCACCTATCCGTGGCAGGTCCATGAGAAGGGCCTTCCGCACTCGAACGGTCAGCTCCATTCCGCCCATCGCGGAGTGCCCTGGCTCAAGGTTCCGGATCCGGATAAACCGGAAACTTGGGTATCGGTCGACCTGGACCACAGTCGGCACAGCCGCTGGTGGCTTGAGCGGATGTCCCCGCAGGCCGGGCGCGAAGCCAAGACGGAGATCCGGACGCTGTGGTTCGCCGGGGATCCGCGTTTCCGGGCCATCCTCGCGGTGCCGGGCAAGCGCGGGCCGCAGCGCATGCTGGAGGTTGGGCGCGCGGTAGGGCGGGGCACCACCATCAACCAGACTGGCCTGGCCTCTGACGAAGCGCTGACACGGGCCCTCAAGGCAGGTGTGCCCCTTTCGGAACTCGCCCGCCCGGCCGAGGCGTCGGACCGCACCCCCATGGTGCGGGCTCCCGCACCACCGCCGGGCCCGGCCTTGTCCTTTCCGGCCACGCGCCGCTCGATGCGGCTGCTGTTGCTGCGAGGTACGGCCGTTCTGATCGTCGCGCCGGTGCCCTTCCTCGGGCTGCTCTCGCTCGGGCCCTCCGGCATCCTCGCAGGCAAGGGCCTCGGCATGCTGCTACTCGCCACCGTGGTCCCGGCCTTCCAGCGTTTGCGGACCCGCTTCAAGCTGCGGAGGGACGTGCGGGGCGACGGTCAGCCCTGGCGCACGCTGAATGTCGAGATACGGCACCGTGGGCGTGCTGTCGTGCTGGTCACCGGTAACGAGGCCCTGCGCACGCAGCTCGTTCTGCGCCGACCACCGGCTGGGAGGACGCAGGTCTGGTTCGCGGGCCATCTCCATGGCGACGGCCTGGTGTCGTTGCGTGGCGACGGTGCCGTCGTCCCCGTGCGCTGCGTGGAGAAAGGACACGCACGGGTCAGGGGCAGGGCCGGGCAGAAAGCGTAAGGAGCCACACAGGCGGCGCTCGGCTGTGTCCGCAGGCGCTTCTGCATAAATCTCAGGGAGTTCTGAGGGGGTCCAGCGGGGCGTTGCACACCCGGCCCTCATCCGCTGGCCTGCGGGCGCTTCGGGCGGGCGACGAGTCGGACGTCCGGGCCGGAGCGGGAGACGTCCAGCAGCTCGCATCGCAGGATGTCGTCCATCGTCTCGACGGTGCCGCCCTGCAGCGCGCTCTTGCCACGGCCGAGGAGCGCGGGGGCGATGTAGGCGATCATGCGGTCGACCAGCCCGCGCGTTGCTGTCGACGATGACGCGCCACGGCTGCTCGTCGACCGGCACAGCCACCTTCAGCTTCGGGTCGTCCTTCGCCGACCGGACGGCGACGACGTACGGCCGTCCCTCGACGGCGTGCCACTCGTCGGCGCCGACCAACTCGCTGATGTGCATGGGCTCCTCCAGCAGATCTTGGTTCCGGGCAGCCGTCACGCTGCGGCGATGACCTCCGTCAGGTCCCGCACCATCGGCGTACGCCGCCAGGGCGCCAGGCTGGTCACCACCCGGCGAAGCTCCTCGGTGGTACGGCGCGACTCCGTCTCACGGCTGATGTTCAGCGCTTCCATGGCGGTGGAACAGGCGGCGTCCGGGGACCGGTGGGCGGCATGCGCGTTGGCGAGCCGCGCCAGGTTCAGCGTATGCACGTGCGTGGCAGGCTCATGGAGTGGCCCGTTACGACCGCTTCGTCGAGGAACTGCTCGCCTTCCTGCTGACCCGGATAGACGAGGACGGACTCGTGCGCCTGGTCGCCCATGAACCGCGGCGGATGTCAGCGCCCTACTTCGAAGGGGGCGGTGGTCGCGCGGAGACGCGGGGTGTGTGGTTCACCGGGTGTACCGCGTGCTCGCGCATTCCTCCTGGCACGCTGTTCCTCGGCCATGGGCACATCGACGTTCCTGCGTGGCCCTGCCTGCACGTCCGCGCGCTGGCGCTGCGCTTCGCTGGTGATCCTGGTTACCGCGCCGAGTGGCGGCCCGAGTTCGCCCTCTTCGCCTCAGGGCGACTCATCGACCAGGAAGCCGAGCGGTGAGCGACGCGGTGGTGGTCATCGGGGGCGGGCTTGCCATTCGGGGGCGAGGATCGCCCAGAGTTGTTTGTCGTAGCGCGCGCCCTCGTAGGGCCAGGCCTCGCGTCGTACGCCCTCCAGGGTCATGCCGAGCCGCTGCGCCACCGCCGCGCTGCGGTGGTTGTCGGCTCGGCAGTGCCACTCGGCGCGGTGGAGGCCCCGGGTCGTGAACGCCCAGTCCAGCAGCGCGGCGCAGGCCGGGGTGATCAGGCCGTGGCCCTCGGCGGAGGGCTCCAGCCAGCAGCCGATCTCACATGAGCCGGAGGCGGCGTGGACATCGGTGAACAACACGCCGCCGACCAGTACGCCGCCCCGCCAGATGCCGTAGAGGCGGGCGCCGTCGGCGGCCTGGCCTTCGGCGTACCGCTTGAGTGTGGCGCGGGCCCCGTCCACGTCGTCCGTGACGAACGTGGGGCCGACCCAGGGGCGGATGTGTTCGCGGGCCCGGTCCAGGTGGTCGGCGAACTCCTCGGCGTGCCAGACCTCCAGCGGACCGAGACGAGCACCGTCGCGCAGCGGCAGCGAGAACATCAGGGCCTCCCCATTCGCGTAACAAGCGTTGTCGAAATGTACAGCGCACCATCTCCCGCCCGCACCGTCAGAAATGGGAGGGATGCGGGCGGGCCCGGTACAACTGGGCCTACATGTGGCTGATCGGCGAGAGGTGAGAAGTTGTTAGGCAGACGGATAGCCGGACGGGATGCCGAGCCGGAGCCGTGTCCGGCACCCGCCGGGGACGGCAAGGCGATCGTGGCGCTCAGTGGGGTGCGGCGGGTGTACGGCAGTGGCGAGGGCGAGGTGGCCGCGCTGGACGGCGTCACGCTGACCTTCACGGCCGGGACCTTCACCGCCATCATGGGCCCGTCCGGCTCCGGGAAGTCGACGCTGCTGCAGTGCGCGGCGGGTCTGGACCGGGTCGACGCGGGCCGGGTCGACCTGGCCGGAGCGGACCCGGCGGCGCTCTCCGAGACCGCGCTCACCAAGCTGCGGCGGGAGCGGATCGGCTTCGTCTTCCAGGCGTTCAACCTCATGCCCTCGCTCACCGCCCGGCAGAACGTCGAACTGCCGCTGCGGCTGGCCCGCCGCCGCCCCGCCCCGGACCAGGTGGCCCGCGTCCTCGCCGACGTCGGGCTCGCGGAGCGGGCCGGGCATCTGCCCAGTCAGCTGTCCGGTGGCCAGCAGCAGCGGGTGGCGATAGCCCGGGCGCTGGTCACCCGCCCGCAGGTGCTGTTCGCCGACGAGCCGACCGGTGCGCTGGACTCCCGTACCTCCCGCGAGGTGTTGAGCCTGCTGCGCGGTCTGGTGGACGAGCACGGCCAGACGATCGTCATGGTCACCCACGACCCGGTCGCCGCCTCGTACGCGGACAAGGTGGTCTTCCTCGCCGACGGGCAGCTGGTCGACGAACTGGCCCGGCCGACCGCCGAGGACGTGGCCACTCACATGGCGACGCTGGAGACCTCGGCTCAGCACGGGGTGCCCTCGTGCTGAGCCTCGCGTGGGCCACCCTTCGCACCCGATGGGTGGGGTTCGCGGGTGCCTTCCTGGCCCTGGCGCTGGGCACCGCGATGGTCGCGGTGACCGCGCTGACCCTGGCCGCCACCCTCGCCACGCCGTTCCCGGGGCCGCAGCGGTTCGCGGCGGATACGGCACCGACCGTGGTCGTACCGAAGGACCCGGTGCCGTACCTGCGGTGGGCCGCCAAGCCCCCGGCCGCCCTGTCCGCCGCGCAGGCCGACCGGATCTCGGCGCTGGGCGAGGCCGTTGCCGACCGTACGTTCCCGGTGGGGGTGCCCGGTGGGGTGCCCGGCGGGACGGGGGAATCGGTCGGCCACGGCTGGTCGTCCGCCGCCTTCGGCCCGTACCGGCTGACGTCCGGGCGCGCACCGGCGGCCGACCGCGAGGTCGTGGTCGGCGGCGGCTCCGCGCTCGTCGGCCACCGGATCACCATCGGCACCCCACGCGGGCGCACCGCCTACACGGTGGTGGGCGCCACCTCGGGGGTGTGGTTCGAGCACCCGGTGTTCTTCACCGACCGCGAGTCCGCCCGGCTCTCCCCGCCGGTCAACGCGCTGGTGTCGCGGGCCGGTACGGAGTCCGTACGGCAGTCCGTACAGCGGGCCGCGGGCGCCGGGGTGCTCGTGCTGACCGGGGACGACCGCAAGAAGGCCGACCCCGACCCCTCGGGCGGCAGCGACCAGTTGCGTGACGCCCGCGCCATGACCAGCACGACGCTGGGCGTGGCGGTGGGGGTGGCGGCGTTCATCGTCGCCGCCACCTTCGCCTTCATGGCCGATCAGCGGCGCCGCGAACTGGCGTTGCTGCGGCTGATCGGCTCCACCCCGGCGCAGGTCCGCCGGACGGTCCTCACCGAGGCCGTGTTGATCGGTCTGGTCGCGGCGGTGGCGGGCTGCGCGCTGGGCGTGGCGGCGGTCGGCCCGCTGCACGACTGGATGCTGGACCACGACATCGCCCCGGCGTGGTTCGACATCGGTGTCACCCCCTGGCCGCTGATCCTGGCGTTCCTCGTGGGCGTCCTCGCGGCCATCGGCGGAGCCGCCACCGTCGCCGTGCAGGCCGGGCGGGTGGCCCCCATCGAGGCGTTGCGGGACGCTGCGGCCGACACCCGGCGGATGAGCCCCGTGCGCTGGGTGCTGGGCACCGGCATGCTGCTCGGCGCGCTGGGCACCGCCGCTTACTTCGCCGTGGAATCGCCGGACGTCGCGGTCAACCCGCGCAAGTTCGCCGCCGTACCGCTGCTGTTCGTCGGCGCGTTCGCCCTCTTCGCCCCGCTGGTGCTGCCGCCGGTCACCCGGGTGCTCACCAGCCCGCTGGAGCGGTTCGGGGCCGGGGCGGTGATCGTCCGCCAGAACCTGCTGACCGCGCGGCGCCGTACGGCCGCCACCGTCGCCCCCGTGGTGGTGGCGGTCGGCCTGGTCACCACGATGGGCCTGGTGACGGACAGCGGCGACCGGACCAGCGCCGACCAGGCGCGGGCGCGGGTGCGCGCGGATGTCGTCGTACTGCCCGAGGACGGCGGCCGGTTGGACCGCGACACGGTGTCCCGGGTCGGCGCTCTGCCGGGCGTACGGGCGGCCGTCCCGGTCGCCCCGGCCCGGGTCTATCTGCCCGGCCCCGACGGGCAGGTGGCGGACGGCGTGATGGGCACGGCCGTCGACCCGGCGGCGATGGGCGGCACCCTGGCCCCCAGGGTCGTCGAGGGCTCGCTGCGCGACCTGGGCCACGACTTCCTGGTGGTCGACGCGCCGACCGCCGACGACCACGGCTACGCCCCGGGCAGCGAGGTCACGGTGTGGCTGCCGGACAACTCCCGGGCCACGCTCACCGTCGCCGCCGTGGTCGAGGCGGGGCTGAGCGACCACGGCGGCTACCTCTCCACCCGGCATGCCGCGGGCGCCCTCCCCGAACGGATGCTGCTGCGGCTGGACGCGGGCACCGACCCGGCGGCCGGGGCCGCGCAGGTGGCCACCGCCCTGCGCGGGCAGGCCGTCACGGTGATGACCGCCGCCGACTGGTTCGCCGAGACCCGCGCCGATCAGCGGCAGCGGAACCGGACCGGTACGCGGATGGTGCTGGGCATCGCGGTCGGCTACGCGCTGATCGCGGTGGCCAACACCCTGGCCATGGCCGCCGCCGGACGGCGCCGCGAGCTGGCGGCGTTCAGCCTGGCCGGGGCCACCCGTGGCCAGGCCCTCCGTATGGTGACGGCCGAGTCCCTGATCGCCGGGCTGCTCGGCACGCTGCTGGCACTGGCGGCCGGTGCGGCCGCCCTGCTCGCCCAGTACGCCTCGCTGGCCGCCCTGGTCGGCCGGATCTCCCCGAGCGCGCCGTGGCAGTCGATCGGCCTGACGGCCGTGGTGTCGGTGGCCACCGCCGTGGCGACGGCGGCCGTTTCGGTGACCCGGACGATCCGCCGCCGCGCGGTGGAGCTGGCCGCTCTGCGCGACTGACCGTACGGGTGCCCCGCCCACGCCCCGGGCCGCGACAGCAGCCCCGGGGCGCCGCCACCCGCTGTGAGGCCGGGGGCTCGGCGGGCTCGGCGTGCCGGTGACGCATGCATCGCCGACGTGGCCACCGGGCCCGAGGCCGCATCCGGCCCTGCGGGGAGGCGGGTTGCGGCCTCGGCGCGACGACGAGTCCGGGGACACCCCGCGCCGGGCGGGAGCCGCTTCCGCCCGGTCTCGCACCGGGCGGGAGCCGTCGCTTACCGGAGTCCCGCGCCCCGGGAGGTGCGGGGCGCGGGGTGCGATGTTGCCGCTGCGCGTCGCCGCGTGGGCAAGGCGAAGCCGTACGTGATCGTCAGGGCCAGCGCGGTCAGGGCGACTCCGGCCCAACTCAGCCAGGTCACCGCCGCCGTGAGCGGCATCCAGGTGGTCAGCGCTCCGACGGCGACCGCGGGCGCCCCGGAGCCCCAGTAGAACAGCAGATACAGCGCGGCCCCGATCCCCGCGCGCTGCCCGGCCGGGGTCCGCGCGTCGACCGCTCGCGCGGCGCCGCTGTAGGCGAGCCCGTGCCCGATACCGGCGAGGACCGTGGAGCCGAGCGTGGCGGGCAGCGAGGCGGCTCCGGTGGCCGCGAGCAGCACCAGGCTCCCGGCGAGCGCGGCGAGGCCGTACCGCTGGGCGGCGTACGCGGTACGGCGCGCACTGGCCAGCTGGGCCAGCAGCGACCAGACCAGGACGCTGCCCAGCACCCCGCCGACCAGGGCCGGATGGGCGCCGTGCGGGGTCTGTTCGAGCAGCGCGGGGAGGAGGGCGAGGTAGATGCCGACGACGGCCCAGGCGAGGAACCCGCTCAGCCCGGCGACGAGGAAGAGCCCGCGCAGGGCCGGGGGGATGTGCGGCCGGGTGGGGCGCCACCGCTGCCGTACCCGTTCCTCACCGGTGGTCGCGGGAACGGTCCGGCGCAGCCGGTGCCATACCCACCCCAGCAGGGCCAGATGCAGCACGTACGGAGTGGTCAGCGGGCCCGGGACGTACTCGGCGAGGACACCCGAGACCACCGGCCCCAGGGCGGTGCCCGCCGCGAAGGCGAGGCCCGCGAGCAGCGGTCCGGCGACGCGGGCCGTGGGACTGCTGTGCCGGGCGATGAGCGCCTGCGCCGCTCCGGTCGCCGCGCCCAGGGCCAGCGCGTGGCCGACCCGGCCGGTGAAGAGCCAGCCGGGGCTGTCGGCGAGCAGGAAGCAGCAGGAGCCCGCGGCGGCGAGCAGCACGCTCAACCGCAGCACCGGCCGGTCGCCGACCACGTCCGCCGCCGGTCCGCACAGCAGCAGTGCCACTCCGCTGACCAGCGCGAACGTCGCGAAGAGCAGGGTCATCACGAAGTCGTCGTAGCCGAAGAGACGCTGGTAGTCGGGATAGAGCGGGCTGGGGAGATACGCGCCCGCCGTGAGCACCACCACCAGGAGTACGGTGGTCCGTACCGCTCGTTCCGACACCGTTCTGATTGCCCGTTGATCCGCCACAACCGCCAGTGTGGGGCCGGGCCAACGCGAAGAAAATCAAACGGTTCTGGGGCTGACCGTGCAAACTATTTGCATGATTGACTCTCGGCTCCGGATCCTCCAGATGGTCGCCGAGCACGGCACGGTGACCGCCGCGGCGCAGGCGCTGCACTACACGCCGTCCGCCGTCTCCTACCAACTGCGCCAGCTCGCCGCCGAGGTCGAAACGGAGCTGGTGGTACAGCATGGCCGGGGCATCCGCCTGACGAACGCGGCCCGCATCCTGCTGCGCCACGCGGAGCGCCTCCAGGAGCAGTGGGAGGAGGCCCGCGCCGAACTGGCCGCCGCGGGCACCGAACCCACCGGGCAGATCACCCTGTGCGGGTTCTCCACCGCCGCCAGCCGTCTGCTGCCTCCCGCCGCCGCCGAGCTGCGCGACGCCCACCCCCACCTCACGGTGCGGATCATCGAGGCCGAACCCGACCGCTGCTTCGACCTGCTGCTGTCGGAGGAGGCCGACCTCGCGCTGCTCGTCGTCACCGCCGACTCCCCGCCCATGACCGACCAGCGCTTCGACCAGCGGCCGCTGCTGGACGACCCGCTGGACCTGGTCGTCCCCCGGGGCCACCCGCTGACCCGGCGGCCGCGGGTCACCCTGGCCGACGCCGCGCGCGAACCGTGGATCGTGGGCAACCCGGGTACGACGTACCACCAGTTGGTGCTCGCCGCCTGCATGAGCGCGGGCTTCACCCCGCACATCGCCCACCACGCGGACGAGTGGGGCACCGGGACCGCCCTGGTAGCCCATGGCTTCGGCGTCATCCTCGTACCGCGCCTGGCGCAGCTGAGCGAGGAGGACCGGGTGGTGCGGCTCCCGCTGCACGGCGAACCGGCTCCGGCGCGCCGCATCATGGCCGTGACCCGGCTCGGGGCGAGGGAGATACCCGTCCTCACCCGCGCCGTCGAGACGATCACCGAGGCCGCCACCCAGGCCCTCTAGAACCACAGCGCGAAGGGTTGACCGGTGCCGGACCGGCCCTTACTGTCCTCCCACCCTCCTCGGTATATCGATTAACCAATCCGTTAACCGCCCTGGTTGGAGACATCCGTGGTGCGCTCACGCCCCAGTCGGCGCGGCGTTCTCGCCGCCGGGTCCGGACTCGCCGCCGCGACCGCCCTGCCCGCCCTGTCCGGCTGCTCCGCGCTGGCCGCCACGGATTCCGACCCCCATACGCTCGTGATCCACAGCCAGCTGGGCACCACCGCGCCGGGCTCCCCGACCTATCTGGCCGCCCTGCGCCGCTTCCGCGCGGAGAACCCCGGCCTGAAGGTCAAGAACCTCGTCAACGGCGACGATCTCGCCCAGGTCTACGAGACCTCGCGACTGGCCCGCAAAGAGCCGGACGTCGTCATGGTCAACCTGTACGACAAGACCCTGGCCTGGACGGATGTGGGCGCCACGGTCGACGTCACGGGCTATCTGGACGACTGGGGGCTGCGGAAGCGCGTCCTGCCGGTGGCGCTGACGTCCTGGACCGACGGAAAGGGGCGGCTGCGGGCCTTCCCGTACTTCGCCACCAACTGGCCGATCGCCTACAACACCGCGCTGCTGGAGCGGGCCGGTGTGGACGGCATCCCCCGGACCGGCGACGCGCTCATCGGCGCCGCGCGCAAGCTGCGCGCCAAGGGCATCGGCCCGGTGACCACGGGCGGCAACGACTGGACCGGGCAGAAGCTGCTCGCGCAGATCATCCAGACCTTCCTGACCGAGGACGAGGCCCGGCACGTCTTCGCCACCGGCGACTTCAGCGGCAGCCGGGGCGCGCGGCAGGGGATCGACTACTTCGTGGAGCTGCGGGACGCCGGTGTCTTCGTCGACAAGGCGCAGGGGCTCACCTCGGACTCGATGACCACCCAGTTCAACACCGGTTCCGCGGCCATCGAGTCCGCGATGTCCTCGGCGCTGGCCGAGGTGCCGGAGAAGGTGGCGCGGCAGACCGAGGTGGGCGGCTGGCCGCTCGCGCCGGGCGCGGTCCACGACAAGCCCACGATCCTGCGCACGTACACCCTGATCGGCTTCTGGATCAGCCCGAACGGCACCAAGAAGATCGAGGCCGTCGAGAAGTTCGTGCGCTTCATGTACCGGCCGGACACCGTGTCGCGGTTCATCAGGGAGAGCGGCCGGGACATGGCCCTGCGGACCGACACGCTCAGCACCGGCTTCCCGCTGGTGGCGGCGGCGCAGCGGCTCGGCGGCTCGGTGAGCCAGGCGCTGCTGCCGGATGTGTACGTGCCGCCTGCCGCGACCCAGCCGCTGATCACCGCGACGAGCACGTCCTTCACCCGCGGGACCGGCGCCGCGAAGGTGCGCGCCGCCCTCGAAGCCGCGTACCGCGGTGCGTGAGGCGGCCCCCATGAGACGACCTGTCCCCGAATCCCCGGGAGCCACCCCATGACGACGCTGACGCCCACCCGGGGCCAGGCCGCCTCCCGGCGCCCGGTCCCGTCCCCGTCCGCACCGCGCCGGGTGCGCGAGGGCGGCACGATCCTCGCCGTGCCCGCCCTGGTCTGGTACCTGGTCTTCATGGTCGGCCCGCTGGTCGCCATCTTCGTCGTCGCCGCCCTGCACTGGCCGGGGATGCTGCAGCCGGTCACGTTCGCCGGGCTCGGCAACGTCCGTACCGTCCTCGACGACCCGGTGTTCTGGGAGGCGGTGCGCAACACGGCCGTGCAGCTGGCCGTGGCGCTGCCGGTGATGATCGTCTGCGCGTACATGCTGGGCTACTACGTGGCGCAGCGGCCCCCGGGCCACCGGGTGATCCGCTATCTGCTGTTCGTCCCGGGGCTGATCTCCACCCCCGCCAAGGCGATGGTGTTCTACGCCGCCCTCTCCCCGGACGGCCTGGTCAACGGGGCGCTCCAGGCGGTGGGTCTGGGGTCGCTGACCGACGCGTGGCTCGCCTCGCCGTCGACGGCGCTGGGCTGCCTGATCGCCCTGGACCTGTGGAGCGGCATCGGCTTCACGGCCGTCCTGTTCGCCGCCCGGCTCTCCAGCGTGCCGGACGAGGTGGGGGAGGCCGCGCAGCTGGACGGCGCCGGGCACTGGCGGACCATGTGGCGCGTCCACTTCCCGGTGATCCGCGACTACGTGGGCGTGGTGACGATGCTGCAGTTCCTGTGGACCCTCTTCGGCTCCGCGCAGCATGTCCTGCTGCTCACCCAGGGCGGGCCCGGCGCCTCGTCCACGACGCTCTCCTTCCTCGTCTACCAGAAGGCGTTCATCGCGGCCGACCTCGGCTACAGCCAGACCGTGGGCGTGTTCCTCTTCCTGACCGGACTCGTCGGCCTGCTGCTCATCCGCCGCTCGTTGCGCCAGAACTACTGATCGGAGCCGCTCATCATGAAGCTCGGCAAGTCGTGGCTGCCCGCTCATGTCCTGGTGTGGACCTATGTGGTGCTGCTGGTCGTCCCGCTCTACTACTTCCTCTCCTCCGCCTTCAAGAGCAACGAGGAGATCTTCGCCAGCCCCTTCAAGCCCCCGTCGTCCCTGGACCCGGGCAACTTCTCCACCGCCTTCCACCGCGCCGACCTGGGCCTCGCGGTCGTCAACTCGGGCCTGGTGACGGGGCTTTCGCTGGTCCTCACGCTGGCGCTGGCCATCCCGGCGGCGTTCGCGCTGGCCCGGTCCACGGGGCGGCTGGCCTCGGCGCTGGAGAAGGTGTTCTCGCTCGGCTTCCTCATCCCCACCTTCGCCGCGCTCTTCCCCACCTTCCTGCTGGCCGCCGCCACCGGTCTGTTCCACACGCGGACCTTCATGGTGCTGTTCCTGCCCGCCACGGCGATGCCGCTGTCGGTGGTGATCCTGGTGCAGTTCATGCGGACCGTGCCCGCCGAGATGGAGGAGGCCGCCCGTATCGACGGCGCCTCCACCTTCGCCGTGCTGCGCCACGTCTACACGCCGATGTGCCTGCCGGGGATCGCGACCGTGCTGCTGCTGAACTTCCTGACCTTCTGGAACGAGTACCTGTACTCGCTCGTCATCATCGGCCCGGACCCCGCCCAGCGCACCGTCCAGGTGGCGCTGCCCACCCTCAAGGCGATCACGGGAACGGATTACGGTGTGCTGACCGCGGGGACGATCCTCACCCTCGTACCGGTGTGGATCGTCTACACGGTGCTGCAGAAGCGGATGCAGCGGGCGCTCATCAGCGGGGCGGTGAAGATGTGAGCATCCCGAGCGGGCGTACCCGGCCCACCATCAAGGCCGTCGCCGCCATCGCCGGGGTGTCCACGGCCGCCGTATCCCAGGCCTTCAACAACAAGGGGCGGCTCTCCGAAGCCACCCGGCGCCGCATCCTCGACGCCGCCATGGACCTCGGCTGGTCGCCGAGCGCCCCGGCCGCCGCGCTGCGCAGCGCCCGCACCCGCACCCTCGCCCTCGTCGTACGCCGCCCCACCGACGTCCTGGGCGCCGACCCGCACTTCAGCGAGCTGATCACCGGCATCGAGGGCGAACTGGCGCCACGCGGCTACGGGCTCCTCCTCCACCTGGTCACCGATGTCCACGAGGAGAGCGCGCTGTACGAACGTCTGGCGGCGGAGGGCCGCGTCGACGGCGCCGTCCTCACCGACGCGCGCACCGACGACCCCCGCCCCGCGCTGCTGACCCGGCTCGGCCTGCCCGCCGTCATGCTCGGCGCGCCCGACCCCGACGCGGCCGACCCCGACATTGCCGTGCGGGGCGTGGGCCTGGGACACCAGGGCGCGGGCGTGGCCGAGGTGGTCGGCCATCTGCTGGAGCTGGGCCACCGGCGCGTCGCCTACGTGGCGGGACCGGCCGAACTCCAGCACACCCGGCTGCGCCGCCGCCACTTCGAGGAGGGCCTGCGCACCGCGGGCCACCGGCCCTTCGCCGTCCTCCACACGGACTTCTCCGAAGGCGCGGCCATCGCCGCCACCGAGGCGCTGCTCGACGCCGCCGACCCGCCCACGGCGATCGTGTACGCCAACGACTCCATGGCGGTGTGCGGCATCGGCACCGCACAGCGCACCGGCCTGCGGGTCCCGGCCGACCTGTCCGTCGTCGGCTACGACAACCTGCCGATCGGCCGCTGGCTGCACCCGCGCCTGACCACCGTCGACCAGCAGGTGCGGCAGGTCGGCGCGGCCGCCGCGCGGCTGCTGCTGGCCCGCTGCGGCGAGGACGCGGGGGACGCCCGGCTCGACGCCCGGCCCCGCCTGGTCGCCCGCGACTCGACGGGCCCCGCGCCCCGCTGACCCGCCACGTCCGCGCCGTATCACCCGAAGCGACAGAAGAGAGCCCATGCGACGCCACAGCGCCCAGCTCACCCACCACCCCGCCGTCCTGCCCTGGCTCGGCGCCAACTTCTGGTCCCGCACCGGCGGGCCCCTGATGTGGCGGAACTACGACCCCAAGACGGTCCGCGAGGAATTGCGGGTGCTGCGCGAGCACGGTCTGACCATGACCCGCTCCTTCTTCTACTGGCCCGACTTCCACCCCGAACCGCACCGGGTCGACGAGGAGTTGTGCGAGCGCTTCCGCGACTTCCTGGACGCGCACACCGAGGCGGGCATGGGGACCATCCCGACCTTCATCGTCGGCCATATGTCCGGCGAGAACTGGGATCCGGCCTGGCGGGGCGGCCGCGATCTGTACGAGGACGTGTGGATGGTCGGCCGCCAGGCGTGGTTCGTCTCGCAGATGACCCGCCGCTTCACCGGCCACCCGGCGGTCACCGGCTGGCTGATCACCAACGAGATGCCCGGCTACGGCCGTATCTACCAGGTCGATCCGCCCTCCAGCGACGTCGTGACCGCCTGGGCGCAGGCCATGTGCAACGCGGTGCGGGCGGGCGGTGGCACCCAGCCGGTCTCGCTCGGGGACGGCGCGTGGGGCATCGAGGTGACCGGCCGGGACAACGGCTTCTCGCTGCGCGACACCGCCGAGTACGTCGACTTCGTGGGCCCGCACGTCTACCGCTCCGACACCGACCGGGTGCGGCAGCACCACCGCGCCGCGTTCGAATGCGAACTGGCCTCGGTGACCGGCGCGCCCGTCGTACTGGAGGAGTTCGGGGTGTCGACCGACACCGTCTCCGCCGAGAACGCCGCCGTGTACTACCGGCAGACGCTGCACAACTCCCTCCTCGGCGGGGCCACCGGCTGGATCGCCTGGAACAACACCGACTACGACGACCTGTGGGACCAGTCCCCGTACGACCACCACCCCTTCGAGATGCACTTCGGCATCACCGACTCCACCGGCGCCCCCAAGACCCCGCTGCTCGAACTGGCCTCCTTCGCCGACGTGTTGGGCCGCGTGGACTTTCCGCGCTGCCGCCGCGCGGATACGGGCGCGGCGCTGGTGGTGCCCGCGTTCCTGGAGCGCGGCTACCCCTACAGCCGCCCCGCCGACCGGCCGCTCATCTTCACCTCGCTCCACCAGGCGTACGCCGCCACGCGCGCCGCCGACCTGCCGGTGGGCCTCCTCCGCGAGGCGGACGGCCTGGAGGACGGCGCCGCGCTGTATCTGCTGCCCTCCACACGCCAGCTGACCACCCGCACCCGGCGCGCCCTGGAGCGGCGGGCCCGCGACGGCGCCACCGTGTACCTCTCCTTCTGCTCCGGCGAACACCCCGGCACCCGGGGCCCCTGGTTCGACGGCCTGGACGCGCTGTTCGGGGTCGAGCTGCGGCTGTCGTACGGGGTGGCGGAGCCGATCGAGGACGACACCCTCGTCATGACCTTCACCGAGGACTTCGGCCCGCTGACCGCCGGGGAGACGCTGCGGTTCCCCGTCGCGGGCAACGAGGACTCCCGCGCCTACCTCCCCGTCGTCCCCCGGGGCGCCCGCGTCGTCGCCACCGACGCCCACGGCCGCCCCGCGCTCCTGGTCCACGACATCGGCCACGGCCGCACCGTGCTGGCCACGTACCCGCTGGAGCACATGGCGGCGCGCACCGCCCGCGTCAACCCCGAGCAGACCCACCGGCTGTACGAGGCGCTCGCCGACCTCGCCGGTGTGGACCGACCGGTCACGGTCGACACCCCGTACGTCGGCGCCGATGTGCTGGTGCACGAGGACGGGCGGCGGTTCGTGTGGCTGATCAGCCAGTCCCCGGAGCCGCTGACGGTGCGCCCTGCGGCGGACGGGGAACTGCGCGACCTCGCGACGGGCGAACCGGTCGCCGAGATCGGACTGGACGCGTACGGAGTGCGGGTCCTGGCGCTCGGGGATGCGGAGGCCGGGGACCGCAACTGACGGATGTCCTCAGGGCGTCCGTAGAGGACGAGGACCAGAGGCACCGAAGGAGCACACCCCATGGCAACACCCCTGAGCGCCGACAGCCTTCTGAAGGCCCTCCGTGACGAGGGGCTGACCGTCCACGAAGTGCGCGACTGGCGCTCGCACAACCGCAACGACAAGGGCCCCTGGGGCCCGGTGAACGGCGTCATGATCCACCACACCGTCACCTCGGGCACCGAGAGTTCCGTCCAGCTCTGTTACGAGGGCCACGCGGACCTCCCCGGGCCGCTGTGCCACGGGGTCATCGACAAGAAGGGCGAGATCCACCTCGTCAGCAGCGGCCGCGCCAACCACGCGGGCATCGGCGACAGCGACGTCCTGGACGCGGTGATCAACGAGACCGAGCTGCCCGCCGACAACGAGGCCGAGGAGGACGGCAACGCCCGCTTCTACGGCTTCGAATGCGTCAACCTCGGCGACGGCGAGGACCCGTGGCCCGAGGAGCAGAAGCTGGCCATCGAGAAGGTGTCCGCCGCGATCTGCCGCGCCCACGACTGGAGCGAGCGGTCCGTGATCGGCCATCTGGAGTGGCAGCCGGGGAAGTCGGACCCCCGGGGCTTCACGATGGAGTCCATGCGCACGCGCGTCGGCAAGCGGCTCGGCACCAAGCCGGACAGCACCGAGCCGGACAGCACCGACGAGACGAAGGCGGCGGAGTACGTGCCCTTCCCGGGCGCCGACTTCTTCCGTGACGGCCGGGACAGCGAGATCATCACGGCGATGGGGACGCGGCTCGTCGCCGAGGACTGCGACCTCTACGAGGAGGGTCCGGGCCCGGAGTGGACGGACGCCGACAAGGAGTCGTACGCCGCGTGGCAGCGGAAGCTGGGCTTCTCCGGCGATGACGCCGACGGCATCCCGGGCGAGAAGAGCTGGGACAAGCTGCGCGTAACGCAGGACTAGCCCCCGGTGCCAAGGGCCTCGCGCCACGGCGCGAGGCCCTTTCCGGGCTAGTCGAGGCAGAACTCGTTGCCCTCGGGATCGGCCATCACGATGTGCCCTGTGCCGAGCGGGGGAGCGGGGTCGTGGCGCTCCAGCCGGGTGGCGCCGTGCGCGATGAGCCGTTCGGCCTCCGCCTCCAGGGCCGCCATCCGCGCGTCGCCCTCCAGCCCGGGGGCGGCCCGTACGTCGAGGTGCACGCGGTTCTTGGCCCGCTTGCCCTCCGGCACCCGCTGGAAGAACAGCCGTGGCCCGGCGCCCTCCGGGTCGACCAGGGCCGAGGCGTCGTTGCGTCTCCCGGGCGGCACGCCCATCGCCTCCAGGGCCTGGTCCCAGGAGTCGAAGCCCTCGGGCGCGTCCTGCACCCGGTAGGCCAGGGCCTCGGCCCAGAACGCGGCCAGCCCGGCCGGGTCGGCGCAGTCGTAGGTGATCTGGATGTCGCGGGCCATGTCAGCTCGCCTCCCGTGGGGTCCGGTGGGTGTGCAGATACAGGTCGCGCAGCAGACACACCTCGGACAGATGGTGGATCATCTCCCGGTTGATGTGCAGCACGAGCGCCGCCAACGGGTACTCGGCGTACGGACCCTCCGCCTTCCCGCAGGGGCGGGCGAGGTCCGATTCGCCGAGGGCCTCGACCCCGGCCTGCCAGGTCGCGTACTCCGCGTCCAGCTGGGCCAGCGCCTCGGCGGCGGTCGCGGCGTACGGGTACGACTGGTAGTCGGTCGGCGTACGGCCGAAGTGCGAGGCGTTGCGCATCGCCAGGACGCCGACGATCACATGCCCGAGGCGCCAGGCGATCGTCGAGAACGGCGGCGGGTCGGGCTCCGGCATCGCGAAGTCGATGGTCATCGCGCCGGACCCGGCCTGTACGGGGGCGGTGCCGGTGCCGCGCGGGCGCACGTTCCAGCAGTCGGGCACCGGCTCCCAGAAGTACTCGTCGTCGGTGAGCCCGTCGAGCCGGGCCCGCAGCTGGTGGGTCCAGTGCCAGCCGATCTGGTCGCGCAGCAGGGTGTTCCACGTCTGGTCGGTCATGAGTGCAGCGTGGCGCAGATAGCGGACAGCTCCCTTCCGCGATTGCTGGAACGATGAGGACATGACCGCCCAGGGGACGACCGAACGGGTGCTGAGGCTGCTGGCGCTGCTCCAGCGCCGGGCGTCGTGGACCGCCGCCGAACTCGCCGCCGAGCTGGGTGTCACCGACCGCTCGGTGCGCCGCGACGTGGAGCGGCTGCGTACGCTCGGCTACCCCGTCCACGCGGTGGCGGGCGTCGGCGGCGGCTACCAGCTCGGCGCGGGCACCCGGCTGCCGCCGCTGCTCCTCGACGACGAGGAGGCGATCGCGACCGCCGTGTCCCTGCGGCTGGCGTCCGGCGGCACGGTCGCCGGGGCGGGCGAGGCGGCGCTGCGGGCCCTCGCCAAGCTCGACCAGGTGATGCCGCCCCGGCTGCGCGCCGAGGTCCGGGCGGTGCACGGCGCCACCGAGACCCTGGTCGGCCCGGGTGTCGAGATCGACGCGGAGGTGCTGGTGACCCTCGCGCGGGCCTGCCGTGACGCGGTGCGGGTGCGGTTCCGGTACGCCGCCCGAGGTGGCGAGGAGCGCGAGCGCACGGTCGAGCCGGTACGGATGGTCACCACCGGCCGCCGCTGGTACCTGATGGCCTGGGACACCGACCGCGACGACTGGCGCACCTTCCGGCTGGACCGGATGCGCGAGACGACGGCGACGACCTGGCGTTTCCGCCCGCGCGAGCACCCCGACCCGGTCGCCTATGTGCAGCAGTCCGTGACGGGCGCCCCGTACCGCCACGTCGCCCGCGTACGCCTGCACGCCCCGCCCGACCGCGTGCGCGAGCTGGTCCCGCCGCAGGTGGGCCGCGTCGAGGACGACCGCGACGGCTGGTGCGTCCTCGTCGCGGGCGGCGACAACCTGGACTGGCTCGCCGTCCACGTGGCCCGCCTCCCCTTCGAGGCCCAGATCCTGGACCCCCCGGAGCTGAGAGAAGCCACCACCCGCCTGGCCGACCGCCTCACGTCGATGGCCGGGCACGCCTGACAGCGCCCCCGGTAAAAAATGGCGCTGCCGCCGGGAGGTGGCTGCGCTATCGTGACGGCGTCCTGTTGTCTCCGATAGAGGTGGACGTTGCGCATCTGAGGTTCGCGATCACCGCGTGGTACGGCGTTGCCGTACGCGTGTTGCGACCTCGGTGCATGAGCCGTCCCTCGCTCCGACAGGGCTTGGCCGCCGCGTGGTGCTCGCATACGACGCCCCTGCCCCAGCGCTGACGACTGCGAGAACACCATGGCCGAAACCACCACGCCCGGCACCGCCGTGACCTGCTCCAACCTGACCTTCCAGTGGCCCGACGGCACGACGCTCTTCGACGGGCTCTCCCTCAGCGTCGCCCGGGGCCGTACCGGGCTGGTCGGCGCCAACGGCACCGGAAAATCCACCCTGTTGCGGCTGCTCGCCGGTCAACTGCGCCCCTCCCACGGGTCGGTGACCATCGGCGGCAGCCTCGCCTATCTCCCGCAGAACATCACCCTCGACACCACGCTCCGCGTCGACCACGCCCTCGGCATCGCCGAGCGCCGCGCCGCCGTGCGGGCCATCGAGACCGGAGACGTGAGCACCGAACACTTCGAGACGGTCGGCGACGACTGGGACGTCGAGGAACGGGCCCTGGCGACGCTCGGCTCGCTCGGGCTCGGCGGCCTCGGACTGGACCGCACCGTGGGCGAGATGTCCGGCGGGGAGACCGTACTGCTGCGGCTGGCCGCGCTGCTGCTGGAGCGCCCCGATGTGCTGCTGCTCGACGAGCCGACCAACAACCTCGACCTGTTCGCGCGCCGCAGGCTCTACGAGGCCGTCGACAACTGGCGCTCCGGTGTGCTGATCGTCGTCAGCCACGACCGTGACCTGCTGGAGCGGGTGGACCGGATCGCCGAGCTGCGGTCCGGGGAGGTCGGCTGGTACGGGGGCGGCTGGTCCGCGTACCAGGAGGCCCTGGCCGTCCAGCAGGAGGCGGCCGGACGGGCGCTGCGGGCCGCCGAGGCGGACGTCCGCAGGCAGCGGCGCGAACTGGAGGAAACCCAGGTCAAGGTAGCTCGCCGGGAGCGGCACAGCAAGAAGATGGACGCCCAGCGGCGGGCCCCGCGCATCGTCGCGGGTGAACGCAAGCGCTCCGCCCAGGAGTCGGCGGCGGGCCTGCGCGGACTGCACGAGGACCGGCTGCGGGAGGCGCGCGAGCGGCGCGAGGAGGCCGCGGAGGCGGTCCGCGAGGACGCCGAGATCCGGGTGGACCTGCCCCACACCGCCGTCCCCACGGGCCGCACCGTGCTCAGCCTGAGCGCGCTGCGCCCCCGCCACGGGCGGCTGCGCGACGCCGACCTCGACGTACGCGGCCCCGAGCGCATCGCCCTCGTCGGCCGCAATGGATCCGGGAAGACGACACTCCTGCGCACCCTCGCCGGGGAGCTGGCCCCGCTGTCCGGCGAGGCCAGGGCGCTCGTACCGCTGCGCTTCCTGCCGCAGCGCCTCGACGTGCTGGACGACGCGCTGAGCGTCGCGGCGAACGTGTCCCGGATGGCGCCCGGCGTCACCGACCAGCACATCCGCTCGCAGCTCGCCCGCTTCCTGTTCAAGGGCGCGCGCGCCGAACAGCCCGCGGGCACCCTCTCCGGCGGTGAGCGCTTCCGGGCCGCCCTCGCGGCCACCATGCTCGCCGCCCCGGCCCCGCAGCTGCTGCTGCTGGACGAGCCCACCAACAACCTCGACCTGGCCAGCGTGCGCCAGCTGACCGGCGCGCTCGCCTCGTACCGGGGCGCGCTGCTGATCGCCGGTCACGACCTGCCGTTCCTCGAATCGGTCGGCGTCACCCGCTGGCTGCTGGTCGGCGAGGAGCTACGGGAGACGTCCGCTGAGGAGGTGGGCGCGCTGCTGGAGGAGGCGGAAGGCACCCCCTAGGTGCCCTCGTTGCCGCGCAGCTCCTCCACGGCGGTACGGGCGGCCGCGCCGATGACCGCGTCGGCGCGCGGGAGTCGGCTGTCGGCGCGCGCCGCCTGGGTGAACACCACGGCGGTGTACGCGCTGCCGTCGGCGAGTTCGACCACCCCGGCCTCGTGACGCATCGACCCGAACGTCCCGGTCTTCCCCGACACCGTCACATCGTCGTACGGAAAACCGGAGGCGAGCCGGTGCGTCCACGGCTGCTTGCCCATCGCGTCGCGCATGAACGCGCAGCTCTCTGCCGAGGCCGCCCGGCCGGTCCAGATGGCGCGCAGCAGCCGGGCCATGTCCGAGGGCGTGGCGGAGGCCTTGAGGAGCGGACTGTAGACGACGGGTGGGACGGTCGCGTCGTTGTCCGCGAGACGCCGCATCGCCGCGCCCAGCGACTCGGTCCCGGTCTCCGCCATCAACTGCGCGAACGTGGTGGCCACTCCGCCGTGGATCCGGGTGAACGGCAGGCCGAGGTCCCGGCACACCGCGTCGACCGCCTCGGTGCCGACCCGGCGCAGCACCGCGTCGGCGGCGGTGTTGTCGGACACGCTCATCATCAGGACGACCAGGTCGCGCAGGGAGAGGGTGATGTCGTCCCGCAGGATGGAGATGCCGGTGGGGCCGGGCATCCGGTCCGCCGGGCCGAGCGTCATGCGTTCGCGCGGGTCGAGCGTCCCGGCGTCCGCGAGGCGGCAGAAGGCGACCATCAGCGGCACCTTGTAGACGGAGCCGACCGGGACCGGCTCGTCGGGGTCGATCGTCACGCACGCCTCGGGGCGGTGCAGATCGGCCACATGGAGCCAGCCCCGGACCCCGGCGTCGGCGAACATGCCGCGGATCGCGCGCTGCGCCCGGGCCTCCCAGCCGGTGGCCCCGCTCATGGCGCCGCCTGTGCCGAGGTTTCCAGGGCCGCCGCCTGCAGCGACAGGGCCTCCACCAGCAGCCGCGCCGTCCGCTCGGTCCCCTCGCCGTCCGGCTGCCGGGCGTCCCACACCACCCGCAGCCGCAGCGGCAGCGGCGGATCGACGGCCGGGGTGCGCTCGATGCCGTAGGCGGTCAGCGTGTGGTCGGCGGTGACCAGCACCGCCTGGCCCGCCGCGACCAGGGCCAGCCCGGCGCGTTCGTCGGTGACCACGACGGTCTCCACCCGCCGTCCGCGGCTGGCCAGGGCGTCCACGAACAGGTCGTACGCCGCCGGGGCCTCCTCTCGCGGACGTACGGCCACGGGCAGCCGGGCCGCCGCCGGGTGGTCGGCGGGCGAGAGCGTCCAGGTGGGGAAGAGCACCACCCGGCCCGCCCCCAGACCGTGGAGCACCGCCGGATGCCGCACCAGCGCCACATCGAGCCGCCCCGCCGAGGTCTCGGACAGCAGCGTGGCGGTCGGCGCCGTCACCACCGTGATACGGCCGCCCTCCCCGGCCCGGCCCGGTGCGGAGGCCACGGCCGCCGCGACCCACGGCGGCACCTCGGGGGCGAGCCCCAGCCGCAGCCGTCGGCCATCGGCTCGCTCCCGGGCCCCGGCCTCCCGCAGCTCCGCCAGCGCGGCCATCGCGCGGCGCGCGTGGGGCAGCAGCAGGGCGCCCTCGTCGGTGAGGGCGACGCCCCGGGTGCGGTCGAAGAGGCGGACGCCGAGCAGCGCCTCCAGACGGCGAAGCCCCTGGGACAGCGGTGGCTGGGTGATGCCCACGCGCTGCGCGGCGGCGCCGAAGTGCTGCTCCTCCGCCAGCGCGACGAAGATTTCCAGATGTCGTTCCGTCAGCAACGAGCCCCCTGACATGCGCGGATAGCCAGATGGAATCGCACGTGGGTCGAGAGTGTATTCGACTTGGCGATGCGCCCGGGCTTCACTGACGGCGTGCGATTCCGGCACGACCCCATACCAGGAGATGAGGACCGCCTGTGCACCCCACCACCCCTGCCCCCTCCCGCCGGAAAGCGCTGGCCCTGGGCGCCGGTACGGCTCTGGCCGCCGTGGTGTCCGTACCGGGCAGCGCGTCAGCGGCCTCGTCCCGCGCGGACATCACCGCACAACTGCGGGCACTTGAGCAGGAGTACGCGGCCCGGCTGGGCGTGTTCGCGTTCGACCCGGCCAGCGGGGCGGCGGTGTCCTACCGCGCCGAGGAGCGCTTCCCGATCTGCTCCGTCTTCAAGGCGCTCGCCGCCGCCGCGGTGCTGCGCGATCTCGACCGCGACGGCGAGTTCCTCGCCCGGCGCGTCCACTACACCGAGGAGTTCGTCCGGAAGGCGGGCTACGCCCCGGTGACCGGCAAGCCGGAGAACATCGCGAACGGGCTGACCGTCGAGCAGCTGTGCGCGGCCGCCGTCAGCGAGAGCGACAACGCCGCCGGGAACCTCCTGCTCCAGGACCTGGGCGGCCCGACGGCCATCACCCGCTTCTGCCGTTCCCTCGGCGACGGGACGACCCGGCTCGACCGCTGGGAGCCGGAGCTGAACACGGCCGAGCCGTGGCGGGAGACGGACACCACCAGCCCCGGCGCCATTGGGAAGACGTTCGCACGCCTCGTCCTCGGCCGTGCGCTCGACACTGGGGACCGCGGGCGGCTGACCCGGTGGCTGGTGGCGAACACCACGAACACCGAGCGGTTCCGCAAGGGCCTGCCCGCCGACTGGATCCTGGCAGACAAGACGGGCGGCGGCACCCAGTACGGGGTGGCCAACGACGTGGGCGTGGTGTGGCCGCCGGAGCGCACCCCGCTGGTGCTGTCGGTCCTCTCGGTCAAGCACGACCCCCAGGGCCCGACGGACAACCCCCTGGTGGCGAGGGCCGCCGCCCTGGTGGCCGACGCCCTCAGCTGAGTACTACGCGGCGTCAGATCACCGGCGGGCGGCCCAGCCTGGTCATCCGCCACACCGTGCGCCACCGCATCGGCCGCCGGGTGCCGCACGGGGTGCGGACGCCCTCCAGGAAGCCGCCCGCCCAGGCCCGCAGCCCGTCGAGGGCGCGGGTGCGGGCGAGGGTGAGCAGGGTCCACGTACCGAGGTAGACGGGGACCAGCGGCAGCGGAAGGTGGCGGCGGGCCAGCCAGACGCGGTTGCGGGCGGTCATCCGGTAGTAGACCGCGTGCCGGGCGGGGGAGGTGCGGGGGTGCTGGAGCAGCAGTTCGGGGACGTACAGCACCTTCCACCCGGCGTCGAGCGCCCGCCAGGCGAGGTCGGTCTCCTCGTGGGTGAAGAAGAACTCGTCCGGCCAGCCGCCGACCTGGTCCAGCATTGGCACGGCCAGGGCGTGTCCGCCGCCGAGGAAGGTGGTCACCTCGCCGCCGCGCATCGGGTCGCCCGCCCGCAGCCGGGGGACGTGGCGGCGCTGGGTCTCGCCCAGCTCGTCGGCGATGCGGAAGCTGACGATGCCCAGCCGGGGGTCGTCCGCGTACAGGTCGCGCACGGTGCGGAAGACATCGGCGTCGACGAGCAGCCCGTCGTCGTCCAGGTCGATGACGACGTCGACGTCACCGAAGGCGCGCAGCCGCTGCCAGGCGACATTGCGGCCGCCGGAGACGCCGAGGTTCTCCTCCAGCTCGACCGCGGTCACCCCGTCCGGCATCTCGGGGAGCGGGGAGCCGTTGCCGACGACGACGACACGGGTGGGCGGTACGTCCTGTTTCGCGACCGACTCCAGCAGGGCGGCCACCTCTCTGGGCCGGTTGCCCATGGTCAGGATGGCAACGCCCAGGCGTGGTTCGGACACGGTGGTACTCCAGAGGTTGGTTACGGTGCGGTGATCGTAACCAGTCGCCGAAGCGTCCTGTCGAAACACAGCGCATGTTCATCGACATACGCAAAAGCGGTCATTCGTCGAGCGCGGAGAGAGCATTCTTGGCGGCGCTGATCGCTCCGTCCCGTACCACCTTGGACGAAGGGGCCTTGTGGCTCTCGAAGTCGCCGCCGTTGTAGGTGGCGACGATGGTCGCGTTGTCCTTGCGGACGGTGACGACCGCCTCACGCACCTGCTGGTCGTCGTCGCTGGTGAGCTTGTCGCTCACGGTCGCCTTGTCGCCGAGGCCGGACACCGGGTCGCCGGAGCCCCCGGGCGCCCGGCCGGTGACGTCGAAGCTGATGTCCAGCCAGCGGTAGTCGAAGCCCTCCAGCGCGTGCCAGGAGCAGCCGGAACGGCGGGAGAGATCGCTGCTCTTCATCGCGTCGCCGCTGGTCTTCGCGCCCGGCACCAGCTCCTTGACGGTGGCCGCCGGGAGCGCGGCGCAGGCGTCGGTCGGCGGCTTGGAGTAGCGCCCCGACGTACTCGCGCCGCCGCCGCCCCCGTCCGGTTTGATCCCGGACCCGCCCCCGTCCGGGTCGGCCCCGTCCGGGGCGCCGTCCTCGTCGGCGGCGGACGGGGTCGGGGAGGCGTCGGCCGCCTGAGGGCGCGTGTCGTCCGGGTCGCCGGGGGAGGTCATGGCCACGCCTGCGACGGCGAGGACCGCGACGGGCAGCAGCCGGGCGACCAGAGTGAGCGGGAAGGAACGCAATGCGGTCTTCTTCGATCGTGGGGCGGTCGGATCTGCGGGCGGGGCTGATCTCTTGGGGTGAATTTCCGCTCGGTCACATTATTCGATCGGGCCGGGGGTTATCTACGATCGGTGACGACCCACCGCCCGTCAGCCGCGACCGATGTACGGCATCGCCGTCGCCAGTACCGTCGCGAACTGCACATTCGCCTCCAGGGGCAGCGACGCCATATGCCGCACGGTACGTGCGACATCCGCCACGTCCATCACGGGCTCGGCCACCACTTCCCCGTTCGCCTGGAGTACACCGGCCCGCATCTGCCCGGTCATCTCCGTCTCCGCGTTGCCGATGTCGATCTGTCCACAGGCGATGGAGTACGCCCGCCCGTCCAGCGACAGCGACTTGGTCAGCCCGGTCAGCGCGTGCTTGGTCGTCGTGTACGCGACGCTGTGCGGCCGTGGGGCATGGGCGGAAATCGAGCCATTATTGATGATCCGTCCGCCCTGCGGATCCTGGTCGCGCATCAGCCGGAAGGCACCCTGCGCACACAGGAACGCGCCCGTCAGATTGGTGTCCACGACCGCCTGCCAGTCCTCGTGGCTCAGGTCCTCCACCGGCACCCCGCGCGGGCCGAAGCTGCCCGCGTTGTTGAACAGCAGATCGAGGCGGCCGAAGCGGTCCCGTACGGCCGCGAAGAGCGCGTCCACCCGCTCCGGCCTGCTCACATCCGTCGGCACGACGAGGACCGAGGGGCCCTCGCCCGCCCGGCGCGCCGTCTCCGCCAGGGTCTCCTCGCGGCGCCCCGCGAGCACCACCGACCAGCCCGCCTCGCACAGTTCGAGCGCCACCGCCCGGCCGATCCCGGAGCCCGCGCCCGTCACTACGGCGACCTTCGACACCACCGGCACACCATCGCTTGGGTTCATGGAGCCGGAGCGTACGCCACGTCACATGCCTTTTCGCGCACGGTATATGACGGCAAACGCCCTATCCGGAAACGGACCTCACCCAGCCGACATGTGTGCGTCGTGTGTAGGCAAGCGTGCGGCCTCTCCCCGACACTCCAATTCCTCTGACGCCACGAGCCAGGGGAGAGCACATGGCACACGCCGCACATCAGCAGGCGATACGAGCCGCGGCAGCACATCTGGGCCGCCGCCGCTTCCTCACCGTCACCGGAGCAGCCGCCGCGCTGGCCTTCTCCACCAACCTGCCCAGCGCCCAGGCCGCGCAGGTACGTACGGACGCGCTCACCGAAAACCCCTTCACGCTCGGCGTGGCATCCGGCGATCCACTGCCCGACGCCGTCGTGCTGTGGACCAGACTGGCGCCCCGCGCCTACGAGCCCGGCAACGGACTGCCCGAGGAGGGCGCCGTCAAGGTCGAGTGGCAGATCGCCCGCGACGAGCACTTCAGCCGGGTGGCCGCGCGCGGAACCGCCACCGCCCACGCCGAGTTCAACTACACCGTGCACGTGGACGCCAAGGGCCTCGACCCCGACCGCGTCTACTGGTACCGCTTCCGCGCGGGCAAATGGACCAGCCCCGTCGGCCGCACCCGTACCACCCCGTCGTACGGCGCCCGGGTCCGTGACATGAGCTTCGGACTGATCTCCTGCCAGGCGTACCACGACGGCTACTACACGGCCCTGGGGCACCTCGCGGCCGAGGACCTGGACGCCGTCTTCCACGTCGGCGACTACCAGTACGAGTACGCCGTCAGCGCGGTCGGCGGCGCCCGCAAGTACACCGACCGCACCCTCCCGAGCCACTACAACACCGAGACCATGACGCTCGGGGACTACCGGCTGCGCTACGCGCTCTACAAGTCCGACCCGGACCTGCAGGCCGCCCACGCCGCCTTCCCCTGGTTCGTCACCTGGGACGACCACGAGACCGAGAACAACTACGCGGACGACGTCGACGAGAACGGCAACCCGTCCGAGGAGTTCCTCATCCGCCGGGCCGCCGCCTACCGCGCGTACTGGGAGAACATGCCGCTGCGCATGCCGCAGCAGCCCGCCGGCGCCGACATGCGGCTCTACCGGCGCTTCCACTACGGCCGCCTCGCCCAGTTCGACATCCTCGACACCCGCCAGTACCGCTCCAACCAGGCGTACGGCGACGGCTGGCAGTACCCAGGACCCGAGTCCGAGGACCCGTCCCGCACCCTCACCGGCGCCGCCCAGGAGCGCTGGCTCCTCGACGGCTTCCAGCGCTCCAGCGCCACCTGGAACGTCCTCCCGCAGCAGGTCACCTTCTCGCAGCGGAAGAACACCACCGCCGACCGCTCCCAGCTCTCCATGGACTCCTGGGACGGCTACCCCGCCTCCCGGGACCGCGTCATGGCCGGTGTCGAGCAGGCGGGCATCGAGAACTTCGTCGTCCTGACCGGTGACGTCCACGTCCACTACGCCTTCGACATCAAGAAGGACTTCAACAACCCGTCGTCCCAGACCCTGGGCGTCGAGTTCGTCGGCACGTCGGTCACCAGCGGCAAGGACGGCGCCGACAAGCCCGCCAACTGGTCCACCTACATGGCCGCCAACCCGCACATGAAGTTCTACAACGGGCGCCGCGGCTATGTGACGGTCCAGCTGGACGGCGACCAGGCGCGGGCCGACTACAAGACGGTCTCCGCGGTCACGACCCCGGGCGCGCCCCTCACCACAGCGGCGTCGTTCGTCAGCGAAGCCGGAAACCCTGGCCTCCAGCAGGTCTGACCGGTGACGGCCCGCGGCGCCGCGACCCGGGCGCCGCGGGCCGAACCGATATCCGCTAGCTCTCGCCCGGGTAGCGGACGCCGGTTTGGGCTCGGGCCTTGTCCAGGGTGCGCATGACGGACAGGGTGCCCGACAGGGGGACGAGGGGGGACTCGCGTTCGCCCGCGCGCAGGCAGCGCATTACCTCGGCCGCCTCGCGCTGGTAGGCGCGCAGGCCGTCCGGGGCCGTGAACTTCTCCGGGGCGCGGTCCGGGCGGTGGAGGGTGAAGTGGTCGGGGTGGAAGAAGCCCCGGGGGAACTCGATGCGGCCCGCCGAGCCGGTCACCGCCGCCGTCATGGGGGTGTCGGCGGTGATCGAGCAGCTCAGCAGGGCCACCGCGCCGGTGTCCCAGCCGAGCAGCAGGCCCGTGTTCACGTCCACGCCCTCGGGGGACAGCTCGGCACGGGCCTGGACGGTGGCGGGTTCGCCCAGCAGGAGCTGGGCGAAGGAGACCGGGTACACGCCGAGGTCGAGCAGGGCGCCGCCGCCCTGGGCCGGGTCGCGGAGGCGGTGGGCGGGGTCGAAGGGGCCGGGGAGGCCGAAGTCCGCGTGGACCGCGCGGATCTCGCCGATCGCGCCGTCCTGGATGAGGTCGGTCATGCGCCGGATGACCGGATCGCAGTACGTCCACATCGCCTCCATCAGGAAGCGGTCGTGGGTGCGGGCGAGGCCGACCAGTTCGTCCGCCTCGCGCGTGTTGAGGGTGAACGCCTTCTCGCACAGCACCCCCCGGCCCGCCTCCAGGCACAGGCCGGCCGCGGCGCGGTGGGCCGCGTGCGGGGTAGCGACGTATATCACGTCGAGTTCGGGGTCGGCGGCCAGCTCCGCCCAGCTACCGTAGGAGCGGGGTATTCCGAATCGTTCGGCGAACCGCTTCGCCGTCTCCGGGCTGCGCGAGCCCACCGCCATGACCTGCGCGTCTGCCATGTCCAGCAGATCTGCCGTGAATGACGCGGCGATCCCGCCGGTCGCCAGGATCCCCCACCGCACGCGCTCGGTCTTCGGTCCCGACATCCCTGCCCCTCTCTACCCCTCGGCCTGATCGGTCCTGAGCACACCGATTCTGCTGAGAGCATAGAGAACGACTAAACGACTCATGGAAGGTCAGCATGCAGCAGCCCGGCCTAACGGCCGCCGCTCCCGACCGGGCCGACAGACCCGAACCCTCTTCTTCTCCCGCCTCCGCCGCCGCGCCCCAGGTCACCGCTCCACTGACCGCGCAGCGCCGCGCGAGCCTCCTCGTCACCTTCGTCCTCGGCGGGCTCACCGCTCTCCCCGCCCTCTCGATGGACATGTACCTCCCGGCCCTGCCGGCGGTCACCGACGCGCTCCACAGCTCCGCCGCCACGGCCCAGCTCACCCTGACCGCCTGCCTGATGGGCATGGCGCTCGGTCAGCTCGTCGTCGGCCCGATGAGTGACAAGTGGGGCCGCCGCCGCCCCCTCCTCATCGGCATGGTGATCTACGTCATCGCCACCGCCATCTGCGCCTTCGCCCCCTCCGCCGGGATGCTCATCGGCTTCCGGCTGCTCCAGGGGCTCGCCGGGTCGGCCGGGATCGTGATCGCCCGCGCCGTCGTCCGCGACCTGTACGACGGCATCGCGATGGCCCGCTTCTTCTCCACCCTGATGCTGATCTCCGGTGTCGCGCCCATCGCCGCCCCCGTCATCGGCGGCCAGATCCTGCGCTTCACCGACTGGCGCGGCGTCTTCCTCGTCCTCACCGTGATCGGCGCGCTGCTCACCCTCGTCGTCTGGCGCTTCCTCCACGAGACGCTGCCGCCCGAGCGCCGCCACGACGGCGGGCTCGGCGAAGCGCTCCGTACGATGCGCGGGCTGCTCGCCGACCGCGTCTTCACCGGCTACATGCTCGCGGGCAGCTTCGCCTTCGCCGCCCTCTTCGCCTATGTCTCCGGTTCGTCCTTCGTCGTCCAGGAGATCTACGGCGCCTCGCCGCAGACGTTCAGCCTGCTGTTCGGGCTCAACTCGATCGGCCTCATCGGCATGGGCCAGGTCAACGGCCGGATCCTGGTCGGCCGCGTCAGCATGGACAAGGTGCTGGCCGTGGGGCTGGCCATGATCACCGTCGCGGCGACCGCGCTGCTCGCCCTGTCCGCCGGGCTGTTCGGCGAGGTCGGTCTCGTACCGGTCGCCGCCTGCCTGTTCGTGCTGATGTCCTCGATGGGCCTGGCGATGCCCAACACCAACGCCTCGGCGCTGATGCGCACCCCGCACGCCGCCGGTTCCGCGTCCGCGCTGCTCGGCACCTCCACCTTCCTGCTCGGGGCCGTCGCCTCGCCGCTGGTGGGGATCGCGGGTGAGACCACGGCGGTGCCGATGGCCGTCGTCCAGCTGATGTGCGCGCTGGCCGCCATGGGCTGCTTCATGGGACTCTGCCGCCCGTGGCAGCGACGCACCAAGCAGAGCGTGACGGTGGCCTGAGCCTCCTCCTGCGCACCGTGGAGGCGCTCCCCGAGGGGGAGCGCCCCTGGTGCGCGGGCGCGGTGGTGACGGCCGGGACGGGCGCCGGGCCCCTGGCGGAGGGCGCCTTCGGCTGGGCCGTGCGGTACGCCGCGTACGACCGTGAGCTGCCGCGCGCGCGATGGGTCCCGGCGCGCGCCGACACCATCTTCGACCTCGCCTCGCTGACCAAGCTGTTCACCGCGATCGTGGCGGTGGGCTCGCTGGAGCGCGGCGAGATCGCGCTGGACGCCCCGGTCGCCTCGTACGCCCCCGAATGCACCGCCGCCGCCGAGCACGGCATCACGGTGCGGCAGCTGCTCACCCACCGCTCGGGGCTGGTCCCGGAGTTGCCGCTCTACGAGTGCGATGGGGACGAGGCGCGGTGGGCGCGGCTGTACGCCGAGCCGCCGCGCACCCCGCCCGGGGCCGCCCGCCGCTACTCCGACCTCAACCTGCTGCTGCTCCAGCGCGTCCTGGAGCGGGTGACCGGCCGCGCGCTGGACGGCCTCGTCCACGACCGGATCACCGGCCCCCTGGACATGGCGTCCACCCGCTTCCGCCCGCCCCGCGCCTGGCTGCCGCGCATCGCCGCGACCGAGGACCAGCGGCGCCCCTGGGGCAAGCTCGACCGGGGCATGCTGCGGGGCGTGGTGCACGACGAGAACGCGTACGCGCTCGGCGGCGTCGCGGGCCACGCCGGGCTCTTCTCGACCGTGGCCGATCTGTCCGTGCTGTGCCGTGCGCTGCTGGCGGGCGGCGGGCCGGTGCTCTCGCCCGCGTCTGTGGACCTGATGCTGACCGCGCCTGGGCTGGGCTTCGAGGTCGATCAGCCGTGGTTCATGGGCGAGTTGGCGGGCGGCGGCGCGGCCGGGCACACCGGGTTCACGGGCACCAGCCTGGTGCTGGACCGGTCCCGGGACTGCTATCTGATCCTGCTCGCCAATACGGTCCACCCGCGCCGCCGCCCCGGCGACAGCGCGCCCCGCGCGGCGGCCGCCACCGCCTTGGCCCGCGCCCTCTAGATCACTGCTCGTCGAGCGGCGGCGGCCAGGAGTCGCCCCACGTGGTGTCGCGGGCGGCGCGGTAGAGGGGGCCGTGGCGCTTGGTGACGGTGCGGCGGGTCAGGCCCTCGTCGGGGGTGCACAGATCCAGCAGCACCTGGCCCTTGCGGGTCTGGGGGTGGCGGGTGACGCGTGACGTCCCGTCCGCCGCCTCGGCGGGGAAGCGGGCCGCCGCGACGTACGCGAACTTCTCGTCCTCGTGCCCCAGCGAGCCCCCCTTCACCTGGCGGTGCAGCGACGAACGGCTCACCCGGGCCGCGAAGTGGCACCAGTCGGCGCCCGGTTCGATGGGGCAGGTGTCGCTGTGCGGGCACGGGGCGAGGATCCGGAAGCCCGCCGATACGAGCTGGTCGCGGGCCTCGCGGATGCGCAGATAGCCGTCGGGGGTGCCGGGTTCGACGAGCACCACGGCCTGGGCCGTCCGCGCCGCCTCGCCGACGACCGCGCGGCGGTCGGGGGCGGTGAGTTCGCCCAGCACGTACGAGACGGTGACCAGGTCCGTCGCGTCGGGGAGGGCGAGGTCGGAGGTGAGGGCGCGGCGCTGCCAGTGGGCCTCGCGCAGCGGGGCGGCGGGGGACTGCCCGGCCAGCTCGCGGCCGAGGGCGAGGGCGGGCTCGGCCCAGTCCAGGACGGTGGTGCTGTGGCCCCCGTCCGGCCACGCGGCGGCCACGGCCCAGCTCGCCGCGCCCGTACCGCCGCCGATGTCGAGGTGCGAGGCGGGCGCCCAGGCCGGGGCGCGCTCGCGCAGCGCGTCGAGGGCGGCGCGCACGGCCTCGAACGTCGCGGGCATCCGGTACGCGGCGTACGCGGCGACATCGGAGCGGTCCCGCAGCACGGGCGCGTCGGTCGGGGTGCGGCCCCGGTAGTTGGCGATCAGCCGGTCGACCGCCTGGGCCGCCTGGCGCGGCGGCAGTCCGTCGAGCAGCCCGGCGAGCGCGGCGCGCAGCGTCTCGGCGGTGGGGGCGGCGTGCGCGGTGCGCGGCGTCTCGGCGGTGGGGGCGGCATGCGGGGCGTGCATTCCGTGAATTCTACGGGGTGATGCCCCCGCCCCCGAGCGCCCGGCTCCCGCGACGGCGGGGACTTCGAGTGCGTGGCCGCCCCGGCGGACGGCGGGCAGCTCCGGTGTGTGGGTGCGCCGGTCCGGCGTGCGGCGGGCGCCACCGGTGCGCGAGTGGTCGCGCCTGACGGGCGGTGGGCTGCTCCGGCCTCGGGTGCCCCGATCTGACCGGCTGGGGGCGTCTTCTGCACGCGGGTGCCCCCGCCTGGCGAGCGGCGGGTGCCACTGGCGCGGGGTTGCGCCCGTCCGACCGGCGGTGGGTGCCCCGGTCTGACCGGCGACGGGCGTCTCCGGCGCGTGGTGCGCCGGTCTGGTGGACGGTGGGCGCGGCGCGGGTGGTCGCGTCTGACGGGCGGTGGGCAGCTCCGGCCTCGGGCACCCCGATCTGACCTGGCTGGGTGCCTTCTGCACGCGGGCGCCCTCGTCTGACTGGCGGTGGATGGCGCTGGCGTGTGGGTGCGCCCGTCCGACCGGCGTCGGGTGCCTCCGGCGCCCGGGTGCCCCGGTCTGGCGGGTGGCCACGTCTGACGGGCTGCGGGCTGCTCCGGTCTCGGGTGCCCCGATCTGACCGGCTGGGGGCGTCTTCTGCACGCGGGTGCCCCCGCCTGGCGGGCGGCGGGTGCCACTGGCGCGGGGTTGCGCCCGACCGACCGGCGGGGAGCCGGAGGCGCGCGTGAGGATCGGCGACCGGCGAGGGGTGGCCCCCTGAGGCGGGCCAGGGCTGTCCTCAGGGGCCGTTACATTGAGCTGCATGGCTCCCAACGCGACCCGCCGCAGTGAACGTTCGCACCGCGCGATCCTCGATGCCGCGCTCGAACTCGTCGCCGAGGTGGGCTATCCGAAGCTCACCATCGAGGCCATCGCCGCCCGCGCCGGGGTCGGCAAGCAGACGATCTACCGCTGGTGGCCGTCCAGGGCGGCCGTCCTGCTGGACGCGTTCGTCGACCTCGGCGAGCGGGCCGCGGGGGCGGCCGGGGGTGCGGTTCCCGACACCGGGGACCTGGCGGCCGACCTCAGGGGCGTGCTGCGCGCGACGGTGGACGAGCTGCTGTCGCCCACGTACGACCTGCCCTACCGGGCGCTGGCCGCCGAGGGCATCGTCAACCCGGAGATCGCCGCGGAGTTCGTGCGCCGGGTGCTGGAGCCGTCGGTCCAGCGCTACGTCGAGCGGCTGCGCGCCGCCCAGCGGGCGGGGCAGGTGGCGGCGGACCTCGATCCACGGATCGCGGTGGAGCTGGTGACCGGCCCGATCACCGCCCGCTGGCTGCTGCGGACGCTGCCGCTCACCCATGCGTACGCGGATGCCGTGGTCGGCATGGCCTTGCGCGGCCTCAGCCCGCGCTGAGCCGCCCCCGCATCGGGGTGGTGATCATCAGGCTCGGCGCGTCCGTGATGATCCCGTCGCACCCCAGCCGCACCATCCGGTCGCGCTGACCCGCGGTGTTGACGGTGTGCGCCCACACATGGGGCACGCCGGACGCGACGGCCCGCCGTATGTCCGCGTCCCGGGCCCGGTAGTCGACGTCCAGCAGGTCCACGACCCCGCGCCAGTCGCCGGGGCGGTCGTGGCGCATCTGCCGGGCGGACCGCCACAGCTGGGCCAGCAGGCCCATCCGGTGGGCCTCGCGGGCCACGTCCGGGTGGTTGGAGTTCACGTAGACCGAGCGGGTCAGGCCCCGGTCGCGGATCATGCGGGCCAGTTCGGGCAGTCCGGCCGGGTCCTTCGTCTCGACCATCAGGGTCGTACGTCCCCCGAGCCGGTCCAGCGCCTCGGTCACGGTCGGCGGCCGCTCGGGCTTCCAGGCGCCGCGCAGGGCGGGGGCGGGGCGGAGGCGTACGGTGCGCCACTGGGTGGCGGTGAGGGCGTTCACGGGCCCGGCCTGGGACGTCGTACGGTCCAGCGTCGCATCGTGCATCACGACGAGCGTGCCGTCGCGCAGGGTGCGGATGTCGAAGTCGACGACCTGGGCGTCCTTGCGGGTCAGGGCGGTGGTCAGCCCGGCCATGCTGTTCTCGGGCACTTCGAGGGCGCCGCCGCGATGGGCCGTGTAGATGATCTGCGGGGGGCTCGTGCCGAGGCCCGTGTCGAGGGCTCGTTCCGGCGGGCGGGCGGCCGGGGAGACGGTCGGGCGGGCGGTGGGGGTCGCCAGGAGGGCCGCTGGTATGGAGAGGGTGAGGACCGCCACACCGGTCAGAAAATACCTGGTGATCATATAGGGAACGCTAGGGGTGCTCGTTCTGTTATGTCCTGATATCGGCACCCGGACGTGGGTCCCGGCGTCACCCCGGATGCGGACACCGGCCACCTCGGGCGCAGGATGGTGGCAGCATTGATCGGGTACCGGCGGTACCGCCGGTCGCGGCGGTGAAGCGAGGCGATAGATGGAACGCAAGAGCAGGTTCACCCAGTGGCTGCGCCGGTCGAGAAGCGCGACGGGCGGGGATAGCGGCTCGGGTGCGGTCGCCGCGAGTGCCCGCGAGGACCTGCTCATGGCCGCGGCCGCCGCCGGATTCCCGCTCGCGCCCGCCGCGTACCCCTCCGGCTACGGCTGTTCCTGCGACCGCATCGGCTGTCCGACCCCCGCCCGCCACCCCGTCTCCTTCGCCTGGTCGACACAGGCGTCGACCGACCCGGACAAGGTCGCCCACTGGCTGCGCGCCGACCCGCAGGCCAACTTCATCACCGCCACCGGTCATGTCCACGATGTGCTCGACGTACCGGTCGACGCGGGGCGGCAGGCCCTGGAGCGGCTGGGCGCCTCGGAGGTGGAGGTCGGGCCGGTCGCGACGAGCGGTGGGGATGTGCGGCAGGGGCGGATGCTCTTCTTCACGGCGACGCGGGGGACGCCGGAGGACGAGGACGAGTGGTGGCCGTGTGAGCTGGACTGCCATCCCGAGACGATGGATGAGCATCCGGGGCTGCGGTGGCATTGCCGGGGGAGTTATGTGCTGGTGCCTCCGGCTCGGCTGCCGGGGGATGGGCGGGTGGCGTGGCTCCTCGGGCCGGAGCGGGCGTTGCCGGATCCGTTGACGTTGCTGGAGGCGTTGACGGATGCGTGCGCGCGTTTCGTTGCCGAGGACGACGACGAGCATGCGTCTGCTGCTTGGCCGATAGGGCGGTAGGCGCCGGTTGCGCCTGGGGTTTCGTTGCCGGGTGCGGGCCGGTGGGTGGGTTGTGCCCACCCGTTCCTCCCCCAGCTACCGCTGGGAGGTGCCCCCGGCGGAACGATTGCCCACAACGGTTATTCGCCCTTGGCGGCTGTTACGCCTTCCAGGCGGTTCAGGAAGACCACCTTGGGGTCGGCCGCGTCCTTCGCGGGGACGCGGACGGCCGACTCGGCCACCCGGGTCAGCGTCACCGCCCGCTTCGCCTCGCCCGTCATCAGCGCCTTGACCTGCGGATCCGGGTTGGGTCGGAAGCCCTTCGCCATGGTCTGCTTCTGCCGGTGGTGCGAGGCGAAGAAGACGACCGCGCCGCCGTCCTCCGTCCGCAGGCCCACGGGGGCCTCGGGGCCGCCCCCGGGCGCCGGGGTGTCGATGTACTGCGTCCAGAACTTCGGCGTCTTCTTGAACTTGCTCCGCGACTCCCGCAGCCCCGACGTCGCCTGCCCGTCCGCGAACGTGCCGCCCTCGCCCGTCATCAGGTAGTTGACGTACGTGCCGCTCAGCTTGTCCGGCCGGACGGCGAGCCGGGGCGCCGCGCCCGTGGCCTTGACCGGCTTGGCCCAGCCGTCCTTGTCGGTCGCGAACTCCGGAACCTCGTCCTGGCTGAGGATCGACAGATACGCGGCCTTCCACGGCTTGTCGATGCCGTCCCGGATGAAGACCACCAGCCACCGGTTGCCGTCCCGGTTGCTGTCGGTGTCCGCCACGAAGAACTTCGGCCACCCGATCTGCCGGGGGATGTGGAAGCTCGCGTCGGACAGCTTCAGCGCCGGGTAGTTCGGGTTGCCCTGCGGGGAGTTGGCGTGCTGGGCCTTGAGGTCGGCCGTGCTGATCGCCTCCAGCGGGCCGGTCTCCACCTGGCTCACCACCGACGGGTCCAGCTCCTGGTACGCCTTGTTGTACGTGGCGGTGAAGTCGCGGAGCGCCTCGGCGGCCTCAGCCTTGTCCACGGACGGGATGTTCTCCCGTTCGCCGTGCACCGTCATGCAACCTGTCAGTGTCATCCCCAGCGCCAGCACCGCCGCTGCGGTCGGTAGGGCGGACGGCCGGCGGGATGACCTGCGTGTCATGGGGCTGCGGCTCCTTCGGGGCTGCGTCGGACGGCGCCACCCTACCCGGGGCGAAGAAGAAGGTCAGCGTGGGGACCAGATACAGCAGCCACACTGTGACCTGGAGCCAGGTGGGGTCCGGCTGGAAGTTGAAAACGCCCTTGAGCAGGGTGCCGTACCAGGTGTCCGGCGCGATGGTGGCGCTGATGTCGAACGCCTGGGAGTGGAGACCCGGAAGCCAGTTCGCCTCCTGGAGGTCGTGGAAGCCGTACGCGAGCACGCCCGCCGCCACCACGACCAGCATGCCACCCGTCCAGGTGAAGAACTTCGCCAGGTTGATCCGTACCGCGCCACGGTAGAACAGCCAGCCCAGCACCACGGCGGTCAGCAGCCCCAGGGCCACCCCGATCAGCGGGTCCGCCGAGCCGTCGTTGCTCGCCCGCACCGCGGCCCACACGAACAGCGCGGTCTCCAGGCCCTCCCGGCCCACCGCCAGGAACGCCGTGGCCACCAGCGCGCCGGTGCCCATGGCGAGCGCCGCGTCCAGCCGCCCGTGCAGCTCGTGCTTCAGCTGGCGGGCGGTGCGCCGCATCCAGAACACCATCCAGGTCACCAGGCCGACCGCGACGATCGACAGCGAGCCGCCCAGCGCCTCCTGCGCCTCGAACGTCAGCTCCTGCGAGCCGAACTCCAGGGCCGCGCCGAACGACAGGGCCAGCACCACCGCCGCCCCGATGCCCAGCCACACCGGGCGCAGCGCGTCCCGGCGGTCCGTCTTGACCAGATAGGCGACCAGGATGCACACGATCAGGCTGGCTTCGAGCCCTTCGCGCAGCCCGATCAGGTAGTTGCCGAACACGGAGTCCGCCTCGCTCTCATTCGATCGTCCGTCAGGTGAACAGCGCCCGGCCCCACCAGTCGTCCGCGTCCCGGACGCCCGGCGGGATGGCGAACAGCGCCGAACCCACGTGCTGGATGTACTCGTTGAGCGCGTCCTCGCGCGCCAGCCGCCGCTGCAGCGGTACGAAGCCCTCGCGTACGTCGTGCTGGTACGCGAGGAAGAACAGCCCCGCGTCCAGCCGCCCCAGACCGTCCGTACCGTCGGTGAAGGAGTAGCCGCGGCGCAGGATGCGGACGCCGCCGTTGGAGTCGGGGTGGGCGAGGCGGACGTGCGCGTCGGGCAGCATCGCCTTCAGGTTGGGCGTATCGCGCTCGTGCTGCTTGCCGTACGGCGCGCCCTCGCCCTTGTCGCGCCCGAACACGTCCTCCTGCTCCTTGAGCGAGGTGCGGTCCCACGTCTCGATGTGCATGCGGATGCGGCGTGCCACCAGGTACGAGCCCCCGGCCAGCCACGCCGGGCCCGCCTGCTCGCTCACCCACACATGCTTCGTGAGGGCGGCGGCGTCGGTGCCGGGAATGTTCCGGGTGCCGTCCTTGAAACCCATCATGTTGCGCGGCGTCTGCGCGTCCGGGGTGGTCGAGGACGTCTTGCCGAAGCCCAGCTGCGACCAGCGGACCGCGACCTTGCCCATGCCGATGCGGGCCAGGTTGCGGATCGCGTGCACGGCCACCTGCGGGTCGTCGGCGCACGCCTGGACGCACAGATCGCCGCCGCCGCGCGCCGCGTCGAGGTCGTCGCCGGGGAAGGCGGGCAGGTCGATCAGCGCCTCGGGGCGGCGCTTCGCGATGCCGAACCGGTCCTTCCCCTTCCGGTCCTCGAAGAGGGAGGGCCCGATGCCGAAGGTGAGGGTGAGCCGGGAGGGCTTGAGCCCCAGCGCCTCGCCGGTGTCGTCCGGCGGCGCCTCGACGAGGTCGCTGACCGCGCCGCCGCCGACCGCGTGCCCCCGCGTCATCCGGGCCGCCGCCCGCGTCCACTCCTTGAGCAGATCGATCAGCTCGGCGCGGTCGTCGGTGGTGACGTCGAACGCCGCGAAGTGCAGCCGGTCCTGGACGGCGGTGGCGATGCCCGCCTGGTGGGGCCCGTGGAAGGGCACGGCGCCGCCGCTGTCCTCCACGGGTGGGGTGTCGTTGCCGCTCAGCGCGGCCGCTGTGCCGCCCGCGGCCGCGGCGCCGAGCGCGAGCCCGGCGCCGCCCCAGCCGAGGAGGGCGCGGCGCGAGGGGGAGGCGTCGCTCATGAACCGGCCCTCACTTCGAGACGACGGCGGCGGCGAGCTTGGACAGCGGCTCGGCCAGCGCGTTGACCCCGTCCGACAGCTCCTTGCGCTTCGTCTCCGAGACGGTGTCGTACGAGACGAAGCCATCGCCCTCGCGGTACGCGTCCAGCAGCTTCTCCACCGCGGCGAACTGCTTGTCCAGCTCCTTGGCCAGCGCCGGGTCGTTCGACGCGGCCACGGGCTTGAGCAGCTTGTACGAGGTCTCGGCGCCCTCGACGTTGGCCTCGAAGTCCACCAGGTCGGTGTGGCTGTAGCGCTCCTCCTCGCCGGTGACCTTGCCGGTCTGCACCTCGTCCAGCAGCTCCTTGGCGCCGTTCGCCATGCCGGTCGGGGTGATCTCGGCGGTGCCGACCCGCTTCTGCCAGTCCTTGAGGTCCGTGATCAGCTGGTCGGCGAGGTCATGGTCGGCCTTGGTGATCTTCTTCGTCTGCCACAGCGACTTCTCCAGCCGGTGCCAGCCGGTCCACTTCTGCCCCTTCTCCAGCCCGTCCGCGCGGACGTCGACCTTCGGGTCGATGTCACCGAACGACTCGGCGACCGGCTCGGTGCGCTCCCAGCCGACGCGGGAGGGCGCGTACGCCTTCTTGGCGGCCGCCAGATCGTCCTTCGTGACCGCGTCGGCGAACGCCTGGGCCTTCGGCAGCGTCTCGTCGGCCTGCGCCTGTGCGTACGCGCGGTACTCGGCCACCGCCTTGTCCAGCTTCGGATTCCGCTTGGCCGCCGCGCCCTTGCCGGTCGCGGACACCTTCTGGCGGATGCCGTAGCCCTTCATCCCGGGCTTGCAGGCGATCTCGTACGAACCGGTCTTCACCTCGGCGTTGACCACGGCCTTGGTGCCCGGCCCGATGTTCTCCCGCTCGGTGACGATCCGGTCGCCGGGGGCGTAGACGTAGACCTCGGTGACCTTGGAGCCCTTGTTCTCCACGGCGAGCTTCACATGCCCGGCCGGGAACGACGTTTTCGAGACCTTGCACGCGCTGTCCGACGCCGTGACCTGGACGGCGTCGGAGCCCTTGGCATCGGACTTCTCGGCGCAGCCTGCGACGGCGGTGAGGGTCGTCAGCGCCGATATGGCGGCGACGACGGAGGTGCGGGCGGCTCGCATGCGGGCTCCAGACGCGGTTCAGGAAGTAAGGCGGAAGTAAGGCGGGCCTAACTTAACTGAGCCGTGCCTGTGTATCGTCTGGGTAAGTCCAAGGGACTGCTTACGCATGGCAAATTCTCAGCCAAGTGGCTGGTATGCGTTATGGGGCCGTTATGCGCGGGTGTTGTCGTCCCGGCGCGGCAACACGATCCGTTCCCCGGTGCGGGGGTGCGGGACCACCTCCACGGGCTGCCGGTAGACGCGGGACAGCAGGGCGGCGTCGAACACCTCCTCCGGCGGTCCGTCCGCCGCGATCCGGCCCTCGTGCAGGACCGCGGCGCGGTCCGCGTGGGCGGCGGCCAGCGACAGGTCGTGCAGCACCACGACCACCGCGTCGCCCGCGGCGGCCCGGTCCCGGCAGACGTTCAGGACCAGCTCCTGGTGGCGCAGATCGAGGGCGGCGGTCGGCTCGTCGAGCAGCAGCAGCGGGGTGCGCTGGGCGAGGATCCGGGCGAACGCGACCCGGGCCCGCTCGCCGCCGGAGAGCGCGAGGAACGGCCGTTCGGCGAACTCCGCCACCTCCACCCGGGCCATCGCGCCCGCCACCGCCTCCTCGTCCTCGCCCTCGGCGGCGGTGCCCGCCCACGGCGCTCGGCCCATCGCCACGACCTCCCGGACCGTGAAGGGAAAGGCGAGGGTGGGGTCCTGGGGGAGCACGGCGCGGCGCAGCGCCAGTTCGGCGGGCGCCCACGCGGTGACCGGGCGGCCGTCGACGCGGACCGTGCCGGAGGCGGCGGGCAGATCGGCCGCGAGGGCTGCGAGCAGCGTGGATTTGCCCGCGCCATTGGGCCCTACGAGCGCCAGCACCTCCCCGGCCCGGACGGTCAGGTCGGTCTCGGTGAGCACCGTACGGGCGCCCAGCCGCACCGTCAGCGCCTCGGCCCCCGCGACGGCCGCGCCCGGGGCGACGGGGGCGGGCGCGAGACGGTTGCCGCGCCGGGCGAACAGCCGCTGCGGGAGTCCGCTCATGCCCCTGGTCATGCCCAACCCCCTTGGCGGCGGCGGGTCCTGCGCAGCAGCCAGAAGAAGAACGGGCTGCCGACGAGCGCCGTCAGCACCCCGAGCGGCAGCTCGGCGGGCTGGGCGATCGTACGGGCCGCGAGGTCGGCCGCGACCAGCACCAGCGCCCCGCCGAGCGCGCTGCCGGGGACGAGGAAGCGGTGCCCGGGACCGGCCGCCATCCGCAGCACATGCGGCACCAGGAGGCCGACGAAGGTGATGACGCCCGCGACGGCGACCGCGGCGGCCGTCAGCAGCGCGACGACGAGGATCAGCGCGAGGCGCAACCGTTCGACGTCCACCCCGAGGTGGCGGGCCGGGCGCTCGCCCAGCGCGAGCAGGTCCAGCTTGCGGCCGTACAGCGGCGCCACGACCAGACCCGCGAGCGCGCACGGCAGCACGGCCAGCACCTTCGGCCAGGTGGCCTGGGCGAGCGAGCCGAGCTGCCAGAAGGTGATCTCGGTGATCTGGGCGTTGTCGGCGAAGAAGATGGCCAGTCCGATGAGCGCGCCCGCGAAGGCGTTGACCGCGATGCCGGTGAGGATGAGCGTGACCACCTCCGTACGGCCGTCCGCCCGCGACAGCGCGTAGACGACGAGGACGGTGAGCAGTCCGGCGCAGAACGCGCACACGGTCACCGTCCAGGTGCCGAGGAAGTTCAGCCCGAGCGCGATGGAGCCGACCGCGCCGACGGCGGCGCCCATGGAGATGCCGATGACGCCCGGTTCGGCGAGGGGATTGCCGAACAGCCCCTGCGTCAGCGCGCCCGCGCACCCCAGCGACGCCCCGACCAGCAGGGCGAGGACGACGCGCGGCAGCCGCACGTTCCACAGCACGCTCTCGCCCACCCGGTCCAGCGCGGCGCCGCCCAGACCGGCGCGGTGGAGCAGCGAGTCGAGCAGCGGGCGCAGCGGGATCTCGTACGCGCCGATGGACGCCGAGAGCAGGGCGAGGACCGCGAGGGCGACGGCGAGGGCGGCGGTGAGGAGCGTGGCGCGGCGGGTCACTGCTGTCCGGCGCGGTGGATCTGCTGAACGAGGGAGTCCAGCACCTGGTCGGTGCGGGGGCCGTAGTTGAGCAGCACGCCGTCGTTGACCGTGACGATACGGCGGTCCATCCCGGCCGGGGTCTCGGCGACGCCGGGCACCTTCAGCAGCCCGTCGACCCCGCCGACCGAATCCAGCCCCTTGGTCATGACGAGGATCGCGTCGGGTGCCGCCTTCGCGAGGGCTTCGCTGGTGAGCGGGGTGAAATCCTTCGTCAGCCCGGACTCCTTGCCCGCGTCGACCGCTCCGGCGGCTTCGAGGAGCGAACTCGCGCCGGAGTCGCGGCCGCCGAGGAGATAGACGGAGGCGGAGCCGCGCAGATAGAGGAAGGCGACGCGGGGCCGTTTGTTCGCGGTTGGGCTCTTCTCGCGTACGGCCTCGATGCGCTGCTGAGTGCGCTCGCGCAGCTCCGTACCGGCTTCGCGGACGCCGAGCGCGGCGGCCACCGCGTCGATCCGGGGGCCGATGTCGGACAGGTCCTTCGGCGGGTCGAGCACGATGAGCGGAATCCCGGCGTCCCGTATCTGGTCCAGGGCCTCGTCCGGGCCCGTGGAGGTGTCCGCGAGGACGACGCTGGGGCGCAGGGAGAGCACGCTCTCGGCCGAGACGTCATGGGCGCGGGTGACCATGGGCAGCTTCGCCGCCTGGTCGAAGGTGGCGGTGATGTCGCGGGCGACGACGTTCCGGCCGAGGCCGAGGGTGAAGACGATCTCGGAGAGCGAGCCGGTGAGGGGCACGATCCGGTCGGCCGAACGCACCGTCACCCGGCGGCCGTCGGCGGATCGGACGGTGGCGGGGAGGCGGGGTGCGGGCTTGGTGCGCAGGGGTTCGACGCGGTCCGGGGCGGCGGCTGTGCGTTTCGGTGTGGTGGTGCCGTTGTCGCTTCCGCCGCAGCCGGTGAGCGCGAGCAGGGCGATGAGGACGAGCAGCACCTGAGGCGGTTTGCGCGGCGGTCTGCGTCTGTGGAGTAACGCCCTGGCTGCCGACTGCGGTTGATCCACTTTCCAGCCCTTCCGCGCTAGCGCTGTTCCGACCCGACGGCGAATACCTTAGGTTAGCCTTACCTCGCTTCACCAGATGTCGGAGGGGCTTCTGATGCCGTCGTGGAGACCGGTCCATGCGTCCGCCGTGTTATGCGTATCCGTCCTGCTCACCCTCGGCCTCGCCCCGCTGAGCGGTTCCACCGCGCACGCGGCGGACCGTGAGGTCGCGGGCGGGCGCCTGGACTGGGGCATCAAGTCCTCGTTCCAGAGCTATGTCACCGGGCCCATCGCCCACGGGAGCTGGAGCCTGCGCGACGGCAGCGCGACCGTCGGCGACAGCCAGTTCCGCTTTCATTCCGCCACCGGCTCGTACGACCCGGCCGACGGCGCCTTCGAGGCGGGGTTCTCGGGCGGGGTGCGCTTCCTCGGCCACCGTAAGCCGGACGGTTCGTACCAACTGGACCTCACCATCAGCCGCCCCACCGTCCGGATCGGCGCCGGAAGCGGCAGCGGGACTCTGTACGCCGACATGACCAGCAAGGCGAAGGACTCCGGCAAGACCACCAGCGCCCGTCAGGTGCCGCTGGCCACGCTCGACCTCGGCGGGATCACCATGCGGGGCGGCGGGCCCACGGTGGCGCTCAACCGGCTCCCGGCGAAGCTCACTTCCGAGGGCGCGAAGGCGTTCGCGGGGTACTACGCGGCGGGGGCGGAGCTGGACCCGGTCAGCCTGTCGGCGGACGCGGCCGCCGGGGCGCCCAGCGCCAGCCCGAGCGCGAGCGCGAGTGCGAGCGCGAGTGCGAGTGTCAGTCCTGGCGCTGCTGAAACGGCCCGCCCCCGGGGAACGTTCACGACAGCGGCCGTCGACTGGGGCGTGCGCCGCACCTTCCGCGAGTACGTCACCGGGCCGGTCGCCAAGGGGGAGTGGCGGCTGTCGCAGGGCGCCCAGGACGGTGGCGCGCTCTTCCGCTTCCCGCGCGGGAAGGGCACGTACGACGAGCGCCGGGGCACCCTCCGCGCCGCCTTCGACGGCCAACTCCGCTTCCGGGGCAAGGGGCTCGACCTCGCGCTCAGCGGAGTGACCGTACGGATCGCGGACGGGCGCGGGACGCTGGCGGCCGATGTGACCGAGCGGGGTAGGGCTCGGCGGGACGTCCCACTGGCCACCTTCGCCGTCGCCACTCGGCTGCTGCGCCCCGAGAACGGCCTGATCGCCGTGAACGACGCTCCTGCGAAGCTCACCGCGCGCGGCGCCGAGGCGTTCGGCGGGCTCTACCGGGCGGGCACGGCCATGGACCCGGTGTCGCTCGCCGTCCCCGTCGACGCCAAGGCGTCGCTTCCGCCGCTGCCTGACCTGGGCAGCGCCCCGACCACCGCTGCCGCCGCCGCGCCGAAGCCGTCCGCTGAGACGGCCGCGCGACGTAGCGGTGGTGGAGGCTCTTCCTCGCTGCCGCTGATGGGCGGCGTGGTGGGCGGCGCGCTCGCCGTGGCCGCCTTCGTCCTGCTGCGCCGCCGCCGTACGGCTGACGCCGCACGCCGCTGAACCCCATTCAACGCCGCCCCCCATTACGTGCCGGGCGGCGCCATAGCCAAGGAGGCACCCGGACCATGACCGTCACCCCGTCCGCACCCCGCAGACGCACTCCGCGCACTCCGCGCGCCCTGCTCGCGCTCGCCACGGCCGTCGCCGCCAGTGCGGCCCTCGGGGCCACCGTGGCGGCGCTGCCCGCGCACGCCGCCCCGGCAGCGGCCCAGGCCCCGGGGCTGGAGCTGAAGGACGGCACCCTGGAGTGGGGCGCGAAGGAGGGGTTCCGTAAGTATGTGACGGGCCCGATAGCCCACGGCACGATCGAGGTCGCGGACGGTGCCCAACAGGCCCCAGACAACGGCCCGTTCACCTTCACCGACGGCACGGGGACGTACGACACCTCGACCCACGCCGTCGCCACCACCTTCAAGGGCAGCGTCCGCTTCACCGGCCACGGCGGCGCCCTCGACCTCACCCTCGGCGACCTCAAGGTGAGCACGGAGGGCACCTCGGGCGAGATCACCGCCGATGTCACCGTGCCCGGCAAGACCAGCGACGACGTCGCCCTCGCCACCCTCGACCTGTCCAAGGTGACACCGGGGAGCGGCGAGGGCGGCCGGATGACCTTCGCGGACATCCCGACGAAGCTGACCGCCGACGGCGCCAAGGCCTTCAACGACATGTACGAGGAGGGCATGGCGCTCGACCCCGCGACGCTGGCCGTGACCCCGGCCAGCCCGTCCCAGCCGACCCCGACCCCGACGCCGACCCCCACTCCCACGGACACCCCGACCGCGACGACGCAGCCCCCGTCGCCCACCCCGCCCCCGACCCCCAGCCGCACCCCCTCCACCCCGGCCTCCGGCACCCCCACCGCCGCACCCGGGATCGTGGACGGCACCCTCGACTGGGGCGTGAAGAAGTCCTTCCGCGACTACGTCACCGGCCCGATCGCCAAGGGCGAGATCACCCTCTCCGACGGCGCGACCGACCAGGGCGCCGCCGGCTACCGCTTCCCAGGCGCCCAAGGCGCGTACGACGCCGAAGGGCCCTCCCTGGACGCCGGGTTCGACGGCGCGGTCCGCTTCACCGGCCACGAAGGCTCCCTGGACCTGAAGTTCAGCGACCTGAGCCTTGAGGTCGACGGCGCCAAGGGCGCGCTGGTGGCCGACGTATCGGCCAAGGACCGGGAGACGGGCAAGGTCACCAACAGCGATGACGTCCGGGTCGCCGACCTCACCCCGGGCTCCCTCGCCCCCAAGGACGGCGTCCTCACCCTCACCAAGGTCCCGGCCACCCTGACCACCGACGGCGCCAAGGCCTTCGGCGGCTTCTACGCGGCGGGCGACGCCCTGGACCCGGTAACCGCCGCGATCTCCCTGGACGAGGACGCCGCCCTCCCCACCAACACCCCCACCGACAACTCATCCACCAACGCCCCCTCCACCGGCGGCAGCACAACCGGCGGAGGCACCACAACAGGCGGCACCACAACCGGCGGCACAGCCTCCCTGGCCACCACCGGCACGAACACCCCCGCCCCCAAACTCCTGGGAGCAGCCGCCGCCCTGGCCACCCTGGGCACAGCAACAGTCCTAGCCACCACCCGCCGCCGCGCCTCCAAGTAACACCCCGGCCCCGCGCCCACCGATCCCCTCCCACCGGCGGGCGCGGGCCCCCGCCCAGCCTGAGACAGCCCGGCGGTTAGGCTCGTGTATGGCCCAACAGCTTTTGCGCGGGCCGATTGCGAGACATCACCACCGACGATGCGGATACCGACAATGGCCCCTGACCATAAGGGGTTCGGCCGTAGGCTGCTCCGGCGCTTGTTCGCCACAAAGCTCCGAGGATGTGCGACCCTGCTGGTGGGGATACCGGCACCGTGTGGGATGGGGCGTCACCGGAGCCTGAGGAAGCTGAATAAGCTCGCACCGTCTGGGCCGGGAGGAACCCGGCCCAGACGCGCTGCTCGACATGCTCAGGCGCTGAGGGGGAAGCGGCGGCCCAGGTCGCTGAGGATCGCGGTGTTGAGGCCGTAGGCGTGCTTGCACTCGTCTACTACGCGCTGCTTCTCCAGATCGTCCAGCGGCAGGGCGTCCAGCAGGGCGCGGTAGTCGCGCTTGAAAGAGGCAGGGTTGGGGATCGACTCGAAGACGTAGAACCGCACTCCGTCGCCCTTGCGGTCGAAGCCCCACGTCTTCTCGGCCATCCCGCGGACGATCTGGCCGCCGGAGAGGTCGCCGAGGTAGCGGGTGTAGTGGTGGGCGACCAGCCCGGCGGGCCAGTCCCGGGCGCACTCCGTTATTCGCTCCGCGTACTCCGCCGTGGCGGGCAGCGGCCGCAGGCCGGAGCGCCACTCGGGGCCGCCGAGGTGGGCCAGGTCGCGCTCCAGCTCCGCGGTGCGGGCCAGGTCGAGCCGTACGAACGGACCCGCGACCGGGTCCTCCGCGAGGCGCTCGGGGACCGTCTCCAGGGCCCGGTAGACGAACCAGAGCTGCTCGGTGTACTGCCGGTAGGCATCCACGCCGAGCCGCCCGCCGAGCAGGTCGCCCATGAAGGCCGACCCGGCGACCTGGGTGTGCTGCTCGTGCGAGGCGGCGCGGAGGAGCGCGGAGAAGGGCGTGGGCGTGGCGTCCAAGACGGCCTCCGGGGTAGGTTAGGGTGACCTAACTTCACCCTTTCCCGACGGCCTGTCGGCAAAACCTCTGGGGCAGGCCTTACTCAGGGGATGACTCAGGGGAGCGTCAGGATCTCCGCTCCGGTGTCCGTCACCACCAGTGTGTGCTCGAACTGAGCCGTCCGCTTGCGGTCCTTGGTGACGACCGTCCAGCCGTCCTCCCACATGTCGTACTCGTACGTCCCGAGCGTCAGCATCGGCTCGATCGTGAACGTCATGCCCGGCTTGATCTCGGTCGTGTGGTGCGGGCTGTCGTAGTGCGGCACGATCAGGCCGGAGTGGAACGACGTATTGACGCCGTGGCCGGTGAAGTCGCGGACGACGCCGTAGCCGAAGCGCTTGGCGTACGACTCGATGACCCGGCCGATGATGTTGATCTTCCGGCCCGGCTTGACGGCCTTGATGGCGCGGGTGAGGGACTCCCGCGTCCGCTCCACCAGCAGCCGCGACTCCTCGTCCACGTCGCCGCACAGGTAGGTGGCGTTGTTGTCGCCGTGCACGCCGTGGATGAAGGCGGTGACGTCGAGGTTCACGATGTCGCCGTCCTGGAGGACGGTGGTGTCCGGGATCCCGTGGCAGATGACCTCGTTGACCGAGGAGCACAGCGACTTCGGGAAGCCGCGGTAGCCGAGGGTGGACGGATACGCGCCGTGGTCGCACATGTACTCGTGCGCGACCCGGTCCAGCTCATCCGTCGTGACCCCCGGCGCGATGAGCTTCGCGGCCTCCTCCATCGCCCGCGCGGCGATCCGCCCCGCGATCCGCATCCGCTCGATCGTTTCGGTGTCCTGCACCTCGGGCCCCTCGTACGGCGCGGGACCCTCCTTCCCGACGTACTCGGGCCGCGGGATCGAGGCGGGGACGGGGCGGGTGGGGGAGAGCTTCCCCGGAACAAGGAGTGACTGGCCAGACATATCAGCGAGTGTATCGGCGCCGGATCGGGCACCATGGCCGCGAGGAAGACCGCGGCGTGAGGTGCGGCGTGACGTATCGAGACGGAGGCCGGGATGGCGCTGTTCAGGAAGGGTCCCGCCGGAAAGCCGGGCGAGTGGTACTACTGCGTCAAGCATCACAAGGTCGAAGAGGGCCCGGAGTGCCGGGCGGCGGACCGCCTGGGCCCGTACGGGACCCCGGAGGAGGCCGCCCGCGCCCTGGAGACGGCGCAGGAGCGGAACGCCGAGTGGCAGAACGACCCCCGCTGGCAGGACGACGCCCCGGGACCGGGCGGCGGTGCCTCGCGGGACGGCACCGCCTAGGCGGTCACAGGGGCCGGGGTCACAGGGGCCGGGTTCACGGGTTACGGGTCACGGGTCACGGCAGGATCTCGACGTAGCCGTCGGTTCCGTGCACGCGGATCCGCTGCCCGTCCCGGATCCGCCGGGTGGCCTGATCCACGCCCACGACGGCGGGCAAGCCGTACTCCCGGGCGATCACCGCGCCATGCGTCATCTGGCCGCCCACCTCCGTCACCAGGCCCGTGATGCCGACGAACAGGGGCGACCAGCTGGGGTCCGTGTAGGTCGTGACCAGGATGTCGCCCGCCTCGAGATCGGCGTCCGCCATGTCGAGGATGACGCGGGCCCTCCCCTCGACGGTCCCGGCGGAAACCGGGAGGCCGACCAGGGCACCGGACGGCACGTCGTCGCGCCGGTACGCCCCCGTGACGGCCTCGCCGTCCGAGGTGAGCACCCGGGGCGGGGTGAGCGCCTGGTACGACCGGAACGCGTCCTTGCGCTGCTGGATGAGCTGGTCGTCCACCCGCTGCGAGCGCACGACGTCGTGGAGTTCCTGGAACGTGAGGTAGAAGGCGTCCTCCCGCTCAGGAAGCACATCGGCCCGCACGAGGCGTTCGGCCTCCGCCAGCAGGGCCCGCTTGTAGACGAAGTAGCGGCTGACGATGCCGTACTTCGGGTACTCCCGGTACCCGATGAAGGCCCTGACCTGGTCGATCATCCGCTTGGCCGCGTCGGCTTTCCGGTCCCCGTCCGGCAAGTCCCGCAAGCGTGACAGTACGTCCTGTTCCTTCTGCTGGGCCTTCTGCCGCCCCTGCTCGAAGCGTCGCTCGGCGGCGCCCGGCTCGAAGTTCCTGACGTTGTCGAGGATCACGGGCACGAGCGTGGTGGGGCGCTCGCGCCACCGTGGCCTCGTGATGTCGATCTCGCCGACGCAGCGCATGCCGTACCGGTCGAGGTAGGTCTCGATGGCGTCGCGCGCTTCCGTCCCGCCCGCGAGCTTCGCCAGCTCGTCCAGGAAGCGCTCGTCCTCGATGCCCTGGATGGCTTCGAGGAACGCCACCACCTCCGGATGCGGGCGGATCACATCCGCGACGTCGAGCAGCGCCAGTCCCATCTCCGACGTGACGTTGTCGGGGGCGGACAGCGTGAGCGTGTCAGCCGCGTTCTTCTCGCTCAGCCACTCCTGAAGCTGGTCGTTGAGCCACCACGTGGCCTCCATCCCCGCCATGATCGCCTGGAAGTTCAGCGGATCACCGAGGACGCGCTTGTGCTCCTCGAAGGCATCCAGCAGGAAGTCGAACAGCTCCGGTCCGGTCTTCGTCCGGATGTCGCGCTCCAGGGCGGCGACGGACGCCTCGCTGCGCTCGATCAGCTCGGTGACGATGGCCGGATCGGCCTCGACGGGCGCGACCCCGGCACGAGTCGGCGGCCCGCCGGGAGGGGCGTCCGGGAGCGACGGGACGAAATCGTCGCGGTCGAGGACGGTCTCCAGCGCGTCCCTGACCAGCGGATCGCCTCGTCCCATGAGGTCCAGGAGAGCGGCCCGGCTCGCGGGCGCGGCCAGCCGCGGGGTGACGTCGACGAACAGCCTCCCGGCGGCCTCGTGCATCGGCACCATGGCCGTCAGCTGCCACATGGAGAGCCCCAGGGGCTTCATGGCGTCGGTCATCATCTGCTGATGACCGACGGAGACGTAGACGTGATTCTCCTGGTCGCCGGTCTCGGGGATGCCGCTCTCGGGGATGGGGAACAGCGTCGTGATCGGTCGGCTCTGAACGATCTGGAAGCCGTCATCGACCAGGCACCATTCGATGTCCTGCGGGCGGCCGAAGTGCGCTTCGATCCGCCGCCCGAGCTGTACGAGCCGTACGACCTGTGCGTCCGTCAGCGTCGGCTGCTCCTGCCGCCGCGCGTCGACCGCCACTGTCCGCGTGCCGCCGGTCGGCAGGGCGTGAACGGCACGCTCTTTGGCGGCGATCGCCTTGGCGACGACTTCACCGTCCCGCACCGTGAACACGTCCGGGTTCACCAGGCCGGAGACCAGGGCCTCACCGAGGCCGAAACCGGCGTCCACGGTGGCGACCTTCCGGTTGCCCGTGACGGGGTCGGCCGTGAACAGGATGCCGGACGCGTGCGGGAAGACCATCCGCTGCACGACCACGGCCATGTGGACCGTACGGTGATCGATGCCGTTCCGCTGGCGGTACGTCACGGCCCGCTCGGTGAACAGCGAGGCCCAGCACCGGCTGACGTGCTGGAGGACCGCCGTCGGCCCCACGACGTTCAGGTACGTGTCCTGCTGACCGGCGAAGGAGGCCGTCGGCAGATCCTCCGCCGTCGCGCTGGACCGGACCGCGTAGGCGGCCTGCTCGCCGAGCCGGGCGAGCGCGCCGGTGATCGCCGCCGCGAGGTCGCCCGGGATGGCGATCTCTTCGATCGTCCGGCGGATTTGCGCGCTGAGCGTGCGGATCGCCTCCCGGTCGTCCGGGTTCACGCGCGACAACTGATCGAGCCGATCGCCGATCGACGGCGCTTCCGCCACGATCCGCCGGAAGGCGTCCGTCGTCACGCAGAAGCCGGTCGGCACGTGGATGCCGTCGATCCGCGACAGCCCGCCCAGGTGCGCGCCCTTGCCGCCGACGACGGCGACCCGCGTCTCGTCGACCTCGTGAAGATCCCACACGTACTGCACGCAGTGTCCCCCTATTTCCGCAGGTTGTGGCTTCGGCCGACGATTCTGCGCCTTGCCCGGGGCCTTGCCGCAAGCCCCCTGGTGCGCTATATCTTGATTGTGGCGAGGAGAGGTCTCCTCGCCTTTGCTTTTGCCTCAGACCCCGTCAGACCGTCAGACCGTCGCGTGGGTCGCGGCGCGTGCCCGTTCCGGATGGCTCAGGACATCGGTGTTGTCGACGAACTGATCGACGGCGCCGACCGTCGGCAGGGAGCGGATGGCCGGGTCGGCGATGCGAGTGGTCAGCGCCTGGGTGAACCGTTCGGCGTGCAGGACCTGAAAGGGTCGGGAGTGGTACGGCCGGGTGGTGGGGTCGACGGGGTCGGTGAGCCCGAGCTGATTGTGCGCGGTCGCGATGGCCTCGTAGGCGCGGGCCATGTGGTGCTCGCGGTCGTGCCAGTCGGTGGCGGCGAGGGCCGCGGTGAGGACCGGGGTGAGGGCGGGCGCCTGGGCGGTGCGGGCGAAGGCGCTGCCGAGCCACTTGCCGTACGGCGGATAGCGGCGCTCCATGAGCAGGCAGAGCCGCATCAGGTCGCGCACCAGGCGGGAGGCGACGACCGCGGAGCCGAGTTCGTCGCCCACTTCGCCGCAGCGCCCGACGAAGGCTTCCTCCTGGGAGACGCGCTGCCACTGGCAGGCGAGCAGATGGAGCCAGAGGTCGTGGGGGTACCAGCCGAGGCGGGCGCGGGCCGGTGCGAGCTGGCCGAGCCCGTCGTGGAAGACGTCCCCGGCGGTGACCTCGGCGAGGCGCTGCGTGGGGGTGGCCAGCCAGTCCGCCACGGTGATGTCCCCGCGTGGGTCGAAGCCCAGCCGCGCGGTGAACCAGCCGCCCGGGTCCATGACGTCGACCCGGTGATGGACCGCGCCGTCGGTTGTCCGCATGACCCCGATGCCCGCTTCCCCGGTGGGGGCGAAGTGCGTCGGGTAGCCGAGGAAGGTCTTCGGTAGACGGTCGGCCAGCAGTGCCGTGATCCTCGCGCTGTGGCGCGCGACGTCCCGCGCGTGCAGGAAGATCTGCAGGCGCGGCCCCCACTCGTGGTCGGCGGAGCGGGCGGTGTCGAAGCCGAGGACTTCCGAGCCGCTGCCGAGCCGGGCGGCGGAGTACGCGACCCCGGGCGCGGCCTCGTCCAGCAGCGGCCGCACGGCCTCGCGGTAGAAGCGGCGGGACAGCTCCAGCCCGGGGATGAAGGACGGCGTGGTCATGCTGGGGAGGGTGCCGCATCGGCCCCTGGCCGGTCGAAGGCTTTTCCCCGGCTTTCCCGGCCTTTCCCGGCCTTTCCCGGCCTGTCAGGGGCCGTGGAGTTCCGTCTCCCATGCCTGGAACGGCGGCTCGACCTGGTAGCCCGGGTCGCAGTAGGCCCGTATCCACTGGGCGGCGCGGTACTGCGCCTCGCCGTCGTTCAGCACCTGTCCGCTCTCGTCTACTCGCAGCACATTGCCGTAGATCGCGAAGACCTGCTCCAGCGGCGAGCCGAACTGGAAGAGGGCCGGGCGGTAGTCGACGTCGTCCAGCAGGTCGACGTCGAGGGTGCCGTTGGCCAGGTAGAAGGCGAAGAATCGGAGCGATGCACGCACGTCGACGGGTAGGTGTGCCACCGGCCCATGATGCCTGTTCTGGGCACCTGCAGGCACCGGCAGCAGACCGCCCGGGTGGTGAGCCTGGCGGCGGTCCACGTCCCTCCGGAGTGGGGTCAGTCGTCCTGGTCGATGTGCTGGTTCAGGACCTTGCCGTTGGTGGCGTCGACGGTGACCTCGTGGCTCTTGTGGTCCTTGCCGAGGATGTCCAGCTCGTAGACGGCGGAGTTGGCGCGGTCGGTGTCGTCGAGGCCGTAGGAGGTGATGGTGCCGGGGACGGCCTTGAGGGCTGTGGTGGTGGCCTTGTGGTAGCCGGTGGTGTCGGCCTTGATGAGGGCCTGGGTTTCGCGGGCGTCCTCGGCGGCGTCGTCGTCGCGGTCGGTGTGCTGGTTCAGGACGGTGCCGTTGCCCGCGTCGATGGTGATGTCGTGGTTCTTGTGGTCCTTGCCGAAGATGTCGACCTCCCAGGTGAGGGAGCCGTTGCGGTCGTCGGTGTCGAGTTCGGCGGAGGTGGCGGTGCCGGGGACGGCCTTCAGGGCCGCGGTGGTGGCCTGGTCGTAGCTGAGCTTGTCGGCCTTGACCTGGGTGCGGTCCTGGGCGGTGTCGTCCAGGTGGCGTTCGTTCTGGGTGAGCTGGACGGAGGACTTGGGGGCCGGGCCGCCGTCGTCGTCGGCGAAGGCGGTCGCCGCGCCCGTGCCGCCGATGAGGGCGATGGCGGCGGCCGTGCCGAGGACGATGGCGCGGGGGGTGAGGGTGCGCTTGGCGGTGGCCTTCATGGTGACGGTTCCTCCGGTTCGTTGCGTGTGGTGCGTTCCGTCGGCGGGGCTCTCTCGCGCCCTTCCGAACACCCACTACGTTGCCGAATCGAACCTGAAGGCAGGCTGAAGTCCTGAAGCCCTCTTCAGGATCTGGGCGCGGCCGCGCGGGCGGCCTGCGCGTGTTCGTCCGTGCGCGCGTCGTACGCCATCAGGCGGGGGAGGGCCGCCGCCAGCAGGGCCACCGAGGCCACGCAGGCCAGACCGCCCGACCACACCGCGGCCCGTACGTCCACGAAGGCGGCCGTGGTTCCGGCGCGGACCTGGCCCAGTTGGGGGCCGGTGGCGTACGAGAGCAGTTCGATGCCCGCCAGACGGCCCCGGAGCTTGTCGGGGATCGTCTGGTTCCAGATCGTGGAGCGGAACAGTCCGCTCACCATGTCGCCGCCGCCCGCCACCGTCAGGCACAGCAGCACCAGCCAGATGTTCGACAGCCACCCGGCGGCGGCCATCGCCAGCCCCCAGACCGCCGCGCCCAGGACCACCATCCGGCCGTGCCGGTGGACGCGGGACGTCCAGCCGCTGGTCGCGCTGACCGCCACCGAGCCGACCGAGCCCGCCGCGTACATCAGGCCGAGCGCCCAGGGGACGCCCAGGTCGTCGGCGAGGAAGGGGAAGATCGCGTTCGGGAAGGCGAAGAACATCGCGGCCATGTCGACCGCGTACGTCCCCAGCAGCTCCTTGCGCCGCCAGGCGTACCGCGCCCCCTCCGCGATCGCCCGCAGCGACGGCGGATCGGCGTCATGGGCGGGCGGGGCCGGGGTGAGACCCAGAGTGAGGAGCAGGGAGGCGACGAAGGTCAGCAGGTCGAGGCCGTACGCGAGCGGCACGCCCGCGTACGCGACGACCACACCGGCGAGCGAGGGGCCCGCGATGGCCGATAACTGCCAGCGCAGCGAGTTGAGCGCGGCCGCCGCGGTGAGCTGGTCGTGCGGGACGATACGGACCACGACCGCGTCGATGGCCGGGCGCTGCAGACCCACCAGCGCGCTGGCCAGCGCGGCGACGACGTACAGCGGCCACAGCATGGGCTCCGGCAACAGGCTGTTGACCAGCAGCAGGACAGCGAGCAGCCCGAGCCCGGCCTCGGTGGCGAGGATCAGTTTCCGGCGGTCGACGGCGTCGGCGAGCGCCCCGCCGTAGAGACCGAAGACGATCAGCGGCACCAGCTCGACCGCGCCGATCGCCCCCACCGCCACCGTGGAACCGGTCAGCTCCTTGATCTGCAGCGGCAGCGCCACCATGGTGAGGAAGCTGCCGAAGGCGGTCACCAGGCCCGCCGTCCACATGAGACGGAAGTCGCGGGAGGAGCGCCAGGGGGCGAGGTCCGGCAGCAGCGCGCGGGTCCGCTTGCGTGGGGGTTCTGGCGGGGCTTGGTCGTCTTCGCCGGTCAAGGTCACGAGCGCCCATGCTCCGACCGCGCCGACGCGCACGGCAACCCAATTACGCCCCGGTCGGCCTGATTCGACCCCCGATTCGGCCCTCGGTTCGGCCCTCGGTTCGGCCCTCGGTCCGGCCCCGATTCGGTCTGCGCGACGGTGACGCCATGCCGGAGGTCCGGGCCCGCCCCGTTCCGCCCGTGCTGTCCGTTCCGCCCCCGCACTCGCCCCTGCCCCCGCGCTCGCGCGGCCACGCGGCTCGCCGCCACCGTGGCGGTGCCCGCGTGCCGCGCGTCTGGGCTCCGGTGGCGCCGGGGGCGCGACGTGGGGTCGTCTGGCCTGCGGCAGGGGTGGTTGGGAGCGGCGGCTGCCGTCTGGGCTCGCCGCAGGGCGTCCTCCGGGGCCGCCCCCGCGCGTCGGGGTCCAGGGGCGGAGCCCCTTGTTGCGGGAAGGGGCGGGGGCGGGAACGAACAGGCCCCTACCAGCCCGGCGGGGGCGGGGACGTCAGCTGGTCGGCCAGCCGCGCCAGGCGGTCGCGGAAGCGGCGGCGCCCGGGGCGCGGCGGCAGGGTGTTCTCTCCGGCGGCCGCGCTCACCAGGTGCTGGACCGTGTCGAGGTCCAGGTCGGCGCCCTCGGGGGCGGACAGCGCGTCGTGGGCCAGGGCGTGGAGTTCGGGGTCGCCGCCGTCGAGGGCGAGGACGGTGGCGCCGCCCCGGCGGGCGTCGTTGACGCGCTCCAGCAGCCCGGCGCCCGGATCGCCCGGGGTGACCACGAGCAGCGTCTCGCCGCGCCCGGCGGCCTCCAGGCGGCCCAGCCCGACCGCGAGATGCGCGGGCACCGCGCGACCCACGGGCACGCGGTGGCGGACCAGGGTGGGGGACAGCTCGGGCAGGCCGGACCACGCGGCCTCGTCGTCGAGGTGCGCGGCCAGGTGCCAGGGCTCGTACTCCTCGCTGCCCACGAGCAGCAGTCCACCCTCGCGCGAGCCCACCGAGCCCCGCAGGGAGCCCGCGAAGCGGCGGGTGGACTGCAACCACTCGGTTCCGGCGAGCACTTCGCGCAGCAGCGCGACCCGTACGGCGTCCATGTGTCCGGATCCTGCCGTGCCCGAGGGGCGGTTGGCGGGGGAATGGGGGGCGCTCACCCCTTTGGGGGCCTTCGCGGTGCGCCTCCGCGATGCGCCTTCGCGGTGCGCCTCCGCGCCAACTGTTCATTGCGCCCTCTCTTGACGCTCTGTGAGGCAAACCCTATGGTCGCCGGACACAAGGGACGTCCTACGTCCCATTTTTCTGGCTGAGCACTCGATCGATTGCAACGGCGCATCGGGAGGGTCTGCATGGCACGCCCGTACGAGGTCTCCGTCCCGTTCCGGGCCGGGACCGGGGGATACGCGAGCTACCGGATTCCGGCGGTGGTGGTGACGCGCGCCGGGACGCTGCTGGCCTTCGCCGAGGCGCGGGTGGGGTCGTCCGCCGACCACGGGGACATCGACCTGGTACTGAAGCGGTCCGCCGACGGGGGCCGCACCTGGGGCGCGCCCCAGGTCGTCGCCCAGAACGGAAACGGAACGGCGGGGAATCCCGCGCCCGTTGTGCTGGAGGACGGCCCGCACGCGGGCCGCGTCGTCCTGGTCCACGTCCGCAGCGCCGCGTCCGCGACCGAGGACCGGATCCGCCGTGGCGAGGTGTCCGCGGCGGACGGGCGGCGGGTGTGGCTGACGTACAGCGACGACGACGGCGTGAGCTGGAGCGCGGCCCGTGAGATCACCGCGCAGACGAAGCGGCCCGAGTGGCGCTGGTACGCCACCACCCCGGGCCACGCGCTGCGGTTACGCCACGGCGATCACGCGGGCCGGATCGTCGTACCGGCCAACCACTCCCTCCCGCCGACCGTCCCCGGCGACATCGGCACCGAGGGCCGCTACAACGGCGGGCATGACCTGCTGAGCGACGACGACGGCGAGACCTGGCGGATCGGGTACGTGGACGACAACCCGGACGGCTACATCAACGTCAACGAGACGACCGCCGCCGAACTCCCCGACGGCCGGGTCTACTTCAACACCCGCAACGACGCGACCGCGCCCGGCACCCGCGCCGACGCCTGCTCGTACGACGGCGGCGCGACCCTCGCCACCCCCTTCCGGCCGCAGGCCGGGCTGGTGACGCCCGTCGTCGAGGGGTGCGTTCTGCACCTCGGCGATCCGAGCGGTGAGCCGGACGTCCTGCTGTACTCCGGCCCCGCCGCCCCCGGCTTCCGGGCCCTGATGACGGTGCGGGCGAGCCGCGACGGCGGCGTCACCTGGCAGGCGGTGCACACCGTGGACGGGCTGCCCGCCGCCTACTCCGATCTGGTCAGGATCGATCAGGACACGGTCGGACTGCTCTACGAGACCGGCGACTTCAGCGCCTACTCGACCATCACATTCCGGCGCGTTCCGGTGGAGGAGCTGGTATGAGGAGCATGTCAGACAGCATGGGACCGCGGCGGCGTGCCGTCCTCGGCGGTGCGGCCGCCGCGGCGGCCGGGTTCACCCTCGCCGGATGCGGCGGGGACGACGACGGGGGCGACGAGCCCAAGGGCCGTAAGAAGGGCCAGAAGATCACCCTGACCTTCTGGTCCTGGGTGCCGGGCATCGACAAGCCCGTGGACCTGTGGAACAGCGAGAACCCCGAGGTCCGGGTCAAGGTCGAGAAGGTGTCGGCGGTCGAGGGCGCCCAGTACGCGAAGATGCACGCCGCGATCAAGGCGGGCAACCCGCCGGACCTCGGCCAGATCGAGTACCCGGTGGTGCCCAGCTTCCTGATCGACAACGGGCTGCTGGACCTCACGAAGCACGGGATCGAGCGGTACAAGGACAAGTTCGTCGGCTGGCAGTGGCAGCAGTCGGTGTTCGGCAAGGGCGTGTACGCCGTACCGCAGGCGTCCGGGCCGATGGGGCTGTTCCTCCGTCAGGACCTGTTCGACCAGTGGGGCATCGAGCCGCCCGCCACCTGGGACGCGTACGAGGCGGCTGCCAAGGCGATCCGTAAGAAGGGCGCCTGGATCGAGACCTTCTCGGCCACCAACGGCAACCGCTTCGCGGGCCTCGCCTGGCAGGCCGGGGCGCGCTGGTTCGGCACCGAGGGCGACACCTGGACCGTCTCGATCGACGACGAGCCGACCCGTAAGGTCGCCGACTACTGGGACGCGCTGGTCAAGCAGAAGCTGATCAAGACCATCCCGGACCGGCAGAACGCCTGGTACAAGGACGTCCAGACCGGCGCCATGGCCTCCTGGCTCGGCGCCAGCTGGGGCGACGCGCTGCTGGTCGGCAACGCGCCGAAGACCGCCGGGAAGTGGCGGGTCGTCCCCATGCCGCAGTGGAAGCGGGGGGAGGCGGCGTACGCCAACTGGGGCGGCTCCACGACCGCCGTCTTCGCCAAGACCAAGTACCCCAAGGACGCGCTGGACTTCGCGATCTGGCTCAACACCGACCCCGAGTCGATCAAGCTGCTGATCGACAACGGCTACGGCACTCCCGGCGCGAAGCAGGGCTACACCACCTCCGACCTCGACGTCCACCAGGACTTCTTCGGCGGCCAGGCGTACAGCGAGGTGTTCGAGGCCGCGAGCAAGGGCGTGGACACCAGCTGGAAGTGGGGCCCGGCGACCGACACCCTCTACCAGCGGCTCGGCGACGCCTTCACGGCGGCCATCGGCGACGGGGCGTCCTTCCGGTCCGTGCTGAAGAAGGTGCAGCGGGACACGATCAGCGATCTGAAGGAAAAGGGCCTGAAGGCGGAGGCCGGATGACGAGCCGGGCGCCGGGCCGGGCGGCGGGTCCGGCGGCGGGCGGCCGGGTACGCCGCCTGACCCGCGCCGAGGCGCGCGGCGCGCGGGCGGCGGCCGGTTTCCTGCTGCCGTTCCTCGCGCTGTTCCTGCTCTGCTTCATCGCCCCCATCGGCTTCGCGCTCTACGAAAGCCTGCTCAAGGTCGAGCGCACCGGACCGCTCGGCCTCGGCGGCGAGACCAAGGACGTGTGGGCGGGCCTGTCCAACTACACCCACGCCCTCCAGGACGGCCACTTCACCGCCGGATTCGGGCGGGTGCTGCTCTTCGGCGTGGTCCAGATCCCGGTGATGATCGCCTTCGCCACCGCGCTCGCGCTGCTGCTGGAGGCGGCGTCGGCGCGCTGGGTCGGCTTCTTCCGCACCGCCTTCTTCCTGCCGTACGGGGTGCCCGGGGTGATCGCCTCGATCCTGTGGGGCTTCCTCTACGTACCGGGGATCAGCCCGCTGGTGGAGATGGCGCACTCGGCGGGCTGGGAGGTGGACTTCCTCGGCCGCTCGACCGTGCTGTGGTCCATCGCGAACATCGTCACGTGGCAGTTCACCGGCTACAACATGCTGGTGCTGATCGCGCAGCTCAAGGCCGTACCGGGGGAGCTGTACGAGGCCGCGAGGATCGACGGCGCGAGCGCCTGGCAGATCGCCCGGCACATCAAGCTGCCCCTGATCCGGCCCGCCCTCGTCCTCACCACGGTCTTCAGCCTCATCGGCACCCTGCAGCTGTTCGCCGAGCCGAAGGTGCTCAAACCGCTCACCAACTCGATCGACTCCGGCTACACCCCCAACCTGGCCGCCTACAACGAGGCGTTCACCAGCAACAACCAGCACATCGCCGCGGCCGAGGCGGTGCTGCTCGCCCTCGTCGCGTGCGTGCTGTCGTTCGGCTTCCTGCGCCTGGTGGGCCAGCGCGGCAAGGGCGGGGAAGACCGGTGAGCCGCCCGAGCGAGCCCGGCGCCGCCCGGCCGTCGCTGCGGTATCGGATCATCACCGTCTCGCTGCTCGCCGTCGCCGCCGTGTACTTCCTCACGCCCGTCTACTGGCTCGTGGTCTCCTCGACCAAGTCCAGCAGCGACCTCTTCGGCACGTTCGGCTTCTGGTTCCACGACCCGGATCTCTTCGGGCGGCTGCGCCAGGTGCTGACGTACGACGACGGCATCTACGCGCGGTGGTTCGCCAACAGCCTGATGTACGCGGGCGTCGGCGCCATCGCCGCCACGCTGCTGTCGGCCGCCGCCGGGTACGCCCTCGCCAAGTTCCGCTTTCCCGGGCGGGAGGGGATCTTCAACGTCATCCTGGCCGGGGTCCTCATCCCCGGCACCGCGCTCGCCCTCCCCCTTTACCTCCTCTTCAGCCGCATCGGCCTGGCCAACACCTACTGGGCCGTCCTCATCCCCAGCGTGGTCAGCCCCTTCGGGGTGTACCTGTGCCGGATCTACGCGGCGGCCGCCGTGCCCGACTCGCTGATGGAGGCGGCGCGGATCGACGGCGCGGGTGAGGCGCGGATCTTCTCCACGCTGGGGCTGCGGCTGATGACCCCGGCCCTGGTCACCGTCTTCCTGTTCCAGTTCGTGCACATCTGGAACAACTTCTTCCTGCCGCTGGTCATGCTCTCCGACTCCGACCTCTATCCGATCCAGCTCGGCCTGACCTCCTGGACCGGGTACGCGGACCGGCAGCCGGAGCTGTACCAGTACACGGTCGGGGGCGCCTTCCTGTCCGTGCTGCCGCTGATGGTGCTGATGGGCGTTCTCCAGCGGTACTGGCGTACGGGGCTGACGGAGGGGAGCGTGAAGGCATGACGTGGGCGTGACAGTATCGCTGTCATGACTACTCCTGACGGTACGACCGCCACGAACGAAGCCCCCGCCAAGAAGGCCCCCGCCAAGGACCCGTGGGACCTCCCGGACGTCTCCGGCCTGGTCGTCGGCGTGCTCGGCGGCACCGGTGACCAGGGCCGAGGCCTCGCCTACCGGCTGGCCCGGGCCGGTCAGAAGGTGATCATCGGCTCGCGCGCGGCGGAGCGGGCGCAGACCGCGGCCGAGGAGCTGGGCGGCGCGGAGCTGGGCATCGAGGGCGCGGACAACGCCGAGTGCTCGCGGCGCAGCGACATCGTGATCGTCGCGGTGCCGTGGGAGGGCCACGGCAAGACGCTGGAGTCGCTGCGGGAGGAGCTGAGCGGCAAGCTCGTCATCGACTGCGTCAACCCGCTGGGCTTCGACAAGAAGGGCGCGTACGCGCTCAAGCCCGAGGAGGGCAGCGCCGCCGAGCAGGCCGCGGCCCTGCTCCCGGACTCCCGGGTCACCGCCGCCTTCCACCATCTGTCGGCCGTGCTGCTCCAGGACCCGGAGATCGCGGAGATCGACACGGATGTGATGGTGCTGGGCGAGTCCCGCGCGGACACCGATGTGGTGCAGGCCCTGGCCGCCCGCATCCCCGGTATGCGGGGCGTCTTCGCGGGGCGGCTGCGCAACGCCCACCAGGTCGAGTCCCTGGTGGCCAACCTGATCTCGGTCAACCGCCGCTACAAGGCCCACGCGGGCCTGCGCGTCACCGACGTCTGAGCGGACGTCTGAGGACATCGTCAGGGCGACCCGTACGCCCCGGCGGGGCATGGGCGACAATGTCGGAAGCGTCACCCCCGACAGGACCTCACAGGAGCCACCCCCATGCCCCGCCTCGCCGTCTACGCCCTCCTCGTCTGCGCCCTCACCGTCGCGGCGGCCGTCGTCTCGTTCGCGCGGGGCAGCTGGCTCGGCGTCGTCTGGGTGCTGCTCGCCGGGATCTCGTCCAACATGGCCTGGTTCTACGTCCGCAGGGCGAAGGCCGAGCGGGACGCCGAGCGCGAGGCGGCGGGCGCCCCGGGCGCTACGAGCTGATCCCGGGCAACTGCGGCTGGCCCTGCCAGAAGCGGAAGAACTCCTGGCCGAAGTAGGTCTCGAACGGTGTCACCCCGAGCCCCCGCATGATCGCGTCGACCGCGTCGAAGAAGACCTGGTTGACCTCGGGTATCCACAGGATGCCGAAGACCGCGAGCAGCCCGAACGGCGCGTACGGCTCGACCTGCCGCCGGACGCGGTGGGACAGCCACGGCTCGATCACCCCGTACCCGTCCAGCCCCGGAACCGGCAGTGAGTTCAGGATCGCGGCGGTGACCTGGAGCAGCGCCAGGAACGCCAGCGCGAAGCGGAAGACCACCGGTATCTGGTCGGCGGTGCCGAGCCAGAACGGGGCGGTGAGCGCGGCGGCGAACAGCGCGTTCGTCAGCGGCCCCGCGGCCGAGATCAGACTGTGCCGCCAGCGGCCCTGGATCCGGTGCCGCTCGATGAAGACCGCCCCGCCCGGCAGCCCGATCCCGCCCATGATCACGAAGATCAGCGGCAGCACGATGCTCAGCGCCACATGCGTGTACTTCAGCGGGTTGAGGGTCAGATACCCCTTCGCGCCGATCGACAGATCACCGCCGTGCAGCGCGGTGCGGGCGTGCGCGTACTCGTGCAGACACAGCGAGACGACCCAGCCGGAGACAACGAAGAGGAAGACGGCGAAGCCGGGACTGGCCGAGTAGTCCGTCCACACCGCCCACGCGGACACGAGCATGATCGCGACCAGGCCGAGAAAAACAGGACTGATCCGCCGCTCACGGCGGCTGATGGCGGTGGTCATGTGCGAGGTGGCTCCGTCCGGTACCGGTCGTGGTGCGTCGTACGGTGCCCCGCTCGACGCCCGGAAAACGTTGGACAGGGGTCCGGAAGTTCCAGGCAGAGCCGCGCGGGAGCGCGTGACAGGCAAGCGGACGGGCAACGTCCGGGAGTGGATGAACGGTGAGGCGTGACCGTCGACAACAATGGGGCCGTGCGCTACGCCATCCTCGGCACCACTCAGGCCCACCACGACGACGGCACCCCCGTCGACCTCGGTGGCGCACGGCTGCGTGCGCTGCTGACCGCGCTCGCCCTGGCGCCGGGGCGGCTGCGGACGAACGGGGCGCTCATCGCCGAGGTCTGGGACACCGACCCGCCCGCCGACGAGAACGGCGCGCTGCAGGCCCTCGTCGGGCGGCTGCGGCGGGCCGTCGGCAAGGCGGCCATCGCGTCCGGGCCCGGCGGCTACCGGCTGTGCGCCGAGCCCGACGACGTCGATCTGCACCGCTTCGTACGGCTCGCGGAGGAAGGCGCCCGCGCGCTCGCCGACGGCGACCCGGCCAAGGCCGCCGCCCGCTACGACGACGCCCTCGCCCTGTGGCGCGGCCCGGCGCTCACCGACCTGCCCGACGGGATGGCCTCGGCCGCCCGCGCCGAGGCCCAGCGGCTGGACGCGCGGCGCGGCCGGATCGCCGCCGGGCTCGCCCTCGGCGACGCCGCCCGGACCCTGCCCGCGCTCGCCGAGCTGTGCGACGCCCACCCCCTGGACGAGCCGCTGCACGCGCTGCGCATCCGCGCCCTGCGGGACACCGGCCGCCCCGCGGAGGCGCTGGCCGCGTACGAGGCGATCCGGGCGGAGATCGCCGACCGGCTGGGCGCGGACCCGGGCCCCGAGCTGCGCGCCCTGCACGGAGAGCTGCTGACCCCCGAGCGGTCCGAGCAACTGGAGCAGCCCAAGCCGACCAAGCCGCCGAGGGCCCCGGCGCCGCTGCGGGGCGGGCGGCGCGGTGGCAATCTGCGGGCCCGGCTCACCAGCTTCGTCGGCCGGGAGGCCGACCTCGCGGTGCTGCGCACCGATCTGGCCGCGCACCGGCTGGTCACCCTCCTGGGGCCCGGCGGCGCCGGGAAGACCCGGCTGTCCCAGGAGGCCGCCGAGTCCGTCGCCGACGCCTGGCCGGACGGGGTGTGGCTGGCCGAACTCGCCCCCGTGGACGACCCGAAGACCGTGCCCGAGACCGTGCTCACCGCGCTCGGCGCGCGCGAGACCGTCATCCGCGGCAGCGCCGCCGAGGGGCTGCGCGCCGCCGCCGACCCGACCGCCCACGATCCGCTCACCCGGCTCGTGGAGCACTGCGAACCGCGCCGGATGCTGATCGTGCTCGACAACTGCGAGCATCTGGTCGAGGCCGCCGCCCGGCTCGCCGACTCCCTGCTGGCCCGCTGCCCCGGCGTCACCGTGCTGGCCACCAGCCGCGAACCGCTCGCCGTGCCCGGCGAGTTGGTGCGCCCGGTGGAGCCGCTGCCGGATCCGGTCGCGCTGCGGCTGTTCCAGGAGCGCGGCGCGGCGGCCCGCCCCGGCTTCCGCACCGACGACGACCCGGCCGCGTGCGCCGAGATCTGCCGCCGCCTCGACGGTCTGCCGCTGGCCGTCGAACTGGCCGCCGCCCGGCTGCGGCTGCTCACCCCCCGGCAGATCGCCGACCGCCTCGACGACCGCTTCCGCCTGCTGACCAGCGGCAGCCGTACCGTGCTGCCCCGCCAGCAGACGCTGCGCGCCGTCGTGGACTGGTCCTGGGACCTGCTCGACGCCCGGGAGCGCACCGTCCTCGCCCGCCTCTCGGTCTTCGCGGGCGGCTGCGACCTCCCGGCGGCCGAGGCGGTCTGCGGCGATCCGGGGGACCGGACCCCGGTGGACCCCCGGGACGTGGCCGCGCTGCTCGGCTCCCTGGTCGACCGGTCGCTGGTGGTGGCCGCGCCGGGAGCGGACGGCGCCGACGGCGAGATGCGCTACCGGCTGCTGGAGACCGTCGCCGAGTACGCGGCCGAGCGGCTGGACGAGACGGGGGAGCGGGCGGTGGCCGAACGGCGGCACCTGGTCGCGTACCGGGAGCTGGCCCGTACCGCCGACCCCCTGCTGCGCGGCCGCGAGCAGCGCGTCTGGCTGGCCCGGCTGGAGACCGAGCACGAGAACCTGCGCACCGCGCTGCGCCGGGCCGTCGCGGCGGGCGACGAGCAGGAGGCGCTGTGTCTGGTGCTGTCGCTCGGCTGGTTCTGGAATCTGCGCGGCCACCGCGGCGACGGACGCCACTGGGCGACGGCCGCGGCGCGGCTGGGCCCCAACCCGTTCGCGCCGCCCGTCGCCCCCGCGCCCCCGCTGTACACGAGCTGTACGGCCGCCCCGCCGCCGATGGGGCCCGAGATGCTGGAGGAGGCCCGGCGCGGGGTGCGGCTGTTCGCGCTGGCCAACCTCGAAGGCAACATGAAGGCCATGGACGACGACGAGACCCGGCAGGAGATGCGGGGCATCGCCGCCGCCTACCGCCCGGGGCTGCCGCAGAACTGCCGGGTCCCCGGCGTCATGTGGTTCTTCGCGGTGCTGCTGACGGGCGACCTCGCCCTGATGCGGGAGGTCGTGGACCAGGCGGTGCGCACCAGCCGGAAGCTGGGCTACAGCTGGGAGCTGGCCTTCACCCTCCAGATGCGGGCCAAGGTGATGACCCAGCGCACCGGCGGCGATCCCGGGGAGCAGGCGCGCAGGGACGCCGACGAGAGCCTGCAGCTGTTCATCCAGCTCGGTGACGCCTGGGGCGTGGCCGAGGCGCTGTCCGGGCGCGGCGAAACCCTGGAGCTGATCGGCGACGGCCGGGCCGCGGCCGACGACTACCGCGCGGCGATCCGCTACGCCGAGGAGCTGGACGCGCACGCGCAAGTGGTGCTGCTCAGGGCCCGGCTGGCGGGGCTGCACGTCGAGCACGGGGACGAGACGGAGGCGGCGGAGGGCGAGCGGGTCCTGCGCGAGCTGCTGACGGAGTCCGCGCAGGCGGATGCCGAGGCCGCGGCGTACGTCCGGATGCATCTGGCCCACCGGTACGGCGTCACGGGCCGGGTGGCCGAGGCCCGGGAGCTTCTGGCGGTGCTGCACGAGGAGTTCGCCAACCGGGCGCTCGATCTGTTCCAGGGCCTGGTCGAGGGGATGATGGCCTGGCTGGACCTGATCGACGGACAGCCCGGAGAGGCGCTCACCCGGATCAGGCGGGCGCTCGTGAAGACCAGTGACCTCATGGCCCAGGTGGTCGCCCCGCAGGTGCCGGTGGTCCAGCTGATGACCGCCGCGCGGGTGCTGGCCGCCCTCGGCGGCGCGGAGCGGGCCGCGCTCGCGGCCCGGCTGCTCGGCGCGTACGACGCGCTGCGGCCCGGCATCCAGCGGATCCCCGCCAGCGAGCGGACGGACCGGGCGGCGGGCGAGGCGGCGGTGCGGGTCTGGCTTGAGGACGGGAGTTACGAGCGGGCGTACGCGGAGGGCGGCGGCCTCACCGTGCGGGAGGCAGCCGCCCTCGTCTGAACCACCGTGTACCGCCGCTCAGGTCTTGGTGCGGAACTTCCGCACCGCCAGCGGCGCCGTGATCACCGTGATGGCCACCGCCCACACCAGGGCGACGGTCACCGGATGGGCGAGCGGGCCGTGGCCGCTGGTGAGCGACCGCGCGGCGTCGGCGAGCTGGGAGAGCGGGTTGTACTTGGTGAAGGTCTGCAGCCAGCCCGGCATGGTGCTGGTCGGCGCGAAGATCGACGAGCCGAACTGCAGCGGCATGATCACCAGGAAGCCGATGCCCTGCACCGCCTGCGGCGTCTTCAGCGACAGCCCCAGCAGCATGAAGATCCAGGTCAGCGAGGACCCGAAGGCCAGGGCCAGGAGCACCGCGGCCACCAGCTCGGCCGGGCCGGTCTTCAGCTCGAAGCCCATGATGAAGCCCATGATCAGCAGGATGAGGGTGGACACCAGCATCCGCCCGGTCTCCACGATCAGCTTGGCGACCAGCACCGAGGAGCGGGCTATCGGCATCGTGCGGAAGCGGTCCATCACCCCCTTGCGGAAGTCGTCGTTGACGCCCGTGCCGACCGACATCGCGATGTTGAGCCCGCCCATCGCCATCATCCCGGGGATGAAGTAGTTGACGTACTCGCCGCGGTCGCCGCCCGACACCGCGCCACCGAAGACATAGGTGAACAGCAGCGAGAAGACGATCGGCATCATCAGCGCGTCGAACATCGACTCCGGGTCCTGCTTGATCTGCAGGGCGTTACGGCGCACCAGCGCGCCGATGTGCCGGAGATTGGCGCGCAGCCCGATCCGCCCCTCGTCGGGCAGGCTTTTGGCGGACGCGGTGACCGTTGCCGCACTCATGCCGCAACCTCCTCAAGGGCCTTGTCGCTGTCGCTGTCGGTCTTGGTGTCCTCGGGGGTCGAGGTCTTCTGGCCGGTGATGGCCAGGAACACCTCGTCCAGGCTGGGCAGATGGGTGTCGATCCCGGCGATCGCGAAGCCGCGCTCGCCGAGCAGCCCGATCACCGCGGTCAGCTGCTCGTCGCTGACGATCGGTACGTTGACCAGGCCCTCTTCCACGTCGGCGGTCGCGCCGCCGACACCGTCGAGCCCGGCCTGCGCTATGGCGCCGACCATCCGGTTCAGCTCACCGGGGTCGGAGGGGCGGATCTGCAGGGTGCGCCCGCCGACCTTGGCCTTCAGCTCGTTCACCCGGCCCTCGGCGATGATCTTGCCGCGGTCGATGACGGTGAGGTCGTGCGCCAGCTGCTCGGCCTCCTCCATGTACTGGGTGGTCAGCAGCACCGTGGAGCCCTCGGCGACCATGCGCTTGACCTCGTCCCACACCTCGTTGCGGGTGCGCGGGTCGAGACCGGTCGTCGGCTCGTCCAGATAGAGCACCGCGGGCCGCCCGATCATGGAGGCGGCCAGGTCCAGACGGCGCCGCATACCGCCGGAGTAGGTGGCCGCGGCCCGCTTCGCGGCGTCCGTCAGCGAGAACCGCTCCAGCATGGCGTCCGCGCGCGCCCGGGCCTCCTTGCGGGAGAGATCGAGCAGCCGCCCGATCATGTACAGGTTCTCCCAGCCGGAGAGCTTCTCGTCGACCGAGGCGTACTGCCCGGTCAGACCGATCGTGCGGCGCAGCTGCCGGGGCTGCCGCACCACGTCGTACCCCGCCACGACGGCGGTGCCCGCGTCCGGCACCAGCAGGGTGGACAGACAGCGGACGAGGGTGGTCTTCCCGGCGCCGTTGGGGCCGAGCACACCGAGGACGGTGCCTTCCGGCACGTCCAGATCCACCCCGTCGACCGCCTTGGTGTCGCCGAAGTGCTTGACCAGCCCCCGTACTTCGACGGCGTTACCGTCCCTGATCTTGTGTTCCTGTCGCGTCATGTAGTAAGCGTGACACCCCCCGCCGACAGATCACCGACAAGCAGCAGACAGCCCGCCGACGGGGGACGGTCGGCGGGCTGTCGATGTACCGCGATGGTCTCGGGGTGCTAGTGGAACGAGTGCTCCTCGGCCGGGTACGCCCCGCCGACGACGTCCTCGGCGAACGCGCGCGCCGCGTCGCCCAGTACCTCCCGCATCCGGGCGTACTGCTTGACGAAGCGCGGCACCCGGCCGCCGGTCAGGCCCGCCATGTCCGTCCACACCAGCACCTGGGCGTCGCACCCGGCGCCCGCGCCGATGCCGACCGTCGCGATCTGCAGCGAGCGGGTGACCTCGGCGGCCAGCTCGGCCGGGACCAGCTCCAGGACGACGGCGAAGGCGCCCGCGTCCTGCACGGCCTTGGCGTCGCGCAGCAGCTGCTGCGCGGCCTCCTCGCCGCGGCCCTGCACCGGGTAGCCGCCGTACGCGTTGACGGACTGCGGGGTGAGGCCGATGTGCGCCATGACGGGGATGCCGGACTGGACGAGCAGCTCGATCTGGTGGGCGGAGCGCTCGCCGCCCTCCAGCTTGACCGCGCCCACCCCGGCCTCCTTGACCAGCCGGGTGGCGTTGCGCAGCGCCTGGACCGCGCCCTCCTGGTACGAGCCGAAGGGCAGGTCGCCCACGACGAGGGCGCGCTTGGTGCCGCGTACGACGGCGGCGGACAGCAGGGCGACCTCGTCCATCGTGACGGGCACGGTGGACTCGTAGCCCAGATGGCAGTTGCCCATCGAGTCGCCGACCAGCATGACCGGGATGCCCGACTCGTCGAAGACGGAGGCGGTCATCGCGTCATAGGCGGTGAGCATGGGCCACTTCTCGCCGCGCTCCTTGGCGGCGGCGATGTCGCGGACGGTGACCCGGCGGGACCCCGTCCCCCCGTACAGCGCCTTCGACGGCCGCTTTTCCGGTGTTTCCGGCTTTTCTGGCTTTTGCGCAGGGCTGACGTGCGTCATTACGACGGCTCCTGTTCGTCATCTCGAGGCGCCCTGACGGCGTCCCCGGACCACCCCCATGCTGGCACGCCTCCCGGCGCTCCGAAAGTAGGGACATTCGAGTACGGATGGACATTCGATGGACAAAGGCTCGCAAAGTCTTGCCCATACGAGACGGGACCGTATCGAAACGGTCTTAGCCTGGGCCGCATGGCAGCAGCACCCTCCGCCGAGGCGATCCACCGCAGACGCTGGGCGATCCTGGTCGTCCTCATGGTCAGCGTCCTGGTCGTCGTCCTGGACAACTCGATACTCAACGTGGCGATGAAGACCATCTCCACCCCGGAGCCCACCGGTCTCGGCGCCACCCAGAGCCAGCTGGAGTGGGCCATCAACGCCTACACGCTGGTCTTCGCGGGGCTGCTGTTCACCGCCGGGCTCCTCGGTGACCGGCTCGGCCGCAAGAAGGTGCTGCTCGGCGGCATGGCCGTGTTCGGCATCGGCTCGGTGCTCGCCGCGTTCTCCTCCTCGCCCGGTGAGCTGATCGGCTTCCGGGCGCTGATGGGCCTGGGCGCGGCCTTCGTGATGCCCGCCACCCTGGCCATCCTGGTCAACGTCTTCGAGCGCGACGAGCAGGCGAAGGCCATCGGCATCTGGGTCGCCGCGGTCGGCCTCGCCATCGCCATCGGGCCGATCACCGGCGGTCTGCTGCTGGAACACTTCTGGTGGGGCTCGGTCTTCTTCGTCAACGTGCCCGTGGTGGCCGCCGGGATCACCGCGATGGTGCTGCTCGTCCCCGACTCCCGGGACCCGGCGCCCGGCCGCCTCGACCCGCTGGGCGTGCTGCTGTCCGTCGTGGGCCTGGTGCTGCTGGTGTACGGCATCATCAAGGGCGGCCAGCTCGCCGACTTCACCGACGCCCAGGTGCTGGCCACGATCGGCGCCGGGCTTCTCGTCCTGGGCCTGTTCGTCTGGCACGAGAAGCGCAGCAGCCATCCGGCCATCGATGTCAACTACTTCCGGAACCCCGCCTTCTCGGCCGCCATCGCCGCCGTCGCGCTGGTCTTCTTCGCGCTCATGGGCGTGACCTTCTTCATGGTCTTCTACATCCAGAGCGTGCGCGGCTTCAGCGCCCTGGACTCCGGGCTGCTGCTCCTGCCGCTGGCCGCCGCGCAGCTGCTGTTCGCGCCGCGCGCCCGGCTGGTGGTGGAGCGGTTCGGCGCCCGCGTCGTGTGCACGGGCGGGATGCTGCTGGTGGCCGCCACCATGGCCGGGTTCCTGCTGCTGGACACCGATTCGCCGCTGTGGGTGCTGGAGGTGCTGTTCTTCTTCCAGGGCGCGGGGATGGCGCACATCATGCCGCCGGTCACCACCGCGATCATGCAGGCGCTGCCGCGTGAGAAGGCCGGTTCCGGATCGGCCCTCAACAACACGTTCCGGCAGGTCGGCGGCGCGCTCGGGGTGGCCGTCCTCGGCTCGGTGCTCTCCGCCACGTACCGCGAGGGCATTCAGCCCACCCTCGCCGCCGTCCCCGGTCTTTCCCCCTCCGCACGGCACTCGGCGGGCGAGTCCATCGAGGCCACTGTCGGCCTCGCCGAGCGGCTGGGGCCCGCGGGGCACGCGCTGCTGGGGCCCGCGCACGACTCCTTCGTCCACGCGATGCACCTCACCGCGCTCGGCTCGTCCGGTGTCGCCCTCTTCGGCGCGCTGGTCGTGGCGGCCTTCCTGCCCGGCAAGGACGCGGACGACGGCCCCGGCAGCGGGCGGCCACGGGAGCAGGCCGGGGCGGGAGCCGGACGGTGACCGCGCCCCCGGCTCACGGACTCCCGCTGCGCGGGCGGCCGCGCAGCGCAGCCACCGACGCCGCGATCATCGAGGCCGTGCTGCGGCTGCTGGAGGAGGGCACATCCGTCGGCGCGCTGTCCATCGAGGGGATCGCGCGCGCGGCGGGTGTGGGCAAGGCCACCGTCTACCGCCGCTGGTCCGGCAAGGACGCGCTGATGCTGGACGTCCTGCGGTCGCTGGAGGAGCCGGGCCCGGAACCTGCCGGGGTCTCGGTCCGCGACGATCTCGTCACCGTGCTGGAGTTCATGCGGCGGCGCGGGCTGGCCAAGCGCAACTCCCTGGTGCTGCGCGGCATCCTGGCCCAGATGCACGCCGACCGGGAGCTGTGGCGGGCGTACGACGAGAACGTCATCGAGGTCCGCCGGGAGCTGCTGCGGTCGGTGCTGCGGCGGGGCGTCGCGAACGGTGAGATCCGGGCGGACACCGATCCCGAGCTGCTGGCCGACCTGTTCACCGGGCCGATGCTGTCGCGCGCGATCCTGCACGAGTGGCGGGAACTGCCGGAGGGGCTGGCCGAGCGGATCGTGGACACCGTTCTGGAGGGGGTCTCGGCGCGCGGCTGAGAGCGCGTATGCGAGCGTATGACGGACGGTGCGTCCCGGTGCCCCAGGCCCGTCAGCACTGGTGCTGTCTTTTGTGCCTGTTGCGTCACAACCGCCCCTGTTGCCGCGGGATGCGGAACCTGGGCATACCGGTTGGGCGTCCACCGGGCAGGGACGCCCGGTGGGGGCGTCGGGAATGCCCTGGTCATCGCCTAGGGTCTTGACCGATAGGCGGGCGAGCGGCAAGTGAGGGACGGACAGCGCATGGTGCAGGCGTACACGCGGGAGACCGGACAGTCCGGGGGCGCACCCCAGTCGGCCGGCTCCGGGTTCGGTCGCCTGCGCGACCGGCTCCGGCACAGCCGCGGAATCTGGCGGCGCGGCCTGGTGCTCGCGGCGTTCGCGGTCCTGCTCACGCTGATCATGGTCTTCCACGCCGACATCCCCAACCGCGTCGGCAACCTGGGCAGCCTGCTGGAGACCTTCCTGCCGTGGCTGGGTGTGTTCCTCCCGGTGCTGCTGGTGCTCGGCCTGGTGCGGCGGTCGGCGAGCGCGCTGGTGGCGCTGGTGCTGCCGGTCACCGTCTGGCTGAACCTCTTCGGCGGGCTGATGTTCTCCGACAAGTCCGGCGGCGACGGCGACCTGACCGTCGTCACCCACAACGTCAACGCCGACAACTCCGACCCGGTCGCCACCGCGAAGGACGTGGCCGCCTCGGGCGCCCAGGTGGTGGCGCTGGAGGAGCTGACCGACAAGGCCGTGCCGACGTACCGGAAGGCGCTCGCGGGCGAGTACCGCTACCACGCCGTGCAGGGCACGGTCGGGGTGTGGAGCAAGTACCCGCTGTCCGGGACCAAGCCGGTCGACATCAAGATGGGCTGGACCCGGGCGCTGCGCACCACGGTCACCACGCCGGAGGGCGAGGTCGCCGTCTACGTCGCCCATCTCCCCTCGGTGCGGGTGAAGTTCAACGCGGGCTTCACCGCCGGGCAGCGCGACGCGAGCGCCGAGGCGCTGGGCGAGGCCATCCGTGACGAGCCGCAGGACAAGGTGATCCTGCTCGGCGACCTGAACGGCACGATGAACGACCGTTCGCTGGCCCCGGTCACCTCGCAGATGCGCTCCGCGCAGGGCGCGGCGGGCGACGGCTTCGGCTTCAGCTGGCCCGCCTCGTTCCCGATGGCCCGTATCGACCAGATCATGGTGCGCGGGGTGAGCCCGGTCTCGGCCTGGGCTCTGCAGCAGACGGGCAGCGATCACCTTCCGCTGGCGGCGTCCGTTACCCTCTGAGCCTGCCAATCGAAGATCTAACAAGCTGTTCACCTTGAGGATGGTGCTCCGGAAATAAAGCGCGTGAGAGACTTTGTTCCGGTAGAGAACATACGCGCGATCTCCTCTTCCTCACCGCTTGTGAAAGGTCTCTCATGCCCCTGGCACTGCTCGCCTTGGCGATCTCTGCCTTCGGTATCGGCACCACAGAGTTCGTGATGATGGGCCTGCTGCCCAACGTCGCCGACGATCTGAGCACCTCGGTGCCGACCGCTGGCTATCTCGTCTCCGCCTATGCCATCGGCGTCGTCATCGGCGCCCCGCTGCTCACCGCCCTCGGCGCGCGCATCCCGCGCAAACGCATGCTCGTGCTGCTGATGGGGCTCTTCACGGTCGGCAACCTCGCCTCCGCCCTCGCCCCCTCGTTCGGGCTGCTGCTCGCCGGGCGGGTGCTCGCCGGGCTGCCGCACGGCGCGTTCTTCGGCGTCGGCGCGGTGGTCGCCTCCCGGCTGGTGAGCGAGGAGAAGCAGGCCCGCGCGGTCGCCACCATGTTCCTGGGGCTGACGATCGCCAACATCGTCGGCGTACCGGTGGGCACGGCGCTCGGCCAGGGGCTGGGCTGGCGCGCCACCTTCCTCGTCGTGACCGGCATCGGCCTGGTGGCCATGGCCGCGCTCGCCCGGCTCGTGCCGCAGGTGCCGCGGGACCAGCACGGCGGCCTCGGCCACGAGCTGCGCGCCCTTGGCAACCGTCAGGTGCTGCTCGGGCTGCTCACCGCGGTCTTCGGCTTCGCCGGTGTCTTCGCCGTCTACAGCTACCTGGCCTCGATGGTGACCGAGGTCACCGGCTTCGCCGAGTCCTCCGTCACGATCGTGCTCGCCCTGTTCGGCATCGGCATGACCCTGGGCGCGCTGGTCGCGGGCCCGCTCACCGACCGCGCGCTGCGGCCCACGCTGTACGGGTCGCTGGCGGCGCTGGCCGTGATGCTGGTGGTGTTCAACTTCACCGTGCACATCAAGTGGGCGGCGCTGGTCTCGGTCGTCCTGCTCGGCGCGGTGGGCTTCATGACCACCACCCCGCTGCAGATGCTCGTCATGAACAAGGCGAAGCACGCCCCGACCCTCGCCTCCGCCTCCAACCACTCCGCGTTCAACCTCGCCAACGCGGGCGGCGCCTGGATCGGCGGCGTCGCCATCGCGGCGGGCTGGGGCTGGACGTCCCCGACCCTGGTCGGCGCGGCGCTCGCGGTGGTCGGCCTGGCGATAGCGGTGATCGCGGGGCTGCTGGACCGAGGCTCCTCGGAGAAGTCCCGCGTCGTGGCGGGCAGCGAATCGGTGCCCACGCTGTCCGAGGTGCGCTGACCTGTTTCTCGTTGACGAACGCGCCCCCGCCGCTGCGGCGGGGGCGCGCTTTCGTGTTCTTACGGCACCGTCAGCACGATCTTCCCCCGGACGCGGCCGGTGGCGCTCAGCTCATGCGCCTTCGCCGCGTCCGCGAGCGGGAACACCTCGTGCAGCGGCACCCGGAACCGGCCCTCTCCGGCCAGCGCCGCCGCCACCGCGAGCCCGTCGTGGCCGGGCGCGTCCCCGCTGCCCGCCCAGGTCAGGTGGACGCCGTGCTCCTGCGCGGCCATGTCGGCCACCGACACCACCCGCCGGGCGTCCCCCGCGATGGCGACGAGGTCCGGCAGCGAGCCCGATCCCGCCGCGTCCAGCACCGCGTCGACCCCGCCGGGTGTTGGGGGGTGTCCCCATAGTCCCGCCGGGCCCGCGACGCCTGGCACGCGCGCTCGCTGCGTTGTCGGGCTCGTCCGAGTAGGCCCGCTACGAGGACGACCCTCCGCCTTGCGATCGCACGCACCAGATGCCGCGGGCTGACCCGACGCGACTGTGCGGACACCCCCCAGCGCCGCGACCCGTATCCCGAGGCCGGGGCCGTAGGTAGTGGGCGTCGCCCCGAGCCCGGTGAGGAACGCGTGGTTCGCCTCCCGGGCCGTGCCGATCACGGTGGCCCCGCGGGCGGCCGCGAGCTGGATCGTCGTCGTGCCGACGCCCCCGGCCGCCCCCTCGATCAGCAGCGTCGTGCCCTCGGTGACGCCCAGCAGATCCAGGGCGCGGGTCGCCGTCTCCACATTGGCCGCCGCGCCGCCCGCCTCCTCCCAGCTCAGCGCGTCCGGCTTGGCGGCCCAGGCGGCCAGGACGGCGAACTCGGCCGCCGCGCCCCCGAGTCGGCCGATGTCGACCACCCCGAACACGGCGTCCCCGACCGCCACCCCCGTGACGCCCTCGCCGATCTCGTCCACGACTCCCGAGGCGTCCACCCCGGGGATATGCGGCAGGGCGAGCCCGAGCCGCAGCTCCTCGGGGATCGCCCCGGAGCGCAGCTTGTGGTCCGCCGGGGTGACCCCGACGGCCCGTACGGCGATACGGATCTCACCCCGCCCGGCGTGCGGCTCATCGGCCTCGCCGACCGCGAGAACGTCCGGCGGGCCCAGTTCTGAATACTGAAGCGCAAACATGTGGCTGACGCTAACAGCGAACCGGAACAGGGCGTCCGTTTCGCTTTAAAGTGAGAGACATGATCGACGAACCGTCTCGGAAACGCACCGACGCCCGCCGCAACCGCGACCGCATCATCGAGGTCGCCGGTGCCACCTTCGCCGCCCAGGGGCTCGATGTGCCGATGCGCGAGATCGCCCGCCGCGCCGGTGTCGGGCCCGCGACGCTCTACCGCCACTTCCCCGCGAAAGGAGACCTGGTCGCCGCGGCCTTCGCCGATCAGCTGGACCACTGCGTGGCCACCCTCGACGCCGCCCTCGCCGACCCCGACCCCTGGCGCGGGTTCTGCGCGTTCATCGAGAAGGTGTGCGCGATGCAGGCCGACGACCGGGGCTTCACGGCCGCCTTCCTCGCCACCCTCCCCGGCACGCTGGCCACCGACTTCGAGCGCGTCCGCGACCACCACCTGCGCCGCTTCGCCGAGCTGACGCGGCGCGCCAAGCAGAGCGGACACCTGCGGGCCGACTTCGTACCGGACGACATCAAGCTGCTGATCATGGCCAACGGCGCCATAGCGACGGAGCCCCCAGCCGCCTCCCGCCGCCTGGTGGCCCTGCTGCTCCAGTCCCTACGCGCCCACCCGACCGACCCGCCCGCCCCTCTGCCGCCGCCGGTTCTTCCCCCACCCCGCCCCTATGCGGCTCCGCCGCGCGCCGGGGGCAAGCCCCCGGCCCCCGGTTAGGGGGCTCAGCCCCCACACCCCCGCTCCTCAAACGCCGGAGGGGCTGGATCCGGCACACCCGGAGCCGGACCCGAGGGCACCGGCGGGGGCCGCTACTCGGCGCAGGGGGCGGGGTCGCTCCCACCCCCGACCGACACTCCGCCACTGGGCAGACCGGAATCGCGCCCGGGGCCGGGACCACCGGCGGGGGGCCGCTGTTCGGCGCAGGGGGCGGGGTCGGAGGGGTGGGGTCCTGGACGACGACGTGTATTTGTGGCGCCGTGGACTTCCGGCCCGCCCCACGTTCCCGGGCGGCGGCGCCGTAAATATACGAGTCCAGGGCCCCGCCCCGGAGGCGCCGCACCCGGCACCCGCCACCCCGGCAACCGCGCACCGGGGTCCGGGGCGGAGCCCCGGCGGGGGTCCGGGGGCGGAGCCCCCGGGACATCAGTCCCGTTCGCGCCAGCGGTTGGTGATCGGCAGGCGGCGGTCCTTGCCGAAGCCCTTGGCGGAGATCTTCGTCCCCGGCGGGTACTGGCGGCGCTTGTACTCCGCCGTGTCGACCAGCCGCAGGATCCGCGCCACCAGCTCATCGTCGTAGCCCGCCGCGACGATCTCCTGCCGCCCCCGGTCGCGGTCGACGTACAGCTCCAGGATGCGGTCGAGCACGTCGTAGTCCGGGAGGGAGTCGGTGTCGACCTGGCCCGGCCGCAGCTCCGCGCTCGGCGGCTTGGTGATGGAGTTCTCGGGGATGGGCGGGGTCTGGCCCCGCTCGCCCGCCGCGCGGTTGCGCCACTTCGCCAGCCGGAAGATGGACGTCTTGTAGACGTCCTTGATGGGGCCGTACGCGCCCACGGAGTCCCCGTAGAGCGTCGAATACCCGCACGCCAGCTCGGACTTGTTGCCCGGGGCGAGGACGATGTGGCCCTCCTGGTTGGAGAGCGCCATCAGCATCGTGCCGCGCAGCCGCGACTGCAGGTTCTCCTCGGCGAGCCCGGTGAGGTGCAGCGAGCCCATGTAGGCGTCGAACATCGGGGCGATCGGGACGGTGCGGAAGTTGAGCCCGGTACGCCGCGCCAGCTCGTCCGCGTCGGCGATCGAGTGCTCGGAGGAGTAGCGGGACGGCATGGCCACGCCGTAGACGTTCTGCGCGCCGACCGCGTCGCACGCGATGGCCGCGACGAGGGCGGAGTCGATGCCGCCGGAGAGCCCGATCAGCACGCTGCGGAAACCGTTCTTCGCGACATAGGCCCGCAGCCCGACCACCAGCGCGGTGTAGATCTCCTCGTCGTCGCCGAGCCGCTCCGCCTCGCCGCCCGCGAGCCCCGGCTCGGGGTCGTAGGCGGGGAGGGGGTCGGCGGAGAGGGTGCGGTGGTCGATGCGCAGCCCGTCGTCCACGACGCCTTCCGGAACGGCGTCCGGGTCGGCGGCGGGCAGGTCGAGGTCGACCACGACGCAGCCCTCGGCGAACTGCGGGGCGCGGGCGACCACTTCACCGTCGCGGTCGACGATGATCGAGTCACCGTCGAAGACCAGCTCGTCCTGGCCGCCGATCATCGCCAGGTACGCGGTGGTGCAGCCCGCCTCCTGGGCGCGCTTGCGGACCAGGTCCAGCCGGGTGTCGTCCTTCTCGCGCTCGTACGGCGAGGCGTTGATCGACAGCAGCAGCCCGGCCCCGGCGGAGTGGGCGGCGGGCACCCGGCCGCCGTCCTGCCAGAGGTCTTCGCAGATGGCGAGGGCGACGTCGATGCCGTGGACGCGGACGACGGGCATGGTGTCGCCGGGCACGAAGTAGCGGAACTCGTCGAAGACGCCGTAGTTCGGCAGATGGTGCTTGGCGAAGGTGAGCACGACGGAGCCGCGGTGCAGCACGGCGGCGGCGTTCTGCGGGGATCCGGCGGGCTGCCCGTACCGCCGGGCCCGCTCGCTGCGGTCGAGATAGCCGACGATCACCGGCAGCTCGCCCAGACCCTCGGCGTCCAGCCGCTCGGCGAGCGCGCGCAGCGCGGTGCGCGACGCCTCGACGAAGGAGGAGCGCAGGGCCAGATCCTCGACGGGGTACCCGGTCAGCGCCATCTCGGGGAACGCCACCAGATGGGCGCCCTGCTCGGCGGAGTGCCGGGTCCAGTGGACTATCGACTCGGCGTTCCCGGCGAGGTCGCCGACGGTCGAGTCGATCTGGTTCAGAGCGAGGCGAAGTTGAGGCACGGCGCCCAGTGTAATCGTCTGTCTGACGCGATGGCCGGTGCGTGTCCGAGAACACCTCCTGCGGCTCCTGCGGCCGGGCCCGGCCCGAGCCTGTGATTACTTCTGGTAACCGAGGATCGTCATCATCCCCGACTCCGAGTGGTAGACGTTGTGGCAGTGGACCATCCACAGCCCCGGATTGTCCGCGTCGAAGTCGACGCTCACCTTCCGGTGCGGCAGCAGGATCGTGGTGTCCTTGCGCGCCCCGCCGTCCGGCAGCCCGTAGGTGTGGCCGTGGACATGCACCGGATGCCACATCGGGGTGCCGTTGATGAAGGTCAGCCGCACCCGCTCGCCCGCCCGCACCGGATAGCGCTGCGACGGCTCGTACGGCTTGCCGTTGATCGCCCAGTCGAACTTCCGCATCGAGCCGGTGAGCCGCATCCTGATCGTGCGGTCCGGCGGGCGCGACTCCAGCCGAACCGATTCGTCGGCCTTCAGCTGGTCCGCCCAGACCAGCTTGCCGTCCAGCTCCTTGGGGCGCTTGAACTTCTTCGCGCCCTTGCCGCTCGTGTGGAGCACGGCCAGCGTGGACCGCTTCTTGCCCTCGGCGAGCGCGGCCAGCGGGAACACCCCGCTCTTCGCGGTGACCAGCACGTCGTACCGCTCGCCCATGCCCAGCAGCAGCGCGTCGGTGGTCTTGTGCTGCACGGGATAGCCGTCGGTGTGGGTGATGGTCATCTTGTGGCCGCCGAGCGCCACCCGGAAGGCGGTGTCGCCGCCCGCGTTGATGATCCGGATCCGGATGCGGTCGCCGCGCTTGGCCCGGAAGACCTGCGGGGAGTCGGGGGTGCGCCCGTTGATGAGGTAGTACGGGTACGTCACGTGGCCCGCGTCGCCGCCCAGCAGCCTGCTCGTGCCGCCGGTCGGCGCGGCGGACGCGGCGGAGCGGGTGGCGGAGGGGGACGGCTTGGCGCCGTGCCGGGCCATCGGCGGCGCGCTGGTCGCCCCCACCGCACCCACCACACCTGGCGCACCCGTCGCACCGGCCGCACCCATCGCACCGGCCGCACCCATCGCACCCGTCGCACCGGCCGCACTCGTCGCGGCCGCCGCGCTCGCCGTGCCCGCCGCCGTCCCGTGGTCCATTCCGTGGGCCATGGGGCGGCCGCCGTTGAGCTGCCGCAGCACCTTGTCCGGGGTCCGGCCGCCCACCCCGTCGAGCCAGTCGTCGAGGACGACGATCCACTCCTTGTCGTACTTCAGCGGCTCCTTCGGGTCCTCGACGATCAGCGGCGCGTACAGCCCCCGGTCGAGCTGGACGCCGGTGTGCGGGTGGACCCAGTACGTGCCCGGGTTGACCGCCGTGAAGCGGTAGTCGAAGGCCTCGCCGGTCTTGAGCGCCGGCTGGGTGATGCCGGGGACGCCGTCCATGTCGTTGCGCAGCCGGATGCCGTGCCAGTGCAGCGTGGTGGGCTGCGGCAGCTGGTTGACGAGGGTGAGGGCGAGGGTCTCGCCCGCGGTGACCCGGAGCGCCTGGCCGGGCACCTGGTCCTCGTACGCCCAGGACTTCACCTTGCGGGCGCCGAGGTCCAGCGTGGTGGCGGTGGCGGTGAGCTGGACGTGCCGGTCCGGTCCAGGACCCCGCCGGTGCTCGCGGTCCTGGACCTCCGGGCCGTGCGGGGAGATGTACTCCGACGGGGGCGCCGCGGCCGGGCCCGCGTTCCCGCCCAGCCCGGAGTTGTCCATTCCGTAGTCGCCGCCCGAGGACGTGCAGGCGCCGAGCAGACTGCCGCTCGCGACGGCGATTCCCGCGCCGAGCACGGCGCGGCGAGAGTGTTCGTGTCGCATGAGCGCTCCGCTCCGGTCTCATCCTCCGATGATCATGATAATGCGACAGCTTACCCCTAAGGGGTATCAAAATGGGGCATTGTGGACCGGGGGCGGGCTTGAGTCGCCCTAGGTCACCCCCGTCCTGCCCCGTCCCGCCGAACGCGCGGGTCCGGGAGCGGGCCGCATGAAAGTACGATGCACACATCGTGTCGGAGCGCGAGGAGCGGGTCGGGGCGGGTTGGAAACCTCGCCGAAACCCCGCCGCGTGATACTGGGGCTGTCGAGGTGCCCCGCGCCCGTTGAAAGAGCCGTTTGACCTGCAAGGATAGGGGACCATGGATAAGCAGCAGGAGTTCGTGCTCCGTACTCTCGAAGAGCGCGACATCCGGTTCGTGCGGCTGTGGTTCACCGATGTCCTCGGTTTCCTCAAGTCCGTGGCCGTCGCACCCGCCGAGCTGGAGGGCGCCTTCGACGAGGGCATCGGCTTCGACGGCTCCGCGATCGAGGGCTTCGCCCGGGTCTACGAATCCGACATGATCGCCAAGCCGGACCCCGGCACCTTCCAGATCCTGCCCTGGCGCGCTGAGGCCCCCGGGACCGCCCGGATGTTCTGCGACATCCTGATGCCGGACGGCTCCCCCTCCTTCGCCGATCCGCGCTTCGTGCTCAAGCGCATCCTCGCCAAGACCTCCGACCTCGGCTTCACCTTCTACACCCACCCCGAGATCGAGTTCTTCCTGCTCAAGCAGAAGCCGATGGACGGCACCCGCCCGGTGCCCGCCGACTCCTCCGGCTACTTCGACCACACCCCGCAGAACATCGGCATGGACTTCCGCCGCCAGGCGATCACCATGCTCGAATCGATGGGCATCTCGGTCGAGTTCTCCCACCACGAGGGCGCCCCCGGCCAGCAGGAGATCGACCTGCGCTACGCCGACGCGCTCTCCACCGCCGACAACATCATGACCTTCCGCCTGGTCATGAAGCAGGTCGCGCTGGAGCAGGGGGTCCAGGCCACCTTCATGCCGAAGCCGTTCTCCGAGCACCCCGGCTCGGGCATGCACACCCACCTCTCCCTCTTCGAGGGCGACCGCAACGCGTTCTACGAGTCGGGCTCCGAGTTCCAGCTCTCCAAGGTCGGCCGCTCCTTCATCGCCGGGCTGCTCCGGCACGCCGGGGAGATCTCGGCCGTGACCAACCAGTGGGTCAACTCGTACAAGCGCATCTGGGGCGGCTCCCAGCGCACCGCGGGCGCGGGCGGCGAGGCCCCCTCGTACATCTGCTGGGGCCACAACAACCGCTCCGCGCTGGTCCGGGTCCCGCTCTACAAGCCCGGCAAGACCGGCTCCACCCGGGTCGAGGTCCGCTCCCTGGACTCCGGCGCCAACCCGTACCTCTCCTACGCGGTCCTGCTGGCCGCCGGCCTCAAGGGCATCGAGGGCGGCTACGAACTCCCGGCGGGCGCCGACGACGACGTCTGGGCGCTGTCCGATGCCGAGCGCCGCTCGCTCGGCATCGAGCCGCTGCCGCAGAACCTCGGCGAGGCCATCACCCTGATGGAGCGCAGCGAACTCGTCGCCGAGACGCTCGGCGAGCACGTCTTCGACTTCTTCCTGCGCAACAAGAAGCAGGAGTGGGAGGAGTACCGCTCGGAGGTCACCCCCTTCGAGCTGCGCAAGAGCCTGCCGGTGCTGTAGCGGTTCTTTAGCGCGGCGGGCTCAGCGGGTGCGGGGCGGGCCCGTGCTGCCGCGGATGACGAGGGTCGGGTCGAGGACGATGTCGCGGTCCGCGGTGCGGCCCTCGTCGAGGCGTTCGACGGCCGCCCGGACCGCGCGTTCGGCCACCTCGGTGGTGTCCTGGCGCACCGAGGTGAGGTCGATGAAGGACAGCTGGGCGAGCTGGCTGTCGTCGTAGCCGACGATGGACACGTCCGTCGGCACGGTGAGGCCCGCGCGCAGGAACGTGTTGAGCACGCCGTGGGCGCAGCGGTCGTTGCCCGCGATGACGGCGGTGGGCAGCTCGCCCTGGCGCAGGAGTTCCCGGGCCGCCCGGGCGCCGGACTCCTCGGTGTAGTCGCCGGGGAGGATCCGGATGTGCTCGGCGAGTCCGTGGCGCTCCATGGCGGTGCGGTAGCCGCGCCGCCGTTCGTCGGCGGCGGGCATCGTGCCGCCGTCGATGTGGATGATGGCGCGGTGGCCGAGATCGGTGAGGTGGTCGACGGCCTGCCGTATCCCCCTGGTGTCGGCGGTCCGTACGACGTCCACTCCGGCGGCCCGGGTGCACGGGCTGATCTCTATCAGGGGCGTGGGGCCCGCGACCCTGGCCAGGTGCTGCGGGCTGGACTCGGCGCCGATGATGATGATGGCTTCGCTGCGCAGTCCGAGCAGTTGCTCCACGGCCTGGCGCTCGTCGCGGGTGGCGACCATGGCGCTGAGTGCGAGGTGGTAGCCGTGCTTCTGGGCGGCGGGGTAGAGGGCCTCGACGATGCCGACGTCGTGCGGGTGGCGCATGGTGAACAGCACGCCCAGCTGGCGGCTGCGGTTGCGGCGCAGCAGCTGGGCGGCGGTGTCGGGGCGGTAGCCCAGCTCCTCGGCGGCCTCGAACACGCGCTGGCGGGTGAGCGAACTCGCGCCGGGCTGGTTGCGGAACACCAGGGAAACGAGGGCCTGTGAGACGCCCACGCGCGCCGCGACGTCGGACATGGTGGGGCGTTTCGGGCGTATCGGAGGCGATCCAGGTACGCCCGTCTGGTCGGTGATCCCTGGATCTCGCATGCGTGCCTCCCGCGCTCAGGTATTGACATGCATAACACCGCAGCACATAGTACCGGGAACCTAGTACGTATTAGTAGTACGAACAAGCGCCCGGCTGTGCGTCACACACGACGCGGGGGCGCTGTCGCCGCGGCTGAACCATGCCCGCCCCCCAACCCGGCGCCACCACACACCACACGGTCGCCCGAGCGCGCTGAACCGGCGTACCCCCGTCGGCGCACGCCGCCCGCCCCTCGCCGGACCGGGGCTGAACTTCCATGAACTTCCACGAACTTCCCTCAGGAACGCTCGAAGAGGAGCCACCGGCATGACCAGGACCAGCCCAAGCCCCGCCTCCCACGGATTGCCGCCGGACGCACCGGGACCCCACTCGCGACGCCTGGGCCTCGTCTCCGTCATCGTGACCTTCGGCGGCCTGCTGTTCGGTTACGACACCGGTGTGATCAACGGTGCTCTTGAACCGCTCACCGCCGATCTCGGTCTGACCGCGTTCACCGAGGGAGTGGTCGTCAGCATCCTGGTCTTCGGTGCCGCCTTCGGTGCCATGATCGGCGGGGCGATGTCCGACCGGTACGGCCGCCGCCACAACATCCTCATGCTGGCCCTGGTGTTCATGGTCGGCACCGTGGGCTGTGTCCTGTCGCCGAACTGGGAGATCCTGGCCCTGTTCCGGTTCATCCTCGGGCTCGCCGTGGGCGGTGCGTCGGCGACGGTTCCCGTCTACCTGGCCGAGATCGCCCCGGTCGAGCGGCGTGGCAGCATCGTCACCCGCAACGAGGTGATGATCGTGAGCGGTCAGTTCGCCGCGTTCGTCATCAACGCGCTCATCTTCAACATCTGGGGCGAGAGCGACGGCGTCTGGCGGATCATGCTGCTGGTCGCCCTGCTGCCCGCGATCGGGCTGTTCATCGGCATGCTGCGGCTGCCGGAGAGCCCGCGCTGGCTGGTCGCCCAGGGCCGGGACGACGAGGCGCTCGCGGTCCTGTCCCAGGTACGCACCCCCGAGCGCGCCCAGGCGGAGATGGCCGAGGTCCACCGGCTCGCCGAGGAGGAGCGGACCGCGAAGACCGCCGGGGCGGTGGACCTCGGGGTGCGCTGGGTCCGCGTGCTCATCCTGATCGGGGCCGCGCTGGGCATCTGTCAGCAGTTCACCGGCATCAACTCCGTCATGTACTACGGCACCCAACTGCTCGGCGACGCCGGGTTCTCGGGCGACTCGGCCATCATCGCGAACACCCTGAACGGCGCGTTCAGCGTCATCGGCATCACCGTGGGCCTGTCGGTCATCAACAAGCTCAATCGGCGCACCATGCTGCTCGGCGGGTTCGCCCTGACCACGACGTTCCACCTGCTCGTCGGCCTCTCCGCGATGCTGATGCCGGACGGCGGCGCGAAGGCCTGGTTCATCCTCGTGTTCGTCGTGCTCTTCGTCTTCTCCATGCAGGCCACCATCGGGCCGCTGGTCTGGCTCATCCTCTCCGAGATGTTCCCGCTGAAGATCCGCAGCATGGCCATCGGCATCAGCATCTTCGTGCTGTGGATGGCCAACGCCCTGGTCGCGCTCGGCTTCCCGCCCGTCGTCAAGGCCATGGGCATCTCCAACACCTTCCTCGCCTTCGCCGCCTTCGGTGTGCTGGCCCTCGTCTTCATCGGGAAGTGCGTTCCCGAGACCAAGGACCGCTCGCTGGAGGAGCTGGAGGACGACTTCCGCGCGCGCTACTCCTGATCTTTTGAGCTGTGCTGATCTTTTGAGCTGTGAGAGAAGGGTTCACCCACCATGACCGTCATGACCGCCGTCGCCGAGGGCCGCGAAGGAGACCAGGCCCTGGTCGCGGGCATCGCCGAAGCCCGGCTGCTCGGCACCGACCTGGTCGTCGTCAACCTGCGCCTGTCGGCGCTGGACCACACCGGCCTGCCCGACGACCTCACGATCACGCTCGTCGAACGCAGCGGCCCCGGCGACCGGGACCCGGTCGACGCCGTCCTGGACGAGATCGAGGCCCGCCCCGGCATCGACCGGCTCGTCATCGGCATCCGGCGCCGCTCCCCGGTGGGCAAGGCCTTCCTGGGCAGCGTCAGCCAGCGGCTGCTGCTGCAGAGCCCCGTCCCCATCGTCGCGGTCAAGCCCCCGGCCGACCGCTCCCCGTGAGGGGGTGCGGTCGGCTACCGTGAGTGCGGGTGCGGACACGACGGGGGTCGGGGGTACGTGACGGTGGCAGCTGTTCGCGAAGAGGACGCCCTGACACCCGCGCTGGTACGGATCCGTACCGCGTCCGGGGTTGTCGTCGGCGCCGGATTCCTCGTGGCCGCGGACGTCGTGTGCACCTGCGCCCATGTCGTCGCCCGGGCGCTCGACCTGCCCGAGGTCCCCGTACAACCCCCCGCCGGTGCGGTGCGGTTGGACTTCCCGCTGCTGCGCGATACGGAAGGGTCCGTACCGGCCGCGCATGCCACCGTCGCGACCTGGCGGTGGGCCGACGACGGCAGCGGCGACGTCGCGCTGCTGAGGCTGGACCGCCCGGTGCCCGGCGCCCGCCCGGTCCCGCTGGTGGACGGCACGCAGGTGTGGGGCCACGGCTTCCGCGTACTGGGCTACCCGCGCGGTGCCGAACAGGGCGTCTGGGCGGCCGGGACGCTGCGCGGGCCGCAGGGTGCGGGCTGGCTGCAGATGGAAGCGGAGTCGGCGGGCCGCCGCGTCACCCCCGGCTTCAGCGGCTCCCCGGTGTGGGACGAGGCGCAGGGCGGCGTCGTCGGCATGACCGTGGCCGTCCAGCGGGGCGACGCCTCGACCACCGCCTACCTCATCCCGTCCGCCGCGCTGGTCGACGAGCGGGTGCTGCGCCCCCGCTGCCCCTTCCGGGGCCTGTCGCAGTTCCGGGAGGAGGACGAGGAGTTCTTCCACGGCCGCGAGGACGACGCCCGCCGACTGCGCGCCGCCGTCGGCCGCGCCATGCTGACCGTGGTCGTCGGCCCGTCGGGGTGCGGTAAGTCGTCCCTGGTCCGGGCCGGTCTGCTCCCCGCGTTACGCGCGGCGGGCACAACGATCTCCGAACTCCGCCCAGTCCCCGGGGCGCGCCCGGTGGATGCCCTCGCCCGCACCGTGATCCCGCTCCTGGAGCCGCACGCGGACGAGGTGGCCCGCCTCCGGATGGCGGCGGAACTGGCCGACCTGCTACGGACCTCCGCCTCCGGCTCCGGCCCGGATCCGGCTCCTGACCTGACCGCCGGTCCTGGGCCGAGTTCCGGTTCCGGGTCGGGCCCTGCTCCCGGGCGGGCCCCCGACTCCGGGCCGGGCGCCGGGCAAGCGGCGGGCGCCACCCCCGGGCCGGACGCCACCCCCGGGCCGGACGCCACCCCCGGGCAGGGCGTTGCCCCTGGGCCGGGCACCGGCTCCGGCCCGGATGCGGCTCCTGACTTGACCGCCGGTCCTGGGCCAAGTTCCGGTTCCGGGTCGGGCCCTGCTCCCGGTCAGTCCCCCGACTCCGGGCCGGGCGCCGGGCAAGCGGCGGGCGCCACCCCCGGGCCGGATGCGGCTCCTGGGCCGAGTTCCGGTCCCGGATCGGTCGCTGTCCCCGGTGGGGAACCCGGCTTCGGGCTGGGCGCCGGGCAAGCGGCGGGCGTCTGCCCTGGGCCGGACTCCGTTTCCGATCTGGACGTTGAGCCCGCCCAGGGCGCCGTCCCAGGGGTGGAGGCCGGTTCCGGGCCAAACGCCCACCCCAGGCTGGGCGGGCGTGCGGCGGACGCCCGCACCGAGCGGGCCGCCGCCCCCGGGGCCGATGCGGTTTCTGGCCTGGCCGCTACGCCCGGGCCGGGCCCTGATTCCGGGCCGGGTGCCGGTTCTGCGGCGGGCGCCGTGCCCGAGGTGGGCATCGGGCTTGGCGTGGCCGCCGGGGTGGGGGTGCGCCTCGCCGCTCGGGGTGGGACGGGTGGGCATGTGCTCTTCGTCGACCAGTTCGAGGAGTACGCCGCGTCCGAGCCCGCCGCCGCCCGCGAGCTGTTCGGCCTCCTCATCGCCCTCGGCAGCGAGGCCGGGCCGCCGCAGGAGCGGGCCCTGCGCATCGTCGTCACCGCGCGGTCCGAAACCCTCGACACCCTCGTGACCCCGCGTACGGCGGACGTGCTCAGCGACGCCACCCGTTTCGTCGCCCCGCTGTCCTCGGACAACCTGCTCCGGGCGATCACCGCGCCGGTCGACGCCGTTCCCGGGCTGTGGTTCGAACCGGGGCTGCCCGCGCGGATCGCGGCCGACGCGGCGGAAGAGCCGGGGCGGATGCCCCTGGTCGAGTTCGCCCTGACCCGGCTGTGGGAGCGGCGCAGCCGGTCGATGCTCACCCACGCCGCCTACGACGCGCTGGGCGGCGTACCCGGGGCGCTGGTCGGCTACGCCGAAGACGTCTTCCACGACCATGTCACCGAGGCCGATGAGACGACCGCCCGGCGGCTGTTCGCCCAGCTCACCCGTCCCGCCGACGACAGCGGCGGCTTCTCGCGCCTGCCCGCCCGTACGGCCGACCTCGAACCCGACCTGCGCGCCCTCGCGCGAAAGCTCGGCCCCACCAAACTGGTGGTCCACGGCCGGGCGCCCGACGGCGAGGAGATCGTCGACCTGGCCCATGAGGCGCTGACGAGACTCTGGCCAAGGCTCCACCGCTGGCTCGTGGAATCCAAGGAGTTCCGCGCCTGGCAGGAACAGCTCCGCGCTGATCGGCGGCGCTGGCGGGAGCAGGGGAACGAACCGGGCGACCTGCTGCGCGGCGGCACCCTGGCGGTCGCCGTCGACCGCCTGGCCCGGCAGCCCGAGGACATCACCCCGGCGGAACGCCAGTACATCGAGGCGAGCCACCGCCACGAGCGGCGCGGCAGACGGCGGTGGCGCATGGTGACCGCCGGGCTCACCGCGCTGGTCCTGGTGGTGGCGGCGCTGTCGTTCGTCACCTGGAGCGGTCAGCAGCGGATCGAACAGCAGCGGCGCACCGAGGCGTCCGGCCTGCTGGCCGAGGCGGCCAACCGCCGCGTCGGCAGCCAGCCCGCCACGTCCCTCCAACTCGCCCTCGCCGCCTGGCGCACCCGTGGCACCCCGCAGGCATCGGCCGCGCTGCTGCGCCAGTACGTACGGGGGCAGCGGCTCACCGGCAGCCACCCCGGCCTGTGGCCGGGCCGCTTCTCGCGCATGACGGCGACCCCGGACACCGGGACGGTGGTCGTCCACTCGGTGCCGGACCGTAGCAAGCGCACCACCGTCACGGTGGTCACCGGGCTGCGGCAGGGGCGGCCGCACACATGGCGGCTGTCCGGCGTCCCGGCCACCGACATCAGCGGTGCCATCAGCCCGGACGGCCGCAGCTACGCCCTCGGCACGGCGGACGGGGATGTCCGCGTCTGGGATCTGCGGAAGCGCACCGGCCCGCGCATCCTGCGCACGGACGACGAGTCCGGCCTGAAAGTCAACGGCATCACTCTGGACTACAGCAGCGACAGCCGACGGCTGCTCAGGGCGCTGACGTCGCAGGATGAACGCCGCGCCGGGTTCTCGGTGTGGGACGCGCGGACCGGCCGCCGACTGCCCATCGGGCGGGACCTGGTCCCCGAGGAGTATTTCGAAGCTGCCGCTTTCACCACCGATCCCGGAACGGTGGTGTTCACCCGTGTCATCCACCGACGTGGAAGTTGGCGGGCCGAATTGCGCGACCTGCGCACAGGCCGTGTGCTGCGGACCGTACCCGACAGTGACACCGCGGACCTCGCGGGGGGCGGCGAACTCCTGCAGAACGGTTCACGGGCGCTGGAGCTCGGCCGCACGGCCAGGCACATGGCGAACGTGCCCGTCGGACCGGACCCGACGCCGGATGCCACCGCCGAGTACAACGTCTCTGCAGAGACCTCCGACGACGGCTACTACGCCGTGCTGACGCTGACCGCGCTGCGCACCGGCACGACGTACCAGACCACCGTGCCGGTGGGCTCCTCGGACCATGCCGTGGGCGCCGTGGCGCGCACCGATGGGACGCTGTCCGTCTACGTCGCCGCCGGGGACGCGCTCATGATGGCGAGGGCCGTGCCGGTGACACTGCCCCGGGGCGACCCGGGCGCCGTGGGGACCGACATGCACACGGAGCCGTCTCCCAACGGCAAGCGGGTGGCAAGGGTGTCCGGAAATCATCTGGAGATCCTCCCCAGAGGTGAGGGAGAGGGCAGGACCGTGAACCTGCCCTCGGCGTCCGGATTGCTGTACGGCTGGGTGCCGCTGTGGACGGCGGACTCACGACGGATCGTCCTGTGGGGCCGCGGATCGCAGCGCCTCCAGGTGATCTCCACCGACGATCCCGGGCGCGGCGTCGCGCTGGATCTGGCCGACATCCTGCCCGGCGGAGCGGCCGAGGAACTGGAGGTCGTGGAGTCCCTGGGCGGAAGCGAGGTCGCCGTTCTCACCGTGAAGGGCGCCTTGGTACGGGTGGACACGGCCACCGGGAAACCCCTGACCCGGCCGGTGGACGTGGGGCGCATGACGCCTCAGACCGCCTCCAAGACTTTCGCGTCGTACGGACAGCTCCGCGCCCGCCCCGGCCACCCCGGCCAGATAGCGGTGATCACCCGGGACGGGCTCGGCGAGGGTGAAGTCCAGCTATGGGACCTGCGCGTACGCAAGCGTCTCAGGTCCCTCTCGACGGGCCCCATGGAGGGGGCGCTCATCGGTAGCAACCTCACCGTAAGTGTCGCCTTCACCCGCGACGGAGAGCGCATGGCGACGGACAACTCCGACCACTTCGTGCGGGTGTGGAACGTCGACCGGGGCACCGCGCTGAACAATCCCCTGCCGATCGGTGACGACGACCAACTGGTCGGCTTCAGCGGGCGCGACCGGCTGGTCACCCAGAGCGCCGCCGACCACACCTTCACCGTCTGGAACCTCGACACCGGCGGCTCGGTGGCCGAACTCCCCTTCCTCAGCAAGATGCTCACCGTGGCCGTCGGCGACGGGCGCCTCCTCACGGTGGGGGACGGCTGGTCCCAGACCATGGACCTCGACCCGGACCGTGCATTCCGCCGCCTCTGCGCCACCGTGGGCCGCGACTTCACCGCCGCCGAACGCAGGCTGCTGCCACCCGGCGCGCCGCGCGACGCGCCCTGCTCGAATACACCGTCGTAGAGGGGCCCGTCAGTCCTCGTAGTCGTAGAACAGCCGCTCCACCACCGCCCGAGCCCGCCGCGTCGTACGGCGGTAGTCGTCCAGCATCTCGCCCACGTGCCCCGGGCCGTACCCCAAGTAGCGCCCCACCGCGGCCAGTTCGCGCGAGTCGCTGGGGAACGTGTCGCCCGGGCGGCCGCGGACCAGCATCACGCCGTTACGGACCCGGGTGGCCAGCACCCAGGCCTCGTCCAGGATCTGGGCGTCCTCCGTGTCGATCAGCCCGGCCGCGTGCGCCGCCGCCAGCGCCCGGCGGGTGCGGGTCGTACGCAGCCCCGGCTCCGCCCACCCGTGGCGCATCTGGAGCAGCTGAACCGTCCACTCCACATCGCTGAGCCCGCCACGGCCCAGCTTGGCGTGGGTGGTCGGGTCCGCGCCCCGGGGCAGGCGCTCGGACTCCATCCGGGCCTTGAGACGGCGGATCTCGCGGATCGCGTCGTCGCCCAGCCCCTCGGCCGGATACCGCAGCGGGTCGATCAGCTCGATGAACCGCGCCCCGAGATCCGGGTCGCCCGCGACCGGCTCGGCGCGCAGCAGCGCCTGGCTCTCCCAGACCAGCGACCAGCGCCGGTAGTACGCGGCGTACGAGCCGAGGGTGCGCACCAGCGGCCCGGACTTGCCCTCCGGGCGCAGATCGGCGTCGATGAGCAGCGGCGGATCGGCGGTCGGCAGCTGCAGCAGCCGCCGCATCTCGTTGGCCACGGCGAACGCGGCCCGCGAGGCCTCCTGTTCGTCGGCGCCCTCGCGTGGCTCGTGGACGAACAGCACGTCCGCGTCCGAGCCGTAGCTCAGCTCATGGCCGCCGAACCGGCCAAGGCCGATCACCGCGAAGCGGGTCGGCAGCTCGTCGCCCCAGGTGTCCCGGACCGCCGCGCGCAGCGCGCCCGCGATGGTCGCGGCGTTGAGGTCGGAGACGGCGTCGCCGACCAGATCGGCCAGCCCCGCTGCGTCCGCCGGCTCCTCGGCCGGTGCCGGATGGCCGGTGGGACGGGCCGGAACGTGCGGCTCCGAGTCGCGCAGCGCACGCGGCACCTCGGGCGCCTTCGACGGCGCGGCGGTGTGCGTCTCGTCGCCGCCCGGGGGCGGCAAGCTCACGGTGGACCGTACCGCCCCGTTGGCCAGCCGGGCGCTCTCGATCACGTCCGCCGCCGCCGTACGGAACAGCTCGCGCCGCCGCACCCCGCGCGCCGCCGCCACCGCCTGCTCGGCGCCCTCCGCGCGGCCCACCGCGGCCAGCACCTCCTGCTCCAGATGGTCCCGGCCGCGCGGACGCAGCCCCTCCGGGTCGCCCAGCAGGGCGACCGCCTCGGGGGCGCGCAGCAGTAGATCGGGGGCGAGGCGCCCGGCGGAGAGGACCCGCGCCAGGTTCTCCGCGGCCGCGCCCTCGTCCCGCAGCAGCCGCAGATACCAGGGCGTCTTGCCCAGCGCGTCCGAGACCTTACGGAAGCCCAGCAGCCCGGCGTCCGGGTCTGCGGAATCGGCGAACCAGCCCAGCAGCACGGGCAGCAGCGTACGCTGAATGGCTGCTTTCCGGGACACTCCGGACGCCAAAGCCTCCAAATGACGTAGGGCGCCGGTCGGATCCGCGTAGCCCAGTGCCTCAAGCCGTTGCCCCGCCGCCTTGGAGCTGAGCCGGGCCTCGCCCGGCTCCAGCTGGGCGACCGCGTCCAGCAGCGGCCGGTAGAACAGCTTCTCGTGCAGCCGCCGCACCTCGCGCGCGTACCGCCGCCAGGCCGTCCCCAGCTCGGCCACCGGCTCCGTACGGAAGCTCAGCGACCGGCCCAGCCGCCGCAGATCCGCCTCCTCCTCCGGCACCAGATGGGTGCGGCGCAGCCGGTACAGCTGGATGCGGTGCTCCATGGAGCGCAGAAAGCGGTACGCCTCGTCCAGCGCGGCCGCGTCCGAGCGCCCCACGTAGCCGCCCGCCGCCAGCGCGGCGAGCGCGACCAGCGTGGTGCCGCTGCGCAGCGAATCGTCGGACCGCCCGTGCACCAACTGCAGCATCTGCACGGCGAATTCGACGTCCCGCAGGCCGCCAGGGCCCAGCTTCAGCTCCCGGTCGACCTCCGCGACCGGGATGTTCTCCACGACCCGGCGGCGCATCTGCTGCACATCGGGTACGAAGTTCTCGCGCTCGGAGGCCTGCCAGACCAGCGGCGCCACCGCGTCCACGTACGCCTGCCCGAGCGCGCCGTCGCCCGCCACCGGCCGGGCCTTCAGCAGCGCCTGGAACTCCCAGGTCTTGGCCCACCGCTGGTAGTAGGCCAGATGGCTGGAGAGCGTCCGCACCAGCGGCCCGTTGCGCCCCTCCGGCCGGAGATTGGCGTCCACCGGCCAGATCGTGCCCTCGATGGTCACGTCCGAGCAGATCCGCATCAGCCGCGCGGCCAGCCGGGTGGCCGCCCGCACGGACGTGCCCTCCTCCACCCCGTCCACGGCCTCCGCCACGAAGATCACGTCGACGTCCGAGACGTAGTTCAGCTCGCGCCCGCCGCACTTCCCCATCCCGATCACCGCCAGGCGGCACGCCGCGGCGTCCTCGGGCTGCTCCTCGGCCGCGATCTCCAGCGCCGCCCGCAGCGTCGCCGTCGCCAGATCCGCCAGCTCGGCCGCCGCCTGCGTGACATCGGTCGTCCCGCACACATCCCGCGCCGCGATCGCCAGCAGCGCCCGGCGGTACGCGACCCGCAGCGCGTCCGGCCGAGGCATCCCCGCCCCCGGCTCGCCCCAGATCCCCTCGGCCAGCGCCTGCTCGAACTCGGGCGTCGCCGGATGCAGATCCGCCGGTTCGTATGTCACCAGCGACTGCCAGGCCTGCGGATGCCGCGCCAGATGATCACCCAGCGCCTCGGACGCCCCGAGCACCCCCAGCAGCCGGTCCCGCAGCGGCTTGGCGGTGACCAGCGTGTCCAGCAGTGCCTGCCGCGACCCCGCCTCCTCCCCGCCCCCGGCCTCCTCGGGCAGCGCCTCCACCAGCCGCACCAGGCCGCGCAGCGCCAGATCCGGATCGGCGGTCCCCCCGAGCGCGTCCAGCAGCACGGAATCGGCCCGCACCCCCGCCACCTCGGGCGAGTCCAGCAGCCGCTGCGCGGCGGAGGGGTCGGTGAAGCCGTGCCGGAGCAACCGCGTAAAGGTGCTGCTCCTGCGTCCCTGCGGTACGGCCATGCGCGCCGCCTCCGTCCCGTGTGCTCCGTCCACGCCCTGCCGTGATCAAGGCCCGCGGTCGAGCCTAAGCGACGGGCCCTGTGTTATGGCAGGTCCGGCCCTCAGGAGGGCGGCGCCCGGCCCCTTGGGAAACGGTGCGCCCCCGGGCGAGCCACGGCGCCGCCCTTAGCCGAAGGTGAGCGCATGTGACACTTGGTTAGCACATGCGTTCAGCGAACGCGCATACGTAAACGGGGGGATGGGCAAAACGTGGCCGTCACGGTGCCGGACTGGGCCGACACGATGCTGGACCTGATCGGCGTCTCGTGGCCGAACATCGACGAGGACGCCTACCGGGACATGGCGGACTCCCTGCGGGAGTTCGCCGAGGACCTGGAGGACGACGGGCAGCTGGCCAATGGCCATGTCGAGCGGTTGTTGTCGTCGGGGTACGGCGAGGCGATGGATGCCCTCAACCTCCACTGGGGCAAGGTCAAGGGCACCCATATCAAGGACATCGCGTCGGCGGCGCGCACGATCGCCGGGGCGATGGACACCGCGGCCACCGCGGTCGAGGGGATGAAGGGCGCGGCGCTGGTCCAGCTCGGCTATCTGGCCGGTGAGACCGGTCTCGCGCTGTCGCTGATCCCGGTGACCGGCGGCCTGTCGGCGCTGCTGGGCGCGGGGGCGATACGGGCGACCCAGGAGGTGGTCCGGCGGCTGATCAAGGAGTGCGCCGAGGAGGCGGTCGGCTACATCGTCGCCGCGCTGACCGAACCGGCCGTCGCCGCCCTGGAGAATCTCGCCGCCGACCTCGTCGTCCAAGTCGGCGCCAGCGCGATGGGGCTGCAGGACGGCGTGGATCTCGGCCAGGCCCAGCAGGCGGGCAAGGAGGGGTTCAAGGACGGTGTGCAGGGCGCGAAGGAAGGCATGCACCTGGCCTCCGCGGGTGGCCCCGGTGGGGGCGGTGGCGGCAACTCCAAGGGCCTGCACATCGAGCACGGCGAGCACGACCACGCCTCCACCCAGCTCAGTGGCCTGAGCGTCAACTTCCACTCCAAGACCGCGGGCAAGCTGGGCAAGGCCAAGTCGCACCACAGCCGCACCCGTGGGCGCGACAGCATCGCGGAGGCCATCGACCCGGTCGCCGACAAGGCCGTGGACGCGCTGGAGAAGGCGCTCAAGACCATGGGCGACCACGTCAGCACCAAGCTGCCCAAGGCCGTCAAGCAGATCTCCACCGACCACAAGAACAACGACATCGACATCGGCGCGACCTTCGGCAAGAAGGGGCGCGACGGCGACGGATGGAACGGTGGCAAGGGCGGCGGCAAGAAGGGCGCTTCCCACGTCAAGCCGAACTCGCTGCGCGACGCCAAGGACGACCCACGCGGCAAGGGCATCCCGCTCAACAAGCGGCGCTGTGCGACCGACCCGGTCGACGTGGCCTCGGGCGAGATGGTGCTGGCCCAGACGGATCTGGCCCTGCCGGGCGTACTGCCCCTCGTCCTCCAGCGCACTCACATCTCCAGCTACCGCTACGGCCAGTGGTTCGGCCGCAGCTGGGCCTCCACGCTCGACGAACGCATCGAACTCGACCCGCTCGGCGGGGGCGCGATCTGGGCCCGGGAAGACGGCTCGCTCCTGGTCTACCCACGCCTGCCACGCCCGCAGGACCCCGAGCCGGTCATGCCTCTGGAGGGTCCGCGGCTGCCGCTGTCGTTCGGCGAGGAGAGCAACGCGGAGACCAGCTATCGCATCACCGACCCGGACAGCGGACTGACCAGGTGGTTCACGGGCAGCCCCTACAGCGAGTCCATCGCCTACTGGCTCAGCGAAATCGAGGACCGCAACAACAACCGCATCGCCTTCGACCGACGCGGAGACGGAACCCCGATAGCCGTCACGCACGAAGGCGGCTACCAGGCACTGCTGACTGTCCGGCACGGCCGCATACGCGAACTCGCCCTGCGCACCTCAGACGGTCCGGTCACCGTCATGACGTACGGCTACGGCGAGCAGGACAACCTCGACGCGGTCACCAACTCCTCCGGCCTGCCGCTGCGGTTCACCTACGATCCGCACGGCCGCATCACCTCATGGACCGACCGCAACGACTCCACCTACCAGTACGTGTACGACACCGCTGGGCGTATCGCCCGCACCATCGGCCCGGACGGGTACCTCTCCTCCGCCTTCACCTACGACACCGAGGCCCGGACCACCCGCTACACCGACTCCACCGGCGCCACCACCACCTACCAGCTCAACGAGAAACTCCAGATCGTCGCTGAAACCGACCCATGCGGACACATCACCCGGACCGAATACGACGAGTTCGACCGCATCCATTCAGCGACGGATCCTCTCGGCCGAACGACACGGCTCAGCTACGACGCATTCGGGCGTCCAACGGCGTTGGTGAGGGCTGACGGGCGCCGGACGCTCGTGACGTACAACGACCTGGGCCTGCCTGCGACCCTCACTGAGCCGGATGGCGCGACGTGGCACCACACCTATGACGAGCGAGGCAACCGGACCTCACTCGCCGATCCGGCCGGTGAGGCAGTGCTCTTTACTCATGACCGACATGGTGCCATCACCTCTGTCACTGATGCCGTGGGGCGATCGGTGCGGATTGCCCGGACTCGCGCGGGCCTGCCGCTGACCATCGCGGATCCAGCTGGTTCACTTACCCGTCACGTCTACGACGACTTCGGACGCCCTGTCATCGTCACCAACCCGCTGGGCGACACCACATGTCTGGAATGGTCGGTGGAAGGCCAGCTCACGGCCAGAACCGACCCTGCGGGACACATCGAGCGCTGGACGTTCGATGGTGAAGGCAATTGCACATCGCACACCGAACCGACGGGTCGGACCACCCAGTTCGAATACTCCCACTTCGATCTCCAGACGGCTCGCATCACACCTGATGGCGTGCGGCACAGCTTCACACATGACACCGAGCTTCGTCTGACACAGGTCACCAACCCGCACGGCTTGACTTGGGCCTATTCCTATGACCCAGCCGGACGGCTTGTTGAGGAAACCGATTTCGACGGCCACACACTCACTTACGCATATGACGCGGCGGGTCAGCTCACCACCCGTACGAATGCCGCTGGCCAGCGGATCACCTATTGCCATGACAGCGTGGGCGCCCTGACAGAGAAGGCCATTGACGGCGACGTCATCACATACGAAAACGATCCATGCGGACGGCTGCTGACCGCCACCTCGCCGAATGCCACTCTCGCATACGACTACGACCCGGTCGGTCGCGTCATCAGGGAAAGCGTCAACGGCCGCACGCTTGCGACCGCGTGCGATGCGGCAGGGCAGCGCACTCTGCGCACCACCCCGATGGGGGTCAATACTGCCTACACGTATGACGCTGCGGGCTACTGCGCCAGTCTGACCGCCTCGGGGCGCACCCTGACTTTCGACCGCGACTCGATCGGGCATGAAACCACGCGCCGTCTCGGCGATGCGATGACCCTCACCTCCACATGGGGTCCCGCTGGACGCCTCCTCCAGCGACAACTCGATGCCTCGGGAGTCGGTCGCGCGCCTCTGAGCCGCACCTACTCCTACCGTCCCGATAACCGACTGACAGCCATCAGCGATGGGCGCGCCCGGCGTCGCACCTTCGATCTCGACCAGGCTGGGCGAGTCACCGCGGTCAGTGCCCCGAACTGGGTTGAGAGCTATGCGTACGACGAGATGGGCAACCAGATCCACGCCAGTTGGCCCGACCGGCACCCGGGCGGCGACGCCCGTGGAGACCGCACGTACACAGGCGCCCGCATCACCCGAGCTGGTGGCATTCGCTATGAGCACGACGCTCAGGGACGCGTCATCCTCCGGCAGAAAACCCGTCTGTCGCGCAAGCCAGACACCTGGCGCTACACCTGGAGCGCCGAAGACCGTCTCACCGCCGTCACCACTCCGGACGGCACCCACTGGCGCTATCTCTACGACCCCCTCGGTCGGCGCATAGCCAAGCAGCGACTTGCCGAAGACGGCTTCACCGTTGTTGAGGAAACCCTCTTCACGTGGGATGGCAGCACTCTTACCGAGCAGACCACTCGGCTCTACGGGGGCTCTGAGGCTCTGACAATCACCTGGGACCACGATGGCTACACACCGCTGGCCCAGACCGAGACCAAGGCTCTGATCGACGCCCCGCAGAACGTCATCGACCAGCGCTTCTTCGTCATTGTCACCGACCAGATCGGCACCCCGACCGAACTCGTCGACGAGGCAGGGTGCATCGCTTGGCGGTCTCGTTCCACGGTGTGGGGTGCCAGTGCTTGGAACCGTGATGCCACCGCACAAACGCCCCTACGTTTCCCCGGTCAATATTTCGACCCGGAAACGGAACTCCACCACAACTACTTCCGTCACTATGATCCCGAAACCGCCCGCTATCTCACCCTCGACCCCCTTGGTCTGGATCCCGATCCCAATCCCGCAACCTACGTCGACAATCCCCACACCGAGTCCGATCCACTAGGCCTTACGCCCTGCGACGAAGGTGACGTCACCTGGGGCGGGCGCGTGCGTTTTGGTGTGCCAGGCCCAGGTGGCCGGGCCACCGGGATGCGTGCGACAGTCATGCCGGACATGACCGGCGGGCAGACGAGACCGCAGGCCAAGGTGCCCGGCTACCAGAAATATAAGGGACTCAATGCAACGCACCTCTTGGGCGCTCAGATAGGCGGCTCCAACAAGGACTCCAGAAATTTCGTCACCATGCATAGATATGCGAACTCACCGGTCATGCGTAAGATCGAGGACCAGATCCGGCAGGCGGCTGACAGGGGCGAGACTATTGAGTACAGCGTTACCCCGATTTATCGTACGAGTAATGATCCCAGTGATGTCGTGCCGGTGGGGCTGACCATCGAAGCTCGCAATGGCAACGGATTCCAGTTCACCCCTTACGAAGGGGGGTCTCCGACCAACACTGTCACTGTCCTGAACGTGCCCAAGCAGAAACCGTAGCCAGAACCATTTCAGTGATCGCGCCCATGTCGGCCGCGATGTGAGGGGCTCCCATGCATCCTGCAGTTGAACAAGTAACCCAGCTCACTGCGCCACCCTCGGCGCCTCGGGCTCGTGACTGGGTGTCTGTCGAGCGGCAACTCGCGACGGCGCTTCCTGACGACTACAAAGAACTCGTGCAAACCTACGGTGGGGGCGTTTTCAACGAAACCATCTGGCTGCTGGATCCGGAGTGCCCGGTCGAGGACTATAATCTCCTCTCCCTTGTTGCGGAACGCGCAGAAGTGCTTTCTAATCTCTGGGATGGCGGTGAGCCCAAACCGGCCGAACTCGCGTCCGAGGAGGGGGCGCGGCTCATCCCCTGGGCCTATATCGAGGGAAGTGGTGCCTTCCTTTATTGGCTTGTGAAGTCTGGTCAAATGCCCAATGACTGGACCACCATGGTTAATGAAGGGCGCGGCCCAGAGTGGGAGCATCACCCACTTTCGTGTGCTCAGTTCGTCCTCTCCGCGATCACGGGGGAACTTCGCTCTGAATGCCTCCCCGATCTTGGTCCAGAAGTGGATCAATTCGATTCGAACGCTGACATTCTCTGACGTGCGTTTAGTTTGACGGTTGGTGAGGTCGTGGGGCTCATCACTCGGGCATGAAGCGAAAGCAAGAGAGTGGTAGGCAGTGAACTTTGTGCTGGATCCGCCTCGCGGAGTGGCTCCTGTGAGGATTGGGATGTCCTTCCAAGAGGCCGTGGAGGCGGTGTCCGTATGGGGTGAGCCGAAGGTGTTTGGGCCATTTGCTCACACGTCCCTGGTGGACATTGACATCGTTGTTAACGGAATAGGCTTTCAGGTTCACTTGGAGGAAGGTGAGCACGTCACGTCGGTCGAACTGTGGTGGCCCGGCGAGGGACGGGAAACGAGTACTCGTGTAATCCTGGACGGTGAAGACGTATTCCAGACCCCCGCTGACGAGATCCTGCGAAGGGCAATCGCCCGCGGCTGGCGGGTCGATGATTCGAATGCTGAGTCTCCGCTCATCCCCGGCGTTTCGTTGGGATTCACCCGGCAGACCTCGCAAGAAGTTCCTCGGGAGTCCAGCGGGCTTCCCGTGTGTTTCACCTCAGTTCTCGTCGGAGACGAAAACTGCTACGACTTCCTCTATGAGGGCGGAAGCTGACAGAGGCTCCGAGATGGTAGGGCTGCGCCGCTCAGGCGCTGACGAAGCGGGGGCTGGGTTCGCCGTGGAGGTGGCCCGGGGGGAGTTTGCGGCCGTAGGTGAGGAGGAGGAGGTCCTGGGCGGTGGCGGTCAGGGGGGTGCCGGTGCCGTACGTCCAGTCGAGGTCGTCGGCGCGGAGTTGGACGCCGGTGAGGTCGGCGCCGAAGAACTTCAGGGTCCTGGGGGCGATGGCCCCGAGGAGGGGACGCACGCGGTCCTCCGGGACGCGGCGGTCCAGGCCCAGCGCGACCGTGATGTCCAGGCCGTGGATGACGTCGTGGCCCAGCGCCGCCGTGAGGCCGCCGACCGGGGGCGTCCACGGGTGGTGGGCGTTGTCGCGCAGGTGCGCGGCGAGTTGGGCCGTCGGGGCGGCGGCCGCGTCCGCGCGGGCGAGGCGGTCGGTCATGCGGTGCAGGCTGCCGCGCGCCTTGAGGAGTTCGAGCAGGGTCCGGGGCAGCGGGTAGCGGAACCCCTGCGACATGTGCGCCGCCACCTCCCGCACCCGCCACCCCGCACACAGCGAGGGCGCGTCCCACTGCGCGGGGGTCAGCCTGTCCAACAGGTCGGCCAGCTCCCGCCGTTCGGCCGCGATCGCGTCCCTGATGTTCCCCGTTGTCTCCATGTGTTCCAGGGTGCCGGGGTGTGCGGCCATACGTCCAAGAGATGGTTCTTCTGGTAGCCAGAAGCGATGCGTATGGCGCGGGCCCGGAAGCGCGGGCGCGCGGTGTCATAGGCTGCGTCGATGGGCCTCTTCGACGCACTGACCGGCACGAAGCGACCCGCCAGCGGTCTCGTGCCGCGCCCCGCCGAGGAGGTCCGGGCCGCGCTGCTCGGCCTGGGCGGGCAGGACGTCCCGTACGTCATCCGCGACGGCGCGCCGGAGGGCGCCGACCTGGTCGCGGAGTGGCGGATCATGGAACCGGCCTGGCGGACCTTCTTCGTCACGTCCCAGCTGAGCCACGCCATGGAGATCCGCATGCGCCTCGTCCCGGAGAACCACGAGGTGCGCGCCCTCGACCGGCAGTGGGAGGTCGAGTGGGCCGGGGGCGTACCGGTGGCGAAGAAGTACGGCCGTGGGCCGGTGAACACGACGTCCCGGCGGTGGACGATCGGGCGCGGAGCCGATGGCCGTCCAGAGATGACGGAGACGTTCCGCTTCGACAGCGCGGACCTCAAGGACCCCCTGCGGAACACGGTCCTCGACGCGGGATGGACCTGGCGCGGAGTGGTCTTCGGCCAGCCGTGACAGGGGTAACCGGAGCCGGGGGCGCGGCGGGGTGTCCCGCCGCGCCCCCGGCGGAGGTCAGGGGCGGGTTCCCGGGCGGGGGAGGAGTTTGCGGGTCCACGGCCAGGTCACGATCAGGGCTATCACCACGTACACGGTCACCGCGAAGGGCGTGTTGACCAGGCCCGTGAGGCTGCCGTCGCTGATCTGCAGCGCGCGCCGCAGCTGGAGTTCGGCGCCGGGGCCGAGGATGACGCCGATGACGGCGGGGAGGACGGGGAGGCCGTAGCGGCGCATCAGGAGGCCCAGCAGGCCGATGATGAGCAGGATGACCAGGTCCAGCGGTTCGCCGCCGACCGCGTACGCGCCGACCGCCGCGAAGAAGAGGATGCCCGCGTACAGGTAGGGCCGGGGCACCTTCAGCAGCTTCGCCCAGATCGGGGCCAGGGGGAGGTTGAGGACGATCAGCAGGGCCATGGCGATGAAGAGCGAGGCGATCAGGCCCCAGACGAGGTCCGGTTCGCGTTCGAAGAGGAGGGGGCCGGGCTGGATGCCGTACTGCTGGAACGCGGCGAGCATCACCGCGGCGACGGCGGTGGTGGGCAGGCCGAGGGTGAGCATCGAGACGAGCGTGCCCGCGGCGGACGCGGAGGCCGCGGACTCGGGGCCCGCGACGCCCTCGATGGCGCCCTTGCCGAACTCGTCGCGGTGCTTGGAGAGCCGTTTCTCCGTCACATAGGAGAGGAAGGTGGGGATTTCGGCGCCGCCCGCCGGGATCGCGCCGAAGGGGAAGCCGATCGCGGGGCCGCGCAGCCAGGGGCGCCAGGTGCGGCGCAGTTCGGCCTTGCCGAGCCAGGGGCGGCCGACGGGGATGGGCTGGTCGGGGCGGGTGCGCAGATGCATGGCCACCCACAGCGCCTCGCCGATGGCGAAGAGCCCGACCGCGACGATCACCACGTCGATGCCGTCCGCGAGCTGCAGCGAACCGAAGGTGAGCCGCTGCTGGCCGGTGAGCCGGTCCAGGCCGACGAGGCCGAGGGTGAGGCCGATGAGGAGCGAGGCGAAGCCGCGGATGCGGGAGCTGCCGAGGACGGACGTCACGGCGACGAACGCCAGGACCATGATGGCGAAGTAGTCGGGGGCGCCGATGTCGACGGCGAGGTCGGCGACGGTCGGGGCGAGGAAGACCAGCAGGATCGTGCCGATCATGCCGCCCGCGAAGTGCCCGATGGCGGCCGCCGCGAGGGCCTGCGCGCCGCGCCCGGACTTGGCCATCGGATGGCCTTCCATGGCGGCGACCACGGCCGCCGTCTCACCCGGGGTGTTGAGCAGGATGGACGTGGTGGAGCCGCCGAACATGCCGCCGTAGTAGATGCCCGCGAACATGATGAACGCGGCGGTCGGGTCCAGCCCGTACGTGACGGGCAGCAGCAGCGCGACCGCCATCGCCGGGCCGATGCCGGGCAGCACGCCGATCGCGGTGCCGAGGAGCACACCGACGGCCGCCCACAGCAGGTTGATCGGGGAGAGGGCGGTGCCGAAGCCGTCGAGGAGGTGGTTCAGGGAATCCATCGGTCAGAGCACCCCCATCAGCGGGCCGCCGGGCAGCGGCACCGAGAGCAGCCGGTCGAAGACGAAGAACGTGACCACGGACAGCACGGCCGCGATGATCGGATCACGCGAGAAGGAGCGGCTGCCCAGCGCGTACGCGGAGCCCCAGAAGAGCAGCGCGCCGGAGATGGGGAAGCCGAGGGGCTGGATGAGGACGGCGTTGCCGAGGAACACCCCGGCGAGCAGGACCACGGTCCGCCAGTCGCCGGGCGCGCTCAGGTCGATGTCCTCGCCGCCCTCCGCCTCGCCGCGCCCGCCGCGCAGGACGTCCACGGCCAGCAGGACGGCGACCAGCAGCAGCCCGGCGCCGACGACGAGGGGCACGGTCTTGGGGCCGACCGGGCCGCGCTGCGCGAAGCCGGTGTCCATGGTGAGGGCGTCGGTGAGGACGAGGACGCCGAGGACCAGCAGCAGCGCGCAGACGCCGAGTTCGGAGCGGCCGCGCAGGCGTTCCGTAAGGCCGGAGGACCCGGCGGTGGCAGTGGGTTCGGGGGTCACAGGCCCAGCTCCTTCAGCACGGTGTCCACGCGCTTGTCCTGCGCGTCCAGGAAGCGCCCGAAGTCCTCGCCCGGCAGATAGGCGTCGGTCCACTGGTTGCGCTTGACGGCGTCCTTCCACTGCTTCGAGGCGTGCAGCTTCTCGACCAGGCCGGTGAGCTTCTCGCGTTCGCTGTCGCTCAGACCGGGCGGGGCGACGATGCCGCGCCAGTTGGTGAACGTCACGTCCACCCCGGACTCCTTGAGCGTCGGGGCGTCGAGCCCCTTCGGCCGCTCGGCGCTGGTCACCGCGAGCACCCGCAGATCGCCGGACTTGATCTGGTCGAGGTATTCGCCGATGCCCGAGACGCCGAAGGCGACCTTGCCGCCGAGGACGGAGGCGAGCAGCTCGCCGCCGCCGTCGTAGGCGATGTAGTTGACGGTCTTCGGGGCGATCCCGGCGGCCTTCGCCATGAGCATGGGCGCCAGGTGGTCCGGACCGCCGGGCGAGGAGCCGCCGCCCACCGGGAGCGCGTGGGGCTTCTTGCGCCAGTCCGCGAGGAGCTGGTCGAAGGTCCGGTACTTGGAGTTCTTGGCGACGACCACGATGTCCGGCTCCTCCGTGAGCCGGGCGATCGGCGTGGTGTCGGCGAGCGAGGACGGCGCGTGGTTGGTGTGGACGGCGCCGACGACACCGAGCCCCATCGACATCGCCAGCTTGCCGTTGCCGCGCTCGGCCACGAGCTGGCTCAGCCCCACCGTGCCCCCGGCGCCGGGGAGGTTGAACACCTCGATGTTGTTGCCCAGCCCCGCGTCCTCGGCGCTCTTGGCGGCCGTACGCGCGGTGATGTCGTAACCGCCGCCGGGCGTATTGGGCACCATGACGCGCAGACCCGGAATGTGGGTGCCGCCCCCGGAGCCGTCCCCGGAGCTGAGCAGCGGCGGCGCGAGGAGGACGAGCAGGGCCGCCGAGAGTACGGCGAGCGGGGTACGCAGGGCAGGACGCAGCGGCAGGCTCGGACGCTGTCGCACCTGGTGACACCACCTTTCGGGCTTGCGTGTGAGGTGGGCCACATGTTGCCTATGGGTTACCGGGCTGTCTCGCTTCCGGTATTAAGAGACGTTGTGGTCGTTGAGTTCGCGGGGTGATCGCGGGCCTGGATGCCGGAAAGGGGCCGCCCGGTGACGACAGTGCTGGTCGTCGATGACGACTTCATGGTCGCCAAGCTGCACAGCCGCTATGTGGCGGCCACGGAGGGCTTCACGGTCGCCGGGGTCGCGCACACCGGGGCCGAGGCGCTGCGCGCCGCCGAGGAGCTGCGCCCCGACCTCGTCCTCCTCGACATCTATCTGCCGGACATGGACGGCATCAGCGTGCTGCGCGAGCTGCGCGCGAAGGCGGAGGACGGCGGCCACCATGTGGACGCCCTGTTCGTGACCGCCGCCAAGGACGCCCACGTGGTGCGCGAGGCGCTGCGCGCGGGGGCGCTGCACTACCTGATCAAGCCGTTCGACCGGGCCGCGCTCCGGGACCAGCTGCGGCACGCGGCGGCCCTGCGGGCCCGCCTCGACACCCTCGGCGAGGCACGCCAGGCGGACGTGGACCAGATCTTCGGCGGCCGCCCGCGCGCCTCCCGCGAGCTGCCCAAGGGGCTGGCCGCGCACACCGCCGACCTCGTCGAGCGCACCCTGCGGGCCCACGCGGGCGGGCTGTCCGCCGCCGAATGCGCCGAGGCGGGCGCCTTTTCGCGGGTGAGCGCGCGCCGTTATCTGGAGTACTTCGCCGATACCGGACAGGCCGAGGTCACCTTGCGCTACGGCGGTACGGGCCGTCCCGAGCACCGCTACCGCTGGATCGCCTGATGTCCGTACATGGGCGGCGTACGGGCCGGGTATAGCGGGGGAAGGGCGAGCCACGGGGGGCACGATGGGGAGCGGCCTGTATAACCTTAAGAGCGTCATGGACACGCTGGCCCCGGCGCTGCTCGGGATGCCACCGGGCGGCGGGCCATGGGTGAAGCGGACGTTCCCGGCGGGCGAGCCCGTCGTGGAGGTCACCGGCGGCCGGGCCACCGGCAAGACGGCGCTGCTGGACGCCCTGTACGACGGCTATCACGCCTGGGTGCCCACGGCCCGGGTGGACCTGGCGGAGGCCCCGTACTCGGCGGACGACCAGGGCGACCGCGCCCGGCTGGACACCGCGCACGCGTCCCCGGTGACCAATCTGCTCTTCACCGTCTCCCATCAGCTCGGCTACGAACGCGACGGCAACAAACGCACCCTGACCTTCCCCCGGCTCGCGCCCGCGCTCCTGGTGATCACCGCGTGGCGGCCCGAGGCGCGGGAACGGCACGAGGGCGAGGTGGCGCCCGCCGATCTGGTCGCGGCGGAGGAGGAGTTGGGGCGCATCCTCGCGCAGCGCGACCCCGACCCGCAGGCCCGGAAGGTCGTCGTCGGCCGGTGGCTGAACGCGCTGGGCGGGGTCGTGGCCGGGCTGCTGCCCGGGGTGCCAGGGCTCCAGGAGGTGCTGAGCGCCGCCACCGACACCCTGCTCGCGCGGAGCGACGACGGCCGGGACGGCTCGTCGTGGTGGCGCAGCCATCTGGACCGTATCGACGGCGACGCGGTGCAGCGGCTGTTCACGCTGGTACGGAAGTTCCGCCGGGGCGGAGCGGACCGCGCCGAGGTGGAGGCCGACCTGATCGCCGCCCTGCTGGCGGACATCAACGGCGCGTACGGCGCCTGGGCGCGCAGGACCCAGCATCCGTCCCTGATCCTGCTGGACAACCTGGACGAGGCGCTGCGCGCGCGCTTCCTCGACCCGTTCGTCGCCCGGTACGCGCGCGACAGCCGGGAGTGGCGCAAGCGCGGGCGCGTCATGCTGCCCGTCGTCTTCGCGACCTCGCTCGGGGACGGCGCCGGGCCGAAAGCGCTCACCACCGACGCGCCCCCGTGGACGAAGCCGGAGCGGTGCCCGCCGGGCGCGTGGCTGCTGCGGCTGGGCATCCCCAAGGTCGGCGACGCGGAGATCCGTTCGATGCTCGACGAGGCCGGGGCCGACGCCGGTACCGGGGCCGACGCCGCGTACCCGCCGTCGCTGCCCACCGTCATCGCCCGGCTGAGCGGCGGGCGTACGGGCGACGCCCTGCTGCTCGCCGGGGCCGCGGCGGCGCGGCTGCGCGAGCCCGGCCCCTTCGTACTGGACGAACTGCTGTCGCTTCCGGCGCCCGGCTCGGCCGAACCCGTGGGCGCGCGGCTGTTGGCGCGGCTGCTGCCCGACCCGGACGTACGGGAGGAGGTGCTGAGGCTCGCGCCCGCGCTGGACGGGGAGGCGGCGGCGCGGCTGCTCCGGGCCGACCGGGCCGCGCTGCCCGGCCTCAGCCCCGAGCTGCGCGTCAGACGGCTGCGGGACGCCACCCTGGAGCGGCCGCACTGGGACCACCGGCCCTGGCCACCGGGCCCGGGGCGCTCCGGGCAGCCGCCGCTGATCACCGACCGGGCGCTGCGCGCGCTGCTGCTGCACGAAGCGAGAGCCGGGGCCGACGAGGCGCGCTGGACCCGTCTGCACGCCCTGTCGGCCGCCCGCTACAACGACGGCGATATACGGACCGACGACTCGGACCGGCACGACCGGCGCTATCTGCACCACGCGCTCGCCCAGGGCCGCATCGACACCCTGGTGGTGCGGGCGCTGCACTACCGGTATCTGCACCGCACCCCCGCCGAGTGGCTGGGCGACCTCAACCTCATCGCGGCCGCGCCCCCGGGGTGGGCCGGTTTCGCCCCCGAGGACCCGCCCGCCCGTGAGGCCCTGCCCGCCTGCGCATCCTGCGGGCCCGGCGCCGATCAGCGCGTCCACGCCGCGATCCGGCTGCTGCTGGCCACCGTATGGCGGCTGTCCGCGCCGACGGCCCCGGTGCCGTCGAGCCACCGGGACGCCGACCTGGTGCACCTGCGGACCGCGCTGGAAGCGCTGTGCTCCGACTACGGCAACAGCCCGCGCCGCGAGCGGGCGTACAACGTGTATGTCGACGCCATCGCGGACGGCGGCTGGATCGACGCCCTGGTCAGCGGGGTGCAGGCCCCTGATCTTCCAGTCAAGGGGAGTAGCCGATGACCCGTCCCTTCGTCCGTCCCTTCAGCGCCATCCGGAACTGGCACTCCGCCCTTCCGCCGATCCGCCGGGTCCTGAACTGGCTCCTGGTGGGGCTGGTCGCGGGCGCGCTCGTGGCGGTGGGCATCGTCACGCTGACGCCCGACCGCTCGTGCGGCGCCGGGGTCGACAAGCGCGCGGGCGACAAGGAGTGCACGGGCGTCACCGACGGCGGCCACGCCTTCATGGCCGAACTGGGCCCGGTGTCCGACCGCATCAAGGCGGAGAACACGAAGGTCACCAAGAGCGGCAAGGCGTACGCGACCATCGCCCTGATGATCCCCATGACGTTCAGGAAGGACGACGTGGCGGAGCGGGCCCAGGTGGTCCGGGAGGTCCAGGGCGCCTATCTCGCGCAGTACCGGGCCAACCACGAGAGCGGCGACGAACCGGCGATCCGGCTGGTGCTCGCCAACCCCGGCCGCGACATGACCCGCTGGAAGGAGGTGTCGGACCAGCTGGCCGGGATGGCGCAGTCGGGGAAGGACCGGCTGCGCGCGGTGTTCGGGTTCAACCTCAGCGTCACCCGCACCGAGCAGACCATCGCGTATCTGACCAGGGAGAAGGGGATCGCGGTGGTGGGCGGTCCGATCACCGCCGACGACCTGGGCAACGACCGTGAGAACCCCCGGAGATACCCGGGCCTGGCGAAGATCGTGCCGTCCAACCGTGACCAGGCGCGGGCGCTCACCCACCATCTGAAGGTGAAGCCGCGCGACACCTTCCTGGTCGAGGACACCCACGCGGACGACCTCTACGCGCGGTCGCTGCGCGCCGCCTTCCGCGCGGAGACGAACGGAACGCCGTATTCCGAGCAGTACGACTCGTCGACGGCCATCCCGAACGACTTCGTCCAGATGGTCAACAACCTCTGCGACTCGCGGGCCACCACGGTCTACTTCTCCGGCCGCCCGCCCGCGCTCGCCCAGTTGATCAGGGCGCTGGGCAAGCGGGGCTGCGCGGACCAGCGCTACCGGGTGGTCACGGTCTCGGGCGCGTCGACGCTGGCGTACGACCCCACGATGGACTGGGACGCCTTCTCCTACGGCGCCGGGCTGACCGTCGAGTACGCGACCATCACCCATGAGAACGCCTGGACCAGCGGCAACCCGCCCGCGACGGGCGGTTCGGCCGCCGACTTCCGGGCGCTCAGCACGCTCGTCGGCGACCACGACACCGGGGACAAGGCGGTCGGCGACATCGGCCCGACCGGGCTCGCCGACGGCCGGACGATCACCACCTACGACTCCGCGACGACGGCCATCGCGGGCATCCGCAACCGCACCACCACCAAGGGGCAGGTGCCGGAGCTGGACTCCATCGCGGCGGCGTGGCCACGGCTGCACGGGGACCAGATGGTGCGCGGGGCCAGCGGCTGGATCTGCCTCAACGGCTACGGGACGCCGTACGACAAGGCGGTGGCCATCGTGAAGCTCTCGCCCAGGAAGGACCGGCACATCGAGTTCGAGAAGCTCGCCTGGCCGGATGGCCGCCCGCCCTCCGAGCAGTGCACGGCCGCACCGGACTGAGCCCAGAGGTATTAAGGCGCGCGCAGATAGTTGTAGACCGTGGCGCGCGAGACGCCGAGCAGTTCGGTGACCACCTGCACCGAGTGCTTGACCTGGAGGAAGCCACGGGTCTGGAGGGAGCGGACGAGTTCCTTCTTGGCGGCGGAGCCCAGACCCCGGGGGGTGTGGCCGCGCGCGGCGGCGAACTCCTCCACGACGGTGCGCAGCTCGGTGACGGTACGGGCCCGCAGGGTCTCGATGAGGGGCTGTTCCTGATCGTCGGTGCGGATGAGGTTGTTGAGGCTGCGGGCGACGCTGGCGAAGAGGGAGACATCCAGGTTGAGGCAGATGGCGGCGACGTACGTGCCCGCGCTGTTCTTGATGCCGATGGACGTGCTCTTGGCCGGGCGGCCGTCCGGGAAGCGGTTGGAGTAGTTCTGGACGATGCCGGGGAAGCCGGGGTCCTCGATGCGGGCGAGGCCGAGTTCGGTGGCCGGATCGCCGACCGACCGGCCGGAGAGATTGGACTCGATGGCGCGGATGGCCTGGTCGGGGCGGCGCAGATCGTGCAGCACCACCTCGCACAGCCCGGGGAACATCCGGCCGATGGCGGTGACGATCTTCTCGGCCTCGCGCAGCAGCAGTTCGTCCTCGGCGCTGTCGCGCGGCTCGTCCCCGGCCGGTTCGGTCATCGTGGGTCCTCCGGCGTGTCCTCCGGCGTGAACAGGGCGCCCATCGCCGTCGCCGCCTTCAGCCCCGAGCCGGTCAGCAGGACGGCCGTCGTCTCGCCGGGGCGGATCGCGCCACGGGCCCGGAAGACGTCGATCGCCGCGGCGGCGGTCGCGCTGGTCGGCTCGGCGTACAGCCCCATCGCGGCCAGCCTGCGCACCGCCGCGACGATGGCGTCCTCGGGGATGGCGGCCATGTCGCCGCCCGAGCGGCGGACCGCGCTCACCACCTCCGGCAGCCGGACGGGCTCCCGGATGGCCGTGCCCTCGGCGATGGTGGGGGAGAAGGCGGGGGCGGCCGTCGCACCGCGGAACGCGGCGTGGATGGGGGCGCAGTGGGCGGGCTGGGCGACCAGCAGCCGGGGGCGGCGGGCGATCTGGCCCGCGCTCAGCAGCTCACCGAAGCCGAGGTCGCAGCCGAGCACGGTGGACCCGGCCCCGGCCACCGTCACCACGGCGTCGGGTGCGGTGAAGCCGAGGTCTTCCCACAGCTCGTACGCGAGGGTCTTGGTGCCCTGGAGGAAGAAGGGGTGCCAGTTGTGGCTGGCGTAGTACGTGGCGGCCGACTGGCGCAGCGCCTCGGCGGCGGTGGCGTCCCGGTCGCCGGGGATCAGCCGCACGTCGGCGCCGTACGCCCTGGCCTGCAGGACCTTGGCCGGTGACGTCGACTCCGGGGCGAGGATCCGGGCCTTGATCCCGGCGGCGGCGCAGTACGCGGCGACGGAGGCGCCGCCGTTGCCCGAGCTGTCCTCGATGACCTCGCGGACGCCGCGCTGGGCCAGCAGGGAGATCATCACGCTGGTGCCACGGTCCTTGAAGCTGCCGGTGGGGCTGAACCACTCCAGCTTGAAGTGCACCCGACCCTCGCCCCAGTCCTTCTCGACCAGCGGCGTGCATCCTTCACCCAAGGACACCGGGGCGTCGATGCGCACCGGGAGGGCCGCTCGGTAGCGCCACAGCGACCGGGCCCCGGTGTCCACCTGCCCGGGGGTGATGCCGGGCAGCGCGGAGACGGTGAGCGGTGCGCCGTCGTCGCCGCACCAGCGCGGCTCGTCGATCGGATACGAGGCGCCGGAGCGCTCGTCGACGTAATGGGGTTCGGCTCGCACCTTGGACATTCTGTGCAGTTGTAAAACGACCGTCAAGGTCTCTGAAGGCGACTCAAGTCGGATTCAAGGTGTGTTCAAGCAGGCGCGACATGGGCGAACAGCCGTTCCAGCACCACCGCGACCCCGTCCTCGTCATTGCGCGGTGCCACCTCGTCGGCCAGCGCGATCAGGTCCGGGTGGGCGTTGCCCATCGCGACCCCGTATCCGGCCCAGTCCAGCAGCGGGATGTCGTTCGGCATGTCGCCGAAGGCGATCGTGTCGGCGGGGGCGAACCCCATCCGCTCGGCGGCGAGACCCAGCCCCACCGCCTTGGAGACGCCCTCGGGCAGCACCTCGATCATGCCCTTCTCCGAGAGCGTCACCGACACCTCACCCGCGCCCGCCCAGGCCGCCGCGGCCGCTACAGCGTCGTCCGCCACCTCCCGGTGACGCATCAGCACCTTCTCGATCGGCCCCGCCCACAGCGCCTCCCGGCCGACGATCGCGTGCCAGCCCGGCCGCCGCCGCAGCTCGGCGAACCCGGGCGTGACCACGAAGCGGTTCTCCGGCGCGGCGGTCACCACGGCCAGCTCCAGCGGGCCCGCGCCCAGCGCCTGCTCGGTGCGCTCCACCACCGACCGGGCCAGGTCGCGGTCGAGCGCGGCCGAGAGCAGCAGCCGGTCCGCGGTCGCGTCGTACAGCTGCGCGCCCTGTCCGCACACCGCGAGCCCCCGGTAGCCGATCGCCACCAGGAACTCCCGGCAGGACGCGGCCGCGCGCCCGGTGACCACCAGATGCCGCGCCCCGGCGCGGGACGCGGCGGCCAGCGCCGCACGGGTGCGCGGCGAGACCGTCAGATCGCCGCGCAGCAGGGTGCCGTCGAGGTCGGTGGCCACCAGCCGGAAGGGCGGACCGGCGGACCGGGGGCGAGGGAGGAGGGCTCCGGGGGCAGGAGCGGCAGGAGCGGCAGAAGTGGCAGCTGTGGCTTCGGGGATGTACACGGTGCATCAGAATGGCGGGTCGGCCGGGGTCGATCAAACCGTGCAGGCAGGCGCCGAAAGCTAGGCCGGGCGCAGCTCGCCCTCGCGCTCGGGCGCCCGCCGCCGCCCGGCGACCTGCTTCGGCAGCCGGTACGGCAGCGCCCCGTACCAGGCGTACGACAGTGCGATGCCGACGGACAGGCAGATGACGCCGCCGACCGCGTCCATCCAGAAGTGGTTCGCCGTCGCGACGATCACCAGCAGCGTCGCCGTCGGGTACAGCAGCCCCAGGACCCGCACCCACACCGGGCGGGCCAGCGTGGCGATGGTCAGGCCGCACCACAGCGACCAGCCGATGTGCATCGAGGGCATCGCCGCGTACTGGTTGGACATGTTGGCCAGGTTCCCCGAGGCCATCGAGCCCCAGGTGTGGTGCACCACGACCGTGTCGATGAAGTGCCCGCCGTGCATGAGCCGGGGCGGGGCCAGCGGGAAGAAGTAGTAGCCGAGCAGGGCCACGCCGGTGGTCGCGAAGAGGGCCAGCCGGATGGCGGCGTAGCGGCCCGGATGCCAGTGGTAGAGCCACACCAACACGCTGAGCGTCACGATGAAGTGGAGGGTGGCGTAGTAGTAGTTCATGCCGACGATCAGCCAGCTGACCGAGTCGCTCGCATGGTTGACGCCGCGTTCGAAGGCCATCCCGAGCCGGTGCTCCCAGTCCCAGATCCAGCCCGCGTTGCGCAGCGCCTCGGCGCGCTGCTCGGGGACGGCGTTGCGGATCAGGGAGTACGTCCAGTAGCTGACCGCGAGCAGGACGATCTCGAACCAGAGCCGGGGCCGCCGCGGCGTCCGCAGCCGGTCCATCGAGGTCCGAGAAGTCGCTTCACCCATAGGGCAACAGTCTGCCAGAGATGTCCGATACGGGGTGTGGTTATGTACCGTTACGGACGGGCGCCGTGCGCCGAGGCGGTGGACCCGCGGACCACCAGTTCGGGCAGGAAGACGAACTCGCTGGGCGGCGCCGGAGTGCCCCCGATCTCCTCCAGCAGCGCCCGCACCGCCGCCTGCCCCATCGACTGCACCGGTTTGCGGATGGTGGTCAGCGGCGGGTCGGTGAAGGCGATCAGCGGGGAGTCGTCGAAGCCGACCACCGAGACGTCCTGAGGGACCCGCAGCTCCCGGCGGCGGGCCGCGCGTATGGCCCCCAGCGCCATCATGTCGCTCGCGCACACCACCGCCGTACAGCCCCGGTCGATCAGCGCGCCCGCCGCCGCCTGACCGCCCTCCAGGGTGTACAGCGAATGCTGGATCAGCTCCTCGGAGTCCTCGGGCGGCACCCCCAGCCGGTCCCGCATCGCGTGCTGGAAGCCCTCGATCTTCCGCAGTACGGGGACGAACCGCCTGGGCCCGAGCGCCAGCCCGATCCGGGTGTGCCCGAGGGACACCAGATGGGTGACGGCCAGCAGCATCGCCGCCCGGTCGTCGGGGGAGATGAACGGCGCCCGCACCTTCGGCGAGAAGCCGTCCACCAGCACGAACGGCACGCCCTGGCCGCGCAGCTGGTCATAGCGCTGCATATCGGCGGAGGTGTCCGCGTGCAGCCCCGAGACGAAGATGATCCCGGCCACGCCCCGGTCCACCAGCATCTCGGTCAGCTCGTCCTCGGTGGAGCCGCCGGGGGTCTGGGTGGCCAGCACCGGGGTGTAGCCCTGCCGGGTCAGCGCTTGCCCGATCACCTGGGCGAGCGCGGGGAATATGGGGTTCTCCAGCTCGGGCGTGATCAGTCCCACCAGCCCCGCGCTGCGCTGCCGCAGCCGCACCGGCCGCTCGTAGCCGAGGACGTCCAGGGCGGCGAGGACGGACTCGCGGGTGGCCGAGGCCACCCCCGGCCTGCCGTTGAGGACGCGGCTGACGGTGGCTTCGCTGACCCCCGCCTGGGCTGCGATGTCGGCAAGCCGTGCGGTCATGGACCGGGACCTTACCGGTCGCATGTCAGATTGCCCACCACGCGCAGGATTCGGCCGGAATGCGCACCGTACCGGCGTCGTACGCCAGCGGCGCGGAGGACAGCAGCGCACGCCCCGGGACCGGCAGCCGGACCTCCTCGCCGAGGGTGTTGAGCGTGCAGACGAGGCCCGGACGGGACAGCGCGAGCACCCCCGCCGGGGCGTCCAGCCAGCTCATCGGGCCGTCGCCCAGGCCCGGCCGCTCCCGGCGCAGCGCGAGCGCGGCGCGGTACAGCTCCAGCGTGGAGTCCGGGTCGCCGGTCTGTGCCTCCACGGAACTGTCCGCCCAGCCCTCGGGCTGCGGCAGCCAGCTGCCGCCCGCCCCGAACCCGTACGACGGGCCCGAACGCGACCAGGGCAGCGGCACCCGGCAGCCGTCGCGGCGGCCCTCCTGACCGTCCTGGCCGTCCTGCCCGTCGGCGGAGGTACGGAAGAACGCCGGGTCCTGGCGCGCCTCGTCCGGCAGGTCGACGACCTCGGGAAGGCCCAGCTCCTCGCCCTGGTACAGATACGCCGAACCCGGCAGCGCCAGGGTGAGCAGGGCCGCCGCCCGGGCCCGCCGCAGCCCCTGCCCGGGGCTCTCGGCGGCGTACCGGGTGGTGTGCCGGACGACGTCGTGGTTGGAGAGCACCCAGGTGGTGGGGGCGCCGACCGAGGCGGTGGCGGCCAGCGACTCGTCGATCACCTCGCGCATCGCGGCCGCGTCCCACGGGCACTTGAGGAACTGGAAGTTGAACGCCTGGTGCAGCTCGTCCGGGCGGACATACAGGGCGAGCCGCTCGGCGCTGGGCGCCCAGGCCTCGGCGACCCCGATCCGCGCCCCCGGGTAGGAGTCCAGCAGCCGCCGCCAGCCTCGGTGGATCTCGTGCACCCCGTCCTGGTCGAAGAACGGCAGCACCTGCGAGCCGATCAGCTTGGCCTGTTCGGTGCGGCCGATGTCGGGCAGCCCCGGGGCCTTGACCATGCCGTGTGCGACGTCGATACGGAATCCGTCCACGCCCAGGTCCAGCCAGAAGCGCAGCACCGAGTCGAACTCCTCGCGGACCTCCGGGCAGTCCCAGTTGAGGTCGGGCTGCTCGGGCGCGAACAGGTGGAGATACCACTCGCCCGGGGCGCCGTCCGGGCCGGTGGTGCGCGTCCAGGCGGGGCCGCCGAAGACGGACTCCCAGTCGTTCGGCGGCAGTTCACCGTTCGCGCCCCGGCCGCGACGGAAGTGGTACCGCTCGCGGGCCGCCCCCCGAGGCCGGTCCGCGAGCGCGCTGATGAACCACGGATGGCGGTCCGAGGTGTGGTTCGGGACGACGTCGACGATCACCCGCAGCCCCAGCTCATGGGCGGTGCGCACCAGGTCGTCGGCGTCCTGGAGGGTGCCGAAGAGCGGATCGACGGCCCGGTAGTCCGCGACGTCGTAGCCGCCGTCGGCCTGCGGCGAGGCGTAGAACGGGGTCAGCCAGACGGCGTCCACTCCGAGCCGGGCGAGGTGCGGCAGCCGCTCGCGCGCGCCGCGCAGATCCCCGATGCCGTCGCCGTCGCTGTCGGCGAAGGACCGGACGTACACCTGGTAGATGACGGCGTCCCGCCACCAGCCGGGCCCCTCGGGGGAGCGGGCCGGCTCGGTTTGGAGGTCGGCCTGGAGGGAGGTCGTGAGCTCCTGGGTCATGCCGGGAACGTAACAGCTCTGCAATGTCTTGCGGAAGAGCTTGCAGGGGCGAGTGGCGCGCAACGGCGCACTACGGGGCCTTGTGGCGCTGCTGTCAAGCGCCTGGGCGGCTACCACGGGGACACGCTGGGGTAACGATCGGGTCCGCTTGCAGAAAGTCGCCGCAAGATATTTCCGGCGGTCTTCCCGGGACCCCGTGGCGCTGTTACGTTCCTCCGCAATCCGGCGCCGCGCTGGTGCGGCGAGCCGGCTCGGGGAGGGGTACAGATGCGACATGGCATGGCGGCCACCGCGCTCATCGCGGCCATCACGCTCACGGCGACCGCGTGCGGCGGCGGCACCGACGGCGACGGTACTGACGGCGGCGGAAAGGGATCCGACGGCAAGATCTCCGGCACCGTCACCTACTGGGACACCTCGAACGAGGCCGAGAAGGGCACGTACGAGCAGCTCGCCCTCGGCTTCCAGAAGAAGTACCCCGGGGTGAAGGTGAACTACGTCAACGTCCCCTTCGGCGAGGCGCTGGCCAAGTTCAAGAACGCCGCGGGCTCCGGCGGCTCCGGCGCCCCCGATGTGCTGCGCGCCGAGGTGGCCTGGACCCAGGACCTCGCCAACATCGGCTATCTCGCCAAGCTGGACGGCACCACCGCCCTCGCCGACCAGTCCGACTATCTGCCCAAGGCGGCGGCCGGGACCAAGTTCAAGGGCGCGACGTACGGCGTACCGCAGGTCATCGACACCCTCGGCCTCTTCTACAACAAGAAGATGCTGAAGGAGTCCGGGGTGGCGCCGCCCACCAGCTGGGCCGGGCTGAAGGCCGCCGCCAAGAAGATCAAGCAGAAGACCGGCAAGACCGGGCTCTATCTGCGCGGCGACGACGCCTACTGGTACCTGCCCTTCCTCTACGGCGAGGGCGGCGATCTGCTCGACACCGGCGAGAAGCGGATCACCGTCGACGACGCCCCCGGCGTCAAGGCGTTCGCCGCCGCCCGCGACCTGGTCGCCTCGGGAGCCGCGGAGACCGACGCCACCGACGGCTGGGACACCATGCAGCACGCCATCAAGAACGGCGACGTGGCGATGACCCTCAACGGGCCGTGGGCGATCGAGGACACCTTGGCCGGGAAGGCCTTCGCTGATAAATCCAACCCCGGCGAGTCCAACCCCGGCGAGTCCAACCTCGGCGTGGTCCCGGTCCCGGCGGGCGGCGGCGGCCAGGGCGCCCCGCAGGGCGGCCACAACCTCACCGTCTACGCGGGCTCGGGGAACCTCGACGCCTCGTACGCCTTCGCCCGCTACATGAGTTCGGCCGAGGTGCAGGCGAAGACCACCGAGAAGCTGAGCCTGCTGCCCACCCGCGCCTCCGTCTACCGGAACGAGGCGGTCGCGGCCAACCCCAACGTGAAGTTCTTCAAGGCCGCCGTCGACAAGGCCGTCGAGCGCCCGTGGATCCCCGAGGGCAACAGCCTCTTCCAGGCGGTCCTGGTCCAGTTCCCGAACGTCCTCGGCGGCAGGACGTCGCCGAAGGAGGCCGCCACGGCGGTCGGCGACGCGTACCGGAAGCTCCTCAAGGGCGACTGGAAGTAGGGCCGGTGACGATGACCGTCGACACCGGCCGGATCCGCACCGCGCTCGCCCGCCACTGGTACGCCTGGGCCATGGTCGCGCCCGTCGTGATCGTCATCGGCCTGATCATCGGCTATCCGCTGGGCCGAGGCCTCTACCTGTCGCTCACCGACGCCGACGAGACCAACGTCGAGCGCACCATCGGCATCAACCACCTCCCCGCCACCTACCGCTTCACCGGCCTCGACAACCTCACCGCGGTCCTGACGGACGAGGTCTTCCTGGACCGGCTCCTGTGGACGGTGACCTGGACCGTCTCCTGCGTCGCCGTCAGCTTCGCGCTCGGCCTCGGCCTCGCCGTGCTGCTGAACCGCCGGTTCGCCGGGCGCGCCGTCTACCGGTCGCTGCTGATCCTGCCCTGGGCGGTGCCCGCCTTCGTCTCCGTCTTCGCCTGGCGACTGCTCTACAACGAGCGGAACGGCATCCTCAACAAGGTGCTCGACGGCGGCGGCATCGACGCCGTGCCCTGGCTGAACGACCCCACCCTGGCCAAGGTCTCGGTGATCGCCGTCAACGTCTGGATCGGAGTGCCGTTCATGCTGGTCGCCCTGCTCGGCGGGCTCCAGTCCATCCCCGGCGAGCGGTACGAGGCCGCCGAGATGGACGGCGCGAGCCCCTGGCAGCGGTTCCGCCACATCACCCTGCCCGGGCTGCGGCCGGTCTCCTCCACCGTGGTCCTGCTCTCCACCATCTGGACCTTCAACATGTTCCCGGTGATCTTCCTGCTGACCCGGGGCGGGCCCGGTGACACCACGGAGATCCTGGTGACGTACGCGTACCGGATCTCCTTCGTCAACAGTCCGCGCGACTACGCGGGCGCCTCCGCCTGGGGCGTCCTCATCCTGCTCATCCTCCTGCTCTTCGCGGTGGTCTACCGCCGCGCCCTCCGCAAGCAGGGAGAGGTGTGACAGCCATGCGCGACCGTCAACGCGGCCCGCTCGCCTCGATCGGGCTGCACACGACCCTGATCCTCGCCTCGGCCGTCGCGGTGTTCCCACCGCTGTGGCTGCTGATGACCTCGTTCAAGCCCAAGGGCGAGGCGTTCAGCGCCGATGTGATCAAGGACCCCACGCTGGGGAACTACACCCATGTCCTGGCCGATACGGAGTTCCTGACCTGGTTCGGCAACTCGCTGCTGGTGGTCGGCTGCACGACCGTGCTGGGCGTGTTCATCGCGGCCACCACCGGCTACGCCGTCAGCCGCTTCCGCTTCCCCGGCATGCGGCCGCTGATGTGGCTGCTGCTGATCACCCAGATGTTCCCGGTGGCGATCCTCATCGTGCCGCTCTACACGATCATGTCGACGCTCGGCTGGCTCAATCAGCCGGTCTCGCTCATCGTCACCTATCTGACGGTGGCCGTGCCGTTCTGCGCCTGGATGATGAAGGGCTACTTCGACACCATCCCGGCCGAGATCGACGAGTCGGGGCGGGTCGACGGGCTCACGCCCTTCGGCGCCTTCTGGCGGCTGGTCGTCCCGCTCGCCAAGCCGGGCATCGCGGTCACCGCCTTCTACACCTTCATCACCGCCTGGGCCGAAGTCGCCTACGCGTCCGCGTTCATGACCGGCGAGGAGAACCTGACCCTCGCCGCGGGGCTGCAGACCTTCGTCAACCAGTACACCTCCGACTGGGGCTCGATGACGGCCGCCGCCGTCATGATCGCCGTCCCGGCGGCGCTGGTGTTCGCCTGGGTGCAGCGCCATCTGGTCGCGGGCCTCACGGCGGGCGCGACCAAGTCCTGACAGAACTCTCCCCCCACGGAGTAACGATGACCGGCAGCCGCACTTCCCTCGCCACCGTGCTCGCCCTCGCGGCGGCGCTCGTCGCCCTGCCCCCGCCGACCGCACTGGCGGCACCGCCCGGAACCAAGGACGTCACCGCCGAACTCTTCGAGTGGTCGTACGCCTCCGTCGCCAAGGAGTGCACCAGCACCCTGGGCCCCGCCGGATACGGCTATGCCGAGGTGTCCCCGGCCACCGAGCACATCCAGGGCGGCCAGTGGTGGACGTCCTACCAGCCCGTCAGCTACAAGATCGCCGGGCGGCTCGGTGACCGCGCCGCCTTCAAGAACATGATCGACACCTGTCACGCGGCGGGCGTCAAGGTCGTCGCCGACGCCGTCATCAACCACATGTCCGCCGGATCCGGAACCGGTACCGGCGGCTCCTCGTACACCAAGTACACCTACCCCGGGATCTACCAGCCCCAGGACATGGACGACTGCACCTCGCAGATCAGCGACTACCGGGACCGCTGGAACGTGCAGCACTGCGAGCTGGTGGGTCTCGCGGACCTGGACACCGGTGAGCCGTACGTCCGGACCCGGCTCGCGCAGTACCTGAACGACCTGCTCTCACTCGGTGTCGACGGCTTCCGTATCGACGGCGCCAAGCACATACCGGCGGACGACCTGGCCGCCATCAAGAGCCAGTTGAGCGACCCCGGCGTCTACTGGAAGCAGGAGGTCATCCACGGCGAGGGCGAGGCGGTCTCCCCGGCGGAATATCCGCGCAACGGCGATGTGCAGGAGTTCCGCTACGGCCGTGACCTCAAGCGGGTGTTCCACGACGAGAAGCTGGCGTATCTGCAGAACTTCGGCGAGGGCTGGGGCTATCTGGCGAGCGGCCAGTCCGGTGTTTTCGTCGACAACTGGGACACCGAGCGCAACGGCTCCACCCTCAGCTACAAAGACGGCGCCTCCTACACCCTGGCGAACGTCTTCATGCTGGCCTGGCCCTATGGCTCCCCGGACGTCCATTCCGGCTACGAGTTCAGCGACAACGACGCCGGTCCGCCGGGCGGGGGCACGGTGGGCGCCTGCTACCAGGACGGCTGGAAGTGCCAGCACGCCTGGCCCGAGATCAAGAACATGGTCGCCCTCCGCGACACGGCCCGGGGCACGGCGGTGACCAACTGGTGGGACAACGGCGACGACGCCATCGCCTTCGGACGGGGCGACAAGGCATACGTGGCCATCAACCACGAAAGCGCCTCCCTGACCCGGACCTTCCAGACCTCGCTCCCGGCGGGCGGCTACTGCGACGTACAGAGCGGCAGGTCCGTCACGGTCGACTCCTCGGGCCGATTCACCGCCACACTGGGCGCGGACACGGCGGTGGCGCTGCACGGGGGCGCGCGTGACTGCGGACCGGCCGAGGAGTCGTGAAAGTGAGCTAACGCAGACCGTTCAGGTGGCCGCCGCCCGTCAGGCGGGCCTTGAGGGTGGCGCGGGCACCCGGCTTGGCGGGGGTGGTCAGGGCGCGGCCGGCGGACCGGCCCCGGACGCCGCCGCTCGCCGCGATCGCGGTCACCTGGCGGCTGCCCGCGGCCAGCAGGAACCAGCGCCCGGACCGCGCCTTCCACAGCACGCCCGCCAGGACGCGCGGTGCGCGCTGCCCGCAGGCGGGGGAGCCGTCCGACGTGGCGGCGACCGCGCCCGCCGCGCCCCGGCGGGTGGTCCAGGGCTGGAACTGGGCCAGCACCCGGCTGCCCGGGCCCCGCCAGGTCTCGGCCCGGGTGCACAGCCACGCCGCACGGCCGCCCGCCTCGGGCAGCCGCTGGACGCCGAACCGCCAGATGTTCACCGAGCGCACCCCGCGCCCGGTCATCAGCGGCAGTCGGCACGCCGTCCGCGCCCAGCTCAGCAGGGCCGCCCGGCCCGCCACATCGCGCGGGCCGCCGCGCCCGGCGGCGCCGGGGTCGCCGTACGTCAGCCGGGCCGGGGCCAGTTCGCCGAGGTCCGCCACCAGGTGCGAGCCGAACCGCAGCGCGGGCCAGCCCCGGCATGGGCGCATCCGTGGCACGGTGCGCACCGGGTCGGTCACCCCGTCGGTGGTCAGCCGCACCGGGCGCGGCCGCCCGTCGGGGCGCAGCAGGTCCCGTACGGAGGCGCGGCGCACCCAGGGGGCGGTCAGATAGCGGACGTTGCCGTCGGTACGGCCCAGCGTGAGGGCGGTCGAGGCGGCCGCGTCCGCCGCGTCGAGACGGGCGAGGTCCAGCGCCACCGGGCCGCCTCCGTCGCCGTTCCCCTCCGCGTACCGGGCGATCCGCAGCCCGTCGTACAGCAGCACCACCGCCGCCTGGTCCACCTCGCCCGCGTACAGCAGCTGCGGCGGCCCGGACGGCGGCCCCGACTGGGTGCCCGCCGTCGCCGACACCCGTACCGCGTCCCCCGGGCGGGCCCAGACGGCCAGCGCGCGACGCAGCAGCGCGGTGTCGCCGAGCCGGTCGCCACGGGCGGGCCAGGACGAGAAGTCGGCGCGGCTCGCGGTGCGCCACGCGAAGGGCTCGGCGCGCGTCAACCGGTCCGGGTCCAGGGCCCGTTCGGAGGACGGGTTACGGGCGTACGAGGGCGCCGCCGCACCGGCGCGCCCCCAGCCCTCGCCCGGCATCCCCAGCAGCGACCCGCACACCACCAGCGCCACCACGGCCACCAGCAGCGCGCGCAGATGCTGGCGGCGGCGCATCAGATCGGTGGGGCGCGCCTGGAGCGAGCACGGGTCGAACTCGGCCGACTCCAGCAGCGAGCCGTCGTCCCGGCTGCCCGCGGGCTCCGGGACCTCGTCCGCCTCGTCGAGCGCGTCCAGCGCGTCGTCCGAGTCCACGCCGGCGGCTTGCAGCAGCGCCTTGACCTCGCGGTCGTCCAGCCGCTCCAGCTCGCGCAGCACGTACGCGGCCCGGCCGGCGCCGGACAGCTCGGACAGCGCCTTGTCCAGGGCGAGTTCATCGGCGCCGCCGGACCGGGGGAACAGCCGCAGCCCCCACACCACGGGGAGCGGCACGGCCAGCGCCCACGGGCGGCGCGGCCGCGCCGCCCGCAGCGCGGAGCGCAGCACGCGCAGCCGCACATAGGCGTATCCCGCGTCGCCCGCCGCGCCCTTGGTGCCGCGCTGCCACGGCAGCTCGACCTCCGGGGTGTCGGGCCTGCCCTGGTTGCGCGGCAGCGCCCGCTGCGCCAGCGCGTGCGCGGCCAGCACCCGCCGGGTGCGGCCCATGCCGGGCGGCAGGATGAGGTACGCGAGCCGCACCAGCCGCGGATAGTGCTCGACGATGGCGGCCTCGGCCTGCTCGACGTCGATGGGACCCGCGGTGTCGGCATCGGTGTCGTCGTCGGAATGGGCTGTCGCCTGCTGCTGCTCCACGTGGCGTAAACGAGCGGTGGTGGGAGGAGGTCACAAAGCGGGCGGCTCCGCCACCGGAGCGTGGGGTCCGGGGCGGAGCCGATGTTTCCGCGAAGGTCTTCAGGCCGCGGTCCTCAAAGGTCCTTAAAGGACGCGCCAGCCGCTGAACTCGACCGTGCCGCGCGCCCCGCTGCCGCCGTTCGCCGCGCTCATGAACAGCCCGGCGTCCTGCGCCGCCGCCGCGCCCGGCACGGTCACCGTCGCGACCTTGCGCCAGTTCGCGCCGTCGTCGGTGGACAGCTCGCCGGTGTACGAGGTGGCGGACGCGCGGGTCAGCCGCAGCAGCACCGGCGCCTTGACGCCCGTGACCCGCTGGTAGGTGTCCAGGGTGCCGTCGCCATTGGAGTCGTACGACAGCACGACGCCGTTGGCGGGCGTGACCGACAGGTTGAGGAACCCGGGCGAGCCCGCCGTCCCCAGCGCGTTGCGGACGATGATCCCGGCGCGGGCCCAGGGGCCGGTGACGGCCTGCGCGGCCACCTTCACCGTCACCGCCGTACCGGTCCGCAGCGCGCCCTCCCGGTAGGCCGCGCCGAACTCGGCGGTGGCCTTCCACAGGTCCTGGCCCGCCCCGTCGATCGCGAACCGCTCGCCCAACTGCCCGAAGGCCGCGCCGTTGTTGGTGACCGTCTTCCAGCCCTCGGCCAGCGGACCCGCCACCCACAGGGTGCCGGTGCGCACCGCCCGCACCCGGTCCTCGCCGCGCGGCCCGTACTGGACGGCGAGTTCGTACGGATACGGCTTCAGCGGATCGTCCAGCGGGTCGCCGGGCGCGGTGGCCCGCCAGTGGACCTCGCCGCTGCCCGCCGCGGGCACCGACGGCAGCGAGGTGGGGCCCTGCGGGGCGGGGTCGAGACCGGTCACGGTCAGGTCGAAGTCGACGCGGCCGGTGGCCCGCAGCCCGTTGACGTTGCGCAGGGCCGCGGTGATGACCGCGGCGCCGCCCGGCGGCAGCGTCCCGGGCTCGGTGTCGACGGACAGCGTGCCCTGGTACGGGGCCGTGGCCAGCGCGTCGTGCACCCGGCGCGCGGTGCGCCACGCGTCCGCCACCGGCCGGACCGGATAGCTCTTGCGCTCCCGGGTCCACGGCTCCTCGATCGCGTACCAGTCGAAGGTGCGCGGCGCGCGGTCCTGGGCGAGGGCGTCCTCCAGCTCGTCCAGGTAGGCCTGCCACTGGGGCAGGTGGAAGTCGCCGATGAGGCCGTTCCAGTCGCGGTTGGCGTAGTTGGCGAGCTTGCCGCCGTCCGCGGCGCCCCGGTCCGCCCAGGTGGTGATGAGGGCGCGGGCGGCGAACTCCAGCTGCGCGGACTCCTCCGCGCCCGACGCCATCCGCTTGGCGTCCTCCAGCCAGGGGCCGAGGAGGAGCCGCTTGTGGGTGCCGGTCACGTCGTCGCTCAGCCGCATCAGCTTCAGCCACAGCCGGGACAGCGCCCGGAAGGTGTCCAGATCCTTGCGGGCGTAGGCGTCCGAGAGCTGCGGGGCGAGCTGCCAGGAGCGGTTGGCGAGCGCCTGCCGCGCGGTGTCGGCGAGGTCGTAGCGGTACGCGTCGCTGTCGCGCAGCCCGGCCCGTACGCCCAGCAGCCCGGCCAGGGCCGCGTCGAAGCGGGCGATGTCGAACGCGGGAGTGTGGGTGGCGTAGTTGGTGCCGGAGCGCGCGGCGACCGAGGGCCGGGAGGCGAATATGGAGTCGTGGGGGCGGCCGTCCTTGCTGCTGATCTGGTACGCGGTGTCGCGCATCGCCGCGAACGCCTCGCGCGCCTGCCCGTCCCGCGCGCCGTAGCGGACGTCGGCGTAGGTACGGAACCACGCGTCCCGGTCCACCGCCTCGTCCCGCCACGCCAGCTCGCTGAACAGCTCGAACGCGGCCGGATCGCGTTCGACCGCCTCCGGCATGTACGCCGTGCCGACCAGCTTGCTGCCCGGCTTGTCCCGCCAGACGGTGAACCGGTCCGCCCAGATGTGGGTCTTGGCGCCGACCGTCGTACGGCCGCCGAAGTTGGGGATGGTGCCGAACGCGTACGGCACCGAACCCCAGTCCTTCTCCCGGTCGGTGATCGTGTCCAGGTCCGACAGACCGTCCACGACCAGCGTGTGGTCGTGGTCCACGGCGTCCAGCAGGTCGCGCCGGGGGTTGGCCTGCCAGCCCAGGATCACCCAGATGGCGCCGGGGCGGGCGGTCTGCAGCGCCTTCTCGACGGCGCGCGCGGCATCCGGGACTGAGACGTCACCGGCGTTGCCGCCCTCGTGCAGCAGGTCCATCTTGAACAGGTCGCACGCGCCGAACAGGTCCTGCTGGTGGCGGTAGAAGGCCGCGGCCACCTCGCGGAACGCCTCGGTGCGCGGGTCGAGCCAGTCCGGCCGCCGCAGCCCGTTCCAGTCGCCCTGCGGGACCGTGGTCGCGCCCGGGTTGCGGTCGGCGAAGCCGTCGGGGACGGTGCCGAAGTAGCCGGGGAAGACGGGCCGCATGCCCAGCTCCCGCAGCCGGTCGGCGATGCGCCGCCCCAGGTCGGTCCGCTTCTCCATGAGCGCGGTCGACACCGGGCCGCCGTACACGCTCATGTTCTGCATCATCCACCACGGCTGGTGGGCGGGGGTGGGCAGCCAGGCGCGCACCTCCGCCTCCGTATAGCCGAAGTCCTGGAGCAGCCGGTGGTAGACGGCCTCCTGGCCCGCGGTGACCAGCAGCTCGTTGCAGCCGTGCAGGGCCGCGACGTCGATCAGGTGTTCCCAGCGGGCCCAGTCGGCGAAGGGCGCGGTGTAGCCGTCGTGGGTGTCGTTGAACGCGAAGCGGTGCGGCAGCGCGGTCGAGCGCTCGACGGTGCCGTGCGGCGCGGGCAGCTTCTCCGGCAGCCCCAGCTGATCGCCCGCCCAGGTGATCTGGGCGTGGCAGGTGTACTTGAGGTACCAGTGGACGCCGGTGAGCAGCACCGCGGGGCTCGTCCCGGCCACGGTGACACGCCCGGCCGAACCGGTGACCTCGAACCGTTCTGTCTTCCCGTCGGCGCCTTTGGGGAGCGCCACCAGCCGGAACTGATCGGCGTGCCCGGGCAGCAGCCGGCGTAGCGCGGCGCGCGCGGGAGCGGTGGAGAAGGCGGTCACGGCGGTGTCCTGTCGCTGCTGCTGCGGCGGGTGCGGTGTGTCGGCCAGCGCGGGGGAGTGGGCCCCTAACGCGGCCCCGGCCCCGAGTGCTCCGGCGGTTCCGATCAGCGTGCGTCTGCTCAGGTCGCTCATGCGCCCCCCAACGGACAACGGCCAACGGTTGTGGTGCGCAGCGCACTTAACCAGCGATGCGGGGCGGGAGCAATGGGGCACGCGCGCCGGGGAGCGGTGCGCGACGCGCGCCGGGGGAAGCGCCCGTCAGCTCCCGTTCGCCTCCGTACGCCCCCGGTCCAGGTACGCCAGCACGGCCAGCACCCGGCGGTTGTCGTCGTCGGACTGCGGCAGGCCGAGCTTCCCGAAGATGTTCGAGGTGTGCTTGGCGACGGCCCGCTCGGTCACCACCAGCTGCGCCGCGATCGCCGTGTTCGACCGCCCCTGCGCCATCAGTTCCATCACCTCGCGCTCGCGCGGCGTCAGATGGCCCATCGGCTGGTCCTGCGAGCGCCGGGACAGCAGCTGCGAGATCACCTGCGGATCCATCGCCGTACCGCCCTCGGCGACCCGCCGCACCGCGTCGATGAACTGGTCCGCGTCGAAGACCCGGTCCTTGAGGAGATAGCCGATGCCGCCGCTCCCGTCGGCCAGCAGCTCCCGCGCGTACAACTGCTCCACGTGCTGCGACAGCACCAGCACCGGCAGCCCCGGCCGCTCCCGGCGGGCCGCCAGCGCGCACTGCAGACCCTCGTCGGTGAACGACGGGGGCAGCCGTACGTCCACCACGGCCACGTCCGGTTTCAGCTCCGCCAGCGCCCGGGTCAGCTCGGGGCCGCTTTCGACGGCGGCCGCGATCTCGAAATCGTAGGCCTCCAGCATCCGCACCAACCCGTCCCTGAGCAGGAACAGATCCTCGGCAACGACTACGCGCACGGCGGGCTCCATGACGTCATCGGGCCCGATACTGACTGCCGGGCCGAATGCGTCGAATGTACCGTCGCGGGGGCGCTGTTGGTGCTCAGACCGCCGGTCGTGGGGCGGTGGGGGCGCAGGGGATCTCCATCGTCACCATGGTCGGGCCGCCGGGCGGGCTGCTGACGGCGAGGACGCCGTCGAAGGTGCCCAGCCGCCGCTCGATGCCGCTGAGCCCGCCGCCGTGGTTGACGCGCGCGCCGCCGCCGCCGTTGTCGGTGACCGCGATGCGCAGCATGCCCGCCTCATGGTGGATGTCGAGCCACATGCGCTCGGCGCCGGAGTGCTTGGCCGCGTTGGTCAGGATCTCGCTGACGGCGAAGTACGCGGCCGACTCGACCGGTTCCTCGAACCGGCCCGGAAGCTCCACCTCCGTCTCCACCGGGAGGGGCATCCGCAGGGCGAGGGCGCGCACCGCGTCACCGAGGCCCCGTTCGGCCAGGACCGGCGGGTGGATGCCGCGGACCAGGTCGCGCAGTTCGGCCAGGGCCTCGGCGGAGTTGGTACGGGCCGCGGCGATGAGTTCCTTGGCCTGGGCCGGGTCCTTCTCGATCAGCGCCTCGATGGTGCCCAGGCTCATGCCCATGGCGACGAGCCGGGCCTGTGCGCCGTCGTGCAGATCGCGCTCGATGCGGCGCAGCTCGGCGGCCGAGGTGTCCACGGCGTCGTGCCGGGTCTCGGTGAGCCGCTCGACGCGCTCGGCGAGGGCCATCTGCGGGGTGGGGGCGAGGAAGGCGCGGGCCAGCAGGAAGTGGGCGCGCAGCAGCACCGGGGAGACGAACAGCCCGAGGGCGATGAAGCCGAGGCCGGTCAGGGCGGCGAGGTTCGCGGTCCCCTGCGAGGTCACCGGGACGAACGCGTACCAGTAGGTGCCGCCCGCGTCGACGATCGGCTCCCAGACCCCGGCGGCCAGGACGGAACCCTCGACCCCGTACGGCGGGAAGACGAAGGCCAGCAGCCCGATCACGTACCCGGCAGTCATGTCCACCTGGAGCCAGAGCAGGTCGCGCCAGGTCGCCGGGTCCTTCAGCAGGAAGGTGCACAGCTCCACCTGGCCGGTCACGCCGGAGCGCCGGTCGTGGGGGAGCGGGCGGTACGGCATCCGGATCTGCACGCCGGACCACTGGGCGGCCAGCAGCCGGCGCCGATTGGCGTGGGCGCGCACCGCACTGATCATCACCGGGGTGGTGAAGACTCCCAGGCCCAGCGGGATGAAGGCGATGGACAGGATCGTCAGCACCGACAGGATGATCGACACCAGCGCGAGAACGGATGCGCCGAGCCCCCGTAAACAGGCCAAAAGTCTGCTGCGGACCTTCATCCGACGCCCTCCCGTGTGCTTCTGCCGCGGTGCTTCCGCCGCGAATCCCGTGGATCTCGCGGCGGCTCCCGCTGATCCGATGTCCTCAGTCTGCTGGACGCCGCATGATCGGTCACGGGGGCCGCGCTGCCTTCGGGGGTACACCTAACACCACCCCCGGGTCTCTCCTTATGTCCCGGGGATTCGGGGGTTGCCCGGCTGGGGCCGGAACGCGGCTTTTTCTAGCGTTGTGGACGTGACCGATCCGGTCCGTATTCAGTCCGCATCCCCAGTGGGAGAGACGCCATGAGCGCAACGAGGCAGGGCCTCGCCGTGCGGCTCGGTGGGTGGAGCACCCGCCACCGCAAGTCCGCGATCATCGGATGGCTGCTGTTCGTCGTCGTTGTCGCCGTCGTCGGCGGCATGTCCGGGTCGCGGCAGATGACCAATTCCGAGAACGGAGCGGGCGACTCCGCCCGCGCCATGAAGATCCTCGAGGACGCCGGGGTCACCACACCGGCCGGTGAGATGGTGATGCTGCGCAGCGACGGCCCGGACGGCTGGCGGGCCGCGGCCGGTGATCTCACCGCCCGGCTGGAGAAGACCGGCGAGACGGCGCGGATCCAGCCGCCGGTGCGCTCGGCCAGCGGCCGGGAGGGGCTGGTCACCTTCGAGCTGAAGGGCGATCCGGACACCGCGGGGGAGCGGGTGAAGCCCGTGCTGGACGCGGTGGCGGCGACCGAGTCCGCGCATCAGGGGATCACCGCCCATGAGTTCGGCGACGCGACCGCGCAGCATGAGCTGGACGGCATGCTGGCGGACGACTTCAAGAAGGCCGAACTGACCGCCGTGCCCCTGGCGCTGGGCATCCTGCTGGTGGTCTTCGGGGCGCTGGTCGCGGCCCTGCTGCCGGTGCTGCTCGGGCTGACCGCCTGCATCGGAACCTTCGGGCTGCTGGCCCTGGTCAGCCACAAGCTGCCGCTGTACGACTCCACCAACTCCGTGATGTTCCTGGTCGGGCTGGCCGTCGGCGTCGACTACTGCCTGTTCTACCTGCGGCGCGAGCGGGACGAGCGGGCCGCGGGCCGGGACCCGGAGACCGCGCTGCGCATCGCGGCGGAGACCAGCGGCCGGGCGGTGCTGATCTCAGGGGTCACGGTCATGCTGGCGATGTCGGGCATGTTCCTGTCCGGGCTGATGCTCTTCCAGGGCTTCGCGGTCGCCACCCTGCTGGTCGTCCTGATGGCCATGCTGGGGTCGGTGACGGTCCTGCCCGCCACGCTGTCCTGGCTCGGCGACCGGATCGACAAGGGCCGGGTGCCGCTGCTGAACCGGCGTCGTCAGAAGGGCGTTCACCAGGCGAGCGGCGGTGTCTCCGGCAAGCTCATGAAGCCCGTGCTGGCCAGGCCGAAGCTGTTCGCCGCGATCTCGGGCGCCCTGCTGCTGGTGCTGTGCGCCCCCGCGCTCGGGATGAAGACCGAGAACCTCGGCATGGAGAAGCAGTTCGGCTCGGACGCCCCGCTGACCGTGGCGTACAAGGAGATCACCGGGGCGTTCCCGGGCGGCCCGGCCCCGGCCGAGGTGGTGCTGCGGGCCGACGATGTCTCCTCGCCCCGCTTCGGCGCGGCCGTCACCGACTTCAAGCAGCGGCTGGCCGACTCCGGCCGGTTCGGCAAGGCCGTCGAGGTCGAGCTGCACGCCAAGCAGGGGGTGGCCCGTATCGAGGTGCCGCTGGCGGGGAACGGCGCGAACGCGGAGTCGCGGCGCGCGCTGGACACCCTGCGCGACGACCTGGTGCCGGACATCCTCGGCCCGGTCTCCGATCAGGCCTACGTGGGCGGTGAGCTGGCCAACAACCGCGACTTCACCGACCAGCTGAAGAGCGACATCGCACCGGTCTTCATCTTCATCGCCGTCGTGACCTTCCTGCTGATGCTGGTGTGCTTCCGCTCGCTGCCGATCGCGATCGTGTCGATCCTGCTCAACCTGCTGTCGGTGGGCGCCGCGTACGGCACCATGACCGCCGTCTTCCAGCACGGCTGGGGCGCGGAACTGCTGGGCATGGAACCGGCCGGGGCGATCGAGTCGTGGATGCCGCTGTTCGTCCTCGTCATCCTCTTCGGACTGTCGATGGACTACCACGTCTTCGTGGTCTCGCGGATCCGTGAGGCGCACGAGCGGGGCCTGTCGACGCGCGACGCGATCCGCGAGGGCATCCGCTCGACGGCGGGCTCCGTCACCGGGGCGGCCGCCATCATGGTCGCGGTGTTCTCGGTCCTGGCGCTGCTGCGGATGCAGGACATGCAGCAGATGGGCGTCGGGCTCGCGGTCGCGGTGCTGCTGGACGCCACGCTCGTACGGATGATGCTGCTGCCGTCGCTGATGGCGCTGCTCGGCGAGCGCAACTGGTACCTGCCGCGCGCGCTGCGGTGGCTGCCGAACGTCAGCCATGGCGAGGCTCCGGCCCCCGCGGAGTCCCGCCCGCTGGTGGGCGCCGAACGCTGAGAAGCGGCGCCCGCCGAGGAGCGCCGTACGGGCCGAGTCGCGGTCCGTACGGCGCTTCTTGCCGTGCTTATGCGTTCGGCACGTACTTGTAGCCCACGCGCCGCACGGTCACGATCGACCCGCGGTGCTCCGCGCCCAACTTGCGGCGCAGCCGGGCGACATGGACGTCCACGGTGCGGCCGTCGCCGACGTGTCCGTACCCCCACACCGTCGTCACCAGCTGGTCGCGGGTGTGCACCCGGTGCGGGTGGGCGACGAGATGGGCCAGCAGCTCGAACTCCAGATAGGTGAGGTCGAGCGGACGCCCTCCGACCCGCACGGTCCGCTGCTCGGGGTCGATCCGCACCGGGCCGTCGTCGGTGGTGAGCGGGGCGGCGGCGGGCGAGGTGAGGGACGCGGTGGGTGCGGCGGTGGCGGTGGTGGCCGTCTGGCGCTCCCGCTGGTCGGCCGGGACCAGCACCAGGTAGCCGATCATCGGCGGCTGTCCGGGGAGGGCGGGGACGGTGTGCGGGGGAGCGGGCAGCCAGGTGGCGCCGGGGTGCAGCAAGTCGTCGACGGGGGGCACCTCGTCCCGGGCCACGGCTCGTAGCCGCTGACGGCCGCTGATCGGGCTACGGCCGGGCACGGCGGCGGGCGCGGTGGACGAGGAGGCGGAGAGGGTACGGACGTTCGTCATGGGAGTCAGCTCTTTCGCGCTAAGGGGCGTCGGTGGACGTCATGCGCGCGGGCTGGGCCGGGGGACCGGGCCGGGGCAACGATGCCCCGGAGCCGGGCGGATGGCTGAGCGGCCGGGTGGGGCGGCGTCAGCAGCCGAGCGAGCGGGCCCGCGCAACGGATGCGCGGCAACACTCGCGGTCGAAGTGGTGCGCCTGCCGGGACGGCCAGAACGGCTCGAGGTCGAGACGACCCGTCGCGGCGTTGATGAGGCTGACCATGCCCCCTATTGAAGCAGAAGAACGGGCCGGGGCGCTCGGGTCCCGGGCAGGGTGCGACGATGCCCACTCCACTCTCGCAGAGCTGATGAGGAGTGCCCGCCCATGCCGCACATCGTCGTCGAATACTCCGACACCCTGACCGACGCCTTCGACCGCCAGGGCTTCGGCACCGCCCTGCACCCGGTGGTCGCCAAGACCATCGACACCGGGGTGGCCGGGTGCAAGACCCGGTTCCGCCGGATCGAAGAGGCCGTCATCGCCGACGGGGCACCCCATCTCGCCATGATCCACATCGAGGTGGCGATCCTGTCCGGCCGGGACGCCGAGACCAAGGCGGAGCTGTCCCGCGCGGTGCTGGACGTCGCCCGCGCGTATGTGGCGCCGGTGCCGGGGCTGACCGTGCAGACCACCGTGAACATCAGCGACCTGGACCGCGCCTGGTACGCGAAGCACGAGGAGGCCACCCCGCCCTCTTAAGTCCCGGAAGCATCTCGGGTATCCCAGGTGTCTCGGGTATCTCGGGTATCTCGGGTAGCGGAGCCAATCCGACATCTACCTATAAAGCGAGGCGAGGCGCACAATGGTGGTGCGGCGGTATTACCGCACTGCGCGGTCAGACTTGCATGAACGAAGGAGGCGAGTCGTATGGCCGACGTCTCACGTACCCGAGGTGATCTCAAGGGCCACCCCGACGTGTCCGAGATGCGTGAGCGCTTCGCTCGCATGATGGATGCGCGGGACGTTGTCTTCCTCGACGGACCGGTGCTGCTTGCCGGTCTGTACTTCGCCATCTCCCCCTGGGTGGTGCACTTCTCGAGCACCAGCCCCGACCTCATGGTCAACAACCTCGTCCTCGGCCTGGCCATCGCCCTGCTGGGCATCGGCCTCACATCGGCGCCGAGGAGGATGTACAGCCTGTGCTGGGCCATGTCCGCGATCGGTATATGGATGATCATCTCTCCCTGGGTCGTTGCCATGGACCCGGATGCCGGGATGATCTGGAACAACGTGCTCATCGGCGCCCTCACCTGCCTGTTCGGCCTGATCGCCGCAGGCGTGGTGATGCGGAAGGGACGGGAGACCACCTGACCGAGAGCTGAACGAGCCGGAATCAGACGCTAACGAGCCACAGCGGACCGGGCCCACCGCCTGGTCCGCTGTGGCTCGCTGTGTGCCGCGTCAGCCGATCGGCTCCGGCATGGGAACCACGTCATACGAGCACTCGATGGTGTCGCCGGTGGCCGGATCGCCCAGCTCCACCCGCCAGCGGTCGGCGAACTGGTCGACACCCTCCGCCATCGGGATCGTCCCGGAGATCAGCACCGTGCCCGGCACCAGACCGCCGCGCTCGCGCAGCACCTCGACCCAGTACGCGGGCGGCAGCAGCTCGGCCAGGGTGCCGCTCTGCACCTCGGTCTCCTCGCCGCCATGGGTGACCCAGGCCCGCAGGGTCAGCCCGTCCAGCCGCTCGGACACGTCCGCGAGGGGCCAGGCGCGGGCGCCGAGCACATCGGGGCTCGCGTTCTTGCTCCAGGCCACGCCGTGCACCTCCAGCTCCCGGTCGGTGTGGTCACAGGCGGCGGTGAGCAGCAGCTCCCCGCCGTCGGCGACGATCAGCGCCCACTCCGCCTCGCCCGAGGTGCGGCCGTGCTGCACGCTGACCCGGCCGGTCTGCTGGGCGAGGTACGGGGAGACGGGGTAGAGGGCGGGCGTCACGCTGGGGGCGGGAACGCCCAGCTCGGCGAGTTCGGCGACATGGGCGGCCACGTCCTCCTGGCTGCGCCCGGCGTAGCCCGCGTTGAGCACCTGGACGACCTCCACATGCCGGGTGGAGCCGTCGGGGAGCGTGAAGGTCAGGGCGGGGCGGGGGGACTGCGGGGGCTGGGTCGTCATGGGGCGTGCTCTCCAAATCGCGAGGAACTTCCCTCAAGGGGGTTGCGCATACGCTTGGTATACAACAAGTATGCCGGAAGCCCCGCATCACGCAACCACCCATCAAGCACCCACTCACCCAGCACCCACCCCGCACCATCCCGAGGACGGACCATGAAGCGCACCTCCCCGAGCGCACCAGAGCCCCGGGCGGACGGACCCGCGGTCCGCCGCGCCTTCGTCGCCAGCCTGACCGGAACCGCCCTGGAGTGGTACGACTTCGCCGTCTACTCCGCCGCCGCGGCGCTGGTCTTCGGCGACCTGTTCTTCCCCTCCAAGGACCCGTTCACCGGCACCCTCCTGGCGTTCTCCACCTACGCCGTCGGCTATGTCTCCCGCCCGCTGGGCGGCTTCGTCTTCGGCCGTCTCGGAGACGTCATCGGCCGGAAGAAAGTGCTCATCGCGACCCTGGTGCTCATCGGCGCCGCGACCTTCCTGATCGGACTGCTGCCCACCTACGCCACCGTCGGCGTCGCGGCCCCCGCCGCCCTGGTGCTGCTGCGCTTCGCCCAGGGCGTCGGCGTGGGCGGCGAGTGGGGCGGCGCGGTGCTGCTGTCCAGCGAGTACGGCGATCCGCGGCGGCGCGGCTTCTTCGCCTCGGCCGCCCAGGTCGGGCCGCCCGCGGGCAATCTGCTCGCCAACGGGGTGCTCGCGGCACTGGGCGCCGCGCTGACGGAGGAGCAGTTCCTGTCCTGGGGCTGGCGGGTGGCGTTCCTCCTCTCCGGCGTGCTGGTGATGTTCGGGCTGTGGATCCGCGCCAAGCTGGAGGAGACCCCGGTCTTCCGGGCCATGGAGGCCGCGCAGGACCGCCCCGAGGCGCCGGTGCGCGAGGTGTTCACCTCCCAGCCCCGGGCGCTGACCGCGGCGATCCTCTGCCGCATCGCCCCCGATGTGCTGTACGCGATGTTCACCGTCTTCGTGCTCACCTACGCGACCGGCGAGCTGGGCATGTCGCGCGGCTCCGCGCTGGCCGCCGTCCTCATCGGCTCCTCTCTCCAGATCTTCCTGATCCCGCTGGCCGGGGCGCTCTCCGACCGCGTCAACCGGCGGTGGCTGTACGGTCTCTCCGCCGTCGCCGCCGGTGTCTGGCCCTTCGTCTTCTTCCCCCTGGTCGCGGGCGGCAGCTGGCCGCTGCTCACCCTGGGTGTGATCGTGGCGCTGGTGATCCATTCGCTGATGTACGGACCGCAGGCGGCCTTCATCGCCGAGCAGTTCTCGCCGCGGCTGCGCTACACGGGCTCCTCTCTCGCCTACACCCTGGCCGGAGTCGTCGGCGGGGCGATCGCGCCGCTGCTGTTCACGACGCTGCTCGGTACGTACCGCGCCTGGCAGCCGCTGGCGCTCTACATCGCGCTCACGGCGGTGGTCACGGTCGCCGGGCTGTGGCTGGGCCGGGACGCGGCGCCCGCGGAGGACGAGGAGCCGGACGCCGTGGCCGAACGCCACCACTCGCCCGCCGCGACCGGCTGACGCCCCCGCGATGGGCAGCCCCGCTCCTCCCGGGGCATCATCGCCAGATCACCACTCACCACCGCGCCGACCAGGGAAGGCAACACACCCCATGCGCATCGCACTGAGCCAGATCACCACCGGTCCGGATCCGAAGGCGAACCTCGACACGCTGCGCGAGCAGGCCCAGCGCGCGGCGGCCGAGGGCGCCCGGCTCGTGGTCTTCCCGGAGGCCGCCATGGCGTGCTTCGGCACCCGGCTGGGCCCGCTCGCCGAACCGCTGGACGGCCCCTGGGCCACCGAGGTCCGGCGGATCGCGCAGGACGCCGGGCTGGTGGTCGTGGCGGGCATGTTCACCCCGGCCCCCGACGGGCGGGTCACGAACACCCTGCTGGCCACCGGCCCCGGGGTCGAGGCCGCGTACGACAAGATCCATCTGTATGACGCCTTCGGTTTCGCGGAGTCCAAGACCGTGGCCCCGGGCTCCCAGGTGGTCACCTTCGAGCTGGACGGTGTCCGGATCGGCCTCGCCACCTGCTACGACGTGCGGTTCCCGGAGCTGTTCCGGGCGCACGCCGACGCGGGCGCGGTGCTCTCGCTGCTTCCGGCCTCCTGGGGCGCGGGCCCCGGCAAGCGTGAGCAGTGGGAGCTGCTGACCCGGGCGCGGGCGCTGGACGCCACCGTCTGGCTGGCCGCCGTGGGCCAGGCCGACCCTGCGGCGAGCGGCGCCGAGGCCCCCTCGACGAGCGCCCCCACCGGCATCGGCTACAGCGCCCTCGTCGGCCCGGACGGGACCGTGCGCGAGCGGCTGGAGGCGGCGCCCGGACTGCTGGTGGCGAACGTCGACACCGAGGAGGTCACGGCGGTGCGGCGCACGGTGTCCGTCCTGGCCAACCGCAAGCTGGGCAGCGACGCATGAGCGGGCGGGCCAAGCCTGAGCTGGAGTTCCACCGTCCCTCGGGCGCCTGGCAGGTGCCCGAGGGGGCGGCCCCGGGGGTCCGGGAGCAGACCCTCGCCGCGGACGGGAGCGGTGCGCGTCGCACGGCGCTCGTCCGGTGGGAGCCGGGTACGGACACCTCGGCGTCCGGAGTCGTCCGCCATGACTTCTGGGAGGAGGTCTACCTGCTGGAGGGCGACATGCACGACCTGACGCTGGGGCGGACCTTCTCGCGGGGGTACTACGCGTGCCGCCCGCCGGGCATGCCCCACGGCCCGTGGACCTCCGAGGACGGGGTGACGATGCTGGTGATCACCTACCCGGGCACCGACCCCGAGACCCCGGCCGAGGCCTGAGCGGCCCAAGGCGTGAGGCGGCCCGAGACCTGAGGTGGCCCGCGGCCCGAGGCCTGAGGCGGCCCGCGGCTCACCCCGCGAGCAGCACCTTGAGCGTCGACTCCAGGTGATCGCTGATCGCGGTGCGCGCCGCCTCCGGGTCGCCGGAGGCCACCGCGTCCAGGATCGCCTGGTGCTCGGCGAGGACCGCCTGCTGGCGGCCGGTCCGGTTGTACAGCGCCACCACCCCGGCCCGGATCTGACGGCTGCGCAGCCCGTCGTAGTGCCGGTTGAGGAGCGCGTTGCCCACCGAGGCGACCATGGTCGCGTGGAAGAGGTGGTCCACGGCGATGAATTCCTTGGCGTGCTCGGGTCCGCTGAGCCCGCGCTGCCGTTCCAGCAGCTCCGTCAGCTCCTCGACCGGCACCTTCCGCTGCTCGATGGCCTGCTCCGCGGCATAGCGCTCGACGATCCCGCGCAGCTCCATCAGCTCGGTGATCTCCCGGCCGGACAGCGGCGCGATCTGCGCGCCCCGCTTGGGCACCAACTGGACCAGATCCTCGGCCGCGAGCAGCAGCAGCGCCTCGCGGATGGGGGTGCGGGAGATGCCGATCCGGTCGGCGATCTCCTGCTCGGTGAGGAACCGGCCCTGCATGTCGGGATCGGTCAGCACGGTTTCCTTGAGGAACGCGTACGCCTTTTCTCGTCCGGACTGCACTGGGCCCATGCCTCCTCGCATACCACTCGTATACGAAAATTATCACGGCGAAGAGGGCCAGGAGGGCGGAGTTCATGAGTCCTCGCCGGTCACGAGGACGACTTTGCCGGTGACCGTGCCGGACTCCGCCAGCCGCATCGCCCGCGCGGCCTCGGCGAGCGGGATCCGCGCGGCCACCTGGGCGGTGAACTCACCGCTCGCGAGCAGCGCGAAGACCTGGCCCAGATCCTCCCGCACCCGCGCCTGGTAGGCGGCGCGCCGCCGCCTACCCGCCCACAGGTTGTAGAAGTGCGCCTTCCGGCCGTTGGGCAGCAGATTCCACAGCATGAGCCGGGCGAGCAGCTTGAGGACCGGCGCCCGGGACGACCCGGGCACGTCCCGGGTGGCCGCCGTGCCGTACGAGACGAGGGTGCCGCCGCGGGCCAGCAGCCGGAACGACTCCACGATGCCCTCGCCGCCGACGTGGTCGAAGACCGCGTCCACCCCGCCGGGTGCCAGCTCGCGCACGCGCGCGGCCAGATCGGGGTCGCGGTAGTCGACGGGGGTGGCGCCCAGCGCCCGCACCGCGTCGTGGTGGCGGGGCGACGCGGTGCCGATGACCGCGATTCCGGCCCGGCGGGCGAGCTGGACCAGGGTGGAGCCCACTCCGCCGTTGGCCCCGTGGACCAGCACGGTCATCCCGGCGCGGGCCCCGGCCACCCGGTGCAGCATCTGCCACGCCGTGATCCCGTTGACCACCACCGTCTCGGCCTCGGCCGCGCCCACGCCATCCGGCACGGCGACCAGATCGCCCACGTCGGCCAGGACATGGCTGGCCCATCCGCCGACCTTCGTCAGCACGGCGAACCGCCCGCCCCGCAGCCCTGGATCAACTCCCGCGCCCGTCGCGGCGACCGTGCCCACCAGGTCGTATCCGGGCACGAAGGGGAACGGCGGCTGGTCGTAGTACTTGCCGCGGCGCATCTGCTGCTCGGCGAAGGAGACCCCGGACGCCTCGACGGCCACCAGGGCTTGGCCGGGGCCGGGTTCGGGCACCGCGCGGGAGCGGAGCCGGAGCCCCTCCGGATCCACCGGGCCGGGCAGGACGACTTCGGTGAGCACTTCGGCGTCGGTCAGCGGCATGGCAGGGCTCCGATTCTCGTGAGGTCGTGAGGTCGGAAGGTCTTCTATCGACTGTGAGAGCTTCTAACGAAACAATGAACCTGTTACCCTCGATGTGTCAAGCCCCGATTTCGGGTCGGCACGAGGTCCGTACGAGAAGGGATGGGCGCGCCCATGGCCACAGCACGGCGAGAGCGCTACCGGCAGCAGACGCGGGACGAGGCCAAGGCAGTGGCCCTGACCCAGCTCGCCGAGTCGGGCACGGCGGGAATCTCGGTGAACGCGATCGCGAAGGCGATGGGCATGACCGGCCCCGCGCTCTACCGCTACTTCGCCGGCCGGGACGAGCTGCTGACCGAGCTGATCACCGACGCCTACCGCGATCTGGCCGCGGTGGCCTCCGCCGCAGTCGAGGCCGCCGCCCCCGCCGACCGCTTCCGCACCCTCGCCCACGCCCTGCGCGACTGGGCCAAGCAGCAGCCCGACCGCTATCTGCTCATCTACGGCACCCCGGTGCCCGGTTACCAGGCGCCCGCCGAGACCACCGAGATCGCGGGCTCCCTGATGCGCACCATCCTCGACGCGTGCGCCACCCTCGACCGCGCCACCGCCCCGACCCCCCTCGAAGCCGAGCTGTCGCGGCAGCTGGAGGGCGTGGGCCCCTGGGCCCCCGGCCCGGAGCCGGACGGCGAGCTGAAGTGCCGCGCCCTGGCCACCTGGACCCGGCTGCACGGGGTGATCAGCCTTGAAGTGCAGGGCCAGTTCAGCGGGATGGGCTTCGATCCGGGGGCGCTCTTCGAGGCCGAGGTGGGCGCCCTCGTACGCGGTGCGTGAGCCGGGCTAGTACGCGGGGCGTGAGCCGTCCTCGTGCGCGGTGCGTGAGCGGCGCACACGGCGCACACTGGAAGGACGCCCACCGGTGACCGGAGGTCGCGATGGAGTCCGCCGCCGAATTCGACGTCGTCGTGGAGATCCCCGAGGGGTCCCGCAACAAGTACGAGATGGACCATGAGGCCGGGCGCATCCGGCTGGACCGGATGCTGTTCACGGCCACGAAGTACCCGGCCGACTACGGCTATATCGACCACACCCTCGGCCGCGACGGTGACCCGCTGGACGCCCTGGTCACCGTCGGCGAGCCCACCTTCCCCGGCTGCGTGATCCTGTGCCGGGCCATCGGCATGTACTGCATGCGCGACGAGAAGGGGCCGGACGAGAAGATCCTTTGCGTGCCCGCCCACGATCCGCGCTACGTCGACGTCCAGGACATCGAGGACGTGCCCGAGTTCGACCGTATGGAGATCACCCACTTCTTCGACGTCTACAAGGACCTCGAACCCGGCAAGTCCGTCGAGGGATCGCACTGGGAGGGCCGCGACGCGGCGTACGCCGAGATCGCCGCGTCCCGCGCCCGCGTGGCCTGAGGGCGCGTCGTAAGCCGCTTCAGGACGTCCCGCCGCGACGCGGGGCAGGCACCCCACGGTCGTTCTGCAGCTCCCACAACTCCCGGAAGAGGCCCGGCGATCGGGTCAGCTCCTCGAACGTGCCCTGCTGGATCACCCGGCCCCGGTCCAGCACCACGATCCGGTCGGCCACCGCGACGTTCGCCAGCCGGTGCGTCACCAGCACGACCGCGCGGTCCCGTGCCATCCGCCGCAGCCCGGCGAAGATCCGGTGCTCGGCGCGCGCGTCCAGGGCGCTGGTCGGCTCGTCCATCACCAGCAGCCCGGCGGGCCGGTGGAACGCGCGGGCCAGCGCGATCCGCTGCCACTGCCCGCCGGACAGCTCCACCCCGCCCCACCACTGCCGGGCCAGCAGCGTGTCAAGACCGCTGCGCAACCCGTCGACCACCTCATGCGCCCCGGAGTGGACCGCCGCCGCCCGGACCGCCTCGTCCCCGCCGTGCGGCTGCCCGAGCGTGATGTTGTCGCGCGCGGTCAGCGGCCAGTGCGCGTAGTCCTGCGGCACGACAGCCGTGTGCCGCCACATCGCCTGCGGCTCCAGCTCCGCGGTGCTCGTACCGTCCCAGGTCACCGCGCCCCCGGTGGGCAGATACAGCCCGGTCAGCAGCTTGCTCAGGGTGGTCTTGCCGGAACCGTTCTCCCCGACCAGCGCCAGCACTTCGCCGCGCCGCACCTCCAGGCTCACCTCGGCGAGCGCCGGAGCGCCGGGCCCCTCGGACCCCGATTCCGAAGGCACCGCCCCCGAGGACTCCGGATAGGCGTACGTCAGCCCCTCGGCGCGGATCACCCGCGGTACGTCCGGCACCCGGCTGCCGCGCCGCATCCGGTGCCCGCCCGCCTCCTCGATGAACTCCGCCCAGTCGTCCAGGTACAGCCCCGTACGGAACAGCCGCGTCCCGTACCCGACCATCCCCTGCAACGACGCGCCCACCGTCCGCAGCGCGAACACCGCGGTCCCCGCCGAGGCCACCGACATCTGCCCCGAGCCCAGCAGCAGGGCCAGCGACGCCCACACCAGCCCCGACGCGAACCCCCCGGTCAGCGCCCCCGCCACCGCGTACCGGGCGCCCCGGTGCACCGCCTTGTCGGTCGCGGCGTCCACCCGCGCGCCGATCGCCCGGTACCGCTCCAGGAGGAACGACGCCATGGTGCCCGAGCGCAGCTGATCGGCGATGTCCTTGTCCACCATGTACCAGCGCAGCAGCCCGAGCGTGCGCCGGTCCGCGCTCATCGCCCGGCTCGTCTCGTACTGCACCCGCGCGCCCTTCATCCCCGCGATCCCCTGCGGCAGCGCGGCCAGCATCAACAGCGGCAGCAGCGCCGGATGCAGCACGGCCACCACCCCGGCCGCCGCGATCAGCGAGGACAGACACGCCATCAGCTGCTGCGACTCGACGATCAGATCCTGCGCGACCTCGGCGCCCCGGTCCGCCGCGTCCCACTTGTCGTTGAACCCGGGGTTGTCGTACGCCGCCAGCTCCGCGTTGATCGCCGCGTCCAGCATCTGGGTCTCGGCCTCCCGCGAGATCCGCGGCGACAGCCTGCTGGAGATGTTCGACACCGCGATCCCGAGCAGCGCCCGCAGCCCCGCCGCCCCGGCCAGCACCGCGATCGACGGCAGCGCCTCCCGCAGCCGCTCGCCGATGTGCCCGGACGAGATGAGCGCCGTGATGGTGCCGGTGGTCGCCAGCAGCCCGAACGCCTCGAAGAACCCCGCGAGCGCCTGGCACACCAGCAGCGTCACCACCGCCCTGCGGTCCACCCGCCACGCCAACCCGAGTGCGCGGCGCACCAGTTGCGGCAGGCGGCGGGCCATGGCCCGGGTGGTGATCGTCTCCAGCGCCACCGGGGTGGGCGGCCGGAACCGTAACTCCTCACCGGGCTCTACTGGTTGTCCTGCCGGTTTTCCGGTGCTCTGTGACGCTGCCACGGATCTGGTCCCCCTGACGGTGCGGTGACGATGCGGTCCAGCACGGCGGTGCCGGTCACCTTGCCGTAAAGCCGTGGGCGTCGTGGGGCGTACGACGGAGGTCCACACGATCGTGGAAGCGCCCCGGCGCGTACCGCCCCGCCCCGTCAACCCGGCCACTCCCGCCCTGTCAACCCTGACCATCGTCCAGGTCCCGCCCTGCCGTTCGGCCCGGGTTTCCGGACCGCGCCGCTCCTACGTTCGGGGCCATGCGAACCCACTCTCACTCCACCTCCCGCCTCCTGTGGGCCGCGGCGCTGCTCGCCGCGGGCGCGGGGGCGGTCGTCCGGCTTTCCCCGGGCGGCGGGCTCTCCCCGACCGGCGGGCTCTCCCTGGGCGGGCTGGGGGACCCCGGCCCCGTCGAGGTCAGATACGGAGCCTCGGCATCCGCGTACCGCGCGCTGACCGGAGCGGTGGCCGATGTCCCGGCGGCGCTTCTGGAGGCGGCGAGCGAGGGCACCGTCGCCGTCCTCGGGCTGCTGCTGGCCGTATGGGGGTGGACCGCGCTGCGCCGCAGGGACGCGCGCGGAATCGCCGGTACCGCTCTGGTCGGCCTCGGCACCGCGGCCGCCTACGCGCTCAGCGAGGCCCTGAAGCTGGTGGTGGACGAGGAACGGCCCTGCCGTGCGGTGCGCGGAGCCGCCGCGCTCGCCCATTGCCCCGAGCCGGGGGACTGGTCGTTCCCCAGCAACCACGCCACCCTGGCCGCCGCCCTCGCGACCGGCATAGCCGTCCTGCGGCCGCGCTGGGCCGCCCTGGCCCTGCCTACGGCAGCGGCGGCGGCGCTGCTGCGCGTCCTGGCGGGGGTGCACTATCCGCACGACGTACTCGCCGGGGCGATCCTGGGCGGGTGCGTCGTGGCGGCCGCGCTGCTCGCGCTGGAGCCGTTCGCCGTACGCGTCACATCGCTATGCCTCTCGCTATGCCTCGGGCGGCGGCGGGGTGACGACACCGGCCTCATGCGCCACGACGGCGGCCGCGGCCCGGTTGTCCACCCCCAGCCGGGCCAGGATGGAGCTGACGTGCGCCTTGACCGTGCCCTCCACCACATGGAGCCGACGCGCGATCTGCCCGTTCGACAGCCCGCCGCCGAGGAACGCCAGCACCTCGCGCTCCCGGGCGGTGAGCGCCGCGACCCGCTCCCGGGCCGCGCCGCGCCGACCGGCGGCGGCACCGGCGCCACCGGCCGCGAGGTGCGCGACCACCCGGGCGGCGACCTTCGGTGACAGATAGGCGGCGCCGTCGGCCACCGCGCGGACCCCCGCGATCAGTTCCTCGGGCTCGCCCGACTTGATCAGGAAACCGGCCGCGCCGCCGCCGAGCGCCCGCAGGATGTAGTCGTCCTCCCCGAACGTCGTCAGCATGACCACCCCGGTCTCCGGCACCGTCCTGCGGATCTCCTCCGCCGCCTCGATCCCGCCCATCACCGGCATCCGGATGTCGAGGACCGCCACCTGCGGGCGGTGCCGCCGCACCAGCTCGACGGCGTCCCGGCCGTCGGCCGCCTCGGCGACGACGTCGATGGCCGGGTCGGTGGCCAGTACGGCGCGTACGCCCGCGCGGATCATCGCCTCGTCGTCGGCGACCAGCACCCGGATCACCGGCAGCTCAGCGGGTTCACGGCGCGAGGGCATCGCGCGCCACCAGAACGTCCCCGCGGAAGCACAGCCGGTACGCGTCTCCGGAACGGTCGTCGAGACGATCCGCCGTCATCGCGTAGTACTCGCATGTGATGCCCCGTCCCTCCGGTTCTGCGGCAGAGGGGTGATGGGCCAGCTGACGGTCCGGCAGCACCCGTTCCACCTCGGAGCGATCCTGCCCCACCCGCAGCCGGGCGAAGTCATCCGGGTCCAGCACCGCGCGCGACGCCGTCGCCCAGTCCCACCCCATCAGCGCGGCGCTCAGCCCCGCGCCGGTCACCAGCGGCACCATGACCGCCGCGATCAGCACCCGACGCATGCGGTGGCGGGCCTGATGGTGTTCCTGGCGGGCTGCTGGAACGGTCCGTTCCGGGGGCGTATGCGGAAGCCGGGCCTCGACGGCGAAGCGGGAGGACTGAGGGCCGTACGCGAACGACCCTCCGGCCAGCCGTACGCGCTCGTCGAGCCCCCTGAGCCCATTCCCACCGCCCCGCACCCGCGACCCCGCGCCACCCGCCTCGGCGTCGTTCTCCACCCGGACGACCGTCTCCGCCGCCCCGCACACCACCCGGACGGTCACCGCCGCACCGGGCGCGTGCTTGGCGGCGTTGGTCAGCCCCTCCTGGACGACGTGGTACGCGGCCCGCTCCACCAGCGGCGGCAGCCCCGTAACAGCCCCCTCGGCCCCCTCCGCCCCCTCCGTACGGAGTTCGACGGTGAGCCCGGCGGCGGCAGCCTCGTCGACCAGCCGCGCGATGGAGGCGGTGGGCGCCTCCTCGCGCAGCACCCCGATCACCTCCCCGAGCCGGTCCACCGCGACCTCCGCCCGCGCCCTGATGTCCCGCGCGGTCCGCCGGTGGCTCTCCTCCAGCCCAGGCGCCAGCTTCAGCGCGCCCGCCGACAGTGCGATCAGGCTGAGGTCATGCCCGAGGACGTCATGCATGTCCCGCGCGATCCGGGCCCGCTCCCGCAGCCTGGCCCGCTCGGCGACCAACCACCGCTCGCGCTCCGCCTGTTCGGCCCGCTCCCAGCCCGCCCGTACCAGCTCCTGGTACTGCCGCCAGAAACGTCCCCCGAACCACGGCACCATCACACCGCACACCACCACCCCCACGAACCGGCTCCCCAGCCCGAGCAGGCTCGGCACCACCGCCGCCGCGACGACCCCCGCCGAGACCACCCCCGCGAACGCCAGCACCGCGGGCCCCGTCCGCCCGCGCCCCCGGCCCGCCCGGAACGCGGCCACCGCCGTGGGCACCACCCACCACAGGCTCAGCACACTCAACCCGGCCCCCACGGCCGCCCCCGCCACCGGCAGTCGGCCCCGCCCCACGACCCGCGCAATCCTCTTCACCGGGCTGACGCTACGGAACCCGAACCCGCCCGGACACTGCCGAAAGTCCAACCTCCGCCCCTCCCGTACGCGCCCCTGACGCACCCACCGCACCACGCCCCACAGCGCCCGCGCGGTGCGCACCGGTCAGCGAACCCGCGCATCGACGGTACGCGCGGCGCACCCGGCGCGAGCCGCTGAGCGCTGCGCCATTCAGGGCAATTCACCCCCGCGTACCTGGCGTTCTGCCACCAACCGCGCGCCTACTGGTGCTACAGACCGGTGGGTTCCACATCCGCCGGGGGACGGTGACGCGGGCAGGCCCCGGAGTCGATCGCCGTAAGTGCGCACCCCCTGGTACCCGATGCGCCGCCGCGCCCTGATCAAGGCGTCGGCCCGGCGACCAACGGCCCACCACTCCACCTCACTTGGAGGGCCCATCATGGCTTCCCCCACCATCACCCTGGTGACGGCAACGCCGAACCCGGCGACATTCGGCCAGTCCGTCACGCTCACCGCCACCGTCGTCCCGCTCGGCGCCGGAACCCCCACCGGCACCGTCACCTTCACCATCACCGGTGGCCCCACCCTGACGGGGACGCTGTCGGGCGGCACGACCTCGGTCACCGCCCCCGGGCTGAGCACCGGCATCCACCCCGTCGTCGCCGTCTACAGCGGCGACACCAACTTCCTCTCCTCCACCGGCACCACCCTCATCGCGGTCATCCAGGCCGCGACGACGACCTCGGTGGTGTCCAGCCCGGACCCGTCGACCCTCGGCCAGTCGGTGACGTTCACGGCCACCGTGACCCCGGTCGCCCCCGGCGCGGGCTCCCCGACCGGGGTGATGACCTTCGTCATCGGCGGCTCGGGCGGCGGCACGTTCACCCAGCCCGTGACGGCTGGCGTGGCGACCCTGACGCTCACCACCCTGGGCGTCGGCACCCACCCCGTGATCGCCATCTACACCGGCGACACCAGCTTCCTCCCGTCCTCCGGCACCGACACCCACACGGTGAACCCCGTCTGAACTGGGCAAGCCGACGAGGGCCGCTACCCCGACCATGGGGTAGCGGCCCTCGCTGTCGCCTATGACGCCAGGTCAGTGACCTTTACACGTCGAAGTACAGCTCGAACTCGTGCGGGTGCGGGCGGAGCTGGAGGGGGGCGATCTCGTTCGTGCGCTTGTAGTCGATCCACGTCTCGATCAGGTCGGAGGTGAAGACACCGCCCTGGAGGAGGAACTCGTGGTCGGCCTCGAGCGCGTCGAGGACGGCCGGGAGGGAGGTCGGGACCTGGGGGACGCCCGCGTGCTCCTCGGGGGCCAGCTCGTAGAGGTCCTTGTCGATCGGCTCGGCCGGCTCGATCTTGTTCTTGATGCCGTCCAGGCCCGCGAGCAGGAGCGCGGCGAAGGCCAGGTACGGGTTGCCGGAGGAGTCCGGGGCGCGGAACTCGACGCGCTTGGCCTTCGGGTTGGAGCCCGTGATCGGGATACGCATCGCGGCCGAGCGGTTACGCTGCGAGTACACCATGTTGACCGGCGCCTCGAAGCCCGGGACCAGGCGGTGGTAGGAGTTCACCGTCGGGTTGGTGAAGGCCAGCAGCGACGGGGCGTGCTTGAGGATGCCGCCGATGTAGTAGCGGGCGGTGTCCGAGAGGCCCGCGTACCCCTGCTCGTCGTAGAAGAGCGGGACGCCGCCCTGCCACAGCGACGAGTGGACGTGCATGCCCGAGCCGTTGTCGCCGAAGATCGGCTTCGGCATGAAGGTCGCGGTCTTGCCGTTGCGCCAGGCGACGTTCTTCACGATGTACTTGAAGAGCTGAAGGTCGTCGGCGGCGGCGAGCAGCGTGTTGAACTTGTAGTTGATCTCGGCCTGGCCGGCGGTGCCCACCTCGTGGTGCTGGCGCTCGACCTGGAGGCCCGCCTTTTCCAGCTCGAGGCTGATCTCGGCGCGGAGGTCGGCGAAGTGGTCGACCGGCGGGGTCGGGAAGTAGCCGCCCTTGTAGCGGACCTTGTAGCCGCGGTTGCCCTCGATCGCACCGGTGTTCCAGGCGCCGGCCTCGGAGTCGATGTGGTAGAAGGCCTCGTTCGCCTTGGTCTCGAAGCGCACGCTGTCGAAGACGTAGAACTCGGCCTCCGGGCCGAAGAACGCGGTGTCCGCGATGCCGGTGGAGGCGAGGTAGGCCTCGGCCTTCTTGGCGATGTTGCGCGGGTCGCGGCTGTACTGCTCGCCCGTGATCGGGTCGTGGATAAAGAAGTTGATGTTGAGCGTCTTGTCGCGACGGAAGGGGTCGACACGCGCCGTCGACAGGTCCGCACGCAGCGCCATGTCCGACTCGTGGATCGCCTGGAAGCCGCGGATCGACGAGCCGTCGAAGGCCAGCTCCTCGTTCGGGTCGAACGCCTCCGCCGGTACGGTGAAGTGCTGCATGACGCCGGGAAGGTCACAGAACCGGACGTCGACGAACTTGACGTCCTCGTCCGAGATGAACTTCCGAGCGTCGTCGGCGTTCTGGAACATCCAACTCCTCCTAGCCCGGCCGCAGGGGGACGGGGATTTGTTCGGTCGCGCGGTCGCACGTGGGTGGCGCGCTGTCGCCGACGATAAGCAGGCGGGATTTCCCGGGCATGACCCATTTGTTTCACCCAGGTTAACCGGGTCAGGGGGCGTTACGGGCGTATGCGGGGGGCCGCAGTAACGTATGGAGCGTGGACAAGAGGCAAGCAATCGGATCCTGGCTTTCCGGCCCTCGCGCGGCCGCCGAGGAGATGGGCGTCGACCTGGGCTACCGCGGCCAGGGGCTGGGGCTGCCCGAGAGCGGACCGGGCGCGATCGCACCGCTCGGACGCCGCTTCGGGGCGATTTTCATCGACTGGGGCCTGTGCGTGCTCGTCTCGTACGCGCTGCTGGCCGGGCGCAATGTGCAGGCCGCCGGGAACTGGGCGCTGCTCGTGTTCCTCGTGCTCAGCCTGCTGACCGTGGGCACCGTCGGCGCGACCCCCGGCAAGCTGCTGCTCAAGCTGCGGGTGGTCGGCGAGGGCGGGGCGCGGCTCAGCCTGCCGCGGGCCGTGCTGCGCAGCGTGCTGCTGCTGCTCGTCATCCCCGCGGTCGTCTTCGACCGTGACACCCGCGGGTTGCATGACCGGTTGTCGCGGGCCGTGCAGATCCGCGTCTGAGCCGCTGGTCGCATAACGGCAATCGCATACGAACGGCTGATTGCATACGAACGGCTGATTGCATACGAAAGGCGGCCCGGGACGGAGAGTCCCGGGCCGCCTTCGTTACGTGGAGTCTCGGCGTACGGCCGCTCAGCGGCCCTTCGGCATGCGCATGCCCTTGGGCATCGGGCCCTTCGGGATCGGCATGTTGCTCATGAGGTCGCCCAGCGCGCGCAGCCGCTCGTTCACGACCGTCACCTGCGCGCCCGGCAGCACCCTCGGCAGCTTCAGCAGCGTGGTGCGGAGCTTCTTGATCTCCACCTGGCCCTCGCCGGAGCCGACGATCACGTCGTGCACCGGGACGTCCGACACGATGCGGCCCATCCGCTTCTTCTCGGCGGCCAGCATGCCCTTGAGCCGGTTCGGGTTGCCCTCGCCGACGAGCACGATGCCCGCCTTGCCGATGGCCCGGTGGATGACGTCCTGGTTGCGGTTCATCGCGACCGCCGGGGTCACCGACCAGCCGCGGCCCACGTTCTCCAGAACGGCGGCGGCCGCGCCCGGCTGGCCCTCCATCTGGCCGAAGGCCGCCCGCTCGGCGCGGCGGCCGAAAATGATCGCCATCGCGAGGAACGCCAGGACGAAGCCCAGGATGCCCAGGAAGATGGGGTGGCCGATGAGGAAGCCGATGGCGAGGAGGACACCGAAGGTGATGATCCCCACGCCGGCGACCACAAGGCCGACCTTCGAGTCGACCCGTTTGGTCATCTTGTAGGTCAGGGCGATCTGCTTCAGTCGCCCGGGGTTCTCGGATGTTTCCTTCCGCGCCATAAGGCGAAGTTTACGTGGCCTGGGAAGCCTCGGTGGACACGGCCTCCAGTACGTGCTGGGCTTCGGTCCGGTCCTTGGCGCGGCGGCGGTCCTCCAGGACCGCGGTCCAGGCGTTACGCCGGGCTGTGCGCTGCCCGCCGCGCAGCAGCAGTCCCTCCAGGGCGAGCAGCGCGTCGGTCACGGACGGGCGTACGGGCGCAGCCGGCATGGGTACCCCTCGGGAGCGGCGGATTATCACGAAGCACGCGACCATGAGCGGTGCGTGGTTTCATCGTTACCCAATGGTGTTACCAGTGTGTGACCGGTCGGTCAAACACCGATGAAGCCTTGGGGAAGCTGCCGATTGCGGCTGTGACCTGCGGTTTTGTCAGGGACGCGGAGAGCGTGGTGTGCCCGTACTCACACAGCGTGTTGCTCACACCGACCGGATATGCCCGCTTGCGAGCCAACGGCGGTGCGAACCCGCCCGGGTTCGCACCGCCGTTGGGCGTTTCGGCTTTCAGACCGCCTGCGCCGCGTTCTCCCGCTGGTCGATGGCCTGCTGGTACAGCCGACCCGCGCGGTACGACGAACGGACGAGGGGGCCGGACATGACACCGGCGTAGCCGATCTCGTCCGCCTCCTCCTTCAGCTCCACGAACTCGTTCGGCTTGACCCAGCGCTCCACCGGGTGGTGCCGGGCGGAGGGGCGCAGGTACTGGGTGATCGTGATCAGCTCGCAGCCCGCGTCGTACAGGTCCTGCAGCGCCTCGCTGACCTCCTCGCGGGTCTCGCCCATGCCCAGGATCAGGTTGGACTTGGTGACCAGCCCCGCCTCGCGGGCCTTGGTGATGACCTCGAGCGAGCGCTCGTAGCGGAAGCCGGGGCGGATGCGCTTGAAGATCCGCGGCACCGTCTCGACGTTGTGCGCGAGCACCTCGGGACGGGACGAGAAGACCTCGGCGAGCTGGTCGGGGTCCGCGTTGAAGTCCGGGATCAGCAGCTCGACGCCGGTGTCCGGCATGAGCGAGTGGATCTGCCGCACGGTCTCGGCGTAGAGCCAGGCACCGCCGTCGTCCAGGTCGTCGCGGGCGACGCCGGTGATCGTCGCGTACCGCAGCTCCATCGTCCGTACGGATTCGGCCACCCGGCGCGGCTCGTCGCGGTCCAGCGGCTGCGGCTTGCCGGTGTCGATCTGGCAGAAGTCACAGCGCCGGGTGCACTGGTCGCCGCCGATGAGGAACGTGGCCTCGCGGTCCTCCCAGCATTCGAAGATGTTGGGACAGCCCGCCTCCTGGCACACCGTGTGCAGGCCTTCCCGCTTCACCAGGCCGTGCAGCTCGGTGTACTCGGGGCCCATCTTCGCCCGCGTTTTGATCCATTCGGGCTTGCGCTCGATGGGGGTCTGGCTGTTCCGGACCTCCAGACGCAGCATCTTGCGTCCGTCGGGTGCGACTGCGGACACGTCCGGCACTCCTCTTTGCTTGGCGAGTCTGGGTGGCGCGGCTTTCGAATCGTCGGCGGTCACCAGGGTACGCCCGTCATTCGTACGGATTTACGTCCAGGGCAACCGGTGAGGTCGGGGGCCGCATTCCCCAAGGGCCGCCTTCCCCGGGGCCCTGAGCCCATGCCCGGGGCCCTACAGGGCCGCTGCCCGGGCCATGCCCGGGGCTTACACGGCGCGGGGCAGCGGAACGGCGGACTCCACGACCGCCCGCAGATGTTTCTCGACCACCGGGATCACCTCGGCGACCGTCACGTCCCGGCCCAGCTCCGCCGAGAGCGACGTCACTCCGGCGTCCCGGATGCCGCACGGCACGATCCGGTCGTACGAGGTGTTGTCCGGATCGCAGTTGAACGAGAAGCCGTGCATGGTCACGCCCTTGGCGACCCGCACGCCGATCGCGCCGAGCTTGCGGTCCTCGCGGCGCTGTCCGGCGTTGGACGGGGCGTACTCCGGGCCGTTCAGCCGCGGGTCGAACTCCTCGTCCTCCACTCGCGGGTCGAAGTCCAGCGTCAGCCCGCCGAGCGCGGGCCGCTGGTCCACCGGGTCGCCCAGCACCCACACCCCGCTGCGGCCCTCCACGCGGGTGGCCGCCACGCCGAAATCGGCGCAGGTCAGCAGCATGGCCTCCTCCAGCCGCCGGACGTGGGCGACGACGTCGACCGGGCGCGGCAGCTTGAGGATCGGATAGCCGACCAGCTGGCCGGGGCCATGCCAGGTGATCTTGCCGCCGCGGTCCACGTCCACCACCGGGGTGCCGTCGAGAGGGCGCTCGTTGTCGGCCGTGCGCCGCCCCGCCGTGTAGACGGCCTGGTGTTCCAGCAGCAGACAGGTGTCCGGGATCTCGTCCGCGAAGCGGGCGGCGTGCACCCGGCGCTGCTCCTGCCACGCCTCCTGGTAGTCGACGGCGTCCGCCCCGAACCCCAGATGGACGTAGCGCAGTCGCGTCTGCGAAGCGGGGGGCGTCTCCGGGGACGTTGCGGTCACGGCAAGCTCCTTTTCGGACCTCGTAACGGTGGGCGGTGCCTCCGCCACTGTACGACCGCGCACTTTCGGACCCCTATCCGGCTCGTTCTCACACGATCGGATGAAAGGAGTCCGAGCAGCGCGATCAGCCCGCTACAGGCAGTTAAATTCACGCCGTTCCACAGAGCGAATCGTTCCACAGAGCGAATCAGGGAGACCGGCAGGCTGATGACGGAACGACCCCCCCAGCGCATCCCCAACCGTCAGCTCGCCGCGCTGATTTCCGAGGCAGGGTTCTCCAACGCCGGGCTGGCCCGGCGGGTGGACCAGCTCGGCATCGAGCACGGCCTCGACCTGCGGTACGACAAGACATCGGTCACCCGCTGGCTGCGTGGCCAGCAGCCGCGCGGCACCACCCCCGCGCTGATCGCGGAGGTCTTCACCCGTCGGCTGGGCCGCCGGCTGTCCGCCCAGGACCTGGGGCTGGACGCCTGTGCGCCGGTGTACGCGGGTCTGGAGTTCGCGGCCACCCCGCAGGAGGCGGTGGACATCGTCAGCGGGTTGTGGCGGAAGGACTCGGGCAGCCACGCGGAGCTGCGGAAGATCGCGTTCACCCCGGCCGGGCTGGTGGTCCCCAGCCGCGACTGGCTGATCGGCAGACCCGACGACCGGGTCGCCCGAGGTGAACCCCCGGCGGCCGGTGGTGCGACCGTCCCGGCCCAGGGCGGCCGGGCGGCGGCCGCGGGCCGGGCGGTCCCCGTGGTCCCCGTGGGCCGGACGGTCGCCGCTCCTGGGGCCGCCGAACGGGCCCCCGTGCCCCGGCAGCGGCAGGCGGACCGGGTCCAGCGCGGGCCCGGCCACCGGGTGACCCCGGGCGACATCGCGGCGCTGCGCTCGGTCAGCGAGCTGTTCCGGACGCTGGACCAGACGTACGGCGGCGGCCACGCCCGGCAGGCCCTGGTGCGCTATCTGGAGCACGAGGGCGAGCCGATGCTGCGCGGCACCTACGGCGAGACGACGGGGCGGCGGCTGTTCGGCGCCGTCGCCGACCTGACCCGGCTGGCCGGGTGGACGTCGTACGACATCGCCGCGCACGGCCTGGCCCAGCGGTATTTCGTCCAGGCGCTGCGGCTCGCGCAGGCCGCCGGGGACCGGCCGTACGGCAGCTATGTGCTGGTGACGATGAGCCGCCAGGCCGTCTACCTGGGCCACGGCCGGGAGGCCGTCCAGCTCGCCAGGGTGGCCCAGCAGGGCGTGGGCGGCGGCGCCCCGCCGGTGCTCCAGTCCCTGCTGCACGCCGTCGAGGCGCGCGGGCACGCGGTGCTCGGCGAGGTACGGGCCTCCACCGCCTCCCTCGCCCGCGCCGAGCGGGCGCTGGAGACGTCGCGGCCGGGCGACGACGTGCCGTACTGGGCGCGGACCTTCGACGAGGCGCAGCTGGCCGACGAGTTCGGCCACTGCCACCGGGACCTCCAGCAGTACCGGGCCGCGGCCCAGCACGCGGAGCGCTCGCTGCGGCTGCGCGGCGCCGGGTTCGCCCGCAGCCGCCTCTTCAGCCGGGTGGTGCTGGCGACCGCCCGGCTGGGCCTCGGCGAGCTGGAACAGGCGTGCACGCTGGGCGCGGAGGCGGCGCAGCAGGCCTCCGAGATGCGGTCGGCGCGGGCGCTGGACTACGTACGCGACTTCGAACGCCGCCTGGAGCCATACCGGGACGCGGCCCCGGTCCGCGGCTACCGGGAGCGGGTGGCCGCGCTGGGGTAGGGGGCGCCGTGCCGGGCCGGGCTCCCGACGCCCGGCCCGGCCCGTCGGTGGTGAGGGCGGGCCGGATCGGGCGGGCGCGGCGTCCGGCGGCGCCCCGGGCGGTGGCCGGAGGTGCGTGTGGTCGACGGGACTGCTCGCCGCCGTCGCCAGTACGAGTCCCCGGCAGGCCCGCCGGACCGTTCGACGCTGCGGAGGCGGCCTCGGGCCCCACGCCCGAGGCAGGCGAGTCTGCCGGGGTGGTGGCGCCGCCCGCTTCCGACACCGCCGCGTCGGCAGACGGCGCCGGGCGAGGCGGAGGGGCGCCCTCGCGGGGGCGCCTTCCGGCGGTTGCCGGGGCGGCTGGACCGGGCGGCTCCGGCGACGCGGCGTCGGGCGGCCCCCGGCGGTGGTCGGGGGGCGGGAGCAAGGCTGGGTGGCGCGGGCCTGGCGGGAGGTTGTGGGCCCTAGCCCGCGCCGATCCCGAAGGTTCGGGCCAGGCCTGCCGCGCCCGCCTCCGTCACGTCGATCGCTCGGCGCCGCGTGCCCCGGCGGATCCAGTCCAGTTCGAAGAGCCGGTCGGTGAGTGCGGCGCCGAGGGCGCCTGCCAGGTGGTGGCGCTGTTCGGTCCAGTCCACGCAGTAGCGGATCAGGGGGCGGCGGCGGGTGCGGAGCTGGTCGGTGTCCACGCCGAACGCGGCCAGCTCGGCCCGCCCCCGGTCGGTCAGCCGGTACGGGGTGTCGTTGCCGGGCGCGGACAGCCGGTCGCGTTCGGCCGTCTCCGGGTGGTGGCGTCCGTCGCCGCCGGTCAGTACGGAGCGGTCCAGCAGGGCGGCCATCAGGGCCACGCCCAGGCCGCCCGCGACATGGTCGTAGCAGGTGCGGGCCCGGCGCAGGGCGTGGGCGTGGCCAGCAGCGCGCAGCGAGGTGACGGGCAGCGGCGGCGCGATCCTGGCCAGCGCCTCGATGGCCTCGCCGACGGCGGGCCCGGCCAGCCGGTAGTAGCGGTGCCGCCCCTGCTGTTCGACGCGTACGACACCGGCCTCCAGTAGCTTCGCCAGATGCCCGCTCACCGTGGACGCGCTCACCCCCGCCTCGGTGGCCAGCACGCTCGCGGGCAGCGCCCGCCCCTCCGCCAGCGCCAGCAGGATCCGGGCGCGGGAGGCGTCGGCGAGGGCGGTGGCGGCGCGGGCGATGTCCGCGTCGCGGGCGGGGGAGACGGGGGAGGCCATGAGGTCAGCGTAGGACGGGGGCGCTTCGGCACCCGGCGAAGTGTGGATGCCGGGAGGGGGCGCTCAGCGCGCCGCCCCGAATGCCTCCTCCGCCTCGGCGATCGCCCGGGTCAGGGTCTCGGGTTCCGGGCGGAGCCCGGCCGTGATCGTGTCGAGGTCGCGCAGGCCCGCCCGCCGCAGCAGCCGCTTCTCGTTGGTGACCCACTCGCCGCGCGCCGCCAGCACCGCGTGCGCGGTCTGCATGGCGGCGGTGGCGAGCGCGCCCGCGACCTCCGTGGCCTGGCCGCGCGGGGCGTACGAGCCGCCTGCGTACGCGAGCGTCAGGGCGGCCCGTTCGCGCCAGAACGGGGGAGCCGCCGCGCGCAGCGGCTCCGGGTACGCGGGGCGGGGCAGGGTGCCGCGGAGCACCTGGTTGTCGCCGAGTTCGGCGGCGAGCAGATAGCTGGGGACGCCCGCGAGGTGGAAGAGGAGCGGTTCCACGTGGAAGCGGCCCTGCCGGGCCTCGGCGAGTTCGTGTTCGACGGCGTCGAGGTCGCGGTAGTGGACGTCGACGTGGCGGCCGTCAACGGTCAGCCAGGCGCCGCCGTTGAAGACGCCACCGCCCCAGCCGCCGATCTCGGAGACCTCGCCCTCCCAGCCGACCGCCCGCAGGTCGGCCGGGTCGAAGCCGCCCCGGTAGTAGAGGGCCAGGTCCCAGTCGCTGTCCGGGGTGTGGGTGCGCTGGGCGCGCGAGCCGCCGAGGGCGACGGCGTGCACGGCGGGCAGCGCGGCGAGCCGGTCGGCGACATGGTCGAGGAAGGTTTCGTCGGTCATGGTGATGTGATGGTGCGCGGTGTCCGCCGGGCGCTCAAGCGGTTTTCGGCCGGTGACCGACGTACGACGCGGGACAGTTCAGGCGGCCGCCGCCGGGAGCGCGGGGGTGGTGTCGGAGCCGGGGGTGGCGCCGAAGTCCTGGAGGACCGCCCGGGCGGCGCGGCGGCCGGAGACGAGGGCGCCCTGCACGTTGCTGGCGTCGCGGTGGTCGCCGCATACGTACAGCCCGGACAGCAGCCGCACCGGGCGCCGCAGGTCGTGCGGCGCGGGCATGGCGGGCACCGCGTGCGGGTCGTGGTGGGCGGCCAGCAGCTCCCAGTCGGCGGTGGAGGTGCCGTAGACCGCGGCGAGCTGGGCCCTGGCCTGCCGGTCGAGTTCGGCGGCCGGAAGCCCCGCGGCGGCGCCCAGCACGGTGGAGGTGATCAGCACCCGGCCGCCCGGCGCGCGCGAGGGGTCGACCTCGCTGGCGACCGTGGTGTGCGCGACCGGGCCCTGGCCGCCCGCGGCGAGGATCAGCGCGGGTTCGCGCAGCGGCGGCTGGTCGGCGGTGTGGTGCAGCACGGTGACCGGGTGGAAGGCGGGCAGCCGCAGCCCGGGGAGGAATTCGGCGGCGTCGTGCGCCCCGGTGGCCACCAGCACCGCGCGGCAGCCGATCTCGCCGTGCGCGGCGGTGGTCACGGCGGTGGTGGCGGCCGAGGTGGCGCGTACGCCGGTACGGACCGTCCCCGGCGGCAGGCTGGCGGCCAGCAGCTCGGGGACGGTGGCGGCGCCGCCCGCCGGGAGGCACAGCCGCCCGCGGGCGTAGCCGCGCAGCACCAGGTCGGCGCAGCGGCTGGACGTGCTCAGGCCCGGGTCGCTCAGCAGCGAGACGAGAAGCGGGCGCAGCACGCTCTCGACGGTACGAGCGGGTAGGCCCCGCCCCGCCAGGGTCTCGTGGACCGGCCGGTCGGGGCGGGCGAGGAGGCGGTCCGCGGGCAGGGCGGCGAGCCTGCCGAGCGCGGCACCGAGTCGGGCCTGATCGAGTCCGCCGCCCAAGGGCGCGCGGGCGGCGCTTGCGAGAGCGCGCGCCGTGGTGAGTGCGCCCCTTGTGCTCCGGGAGCCACTACGAGTTCCGCTACGGGAGCCGCGGTGCGCGCCGATCCGCTGCGTACGGCCGTCGCTGTGCACCAGCACCCCCTGCGAGAAGGGGCGCAGGGCGAGCGCGTCGAGCCCAGGGGTGTGCCGCAGTTCGGGGAAGGAGGTGTTCACCAGCTGCCCGGTGCGGTCCAGCCGGAAGCCGTCGACCGTATCGGTCGTCATACGGCCGCCGACCCGGGGCGCGGCCTCCAGGACGGTGACCTCCATGCCCGCGCCGGTCAGCAACTGGGCGGCGGCCAGCCCCGCGAGTCCGGCTCCCACGATGACGACGTCCGTGCGGTGCGCGCTGGTGAGCACGTTCCCTCCCCGGGGTCGGGATGGAGCGGATCGGAACGGTCACGACGGTAAGGGCAAAAACGGTCGATGACAGACGCGCATCGACCGAGCACGGGCGCACAACGGTCGCACGCCGATCGTGTACGACCGTTCAGGCCGCTCGGTTTCGCCACATCCCCTTCCCCGGCGGACCGTCAGCGCCCTCCGCCCACCGCCGCCTTCAGGGCCTCGTCGACATGCGGGTAGGTGAAGGAGAAGCCGGAGTCCAGGAGCTTGCGGGGGAGGGCGCGCACACTGCCGAGGATGTCCGTGGACATCTCGCCCAGCGCGATCCGCAGGGCCGGGGCGGGGACGTGGAGCAGCGTCGGGCGGCGCAGCACCCGGCCCATGGCCTCGGTCATCTCACGGTTGGTCACGGGGGAGGGGCTGGTGAGGTTCACGGGGCCGCTGAGGTCCGCCGTGTCCAGGATGTGGCGCAGCGCGGCGATGTGGTCGTGCAGGGCGATGAAGCTCCAGTACTGCCGTCCGCTGCCCATCCGCCCGCCGAGCCCCGCCTTGAACAGCGGGAAGAGACGGCCCCACGCCCCGCCCTCGGGCGCGATCACCAGCCCGCTGCGGACGAACACCGTGCGGATGTCCGCCTCCTGTGCCGCGGCGGTCGCCTCCTCCCAGTCCTGACACAGATCCGGGAGGAAACCGTGCCCAGGGGGCGCGCTCTCATCCACCGCGCGCTCCCCCGTGTCCCCGTAGAACCCCACCGCGCTTCCACTCACCAGCACCCGGGGCGGGGTGTCCAGAGCGGCCACGGCCTCGGCGATGGCGGCCGTGCCCAGCACCCGGCTGTCCCGCAGCTCCTTCTTGTACGCGTCGGTCCAGCGGTGCTCGCCGATGCCCGCGCCCGCGAGGTGGACGACGGCCTCACATCCCGTCAGCCCGGCGGTGTCGACCCACTGCCGGTGCGGATCCCACTCGACCTCCGCCTCCTCACGCGGAGTTCGCCGCACCAGCCGCACGATCTGGTGGCCGTCCCGGCGCAAGGAGTGGACGAGGGCCGTACCGATGAGCCCGGTGGAACCGGTGACCGCGATGCGCATGGCCCCATCCTGCCCCTGATCTTCCGGGGGATGTCGGACGTGCTATCGGTGATGTCGGACGTGCTTCGGGGGGATGTCGGGCGTGGGGGAGTGCGTGGCAGAGTGACCCGCATGTCCGAGCCCTCCGCCCCGCCCCAGCCGTCCGCCGTACCCGCGCCGTTCATCCGGCGCGCCGTGCTCGACGACGAGCAGGCACTGGTCGCGCTGGAGCGCCGCACCTGGTCCACGCTGCACTCCGTACTGCCGGCACCGGAGCCGCCGTACGACGCCTTCTTCACCCACCGCAACCGCCCCGTCCACGTTCAGGTGGCCGAGCTGGACGGGCGCCCCGTCGGCTTCGTACGGCTGGTCCCGTCGACGCAGCTGGCCTGCAACGCGCACGTCCGCCAGATACAGGGGCTCGCCGTGGACCCGGTGGCGCGCGGCCGGGGCGTCGCGCGGGCGCTGCTGCACGCGGCGTACGAGGAGGCGGTGCGGCAGGGCGCGAGCCGGATGACCCTGCGGGTGCTCGGCCACAACCTCCCGGCGCGGCGGCTCTACGAGTCGGAGGGGTTCGTGGTGGAGGGCGTCCTGCCGGGGGAGTTCCTGCTGGACGGCGCGTACGTGGACGATGTGCTGATGGGACGCCCTCTGACCGGCTGACCTGTCAGCTCCGGAAGCGTTCCCAGAGCCGGGGGTACCGCTCCGCCAGCGCCTGATCGTTCTCCAGGTCGAACGTCGCGCCCAGCGGCTCGTCCGGCTGCTCGGGGAGCCCAAGCTCCGGCAGGACCAGGCCGGTGAGCTGCTCGTACGCCTCGTCCGCCGCGAAGCCCAGGTCCTCGCAGTCGCCGTCCACCTGCTCGTCGAAGTCGTCGAGCAGCTCGGCCAGGGCGTCCGGATCGTGCAGCGCGCCCTCGAAGACCTCCCGGCCCTGGCCGATCAGCCAGTAGCGGAACGCCTCGAAGGCGTCGTCGCTGACGCCGCCCAGTAGCACCCAGGCGGCCCCCCACAGATCCCAGCGGTACGCGCGGTTGGCGCGGGCCTCGAAGTGCCGGGCGAAGTCCAGCACGGAGTCGGGGTCGAGCTGTGACAGCTGCTCGACGAGCAGGTCGGACTGGTCCTCGGGGTCGCCCTCGGCGGTCTCCCGGGCGTGGTCGACCAGCCCCCAGAACTCCGTCTCGTCCATCATCACGGGACCAGCATCGGCCCTCGCGCCCACCCCCGCACGTGGAGCGACCCAGATGCGGCCCTCTTGTTATATGGGACAGAAGGTGTCGGGTTTCCTTGCGATCGTCGAACGCGTCACTGAGGACGGCTCCACGGAGAGGACGTACATACGTGAGCACACAGGGCACGCAGGGCACGCAGCGGCCACTGGCGGGCAAGGTCGCGCTCGTCGCGGGCGCGACACGCGGCGCGGGGCGGGCCATGGCCGTCGAGCTGGGCGCGGCGGGCGCCACCGTCTACGCGACGGGGCGCACCACCCGGGACCGGATCAGCGAGGTCGGGCGGGCGACGGAGACCATCGAGGAGACCGCGGAACTGATCACGGCGGCGGGCGGGACGGGTATCGCGGTGCCCGTCGACCACCTGGAGCCCGAGCAGGTACGGGCCCTCATCGAGCGCGTCGACCGCGAGCAGGGGCGGCTGGACGTCCTGGTCAACGACGTCTGGGGCGGCGAACACCTGATCGCGTTCGGCAAGAAGACCTGGGAGAACGACCTGGACGGGGGGCTGCGGATGCTCCGGCTCGGCGTCGAGACCCACCTGATCACCAGCTATTACGCGCTGCCGCTGCTGATCCGGAACCCGGGTGGCCTGGTGGTCGAGGTGACCGACGGGAACGAGGAGTTCAACAAGACCTACCGGGAGAACCTCTTCTTCGACCTCACCAAGAACGCCCCCATCCGCACCGCCTTCGGGCTGGCGGAGGAGCTGAAGGAGTACGACGGCACGGCGGTGTGTATCTCCCCGGGCTTCCTGCGCTCCGAACAGATGCTGGACCACTTCGGGGTGACCGAGGAGAACTGGCGGGACGCGGTCGAGCGGGAGCCGCACTTCGCCATCGCCGAGACGCCGTACTTCGTCGGGCGCGCGGTCGCCGCGCTCGCCGCCGACCCGGAGCGGGCGCGGTGGAGCGGACAGTCCGTCTTCAGCGGGGACCTGGCCAAGGTCTACGGCTTCACCGACCTCGACGGATCGCGGCCGGACGCCTTCGGGTACTTCCGTGACGTCGTCTTCGGCGGCCAGGAGGGTACGGCCGACGACTACCGGTAGCTAGCTGTAGAGGTCCGCCATCCGTCGAGCTGCCTCGGCGAACCGTTCCCGCAGCTCCGGCGGCGCCAGCACCTCCGCCTCCGGGCCGAGCGCGAGCAGCTGTCCGTACGCCACCTCGGCCGACTCCACGGGCAGGGTCACGGTGATCCGCCCCTGCCCGTCCGGCTCCCCGGCCGCCCGTACGGCCTCCTCGCCCGCCGTGCGGTCCGTGACGTACGGCAGGGCGCGGGCGGCCCCGGGGGTGAGGCGCAGGGTGACCTCCTCGCGGAGGATCGAGCGCGCGAACTGGGCGGCGCGCTCCGCCCAGAAGGCGGGCAGGTCGAACGTCTCGTCGCGCCGGAAGCGGCCGTCGCCGGGCGCGGGCGCGACGGAGGCCAGGCGGTCCACCCGGTAGACCCGGAAGTCGCCGGGGGAGCCGTTGGAGGCTTCGGCGCGGGCCGCCAGGTACCAGACGCCCGCCTTGAGGACGAGCCCGTACGGCTCCAGCTCGCGCCCCACCTCGGTGTCCCGGCGGCGGTAGCGCACCGCGAGCCGCCGGTCGTCCCATACGGCGTCGGCGACGTCCGGCAGCAGCGACGGCGTCTGCGGCTCCTGCCACCAGCCCGGGGCGTCGAGGTGGAAGCGCTGGGCCACCGTGTGGGAGGCGTCGCGCAGCTCGGGGAGGAGCGCGGCGGAGACCTTGAGGCGGGCGGCGGACGCGGCGTCCGCGAGCCCCATCTCGCGCAGCGCGGACGGCACCCCGGAGAGGAACAGCGCCTCGGCCTCGGTGCGGCCGAGGCCGGTCAGCCGGGTGCGGTAGCCGCCGATGAGGCGGTAGCCACCGGCGCGGCCGCGGTCCGCGTAGACCGGGACCCCGGCCTCGGAGAGCGCGGCGGCGTCGCGCGTCACCGTGCGCTCCGAAACCTCCAGCTCACGCGCCAGCTCGGCCCCCGTCATGGAGGGCCGAGCCTGGAGCAGAAGGACCATCTTGATCAGCCGCGCCGCACGCACCGCCCCATCATGCCGTGCCGCACCGTGCCACCGGAGGTTTTGCCCCCACCCCGCCCCTTCCCGAACCGGGGCAAGCCCCGGACCCCGCAGCCGGGGCAAGCCCCGGGCCTCCGCAGCCGGGGTGACCCCCGGGCCCCGCAGCGGGTGAGTCCCGGGCCCCGCAGTGGGGGCAAGTCCCGGGCCCCAGCAATCGGGGCGAGCCTGGGCCCCACAGTCAGGGTGAGTCCCGGGGCTCCGCAGCCGCAGCTGGGGTGAGTCCTGGGCCCCCGCAGCCGGGGCAAGCCCCGGGCCCCGCAGCCGGGGTGAGTCCTGGGCCCCGCAGCTGGGGTGAGTCCTGGGCCCCGCAGCTGGGGTGAGGCCCGGCCCTCCGCAGCTGGGGTGAGCCCTGGGCCCCGCAATCGGGGTGAGGCCCGGGCCTCCGCAGTCGGGGCAAGAGCCGGGCCCCGGCTCCCGCGCGGGGAGCCGGGGCCCGGGCGGGCGCTGGGGGCTCAGAGGCCGTAGCGCTCGGCGGCTTCCTTGGGGGCCGTGCTCTTGACCGCGCCCTGCTTGGCGAGCCGGGCCAGGGCGGTGACCACGATCGACGGGACGTCCACCCCGAAGTGGCGGCGGGCCGCCTCGCGGGTGTCGGACAGACCGAAGCCGTCGGTGCCGAGCGAGTACCAGTCCTGCTCGACCCACTGGCTGATCTGGTCCGGTACCGCACGCATCCAGTCGCTGACCGCGAGGACCGGGCCCGGTGCGCCTGCCAGGGCACGGGTGACGTACGGGACCCGGTCTTCGCCGCTGAGCTGCGCCGCGTCACAGGACAGGGCATCGCGGCGCAGCTCGCTCCAGGAGGTGGCGGACCACACGTCGGCGGCCACGCCCCAGTCGTCGGCGAGCAGTTTCTGGGCCTCCAGCACCCAGTGGATGGCGGTGCCGGAGGCGATCAGCTGGATACGGGGGGCGTCGGCGGCGGGCGCCTCGGCCTCCTGGAAGCGGTAGAGACCCTTGACGATGCCTTCCTCGACGCCCTCGTGCTGCGGCATCGGCGGCTGCACCTTGGTCTCGTTGTAGACCGTCAGGTAGTAGAAGACGTCCTCGGCCTGCGGGCCGTACATCCGCCGCAGCCCGTCCCGCACGATCACGCCGACCTCGTACGCGAACGCCGGGTCGTAGGCGAGCGCCGCCGGGTTGGTGGAGGCGATCAGGTGCGAGTGGCCGTCGGCGTGCTGCAGGCCCTCACCGGTCATGGTGGTGCGGCCCGCGGTGGCGCCGATCAGGAAGCCGCGGCCGAGCTGGTCGGCGAACGCCCACATCTGGTCGGCGGTGCGCTGCCAGCCGAACATCGAGTAGAAGATGTAGAAGGGGATCATCGGCTCGCCGTGCGTCGCGTACGACGTGGCGGCGGCCGTGAAGTCGGCCATCGAACCGGCCTCGGTGATCCCCTCGTTGAGGATCTGACCGTTCTTGGCTTCCTTGTAGTACAGGAGCTGATCGCGGTCGACCGGGTCGTAGGTCTGGCCGAGCGGGGAGTAGATCCCGGCGGTCGGGAAGAGCGACTCCATGCCGAACGTACGGGCCTCGTCGGGCACGATCGGCACCCAGCGGTGGCCGGTCTCCTTGTCCCGCATCAGGTCCTTGACCAGGCGCACGAAGGCCATGGTCGTGGCGATCTCCTGGCTGCCGGAGCCCTTGGCCAGGGCCTCGAAGGGCTTGGCGGCGGGCTCGGGCAGGGCCACCGGGTGGACCTTGCGGGCCGGGGCGGGGCCGCCCAGCTCGGCGCGGCGCTCCTGGAGGTAGCGGACCTCGGGGGAGTCCTCGCCGGGGTGGGCGTACGGGACGAGGCTGTCGTCCAGCTTGCTGTCCGGGATCGGCAGCTCCAGGAGGTCGCGCATGGCGCGGAACTCCTTGCCGGTCAGCTTCTTCATCTGGTGGTTCGCGTTGCGCGACTCGAAGGTCGGGCCGAGCGTGTACCCCTTGACGGTCTGGGCGAGAACGACCGTCGGGGCGCCCTTGTGCTCGATCGCCGCGCGGTAGGCCGCGTACACCTTGCGCGGCTCGTGGCCCGCGCGGGAGGTGTGGAAACACTCGGCCAGCTTGGCGTCGGACAGCGTCTTCGCCAGCTCCGCGAGGGCCGGGTCGGCACCGAAGAAGTGCTCGCGGATGTAAGCGGCCTCGCGGGTCGCGTACGTCTGGAACTGGCCGTCGGGGACCTCGCGCAGCCGCCGCGCCAGCGCACCGGAGGTGTCCCGGGCGAACAGCTCGTCCCAGGCGGAGCCCCACAGCGACTTGACGACGTTCCACCCGGCGGCCCGGAACTGGGCCTCCAGCTCCTGCACGATCTTGAAGTTGGCGCGCACCGGGCCGTCGAGGCGCTGCAGGTTGCAGTTGATGACGAACGTGAGGTTGTCCAGGCCCTCGCGCCCGGCCAGCGCCAGTGCGGCGGTCGACTCCGGCTCGTCCATCTCGCCGTCGCCGAGGAAGGCCCATACGTGGGAGTTGGCCGTGTCCTTGATGCCACGGGCGGCCAGGTAGCGGTTGAAGCGGGCCTGGTAGATCGCGGAGATCGGGCCGAGGCCCATCGAGACGGTGGGGAACTCCCACAGCCACGGCATCCGGCGCGGGTGCGGATAGGAGGGCAGGCCCTCGCCGCCCGCCTCGCGGCGGAAGTGGTCGAGGTGCTGCTCGGTCAGCCGGCCGTCGAGGAAGGCGCGGGCGTAGATGCCGGGGGAGGCGTGGCCCTGGATGTAGAGCTGGTCGCCGCTGCCGTCGGCCTCTTTGCCGTGGAAGAAGTGCTGGAAGCCCGTCTCGTAGAGCCAGGCGGCGGAGGCGAAGGTGGCGATGTGGCCGCCGAGGCCGTCCTTGCTGCCACGGGTGACCATCGCGGCCGCGTTCCACCGGTTCCAGGCGGTGATCCGGCGCTCCATGGCCTCGTCACCGGGGAACGCGGGCTCCCCGGCGGTGGGGATGGTGTTGACGTAGTCCGACTCCAGCAGCGGCGGCAGCGCCAGTCCGGTGCCCTCGGCGCGCTCCAGGGTGCGGCGCATCAGGTACGAGGCGCGGTGCGGGCCGGCGGCCTGGGTGACGGCAGCGAGCGAGGCGCCCCACTCGGCGGTCTCCTCGGGGTCCCGGTCGGGGAACTGGTCGAGCGCACTCGGCTGCGTGCTTGCGAGATCGGTCATGCGGTCGACTGTAAGTTCTGATCGATGATCGATCAAAGTAGATGAAGGGAAAAACTTGTCCGTACGGCGAAATTGGCATTCCGTGCCTCGAAATCAGGCACGCGGTGCACAGCCGAGCACATGGGCCTTGACCAGTTCGCCGACCCGCGGATCCCGGCGCCGGAACGCGTCCACCACGGCCTCGTGCTCCTCCGCGTACGACTGCTGCACGGTGCCCAGCCAGCGGATCGACAGCGTCGTCCAGATCTCGATGCCCAGCGACTCCCAGGTGTGCAGCAGCACGCTGTTGCCCGACGCCCGCACCAGCTCCCGGTGGAAGGCCACGGTGTGCCGCACCTGCGCCTCGCCGTCGGCCCTGCGGTCCGCCTCGTACAGCGCCCGCACCTCGGGCTCCAGCGCCGAGGTGTCCTCGGCCAGCCGGTCCGCCGCCAGCTCGGCGGCGATCTGCTCCAGACCGGCCCGCACCGGATAGATCTCCTCCAGGTCGGCGGCGGTCAGATTCCGCACCCGGACGCCCTTGTTGGGCGCCGACTCGATCAGCCGCAGCGTCTCCAGCTCGCGCAGCGCCTCCCGTACGGGCGTCTGGCTGACCTCCAGCTCGGTGGCGATGCGCCGCTCCACGATCCGCTCGCCCGGCTTCCACCGCCCGCTGACGATGCCCTCCACGATGTGCTCGCGGATCTGCTCGCGCAGCGAGTGGATGACGGGCGGGATCATAACGAGCGCTCCTTCGGAACCAGCGGTGAACGGAAGTCATTATCCAGGTGGCACGCATACCAGGTGGCACGGAAGCCAGGTGTACGCAAAAGGGCCGCGCCCCGCACGGAAGCCCGTGCGGGGCGCGGCCGTATGCCGGAGTGACGATCAGAGACCCAGCTCGACCTCGAACTCGCCGGCCTCCAGGATCTCCTTGACCGCGGTCAGGTAGCGGGCCGCGTCGGCACCGTCCACCAGGCGGTGGTCGTAGGAGAGCGCCAGGTACGTCATGTCGCGCACCGCGATGGTCTCGCCCAGGTCCGGGTGGTTGATGACCACCGGACGCTTGACGGTCGCGCCGATGCCCAGGATGGCGACCTGGTTCGGGGGCACGATGACCGTGTCGAACAGCGCACCGCGCGAGCCGGTGTTGCTGATCGTGAAGGTGGCGCCGGACATGTCGTCCGGGCTGATCTTGCTGGAGCGGACCTTGCCCGCCAGCTCCGCCGTCTTCTTGGAGATGCCCGCGATGTTGAGGTCGCCGGCGCCCTTGATGACCGGGGTCATCAGGCCCTTCTCGGCGTCGACCGCGATGCCGATGTTCTCCACGTCGAAGTACGTGATCGTGTCGTCGTCGTTGATCCGGGCGTTGACGGCCGGGTGGGCCTTCAGCGCCTGGACGGCGGCCTTCACGAAGAACGGCATCGGCGAGAGCTTGACGCCCTCACGCTGCGCGAACGACTCCTTGGCCTGGTTGCGCAGCCGCATGACCTTGGTGATGTCCACCTCGACCACGCTGGTCAGCTGGGCCTGGCCGTGCAGGGCCTTCATCATGTTGTCGCCGATGACCTTGCGCATCCGCGGCATCTTGATGGTCTGGCCGCGCAGCGGGGAGACCTCCTGCTTGGCGGCCTTCGGCGCGGCGGCGGCCGGGGCCGGAGCCTGGGCCTGAGCCGCGGCCTTGGCGGCCTCGGCGGCGGCGATGACGTCCTGCTTGCGGATGCGGCCGCCGACGCCGGTGCCCTTGACGGTGCCCAGGTCCACGCCGTTCTCCGCGGCGAGCTTGCGCACCAGCGGGGTCACGTACGCGCCCTCGGCCTCGGGGGAGGCCGGAGCCGGGATGGACGGCGCCGGGGCCTGGGCGGCCGGGGCGGGCGCCGCCGGAGCCGGAGCGGGCGCCGGGGCCGGGGTGGGCTCCGGAGCGGGGGCGGGGGCCGGGGCCTCCTCCTTGACCGGCTCGGGAGCCGGGGCGGGGGCGGCCGGGGCCTCGGCGGGCGCGGCGGCCGGAGCGGCACCGGCGACGCCGATCACGGCGAGCTTGGCGCCGACCTCGGCGGTCTCGTCCTCGCCGACCAGGATCTCCAGCAGAGTGCCCGCGGCCGGGGCCGGGATCTCGGTGTCGACCTTGTCGGTGGAGACCTCCAGCAGCGGCTCGTCGGCCTCGACCGACTCGCCGACCTCCTTGAGCCAGCGGGTGACGGTGCCCTCGGTGACGCTCTCGCCGAGCGCCGGGAGGACCACGTCGGTGCCCTCGGCGCCACCGGCCGGGGCGGCCGCGGGGGCCGGGGCCTCGGCGGCGGGGGCCGGGGTGGGCTCGGGCTGAGCCGCCGGAGCGGGCTCGGCCGCGGGGGCGGGGGCCTCGGCCGGGGCGCCCTCGCCGTCGTCGATGACGGCCAGCTCGGCGCCGACCTCGACCGTCTCGTCCTCGGCCACCTTGATGGACGTCAGCACACCGGCGCTGGGCGCCGGGATCTCGGTGTCGACCTTGTCGGTCGAGACCTCGAGCAGCGGCTCGTCGGCCTCGACGCGCTCACCTTCGGCCTTGAGCCAGCGGGTGACGGTGCCCTCGGTCACGCTCTCGCCGAGCGCCGGCAGGGTTACGGATACCGCCATGGTGTTCGGTTGCTCCTTAACGATCTGTGCGGAATGGGTCGCGCGCTCGGACTGACTAGTCGTGGGAGTGCAGCGGCTTGCCGGCAAGTGCCAGGTGGGCCTCGCCGAGCGCCTCGTTCTGGGTGGGGTGGGCGTGGACGAGCTGCGCGACCTCGGCCGGCAGCGCCTCCCAGTTGTAGATCAGCTGAGCCTCGCCGACCTGCTCGCCCATACGGTCACCGACCATGTGGACGCCGACGACAGCACCGTCGCGGACCTGGACGAGCTTGATCTCGCCCGTGGTCTTCAGGATCTTGCTCTTGCCGTTGCCCGCGAGGTTGTACTTCAGGGCGACGACCTTGTCCGCACCGTACAGCTCCTTGGCCTTGGCCTCGGTGATGCCGACGGAGGCGACCTCGGGGTGGCAGTACGTCACCCGGGGCACGCCGTCGTAGTCGATCGGAACGGGGTTCTGGCCGGCCAGGCGCTCGGCCACCAGCATGCCCTCGGCGAAGCCGACGTGGGCGAGCTGAAGCGTGGGGACCAGGTCACCGACGGCGGAGATGGTCGGGACGTTGGTCTGCATGTACTCGTCGGCCAGGACGTAGCCGCGGTCCATGGCGACCCCGGCCTCCTCGTAGCCCAGGCCCTGCGAGACCGGGCCGCGGCCCACGGCCACGAGCAGCACCTCGGCCTCGAAGGTCTTGCCGTTCTCCAGCGAGACCTTGACGCCGTCGGCGGTGTGCTCGACGCCCGAGAAGCGGGAGCCCAGGGAGAAGTTGATGCCGCGCTTGCGGAAGGCGCGCTCCAGCAGCTTGGAGCTGCTCTCGTCCTCGACCGGGACGAGGTGGGGAAGCGCCTCGACGATGGTGACGTCGGCCCCGAAGGACTTCCACGCGGAGGCGAACTCGACGCCGATCACGCCGCCGCCCAGCACGATCGCGGACTTCGGAACGCGGTCCAGGACCAGGGCGTGGTCCGAGGAGATGACGCGCTCGCCGTCGATCTCCAGGCCCGGCAGGGACTTCGGCACCGAACCGGTGGCGAGCAGGATGTGGCGGCCGGTGTAGCGCTCGCCGTTCACATCGACGGAGGTCGGGGAGGACAGCCGGCCCTCGCCCGTCACATAGGTGACCTTGCGGGACGCGATCAGGCCCTGCAGGCCCTTGTACAGGCCTGTGACCACGCCGTCCTTGTACTTGTGCACACCTTCGATGTCGATGCCCTCGAAGGTGGTCTTCACGCCGAATTCCGAGCCCTCACGAGCCTGGTCGGCCAGCTCACCGGCGTGCAGCAGAGCCTTGGTGGGAATGCAGCCGCGGTGCAGACAGGTGCCGCCCAGCTTGTCCTTCTCGATCAGGGCGACGTCCAGGCCCAGCTGCGCCCCGCGCAGGGCAGCGGCGTAACCGCCGCTACCGCCTCCGAGGATCACTAGGTCGAAAACGGTGCTGGCGTCGTTCGCCACGTCACGTCCTCCATGCATGGGTGCGCCGGGCCGGCCGTAGGTAGCCGGGCGGCGTCGGTTGTTCGGCCGCTTCTTGCTCGCAGCCCTGGTGTGGGGGCCCTGTCCTGCCGGGACAACATCTTCGCACTTGTTGACGGGAGGCGGGACGCGGGGCCGCTGTGTTCGATATCTCCGGACCCCGGATCAGGGGTTACCGGGCAGTACCCGGTATGGAGGTCTGCCGCTCAGCCTAGATCCCCGTCGGCGGTGCGCTCCGCGAGCCGTACCAGGGTGCGGACCGCGGACCCGGTGCCGCCCTTGGGGGTGTAGCCGAACGGACCGGACTCGTTGAAGGCGGGACCCGCGATGTCCAGGTGACCCCAGGCGATCCCGTCCTCGATGAACTCCTTCAGGAAGATACCGGCCACCAGACCGCCACCCATGCGCTCGCCCATGTTCGCCAGGTCGGCGACCGGGGAGTCGATGCCCTTGCGGAGGTGGGCGGGCATCGGCATCGGCCAGGACGCCTCGCCCGCCTCGTCCGCGGTCTCGTGCAGCGCGGTGCGGAACGCCTCGTCGTTCGACATGATCCCGAACGTGCGGTTGCCCAGCGCCAGCATCATCGCACCGGTCAGCGTCGCCACGTCGACGATCGCGTCCGGCTTCTCCTCGCACGCGCGGGCGAGCGCGTCGGCGAGCACCAGGCGGCCCTCGGCGTCGGTGTTCAGCACCTCGACCGTCTTGCCGCTGTACATCGAGAGCACATCGCCGGGACGGGTCGCCGAACCCGACGGCATGTTCTCGGCCAGCGCCAGCCAGCCGGTGATGTTGACCCGCAGCCCCAGCTTGGCCGCCGCCACCACCGCGGCGAACACCGCGGCCGCGCCGCTCATGTCGCACTTCATGGTCTCGTTGTGACCGGCCGGCTTCAGCGAGATACCGCCCGAGTCGTACGTGATGCCCTTGCCGACCAGCGCGAGGGTCTTCTCCGCCTTGGGGTGGGTGTACGCGATCCGCACCAGCCTCGGCGGGGCGTCCGAGCCCTGGCCCACGCCCAGGATGCCGCCGTACCCGCCCTTGGCGAGGGCCTTCTCGTCCAGCACCTCGGTCTTCAGCCCGTGCTCCTTGCCCGCGGTCACGGCGGCCGCCGCGAACGAGGCCGGGTCGAGCAGGTTGGACGGGGTGTTGATCAGGTCGCGGGCGCGGTTGACCTCGGCGATCAGCGCCGTGGCCCGCTCGGCCGCCGCCTTGTACGCCTTGTCGCGCGGCTTGCCGCCGAGCAGGGTCACCTCGGCGAGCGGACCGTTGTTCTTCGCGTCCTTGTCGCCCTTGGCGGCCTTGCTGCTCTTGGCGCCGTTGCCGTTCGTCTTGTCGTACGCGTACGCGCCGAGCAGCGCGCCCTCGGCGACCGCGGCCGCGTCCGCCGCGTCCTCGACGGGCAGCGCGAACGCGCCCTTCTTCGACCCCGCCAGCGCGCGGGCGGCCGCGCCCGCCGCGCGGCGCAGCGCCTCGGCGGCGAAGCCGTCGCCCTTCGCCGGAGCCTCGCCCAGGCCGACCGCCAGCACGACCGGGGCCTTGAGCCCGGACGCGGCGGGCAGCTTGGTCACCTCACCCTCGGCGCCGGTCGCGCCGAGCGTCTCCAGAACGGTGGCGAGCTTCCCGCCGAACGCCTTGTCCACGGCCTCGGCGCCCGGGGCGACGACGGGGCCCTTGGCCCCCTTCGCCACGCCGACGACAACGGCATCCGCGCGCAGCGTCGCGGCGGAGGAGGTGCTGAGAGTCAGTGCAGTCACAGTGGTCGGGTCCCTCTTCCGGTAGTTCACCGGCCGACACCGGATGTGGTCAGCCTCGGGACAACCTTATTTCAGAGCGCCGTTCGCCTCCGGGGCGCCAAGGGCGTAGCCGTACGTCTCAGCCGAACGTCAGGACCAGCAGGGCCGCCGTGGCCGCCGTCTCGGCGAGGGCGCCGAAGACGTCGCCCGTCACGCCGTCGAAGCGGCGTACGCAGTGGCGGGAGAGCAGATCGGCGGCGCCGAGCCCGGCCAGGGCCGCCAGGGCGTGCATCGGCATCGCGTACACGCCGACGAGCGCGCCCGCCCCCGCGCACGCGACGACGGCCAGCGCGGCCGCGCTGGCCGCAGCCCGTGGCGGGACCACCCCGGCGACCGCCGCGCCCAGCCCCTCCGGCCGGGCCGCGGGCATCCCCTGGCGGGCGGCGAGGGTCAGGGCGCACCGGGCGACGAGCCCCGACGCGGCGGCGGCCACCGCGCCGCGCGTCCAGCTCTGCCCGTACAGCTCGGCCAGCGCCGCCACCTGTACGAGCAGCACGAACAGCAGGGTGATGACGCCGAACGGGCCGATGTCCGAGCGCTTCATGATCCGCAGTGCCTCGTCCGCGGGCTTGCCGCTGCCGAGGCCGTCCGCGGTGTCCGCGAGCCCGTCGAGGTGCAGCCCGCGGGTCAGTACGGCCGGTACGGCGGCGGTGGCGACGGCCGCGAGCAGCGGCCCGGCGCCGAGGAACAGCAGGACGCCGCCCAGCGCGGCCGCGCACAGCCCGACCGTCAGCCCGACCGGCAGGGCGCACAGCATGCCGACGCGCGCCGCCTCGCGATCCCAGCGCGCCACCCGTACGGGCAGCGCCGTGAGCGTGCCGAAGGCGAAGCGGAGGCCGTCGTCGAGGGAGGCGCGCGGGGGGTGCGCCGGACGCGGCGGTATTCCGGGATCCGGTTCCCCTGGTATTTCGGGGTCCGGATCCGGCTGGCGGTCGGGGGACTGCTCCGGCGTGGTGTCCATCGCGCCGCAGGGTATCGCGCGACCCTGACGGGCCATGGCCCATTGGTGGGAACGCAACATCGCCGAGCCCGGCAAGCTGCCGCTGCTCCTCGCGCTGGCCTCGTTCATCCTCTCGTTCGTGATCACGCGCACGATCACCCGGCTGATCAAGGCGGGCAAGGGCCCGTTCCGCAACGTCACCCCCGGCGGGGTGCATGTGCACCACGTGGTGCCCGGCGTGATCCTGACCGTCATCGGCGGCTTCGGCGCGGTCGCCAGCGCGCGGCACGGGGTGGGGGCGGCGGTCTCGGCGGTGCTCTTCGGGGTGGGCGCGGGGCTGGTGCTCGACGAGTTCGCGCTGATCCTCCACCTGCACGACGTCTACTGGTCCGAGCAGGGCAGACAGAGCGTCGAGGTCGTCGTGGTCACCGCGGCCCTGGTCGCGCTGGTGCTCAGCGGCTTCCTGCCGTTCGGGGTGAACGAGGTGTCGGACGCCGAGCGCGGCGACCGCGGGGCGGTGGTCGCGGAGGTCTCCGTCAACTTCGCCTTCGCGCTACTGGCCCTCGTCAAGGGCAAGTTGCGGATCGCGGTGATCGGGGTGCTGGTGCCGCTGGTGGCGATCGTCGGCGCCGTACGGCTGGCGCGCCCCGGATCGCCGTGGGCGCGCCGCGTCTACCGCCACCGGCCCCGGACCCGGGCGCGGGCCCGCCGCCGGGCCGCGCGCCACGACGCGCGCTGGGACGGGGTACGGCGGCGGCTCCAGGACTGGATCGGCGGCTTCTCCGAACCGTCCTGAGCGACCGTCAGTCCTTGTCGTCCTGTGCCCGCTCGGGCAGTTCCCCCGCGAGCGCCGCGGCCGCCTGGACCAGCGGCAGCGCCAGCAGCGCCCCCGCGCCCTCGCCCACGGTCACGCCGTGGTCGAGCAGCGGGTCGAGCGCGATCCGGTCGAGCGCCTTCTCCTGCGCCGGTTCGCCGCTGGCCTGCCCCGCCAGCCACCAGTCCGGCGCGCGGAACGCCACCCGCTGGGCGACCAGCGCGCAGGCCGCCGAGACGACGCCGTCGAGGATCACGGGGGTGCGGCGCACCGCGCTCTGGAGCAGAAAGCCGGTGATCGCGGTGAGGTCCGCGCCGCCGACCGTGGCCAGCAGCTGGAGCTGGTCGCCGAGGACCGGACGGGCCCGGCGCAGCCCGTCCCGGATCGCCGCGCACTTGCGCATCCAGGCCAGATCGTCGATCCCGGCCCCGCCGCGCCCGGTCACCACGGACGCGTCCGTGCCGCACAGCGCGGCGGTCAGGGTGGCCGCGGCGGTGGTGCCGCCGACGCTGAGGTCGCCGAGCACGATGAGGTCCGTACCCGCGTCGGCTTCCTCGTCGGCGATGGCCATGCCGGTACGGAACGCCTGCTCGGCCTCCTCGGCGGTCAGCGCGTCCTCGATGTCGAGCCGCCCCGAACCCCGGCGCACCCGGTGCCGGGTGACCTCGGCGGGCAGCTCGGCCGGGTCGCAGTCCAGCGCCATGTCGACGACGCGGACGGGCACCCCGAAGCGGCGGGCGAGCACGGCGACGCTGCTCTCGCCGTCGATCACGGCGCGGACGAGGGCGTGGGCGCTGCCTGCCGGGCGGGCGGAGACGCCGAGTTCGGCGATGCCGTGGTCGCCCGCGAACAGCACCACGCGGGGGCGTTCGATGGGCTTGACCGGCACCTGCTGCTGGGCGGCGGCCAGCCACTCGCCCAGCTCGTCCAGCCGCCCGAGTGCGCCGGGCGGCGGCGCCAGCCGCTCCCGCCGCTCCTCGGCGTCACGTCGGATGCCCCCGTCGGGGCGCTCGATCAGGTCGACGAAGTCATCGAGATTCAGGCCGCTGCTCACGCCGTGAACCCTACCGGCCACCCGATGTTGAAACCCCGGCCCCCGGGAATCCCCCCCGGCCGGGGGCCTCTTCACCCACCCCGCCCCTCCCCGAAACCGGAGGACACCCCCGGCCCCCGGCAGCTCCGCTGCACCCGGGTTTCGTTGCCGGGTGCGGCCCGGTGGCCCGGTTGTGCCCACCCGTTCCGCCCCGGCGGAACGATTGCCCACAACCAGCGGCACATGCGGCGCCTCACCTTCAGCCCCGCCGGGCTACCGCCCAGCCCCGCCGGGCGTGCCCCCAGCCCCTCCGGCGATTGAGGAGCGGGGGCCGGGGCGGAGCCCCGGTTCGGGAAGGGGCGGGGTGGGGAAGGCTCCCGGCGCTCAGCTGCGCAACGGCAGAGGCTGGCCAGCTACTACCAGGAGTACCTGCTCGCACTCGGCCGCCAGCGCCGCGTTCAGCCGACCCAGCTCGTCCCGGAAGCGGCGCCCCGCAGCCGTCGCGGGGACGACCCCGGCGCCGACCTCGTTGCTTACCGCCACCACCGTCCGCTCCGTCGCCCGCACCGCCGCGACGAGCGCGGCGACCCGCTCGTGCAGGGCGCGTTCACCGCCGTGGGTCCATTTCTCGTCGTCCCAGGCGCCGACCGAGTCCATCGCGTCGGTGAGCCACAGCGACAGACAGTCGATCAGCAGCGGGGCGCCGTCCCGCGCCAGCAGCGGCACCAGGTCGCAGGTCTCGGCCGTACGCCACGAACCGGGCCGCCGGTCGCGGTGGGCGGCGATGCGGGCGGCCCACTCCCCGTCGCCGTCCCGGGTGCCGCCGGTCGCCACGTACAGCACGTCGGGGAAGGCGGCCAGCCGCCGTTCCGCTTCGAGCGACTTGCCGGACCGCGCCCCGCCCAGCACCAGGGTGCGCCGGGGCAGGTCCGGCACCTCGTGGTACTCGCCGACGAACAGCGTCTTCCCGTCCGGTACGGCCCGCGCGCCCGCCGTCGCGAGACGGCGGTGCATCTCGGCGCCGGGCGGCACGGTGTGGTCGAGGTGGACGGCCACCACATCGGTGGTGGCGCCCACGCCGCCGGACGACCGGAGCCGGGCCAGCGCGTCCGGGCGGCCGAGGACGTCGAGCACGACCATGTCGTACGGCTCGGGAACGGGACCGGACAGCCCGGACGGGGCGCCGCCCGGCGGCAGGTACAGCAGGCGGCTGCCGTCGGGGCCGGTCACCTCGTACCCCGTACCGGGCGAGTCCAGCGCCACCGCCCGCACCCGGTGCCCGCTGATCAGGGACAGCTCGCGCCCGTCCGGCACCCGCCCCGGCGCCGGGAGCCCGGCCGGGAACTCGACGGCCGGGCCCGCGTGGGGATGGGAGAGGAGCACCTGCCGCACCCCGACCAGCGAGTATCCGGCCCGCGCCGCCGCGAAGGCGGCGCCCGGGGTGAGGTCGAGGAGCAGCGCGCCGTCGATCAGGAGTGCCGTCGCCGCCCGTGCCTCGTCGCCGACGGCGGTCGCGCAGGCCGCGCAGGGACATCCGTGGCGCGGCAGTCCATCGGGGGCCCCGGTGCCCAGAAGAGTGAGTTCCACGCCACGATCGTCTCGCGTCCCCGCGGGGCGGGCGCGCCGGGTCACCCTCCACGGCGGCGTACCCATCGGTTCGGAGCCGTACGGAGTGATCAGTCGCCTAGGCTGCGGGCAGATATCACGTGTCGACCGGTGGGATCGAGGAGGCGGACATGGCCTGGACGTGGCGGTTCGAGAAGTCCGACGGGACGGAGACGGCACCCGCGGTGCAGCCCGAGGAGTTCCCGACCCAGGGGGACGCGGAGTCATGGATCGGTGAGGAGTGGAAGGCGCTGCTGGAGGGCGGCGCGGAACAGGTCACGCTCTTCGAGGACGGGTCGAAGATCTACGGCCCGATGAGCCTGAACGCGGAATAGCCGAGCAGCAGGGGGGCGGGGCGCCGCCCCCCTCAGCCGCGTACGCCGCTTCAGCCGCGTACGCCGCACATCAGCCGCGTACGCCGCACAGATGCAGCAGCGCCGCCACCGCGCGGTACGGGTCGGTGCGCCCCGCCCGCTCCTCGGCGGCCAGCAGGCGGTCCCACTCGGGGGACGGCGGGGGCTCGGCGGTGTCGGGGGCCCGGTCGGTGAAGACCCGCACCCCGTACCAGGCGTGCAGCGGAGCCCCGATCGCGGTGAGCGTCGTGGTCAGCTCCTCGCGCCGGTCGGCGCGGACCTGGAGCCCGAGGCGGTTCGTATACACCGGGGAGTCGAACGAGCCGAGCGCGGTGTCCCAGTCACCGGCCAGCCCCGGCCGCATCGCGAGCGCGTCGGCGTTGCGCACCAGGAGCGAGAGCAGTCCGCCGGGGGCCAGCACCCGGGCAAGACCGGCGAGCAGCGGGTCCGGCTCGGCCGTGTACATCAGCACCCCGTGGCAGAGCACCACGTCGAAGGCGCCGGGCAGGAACGTCGCGCCGGTCTCCCGGCCGTCGCCTTGCAGCAGCCTCACCCGCTGCCGGATGCCCTCGGGCTCGTCGGCCAGCGCGGTACGGGCCGCCTCCAGCATCGCCGGATCGGATTCGACGCCGGTCACCTGGTGACCGGCACGGGCTAATCGCAGCGCCTGGGTGCCCTGGCCGAGGCCGACGTCGAGCACCCTGAGCCGCTGGTCGAAACGGAACCGCGAGGTGATCTGCTCATCGAGCTGATGGGCGACCAGGGCCTGGCGGACCGTGTTCCGTAAGCTTCCGAGGCCGCCGAGCCAGCCGGCCGCCCCACCGGCGAAGCCGGAGGTCCCGCTCAGGGCCGCTCTCCGCGCTTGACCTGCGGCTTGGGCAGACGCAGCCGGCGCATCTGGAGGGTGCGCATGAGGGCGTACGCGATCACGCCCCGCAGGTTCTCGTCCGGGAACTTCTGCCGCAGCTGCCGCTTGAGCTGGAAGGCGAGGACGAACGAGTTCAGGACGATCAGCACGATGACGACCATCCAGAGCAGCAGCACATAGCTCTGCATGGCCCCGGCCTGGATCATGCTGAGCACCATGATCAGCACGGCGAGCGGCAGGAAGAACTCGGCGATGACGAACCGCGAGTCCACGTAGTCACGGGCGAAGCGGCGCACCGGACCCTTGTCGCGGGCGGGCAGATAGCGCTCGTCGCCACCGGCCAGTGCCTCGCGCTGGCGCGTCAGATCGGCGCGGCGGGCCTCCTTCTGCCGCTTGGCGGCGTCCTTGCGGGTCGTCGGCGTATTCGCCAGGCTGCGGCGCTGCGACTGGGCCACACTCCGCTTGGGAGTGGGGCGGCCCTTGGGCGCCTGAGGGTCACGGGTCTGCTGCGGCTGGTCCGCGGTCACCTTGGCGGTGGCGGCCTGCTCATCCTTGGAACGGCTTCGGAACACAAAGCCCAAGGGTACGGGTTCGCGAGTGTGGGCCCCAGTGTCAGGGGGAAAGATCCGGCAACCGCTTTCCCGCCGCGCACGCGGCAGAAACGGGCAAAGCGGACAGAGTGGGCGGGGTGGGCGGGGTGGTCGGGGTGGTCGCGCTCCTCCCTGCGCCGGAGGCGCCCGGACCGCGATCGTCCTGCAGGAGGAGCGCGGGACGGGCGGAACAGTGCGGTAATGGAAGCAGGGCCCGTAGGCTGGGTCTGTTGGGTGTGCTGGTTCCACAAGTCCGTCAGAAGGGGGCGCGCGAGGCCCATGAGCGGTGTCATGAAGCGTATGGGGATGATCTTCCGCGCGAAGGCCAACAAGGCCCTGGACCGGGCCGAGGACCCGCGCGAGACCCTTGACTACTCGTACCAGAAGCAGCTGGAGCTGCTGCAGAAGGTCCGGCGCGGGGTGGCCGACGTGGCCACCTCCCGTAAGCGTCTGGAGCTGCAGCTGAACCAGTTGCAGGGCCAGTCCGCCAAGCTGGAGGACCAGGGCCGCAAGGCGCTCGCGCTCGGCCGGGAGGACCTGGCGCGCGAGGCGCTGTCCCGCCGTGCCGCGCTGCAGCAGCAGGTCACCGACCTGGAGGCGCAGCACCAGACGCTGCAGGGCGAGGAGGAGAAGCTCACCCTGGCCTCGCAGCGGCTGCAGGCCAAGGTCGACGCGTTCCGCACCCGCAAGGAGACCATCAAGGCCACCTACACCGCCGCCCAGGCGCAGACCCGGATCGGCGAGGCGTTCTCCGGCATCTCCGAGGAGATGGGCGACGTCGGCATGGCGATCCAGCGCGCCGAGGACAAGACCGCGCAGATGCAGGCCCGCGCGGGCGCGATCGACGAGCTGCTGGCCTCCGGCGCGCTCGACGACCAGTCCGGGATGGCCAAGGACGACATCGCGGCCGAGCTGGACCGGATCTCCGGCGGCACGGACGTCGAGCTGGAGCTGCAGCGTATGAAGGCCGAGCTGGCCGGTGGCAGCAGCTCGCAGCAGGCGATCGAGGGCGGCCAGCAGGACCAGTCGCAGCAGTCGCAGCAGTCGCCGAATCAGCATAAGTTCGACAAGCAGTAGCCGCCCCCGCCCGGGCGTGGTCTTCTCCGGCGTCCCAAGGAGGTCGTCATGATCGTACGGATCATGGGGGAGGGGCAGATGCGGGTGGACGACAGCCATCTGCCCGGACTCAACAAGCTGGACGACGATCTGCTCGCCGAAATCGAGAGCGGCGACCACGACGGCTTCCGGCGCACCTTCGGCGCGCTCCTCGACGCGGTGCGCTCGGCAGGCGAGCCGCTGCCCGCCGACGCGCTGGAACCGTCCGATCTGATCCTGCCCGCCCCCGAGGCGACGCTTGAGGACGTCAAGGCGATGCTCAAGGACGACGGCCTCATCCCGGGCTGACACCGTGCCCGCAGACCGAGCGTCCTCGCAGGCGACATACCAGGCCACAGACCGGGTCCCGGCGGATCGCGCCGATGCCGTACGGGAGACGCGTCGCCGTGGCGGCGGGGCGCGGCGTTTACCGTTGGATCCCGTGACTCCCCTCGCCGTCGGGCCCGGCCTGGCCCGTCCGCACCGCTGGCTGGCCGCCCATCCACGCGCCCTGGACACCCTCGTGGCCGCGGGCTGCCTCGCCCTGATCCTCATCGGCGCGGTGTCCAACCCGCATCTGCGCGACCACCAGCACGTCGGTGCCTTCTTCGGGCTGCTGGCCACCCTCACCTCCGCCTCGCTCGTCCTGCGCCGTGAGCTGCCGCGCGCGGTGCTGGCGTTCACCTGCGCGATCAGCGTCATCGAGATCGTCACCAACGACGACGGGCCGCCGCGCACCTCGATCGTCTTCGGGGTCGTGGTCGCGCTCTACACGGTCGCCGCGCGCACCGACCGGCCCACCACCTGGCGGATCGGCGCCGTCACGGCCGTGGTGCTCACCGGCACCGGCATGCTCTTCGGGCTGACCCCCTGGTACGCGCAGGAGAACTGGGGCATCTTCGCCTGGACCGGGCTCGCCGCCGCCGTGGGCGACGCCGTCCGCAGCCGCCGCGCCTTCATCGCCGCGATCGAGGAGCGGGCCGAGCGCGCCGAGCGCACCCGCGAGGAGGAGGCCCGGCGCCGGGTCGCCGAGGAGCGGCTGCGGATCGCGCGCGAGCTGCACGACGTCGTCGCGCACCACATCGCGCTGGTCAACGTCCAGGCCGGGGTCGCCTCGCACGTCATGGACAACCGCCCGGACCAGGCCAAGGAGGCGCTCGCCCACGTACGGCAGGCCAGCCGCTCGGCGCTGGACGAGCTGCGCGCCACCGTCGGCCTGCTCCGGCAGTACGGCGACCCCGCGGCGCCCACCGAGCCCGCGCCGGGCCTCGGCGTCCTCGACCAGCTGGTGGACGGCTTCGTACGGGCCGGGATGCGGGTCGAGGTCAAGGAGCATCCGCAGGACGGCCTCGGGGCGCTCGCCGGTTCGGTGGACCTCACCGCGTACCGGGTGGTCCAGGAGGCGCTGACCAATGTGCACAAGCACGCCGGGCCCGATGTCAGGGCCGAGGTCCGCATCGTCCGCACGGACGGCGCGCTGGAGATCACCGTACGGGACGACGGCGTCGGCAATCCGTCCGGCGACGACGGGGGCGGCCACGGGCTGCTGGGGATGCGCGAGCGGGTCGCCGCGCTGCGCGGCACCTGCGAGGCGGGGACCCGCCCCGAGGGCGGCTTCGAGGTGCGGGCGACACTTCCTCTGCAGACCCGCAGGGGAGGGGATTCATGACGATCAAGGTGCTGCTCGCCGATGACCAGACGCTGCTGCGCAGCGCGTTCCGGGTGCTGGTGGACTCGGAGCCCGATATGGAGGTGGTCGGTGAGGCATCGGACGGCGCGGAGGCGGTCGACATCGTGCGCGCCAAGGGCGCCGACGTGGTGCTGATGGACATCCGCATGCCCGGAACGGACGGGCTCGCCGCCACCCGCATGATCAGTGAGGACCCGCGCCTCGCGGACGTCCGGGTGGTCATGCTGACCACCTTCGAGGTCGACGAGTACGTGGTGGACTCGCTGCGGGCCGGGGCGAGCGGCTTCCTCGGCAAGGGGGCGGAACCCGGCGAGCTGCTGGCCGCCATCCGCATCGCGGCGGCGGGCGAGGCGCTGCTCTCCCCGGTCGCCACCAAGGGCCTGATCGCCCGCTTCCTGGCCCAGGGCGCCCCGGTCTCCGGCGACAGCCCGTACGAGGCCTCCCGGCTGGACGCCCTCACGGGCCGGGAGCGCGAGGTCCTGGTCCAGGTCGCGGGCGGCCACTCCAACGACGAGATCGCCACCCGCCTGGAGGTCAGCCCGCTGACCGTGAAGACGCACGTCAACCGGGCGATGGCGAAGCTGGGCGCGCGGGACCGGGCCCAGCTGGTGGTCATCGCGTACGAGACGGGCCTGGTCCGCCCCGGCGCGTAGCCACCGGGGCGGGGGAGCGGGGGCGGGCTACGGGAGCGCCAGCATCCGTTCCAGGGCGGCCTTCGCGTGGGCCTCCGTCTCGGCGTCCACCTGGATGCGGTTCACGACCTTGCCCGCCACCAGCGACTCCAGGGCCCACACCAGGTGCGGCAGGTCGATCCGGTTCATGGTCGAGCAGAAGCACACCGTCTTGTCGAGGAAGACGATCTCCTTGTCCTCGGCGGCGAATCGGTTCGCCAGCCGCCGGACGAGGTTCAGCTCGGTGCCGATGGCCCACTTGCTGCCGGGCGGGGCGGCTTCGAGCGCCTTGATGATGTACTCGGTCGAGCCGACGAGGTCCGCCGCCGCGACGACCTCGTGTTTGCACTCGGGGTGCACCAGCACGTTGACGCCCGGTATGCGCTCGCGGACGTCTCGTACGGACTCCAGCGAGAAGCGGCCGTGCACCGAGCAGTGGCCGCGCCACAGGATCATCTTGGCGGCGCGCAGCTGCTCGGCGGTCAGCCCGCCACCGGGCTTGTGCGGGTTGTAGACGACGCAGTCGTCCAGCGTCATGCCCATGTCCCGCACGGCGGTGTTCCGGCCCAGGTGCTGGTCGGGCAGGAACAGCACCTTCTCGCCCTGCTGGAACGCCCAGTCCAGGGCGCGGCGGGCGTTGGAGGAGGTGCAGATCGTGCCGCCGTGGCGGCCGGTGAAGGCCTTGATGTCGGCGGAGGAGTTCATGTACGAGACGGGCACCGTCGTCCCGGCGACGCCCGCGTCGGTCAGCACGTCCCAGCACTCGGCGACCTGCTCGGCGGTGGCCATGTCGGCCATCGAGCAGCCCGCCGCCAGGTCGGGGAGGACGACCTGCTGGGCGTCGCCGGTCAGGATGTCGGCGGATTCCGCCATGAAATGCACACCGCAGAAGACGATGTACTCGGCGTCCGGCCGGGCGGCCGCGTCACGGGCGAGCTTGAAGGAGTCGCCGGTGACATCGGCGAATTCGATGACCTCGTCGCGCTGGTAGTGGTGGCCGAGCACGAAGACCTTGTCGCCGAGCTTCTCCTTGGCCGCGCGGGCGCGGGCCACCAGATCCGGGTCGGAGGGCGCGGGGAGGTCGCCGGGGCACTCCACACCGCGTTCGCTCCTCGGGTCGGCGTCACGGCCGAGCAGGAGCAGCGCGAGCGGGGTCGGCTGGACGTCGAGGGGCTGGGCGGTGGTCACAACACGCACCCTTCTTTCTTCACTCGGAACCCTAATCGTCAATTTGACGCTATCTATCATAACCGCTTCACGTCATGTTGACGATGGGCATCGCGTCGATGTGACGCATTCCGGACCGCGCGCCCTGTGTGCGAGCATGAAGTGCCAGGAACATGCGCTGGGCCCGGAATGAATCCGGGGTGCCGTTGGTTGGTGCCGACGGCAAGTAGTCCGTACGACCCGGGAGAGAAGCAGATGACCGTTCAGGACGAGACCACCGCGAGCGAGGGCATCATCCTGTCCGACGCCGCCGCGTCGAAGGTCAAGAGCCTGCTGGAGCAGGAGGGCCGCGAGGACCTCGCGCTGCGCGTCGCCGTCCAGCCCGGTGGCTGCTCCGGCCTGCGCTACCAGCTCTTCTTCGACGAGCGCGCGCTCGACGGCGACGTCGTGAAGGACTTCGACGGCGTCAAGGTCGTGACCGACCGGATGAGCGCCCCGTACCTGGGCGGTGCCTCGATCGACTTCGTCGACACCATCGAGAAGCAGGGCTTCACGATCGACAACCCGAACGCCTCGGGCTCCTGCGCCTGCGGCGACTCCTTCAGCTGAGCCCTGAAGCGACCGGCATACGGAGGCGGCGGGTCCATCCGGACCCGCCGCCTTCGGTATGTGCTGGGGCTACTTCTTCTGCGCCGGGATCTTGTCGCCCGTCGACTTGTCGACGACCTCACGGCCGTCCAGCGGCTTGTCGAGCGTGACCTTCTTGGTCATCTCCTTGGCCATGAGGATGCAGGCCTGGCCCGGACGCTTCGGCTTGCTCTCGACCTCGACCGTCACCTTCTTCGACGTCTCCTCGGCGGAGACCGAGTAGGTGTCGCACACCCCGCCCCAGAAGCGCAGCGTCAGGGTCTTCCCGTCCGCGCTGTACGAGGTGATGTCGTCGGCCTTGGAACCGCGGCCCGGCGTGCCCGGCTCACTGCGCTTCTGGCCCTGGCCCGGGGCCTCGCCGCCGGTGTCCTTCGGCTGGTCCGCCTTCTTCTTGATGAACTCCGGCTTCACCGCCGGGTAGGGGAGGGTCACCGCGACGCCGTTGGCCCCGGTCGGCTCCGTCTTGAAGATCCACGACGGCACCAGCGCGCGCTGTCCGGCCACGGAGTGCGAGGCCAGCCCGAAGGTCACCGACTTCACGGCCACCTTCCCCGCCCCCTTCGCACCGCTCTTCGGCGCCGTGGCGTTGAGCTTCTTCAGCGCCTGCCCCGCGCTGATCAGCGGATAGCTGTCGGCCTCCGTCGGCTCCGCCAGCATGCCGCTCCCGCCGACCAGACCGCCGTCCGCGCCGATCTGGAGGCTGGTCGTCCAGCCGTGGGTGGGCAGCTCGTCCAGCACCGGGTCCGCGTTCACCATGCGCACGGCGCCGTAGCGGCCGCCCGCGTCGAGTTTCGCGCCGGACAGCCCGAGTGCCTTCAGCACCGGCCCGGCCGTGCGCTTGGCCTTCTCCTCGGACACGGCCTTGTCGTCACCGCTCTTGCCGCTCCTGTCGGTGCCGCTCTTCTTCTCGCCGTCCCGGTAGGTCGGGCAGGAGGTGCTTCCGGCCTTCGGCCCCGCGCTCGGCGGATGCACGCACGTGTCGCCGCCCGGCGTCCCGAAGCGGGAGAACGACCAGCTGCCCGGGCCCTTCTCGCTGACCCGCAGCACCGGGCCCCGGCCGTCCTCCGTGCCCCCGACCTTCCAGGAGCCGTGCTCGGCGCGGGGGCTGCCGGAGACGTCCAGGGCCTTCGCCAGCCGCGCCACATCGGCCTTGGTGACCTTGGCGCCGGTTCGGTAGACGGGCGCCTCGTCGGGCCCGTCGGGAAGCTTCCCCTTGACCACGTAGCGGTCGCCGCCGCTCGGATCGGGCTCGCCGACCGCGATCCCCTCGTGCCCCGCCGGGGCGGCGTACGCGTCCAGTGCGAGGGGCTGGGGGGTTCCACCCGAGCCCGGGCCCTGGGAGCCGCCGCCGTTCGCCGCGGTCGAGGCCCAGTAGGCGCTGCCGCCACCGGCGACCAGCACCGCGGCCGCCACCGATACGACGGCCAGCCGGGAACGCCGACGCGGCTGCGGATGGTCGTCGTCGGGGGTCTGCGGGGTGTCGGTCTCCTCGGTGCTCACCGTTTCACTCCTTCGGCTCCGCTCACGCTCTGTCCGGTCCCTTGCCCTCGCGAGGGGGTCGCCGTTGTGACGGGGTGAAGCGGCGGCTGGTTCCTTCCGCCGTTTTTCGGCCGCTCAGTGGCGGCCGTTCACGGCGGCCGCGCTCAGTCGCCGTAGTCGGACATGCCGTCGACCAGATCCGCCGACGCGGCCGAAACCGTGATCCCTCGGATGCGCGACGGAGACACGGGCGCGGCGGGAGGCGCTACGGTGACCACCGGAACCGCCCAGTGCGGCGCCATCCGGGCGCCGTAGCCGCGCAGTTCGGCCAGGGCGTCGGGTTCGATCACTCCGGCGGCGGGCAGGTCGGGGGTGACGTGCTGCGGCATACGAACTCCCGGTCCAGGGGGCCCGCACGGGCACGAGCCCCGTCATCTCCGCACCGTATGCCCTACTAACGGGTACTTCCTGCCGTTCGTAAGCGGCCGGGGAAGCCGATAGCGTGAAGCGTCCGATTTCGCCGCCGCCCCGAAACAGGAGCAGCTCTCGTGCGTATCGCCGTCACCGGCTCCATCGCCACCGACCATCTGATGACCTTCCCCGGACGCATTGCCGATCAGCTGGTCGCCGACCAGTTGCACACGGTCTCCCTCTCCTTCCTGGTCGACAAGCTCGAAGTCCGCCGGGGCGGGGTCGCCCCGAACATCTGCTTCGGCATGGGAGTGCTCGGGCAGCACCCGGTCCTGGTCGGCGCGGCCGGCGAGGACTTCGCCGAATACCGCGCCTGGCTGGACCGGCACGGTGTGGACACCCAGTCCGTCCGGATCTCCGAGGTGCTGCACACCGCGCGCTTCGTCTGCACCACGGACGACGACCAGAACCAGATCGCCTCCTTCTACCCCGGCGCGATGAGCGAGGCCCGCCAGATCGAGCTGCAGCCGGTCGCCGAGCGGGTCGGCGGGCTGGACCTGGTGCTCATCGGCGCGGACGACCCGGAGGCGATGGTCCGCCACACCGAGGAGTGCCGCTCGCGCGGCATCCCGTTCGCCGCCGACCCCTCGCAGCAGCTCGCCCGCATGGACGGCGAGGACATCCGGGTGCTGGTGGGCGGTGCGGAATACCTCTTCACCAATGAGTACGAGGCCGCGCTGATCGAGACCAAGACCGGCTGGACCTCCGAGCAGATCCTCGCCAAGGTCGGCACCCGCATCACCACGCTGGGCGCCCAGGGCGTCCGGATCGAGCGCGAGGGCGAGGAGCCGATCGTCGTCGGCTGCGCCGAAGAGGAGCGGAAGGCCGACCCCACGGGCGTCGGCGACGCCTTCCGCGCGGGCTTCCTCTCCGGTCTGTCCTGGAAGCTCCCGCTGGAGCGCGCCGCCCAGGTGGGCTGCATGCTCGCGACGCTCGTCATCGAGACGGTCGGCACGCAGGAGTACGAGCTGCGCCGGGGCCACTTCATGGAACGTTTCGCCAAGGCCTACGGCCCCGAGGCGGCCGCCGAGATCGGCGGCCACCTGGCCTGACGGCAGTACGCACAGGGTGGGGCCGGGGGCGCGTCCCCCGGCCCCACCCTGCGTCAGGTCTTACGTCCGGCGGCGCACCCGGTACGCCGTGCCGCGCTCGGCCGGGCGCTCGCCCTCGTAACCCTGCCCCCGCATCTCGCACCACGCCGGGATGTCCAGCCGCGCCGCGTCGTCGTCGGACAGCACGGTCACCACCCCGCCCACCGGTACGTCGCCGATGACCTTGGCCAGTTCGATCACCGGAATCGGGCACCGCTTGCCCAGCGAGTCGACCACCAGGCCAGGACCCTCGGAAGCGGTCTCCCCGGCGGGGGCGGCCCCGGCCGGGGCCGACGGGGCGCCCAGCCGCTCGCGGACCCCGGCCACCACGCCCGGCAGCACCTCCAGGAACCGGTCCACGTCCGTCTCCGCGGTCCCGCGCGGGAGCGAGACCCGGATGTTGCCCTCGGACAGCACCCCCATGGCCCGCAGCACATGGCTGGGGACCAGCGTGCTCGACGTGCACGACGAGCCGGAGGAGACCGAGAACTCCGCCCGGTCCAGCTCGTGCAGCAGCGCCTCCCCGTCGACATAGAGACACGAGAAGGTGACCAGATGCGGCAGCCGCCGCTCCGGATCGCCGACCACTTCCACGTCCGGCACCAGCTCCGGCACCCGGGCCCGGACGCGGTCCACCAGCTCCCGCAGCCGCGCCGCCTCCCCGGCGGCCTCGGCCCGCACGGCGCGCAGGGAGGCGGCGGCCGCGACGATGGCCGGGAGGTTCTCGAAGCCCGGGGCGCGGCCCGACTCCCGCTCGTCCGCCGCGACCGGACGGAACCGGGTGCCCTTGCGCACCGCGAGGAGCCCCACCCCGGCCGGGCCGCCCCACTTGTGGGCGCTCGCCGTGAGCAGCGACCACGTGCCCTCCACCGGGCCCCAGCCCAGCGACTGGGCCGCGTCCACCAGCAGCGGTACGCCGTCCGCCGCGCACGCCTCCGCGGCCGCCGCCACCGGCTGCACCGTGCCGACCTCGTGGTTGGCGGACTGGAGGCAGGCCAGCGCGACGCCGTCGGGGGCCTCGCGCAGGGCCGTCGTATACGCGTCCGGCGCGACCCGGCCCGTACGGTCCACCGGGACCTCGGTGACCGCGCCGCCGGACGCCTCGTGCGCCGCCGCGGCCTGGAACACCGCGGAGTGCTCCACGGCGGAGACGATCAGCCGCCGCCCGGCCCGCCGCCGCCCGGCGAGCGCTCCGGCGATGCCGTCGTGCAGGGCGCGGGTTCCCGAGGGGGTGAAGGCCAGCTCGTCGGGGCGGCATCCGACGGCCTCGGCGGCGGTCTCCCGCGCGGCGTCCAGCAGCAGCCGGGCGCGCCGCCCCTCGCGGTAGAGCCGGGCCGGGTCGGCCCACCCCTCGTCGAGGGCGGCGAGCAGCGCCTGCCGGGCGACGGGATGCAGCGGTGCGGACGAGGCCGCGTCGAAATAGGACACGTATAGAACATGCCACGCACGGGCGTACGGCGTACCGACGCGCGCGCATCACACGAACGGGGCGCTGCCCGTCCCACCTGTACCCCTGTCGCCCTCCGGCCACACGTCGCCCCGTCCCCGGGCCCGGAAAACGCTGGCGGAGCAGGTCATTCCGCCTGGATTCCGCGCTGTTCCGGGGGTGACGCCACCCCTTCGGGGAGGGGTCCGGCGCGTTGGGCACCCTCCCCGCGCAGCGCCAAATGGCGTCCAGTAGGGTTTGGTCCGCATAAACATCCAAACCCCTGCCCGCACCGGGCCGGCGACCGACCAGATGACGGCCGCGGCCGACCGCGCGGGCGAGACTCTCGGGAAGGCGCTACGTGAGTCCCAACGGCTCCGACCGCTCGTCGCGGCGCCCGGTGCGGCGGAAGCTGCTGCAGGCGCTGTCCGCCGGCGCGGTCCTGGCGACCGCCACCGGTTGCACATCCAAGGACTTCCCCCGGCTCGGAATGCCCACCCCGGTCACGGAGGAGGCGCCGCGGATCCTCTCCCTGTGGCAGGGCTCGTGGGCGGCAGCGCTCGCCGTGGGCGTGCTGGTGTGGGGCCTGATCCTGTGGTCGGTGGTCCTCCACCGCCGGACCAGGACCCGCATCGAGGTCCCGGTACAGGTCCGGTACAACATGCCTCTCGAGGCACTGTTCACCGTGGTCCCGATCGTCATCGTCGCGGTGCTGTTCTACTTCACCGCGCGCGATGAGAACGCCCTCCTCAAGACCTCCAAGAAGCCCAACCACGTGGTCAACGTCGTTGGCTACCAGTGGAGCTGGGGCTTCAACTACATGGAGGACGTGGACGGGAATCCGGCCAGCCCCAAGGCCTTCCCGAAGGAGGTGTCGTCCATCCCCGACAAGATGCTCGACACCGTCCCGAAGGGCGCCGAGGGCGTCTACGAGACCGGTACCCCCGGCGAGCGGAATCCGCAGAACGGCAACCCGGGTCCGACCCTGTGGCTGCCCAAGGGTGAATCGGTTGAGTTCATCCTGACCTCCCGTGACGTCATCCACTCGTTCTGGGTGGTCCCCTTCCTGATGAAGATGGACGTCGTCCCGGGCCATGCCAACCGGTTCGAGGTCACCCCGAACCGTGAAGGCACCTTCATGGGCAAGTGTGCCGAGCTGTGCGGCGTCGACCACTCCCGGATGCTCTTCAACGTCAAGGTCGTTTCCCCGGAGCGCTACCAGCAGCACCTGAAGGACCTGGCGAAGAAGGGCCAGACGGGATACATCCCGGCGGGCATTGCGCAGACGGACCCCGCCAAGAACGCGGAGACCAAGACACAGTGAGCATCCTCAACGAACCCCAGGGTGCCGACGCAACCGCCTCGTACGAGGATGAGTTGCCGGTGCGCCGCAAGCAGCCCGGCAATGTCGTCGTCAAGTGGCTGACCACCACGGACCACAAGACGATCGGCACGCTCTACCTGGTCACGTCGTTCGCGTTCTTCTGCATCGGCGGACTCATGGCGCTCTTCATGCGCGCCGAGCTGGCCCGTCCCGGCACGCAGATCATGTCGAACGAGCAGTTCAACCAGGCGTTCACCATGCATGGCACGATCATGCTGCTGATGTTCGCCACCCCGCTGTTCGCGGGCTTCACGAACTGGATCATGCCGCTCCAGATCGGCGCGCCCGATGTGGCGTTCCCGCGGCTGAACATGTTCGCGTACTGGCTGTACCTCTTCGGCTCGCTCATCGCGGTGGGCGGCTTCCTGACCCCGCAGGGCGCGGCCGACTTCGGCTGGTTCGCGTACTCACCGCTGTCGGACGCGGTCCGCTCGCCGGGCGTCGGCGCCGACATGTGGATCATGGGTCTGGCCTTCTCCGGCTTCGGCACGATCCTCGGTGCGGTCAACTTCATCACCACGATCATCTGCATGCGCGCTCCCGGCATGACCATGTTCCGCATGCCGATCTTCACCTGGAACGTGCTGCTGACCGCGGTGCTGGTCCTGCTGGCCTTCCCGGTGCTGGCCGCCGCGCTGTTCGCCCTGGAGGCGGACCGTAAATTCGGGGCGCATGTCTTCGACGCGGCCAATGGCGGGGCGTTGTTGTGGCAACACCTCTTCTGGTTCTTCGGACACCCAGAGGTGTACATCATCGCGCTGCCGTTCTTCGGAATCATTTCCGAGGTCATCCCGGTCTTCTCGCGCAAGCCGATGTTCGGTTACTTCACCCTGGTCGCCGCGACGATCTCCATCGCCGGTCTGTCGGTGACCGTGTGGGCGCACCACATGTACGTCACCGGCGGGGTGCTCCTACCGTTCTTCTCCTTCATGACGTTCTTGATCGCGGTTCCGACCGGTATCAAGTTCTTCAACTGGATCGGCACGATGTGGAAGGGCTCGCTGAGCTTCGAGACCCCGATGCTCTGGGCGGTCGGCTTCCTCATCACCTTCACCTTCGGTGGTCTCACCGGCGTCATCCTGGCGTCGCCGCCGATGGACTTCCACGTCTCCGACTCGTACTTCGTGGTGGCCCACTTCCACTACGTGGTCTTCGGCACCGTGGTCTTCGCGATGTTCTCCGGCTTCCACTTCTGGTGGCCGAAGATGACCGGCAAGATGCTGGACGAGAAGCTCGGCAAGATCACCTTCTGGACGCTGTTCATCGGCTTCCACGGCACCTTCCTGGTGCAGCACTGGCTGGGCGCCGAGGGCATGCCGCGCCGGTACGCCGACTACCTGGCGGCCGACGGCTTCACCGCGCTGAACACGATCTCCACGATCAGCTCGTTCCTGCTCGGTCTGTCGATACTGCCGTTCCTCTACAACGTGTGGAAGACCGCCAAGTACGGCAAGAAGGTCGAGGTCGACGACCCGTGGGGCTACGGCCGCTCGCTCGAGTGGGCGACCTCCTGCCCGCCGCCCCGGCACAACTTCCTCACCCTGCCGCGGATCCGTTCCGAATCCCCGGCGTTCGACCTGCACCACCCTGAGATCGCGGCGCTCGACCAGCTCGAGCACCAGGGTGCGGCCGACGCAGACAAGGCCCTCGCGGGTGGTAAGGAGGCCGACAAGTGAAGGTCCAAGGCCGGATGTTCATCTGGCTCGCCGTCTTCATCCTGCTGATGGCGATCGTCTACGGCGTGTGGTCGAAGGAGCCCGCCGGTACCACGGCGCTGTTCCTCGCCTTCGGCCTGAGCATCATGATCGGCTTCTACCTGGCGTTCACCGCGCGCCGGGTGGACGCCGGAGCGCAGGACAACGAGGACGCCGATGTCGCGGACGACGCTGGTGAGCTGGGCTTCTTCTCCCCGCACAGCTGGCAGCCGCTCTCCCTGGCCGTCGGCGGCGCCCTGGCCTTCATGGGCGTGGTCTTCGGCTGGTGGCTGCTGTTCTTCTCCGCTCCGATGATCATGGTCGGCCTCTTCGGCTGGGTCTTCGAGTACTACCGCGGCGAGAACCAGAACCAGTAGCTGTTCCCGAATGGGGCCCGACACCGGACAGGTGTCGGGCCCCATCCGTGTGTCAACACACGGATGCCACGCTCGGCGCGCCGTCCGCCGCGGGCCTTCATAGCGTGAGCGCATGAGCCACACACCTCGATCTCCTCGAACCCGGGCGGTGCTCTCCAGTGCCCTGCTGGTGGCGTCGCTGATAGCGGGTCTCAGCGGATGCGGGGGCCCCTCCTCGGACCCGCTGTCCGCCAAGCCGTACGACGCCGCCGACCAGATCTCGTTCAACGGCGAGAGCGGCGCCCGCGACGCCGATCCGGACCGGCCGCTCCAAGTGACCGCCAAGGGCGACGACGGCCGGATCACGGACGTCACCGCCACCGACGCGGCAGGCAGGTACGTACGGGGCGAGCTGACGCCGGACGGCGGCCGGTGGCGCTCCACCGTGCCGCTGGCCGCGGGCGCCCACTACACGCTGCGGGTGTCCACGGAGGACTCGGGCGGCGCGCCGGGCCGCCGTACGATCAGCTTCGCCACCAGTTCCAAGCACCGCCAGCTGAAGGTCAGCTTCGGGCCCAAGGCGGGGGAGTACGGGGTCGGCCAGCCGATCACAGCCAAGCTGAGCCGCCCGGTGAAGGACCCCTCGGCCCGGTCCGTGGTCGAGCGGGGCCTGAAGGTGGACTCACAGCCCGCGGTGGACGGCGTCTGGCACTGGGTGAACAACAAGACGCTGCACTACCGCCCGGCCGAGTACTGGCCCGCCCACGCCACCGTCAACGTGCGCTCCAACCTCAAGGGCATCAGGATCGGCGGCGGGCTCTACGGCGGCGAGGCCAAGCCGCTGCGGATCACCACCGGCGACCGCATCGAGGCCCTCACCGACTCCGGGACCCACCAGATGACGGTGAAGCGCAACGGGCAGGTGATCCGGACCATCCCGATCACGACCGGTATGCCCGGGTTCGACACCCGTAACGGCACCAAGGTCATCCTGGCCAAGGAGTCAGCCGTACGGATGACGGGCGCCAGCATCGGCCTGGGCTCCGGTTCCTACGATCTGATGGTCTACTGGGCGGCCCGGGTCACTGAAAGTGGTGAATACGTCCACGCCGCGCCCTGGTCGACCGGCTCGCAGGGATACGCCAACGTCAGCCACGGCTGCACCGGCATGTCCACCGCGAACGCCCAGTGGTTCTTCAACACCGTGCACCTCGGCGACGTCGTCAAGGTCGTCAACAGCAACGGTGCCGACATGGCCGCGTTCGGCAACGGCTACGGCGACTGGAACATGGCCTGGGCCGACTGGCGCCAGGGCAGCGCCCTCGCCGCCGGTCAGCGGGACGGCAGCACCCCGGCCGACTCGGCCCGGCTCCGCCCCATGGCGTGACCGGGTGAGACCGCGCGGAGTGCGGTCAGGCGCCCACCGCGAGCCGCTTGCGGAGCAGCCCGGCCAGCGCGTCCGACAGGGCCACCGGGTCCACCGGATGCGTCACCGCGGCCTCCGCGCGGCTCCAGGTGGCCAGCCAGGCGTCCTGCGGGCGGCCGATGAGCAGCAGCACCGGCGGGCACTGGAAGACCTCGTCCTTGATCTGCCGGCAGACGCCCATCCCGCCCGCGGGCGCCGTCTCCCCGTCCAGGACGCACACGTCGACCCCGCCGTCCTCCAGCGCCGCCAGGACGGCGGGGAGGGTCGCGCACTCCACGAACTCCACCGGAGGCAGATCGGCGGCGAGCCGGCGACCGGTCGCGAGCCGCACCTGTTCGCGGGTGTTCGCGTCGTCGCTGTAGACCAGCACCGTGGCGGTCGGCCGCATCGTTTCCTCCGCATCAGCCAAGGGGACTACCGGGCTTCTGCGGCGGATGTTACTCCCGTACAGCCTTCCGGAGGAGGGGGCGAACCGATCTCTCCCTCCTTCGAGGGACGGCCCTCAGCAGCCGCGACGAGCAGCATCGATGCCCCTGATGCCGCCCCGGACACTCCGAACGGCACCCCCGGGAGTGAGGGCCGGATAAGCGACCGACATAATGTCGGTCGTGGCGACAGCAACAGCAACAGATACCGGGCACGCGCACCCGTCGGTCAACCGACCGAACCTCACCAGCGTCGGAACCATCATCTGGTTGAGTTCCGAGCTGATGTTCTTCGCGGCCCTCTTCGCGATGTACTTCACCCTGCGATCGGTGACCGGAGCCGAGCACTGGAAGGAAATGGCGTCCGCGCTGAACTTCCCGTTCTCGGCGACGAACACCACGATCCTCGTGCTCTCCTCCCTCACCTGCCAGCTCGGTGTCTTTGCTGCCGAGCGTGGCGATGTGAGGAAGCTGCGCTCCTGGTTCGTGATCACCTTCATCATGGGCGCGATCTTCATCGGCGGTCAGGTCTTCGAGTACACCGAGCTGGTCAAGCACGAGGGGCTCTCGCTCTCCTCCGACCCGTACGGCTCGGTGTTCTACCTGACCACCGGTTTCCACGGACTGCATGTGACGGGCGGCCTCATCGCCTTCCTGCTGGTCCTGGGGAGGACGTACGCGGCCAAGAGGTTCACCCACCAGCAGGCGACGGCGGCCATCGTCGTGTCCTACTACTGGCACTTCGTCGATGTCGTCTGGATCGGCCTCTTCGCCACGATCTACATGATCAAGTAAGCCGGTCACCGCGACCGGAAGCACGTCCTCAAGCATCGACGCAGAAGATCCTGACACCGGGGTAATCCGTGAAAAAGCTCTCCGCACGACGGCGCCATCCGCTGGCTGCGCTCGTCGTCCTACTCTTCGCGCTGGCGGTCACTGGGGGGCTGTACGCCGCGTTCTCGCCGAGCGAGGCGAAGGCCGATGACAGCTCCGCCCAGTCCCTCGCCATCGAGGAGGGCAAGAAGCTCTATGCCGTCGGCTGCGCCAGCTGCCACGGTACGGGCGGTCAGGGGACCACCGACGGCCCGAGCCTCGTCGGAGTCGGCTCCGCCGCCGTCGACTTCCAGGTCGGTACCGGCCGGATGCCCGCCCAGCAGCCGGGCGCCCAGGTGCCGAAGAAGAAGAAGGTCTACTCGGACGCCGAGACCGAGCAGCTGGCCGCCTTCATCTCCTCGCTCGGCGCCGGGCCGGTGACGCCCTCCAAGAGCCAGTACAGCACCGACGACGCGGATGTCGCGAAGGGCGGAGAGCTCTTCCGTACGAACTGCGCGCAGTGCCACAACTTCGCCGGCAAGGGCGGTGCCCTCACCAACGGCAAGTACGCGCCGTCCCTCGAGGGCGTGAGCAAGAAGCATCTGTACGAGGCCATGCAGACCGGCCCGCAGAACATGCCCTCCTTCCCCGACACCACGATGCCGGAGAAGACCAAGCAGGACATCATCGCGTACCTCGACACGGTCAACAGCGACAAGTCCAAGACCCCCGGTGGCCTTGAGCTCGGCGGGCTCGGCCCGGTCAGCGAGGGCCTCTTCGCCTGGGTCTTCGGCATGGGCGCGCTGATCGTCCTCACCATCTGGGTCGCCGCCCGGACCGCAAAGGCCAAGAAGTCATGAGTAGCCACGAGATTTCAGAAGCAGAAGAGAAGCTGCCCGAGGAGCGGGCGGGGGGCGGGGCGACCGTCGTCGCGGAAGACCCGTTCGCCGACCCGGGGCTGCCCCCGCACGAGCACCGTCAGCAGGACATCGACGAGCGGGCCGCCCAGCGGTCCGAGCGCACCGTCGCCCTGCTCTTCACGATCTCGATGCTGGCGACGGTCGCGTTCATCGCCTCCTACGTGGCACTGCCGGTCGACAAGTACATCTACGTCTTCCCGATCGGTCACATCAGCGCGCTGAACTTCGCGCTGGGTGTCACCCTCGGCATCGCGCTGTTCGCCATCGGCGCCGGTGCCGTCCACTGGGCCCGCACCCTGATGTCCGACGTGGAGATCGCCGACGACCGGCACGCCATCGAGGCCAGCCCCGAGGTCAAGGCCAAGGTCCTCGACGACTTCCGCGCGGGCGCCAAGGAGTCCGGCTTCGGCCGCCGCAAGCTCGCCCGCAACACCCTCTTCGGCGCGCTCGCCCTGGTGCCGCTCTCCGGCATCGTGCTGCTGCGCGACCTCGGCCCGCTGCCCGGCACCAAGCTCCGGCACACCAGCTGGGGCAAGGGCAAGCGGCTCATGAACTACAACACCATGCAGCCGCTGCGGCCCGAGGACATCTCGGTCGGCTCCCTGACCTTCGCCATGCCCGAGGGCATGACCGAGGAGGACCACGACTTCCAGACCGAGATCGCCAAGGCCGCCCTGATGCTGGTCCGGCTCCAGCCGGAGAACATCAAGGACAAGCGCGAGCTGGACTGGTCGCACGAGGGCATCGTCGCCTTCTCGAAGATCTGCACCCACGTCGGCTGCCCGATCAACCTGTACGAGCAGCAGACCCACCACGTCCTGTGCCCCTGCCACCAGTCGACGTTCGACCTCTCCGACGGTGGCCGAGTGATCTTCGGTCCGGCCGGTCACGCACTGCCCCAGCTGCGGATCAGGGCCAATGACCAGGGGTACCTCGAAGCCATGGGCGACTTCTCGGAGCCCGTCGGTCCTGCTTACTGGGAGCGCGGATGAGTACTGCAACAGACACGGGCACGCCGCGGCGCGGCAAAGCGCCCGCGGGCGAGCGCGTCGCCGACTGGGCCGACGGCCGGCTGGGCATCTACAGCCTCGCCCGGGCCAACATGCGCAAGATCTTCCCGGACCACTGGTCCTTCATGCTGGGCGAGGTCGCGCTCTACAGCTTCATCATCATCATCCTCACGGGTGTGTACCTGACGCTGTTCTTCCACCCCAGCATGGAAGAGGTCGTGTACCACGGCCCGTACGTCCCGATGCAGGGCGTCCGGATGTCCGAGGCCTTCGCCTCGACGCTCGACATCAGCTTCGAGGTGCGCGGCGGTCTGCTGATCCGGCAGATCCACCACTGGGCCGCGCTGGTCTTCCTCTGCGCGATGTTCGTGCACATGATGCGCGTCTTCTTCACCGGTGCCTTCCGCAAGCCGCGTGAGGTCAACTGGCTGTTCGGCTTCCTGCTGTTCTTCCTCGGCATGCTGACCGGCTTCACCGGCTACTCGCTCCCCGACGACCTGCTCTCCGGCACCGGTCTGCGGTTCATCGAGGGCGTGTTCCTGTCGATCCCGGTCGTCGGCACCTACATCTCGATGTTCGTGTTCGGCGGCGAGTTCCCGGGCATGGACCTCATCCCGAGGCTCTACCCGGTCCACGTCCTGCTGCTGCCGGGCATCATGCTCGGCCTGCTGGTGGCGCACCTGATCCTGGTCTTCTACCACAAGCACACGCAGTACCCCGGGGCCGGAAAGACCAACAAGAACGTCGTCGGCATGCCCCTGCTGCCGGTCTACATGGCCAAGGCGGGCGGCTTCTTCTTCCTGGTCTTCGGCGTCATCGCGGTCATCTCCGCGATCGCCACGATCAACCCGATCTGGACCATCGGCCCCTACCGGCCCGACCAGGTCTCCACCGGCGCCCAGCCCGACTGGTACATGGGCTTCGCCGAGGGTCTGGTCCGTGTCATGCCGGGCTGGGAGATCACCGCGTGGGGCCACACGCTCGTCCTGGGCGTGTTCATCCCGATCGTGGCCTTCCCGCTGGTCCTCTTCGCGATCGGCTTCTACCCCTTCATCGAGGGCTGGATCACCGGCGACAAGCGCGAGCACCACATCCTGGACCGCCCGCGCAACGCCCCGACCCGTACGGCCTTCGGTGTCGCCTGGCTGACCGCGTACTTCGTGATGCTGATCGGTGGCGGCAACGACCTGTGGGCCACCCACTTCCAGCTGTCGATCAACTCGATCACCTGGTTCGTGCGGATCGGCTTCTTCGCCGGGCCGGTCCTCGCGTTCATCGCCACCAAGCGGATCTGCCTCGGCCTCCAGCGCCGCGACAAGGAGAAGGTGCTGCACGGTCGCGAGACCGGCATCATCAAGCGCCTGCCGCACGGTGAGTTCATCGAGGTGCACGAGCCGCTCACGCAGGAGCAGATGCACGTGCTCACCCAGCACGAGCAGCCGAAGGCCTACGAGCTGGGCCCCGAGGTCGACGAGAACGGCGTCCGCCGCAAGTCCACGGCGTCGCAGAAGCTGCGGGCCAGGCTGTCCAAGTCGTACTACGGCGAGGACGCCTTCATCCCGAAGCCGACCTCCGAGGAGTACAAGGAGATCACCAGCGGCCACGGCCACCACTGATCTCCGCTGACGTCTGCTGACGTCTGTCCGCCACAGACCAGGGCCCCGGCCCGGACCTCGCGTCCGGACCGGGGCCCTGGTCTGTGCCCTGGTCTGTGCCTTGGTCTGTGCTTATGACCAGTGTCCGCGCGGATAGGCTGGGTCTGATCGAGCGCGGATCCAGCCACTCAGGAGCGGACCATGGACGTTGTGACCCCAGCCGGAGGCGACAGCACCGCGGCGGCCCGTACCTGGCCGGACGTGCTCACCTCCCTCCTCGGCGGCCAGGACCTCAGCGCCGACGACACCGCGTGGGCCATGGACCGCATCATGCGCGGCGAGGCCACCGACGCCCAGATCGCCGGGTTCGCGGTCGCGCTGCGGGCCAAGGGCGAGACCGTCGCCGAGCTGTCCGGTCTGGTCCGCGCGATGTACGGGCACGCCAAGACGATCGAGGTGCCCGGGCGGACCGTCGACATCGTCGGCACGGGCGGCGACCGCGCCAAGACCGTCAATATCTCGACCATGTCCGCCCTCGTGGCCGCCGGTGCGGGCGCGCGCGTGGTCAAGCACGGCAACCGTGCCTCGTCCTCCGCGAGCGGCGCCTCCGACGTCCTGGAGAAGCTCGGCGTCAACCTCGACCTGAGCCCGGCGCGGGTGGCCGAGATCGCCGAGGAAGCGGGCATCACGATGTGCTTCGCGGTCAAGTTCCACCCGTCGCTGCGGCACGTCGCGGCGGCCCGCCGCGAGCTGGGTATCGCCACCCCGTTCAACTTCCTCGGCCCGCTGACGAATCCGGCCCGGGTGGCCTGCCAGGTGACGGGCGTCGCCGACGCGCGGATGGCGCCGATCATGGCCGGGGTGCTGGCCGAGCGGGGCTCGTCGGCGCTGGTCTTCCGGGGCGACGACGGTCTGGACGAGCTGACCGTGACCGCGACGTCCCAGGTGTGGGTGGTCCGGGACGGCACGGTCCGGCGGGAGTCTTTTGACCCGCGCGACATCGGCTTCGAGCTGTCTCCGGTGGAGTCCCTGCGGGGTGCCGATGCCTCCCACAACGCGGACGTCGCCCGCCGCCTGCTCGCGGGCGAGACGGGCCCCGTCCGCGACGCGGTCCTCCTCAACTCGGCCGCCGCCCTGGCGACCCTGGACTGGTCCGCCGAGCCTGCCGATACCCCCCTTACGTCCCGTATCGCGACGGCCGTCACCCGAGCCGCCGAGTCGATCGACTCGGGCGCGGCCCGCGAGGCGCTGGAACGCTGGGTCCGCGCGAGCAACGCGTAGCGCCCGCCGGGGGGTTAGCCCCCACCCCGCCCCTTCCCGAAACCGGGACTCCGCCCCGGACCCCGGGTGCGGGCCGGTGGCCGGGTTGTGCCCACCCGTTCCTCCCCCAGCTACCGCTGGGAGGTGCCCCCCGGCGGAACGATTGCCCACAACATTTCCAAGGCTCCGGCCGTCCCCCAGCCCGACGAGCAAACCCGGCCCCGGCCAGGTAAACCCGGCCCCGGCCGGGCAAATCCAGCCTCTCCGGCGTTTGAGGAGCGGGGTGCAGGGGCGGAGCCCCGCAATGGGGTCCGGGGCGGAGCCCCGGCGGGGGTCCGGGGGCGGAGCCCTCGGTTTCGGGAAGGGGCGGGGTGGGGGTTTCCAGCATGCGGACGGGCGGGGGGCTTCGCGGGGCGGCATGGCATACTCGCCCCAGGTCACGAGCGACAGCGACTTCGGCCCCGGCCCGCTGTCCGGCAACCCTCCGTCCGTGGCGGGGTGCCCCGGGTGATGACCAGGCCGCACGCAGCGAGGCGTGCGGCAAGCGCGGACCCCTCGCACTAGGGGTCCTGGTGGTCGAGGGAGTTCTTCCGTGACGCAGCGAATGCGCTAGGGCCGCAGCGCCCCGTTTTCCCCCCAGCTCCGCGCGGAGCCACGGTGCATCACACCCGCCCGCGCGTTGAGCGAGTTCCGCATGCTCGCACACCCATCGGGAGAATTCGCCATGTCCGCATGCCCTTCTGCAGTCGAGATCCCCGCCCTGCTCCCCGTCCTCGGCAGCGATGTCACCGTGCCGCTGGTCACCGGCGGCGAGGTCACCTACGCCGCGCTCGACTACGCGGCCAGCGCGCCCGCCCTGCGCAGGGTGTGGGACGACGTCGCCGCCTACGCCCCGTACTACGGGAGCGTCCACCGGGGGGCGGGTTACCTCTCGCAGCTGTCGACGGACCTCTTCGAGACCAGCCGCAAGGAGGTCGCGGCGTTCCTGGGGTGCCGGGAGGACGACCAGGTGGTCTTCACCCGCTCGACCACCGATTCGCTCAACCTGCTGGCCGCCGCGCTGCCGACCGGCACCGAGGTGTTCGTGTTCGAGACCGAGCACCACGCCTCGCTGCTGCCGTGGGAGCGGCGGGAGGACACCCGGGTGACCTACCTGAGCGCGCCGCGCTCGCCCCAGGAGGCCGTGGAGACGCTGGAGAAGGCCCTAGCCGGACGGGACGGCGGCGGCCCGGCGCTGGTGTGCGTGACGGGCGCGTCGAACGTGACGGGCGAGCTGTGGCCCGTACGGGAGCTGGCCGAGGCGGCGCACGCGCACGGTGCCCGTATCGTCCTGGACGCCGCGCAGCTGGCCCCGCACCACCCGGTGGACATCGCGGAGGCGGACGTCGACTGGGTGGCGTTCTCGGGGCACAAGCTGTACGCGCCGTTCGGGGCGGGCGTCCTGGCGGGCCGGGCCGACTGGCTGCGCGAGGCGAGCCCGTACCTGGCGGGCGGCGGCGCCAGCCGTAAGGTCGCGCGCCGGGACGACGGCGGGGTGGACGTCGAGTGGCACACCACCGCGGCGCGCCACGAGGCCGGTTCGCCGAACGTGATCGGGGTGTACGCGATCGCCTCGGCCTGCAAGGCGCTGTCCGAGGCCGGGTTCGACGGCCTGGTGGCGCGGGAGCGGCAGCTGATCGCGGAGGTGCGGGAGGGTCTGGCGGAGGTGCCGGAGGTGCGGCTGCTGTCGCTGTTCGGCGACGACGCGCCGCGCGTGGGCGTGCTGTCGTTCGTGGTGGACGGCTGGAACAGCTCGCACTTCGCGGCGGCGCTCTCCGCCGAGTACGGGATCGGCGTCCGGGACGGGCTGTTCTGCGCGCACCCGCTGCTGCGGACCCTGCTGGACAGCGAGCCCGACGAGCCGGGGGAGTGCGGCGCGCCCGAGGCCGCCCCGGGCGAGCGCGCGCTGAACGCGATCCGGGTCAGCTTCGGCGCGGGCACCCCGGACGAGCATGTGGAGCGCTTCGTACGGGCCGTGAAGGAGCTGGTCCGGGACGGCGCGCGGTGGGACTACCGCACGGAGGACGGCCGCTGCGTGCCGGTCTCCTAGAAGGAACTAGCTGTCCAGGCCGATGGCGAACGCCGCTTCCAGGTCGTGCTGCGAGTACGTGCGGAAGGCGATGTGGGTCTCGGTGGAGGCCACGCCGGGGACCTTGGAGATCTGGCCCGGGATGATGTCCGCGAGGTCGTCGTGCTGGGCCACCCGCACCATCGCGATCAGATCGTGCGCGCCGGTGACCGAGTAGACCTCGCTCACGCCCTCGATCGCGGCGATCTTCTCGGCGATCTCGGGGATCCGGTCCACGCTGGTCTTGATGAGCACGATCGAAGTGATCACGGCTGGCTTTCTCCCTCGCTGGGCCTCGCTGCGCCGCCCACTCTATCCGGCCGCCCGAAGCGGGCCCACGCGTAGAGAAATCCGAGGGTGAAGCCCACGAGGTGGGCGAGGTAGGCCACCCCGGGACGGGCGTCGGCCTGGCGGGCGGCGAGCCACTGGAGGGTGACCCAGAAGATCAGCACGGCCCAGGCGGGAAAGCGCAGCGGGAGGAAGAAGAGGAACGGGAACAGGCTGGTCACCCGGGCGCGCGGAAAGAGCCAGAGGAAGGCGCCGAGGACGCCGGAGATGGCACCGGAGGCGCCGACCAGCGTCTGCGGCGAGGAGGCGTGGGCGACGGCGTAGCCGAGGAGGGCGAGATAGCCGGTGCCGAGGTAGAAGAGCGCGAAGTGGATACGCCCCATGCGCTCCTCGGCCATCGCCCCGAAGACGTAGAGAAACAGCATGTTGCCGAGGAGATGCAGCCAGTTGCCGTGGACGAAGAGCGCGGTCAGCGGGGTCAGCGGCTCGGCGGGGGTGCCGCTCCACAGGGCGCTGGGGACGACTCCCCAGCGCTCGAAGTACGCGGTCTGGGCCTGGAGAAGGTCCCCGTCGGAGCCGTAGCGGGGGTCGAGCCCGGAGGCCGGTCCGAGGACGAAGATCAGGCAGCAGCTGATGATGAGGGCGTACGTCATCACGGGACGGCCGGACTCCGCCGACTTCTCGATCATGGGCAGATCATCGCGTACCCGGCACAACCTGCACAGAGCGCCTCGCCGCCGCCCAGGGGCGGGTACGGGCCCGACACCGCCCGGGTCTCAGGCCGTAGGGTTACAGGACGCCGATGAGCCGAGAAGCGAGGACGCGACACCATGGCCGTTCCCACGCCGACAGCCGAGACCCGCTGGCGCTGCACGCTGTGCGGCAACCTCACCCGTTTCGATGTGACCCGCTCGACGAAGGCGGTGGAGTTCGTGCATCTGGACCTGGCCGGGGAGGCTCGGGTCGAGGAGCGCGATGTGGTCAGTGAGACCATTGAGTCAGTGCGTTGTCGCTGGTGCAACGCGGTCGACCAGATCGAGCTGGTGGACCGGCCGAGCACGAACGCGAAGGCCTGAGAGAAGGCCTGAGAGACGGAGCGAGGAGAAGGTCGTGGACCGGACGGGCGGGCCCGGGACGGCCGGTGACGCCGAGGGCGTCGCCGAGGCGCTGGACCGCCCCCTGCCGGAAGGGGTGCGGCGGCGCGTGGTGGCGCTGGTCGCCGACGCGTTCGGTGGGCTGACGGTCACCGAACTGCCACCCCAGCTGCGGCAGTACGCCCGGTTCACCCCGAATCGGCGCGCGAAGTTCGCGGGGAACGCGATGGCCGCCGCGGTGGAGAGCGACCCCGTCTTCCGGCAGCGGATCGGGCAGCGGCTGCGCGAGACCCAGGCCGAGCTGGCCGAGGCCATCGAGGGCGGTTCGCCGCCAGCGGCCGCCGATCCGGTGGACGTGGCGGCGGTGGCGTACGTGCTGCGCCCGGTGGGCTGGGTGAAGCTGGTCGAGGCGGCGGGCGAGGAGGCCCAGCGGGCCTCGGCCGAGCGGGCCGGTGAGGAGGCGGAGCGCGAGCTGCACCGGCTGCGCGAGGAGCTGGCCGCCGCCCGCGCGTCGTCCCGTAAGGAAACGGAACGGATCCGCGCCGAGCTGGACGCGGCCCGTAAGGAAACGGACGCGGTGCAGCGCAAGCTGCGCAGCGCGCAGAGCGATGTGAAGCGCGGGGCGGCGGCGCTGCGCAAGGCCGAGGGCGAGCTGGAGACCGTGCGCTCGGAGGCGGCGACGCGGCAGGCGGCCGCCGACGGTGAGGCGCGACGGCTGCGGGCCCGGCTCTCGGAGGCGGAGTCGGCGCTGGAGGCCAGCCGGCGGGCGGTGCGCGAGGGCCGCAGCGTGGAGGACATGCGGCTGCGGCTGCTGCTGGACACGGTGCTGGACGCGGCCCAGGGGCTGCGCCGCGAACTGGCGCTGCCGCCCGCGTCGATGCACCCGGCGGACACGGTGGACGCGGTCGAGCCGGGGAAGATGACGCCGAAGGACATAGCGACCAGGGCGCTGTCGGAGACGGATCCGGCGCTGCTGGACCAGTTGCTGGAGCTGCCGCAGGCACATCTGGTCGTGGACGGCTACAACGTCACCAAGACCGGCTATCCGACGATGCCGTTGGAGAAGCAGCGGCTGCGGCTGCTGGGCGGCCTCGCGGTGCTCGCGGCGCAGACCGGCGCGGAGATGACGTGTGTCTTCGACGGCGCGGAGCTGGCGGCTCCGGTGCTGCTGGCGCCGCCGCGCGGCGTACGGGTCCTGTTCAGCAAGCCCGGCGTGACGGCGGACGAGCTGATCCGGCAGCTGGTGCGGGCCGAGCCGCCGGGCCGTCCGGTGGTCGTCGTGTCGACCGACCGGGAGGTCGCGGACGGGGTCGCGCGCGCCGGAGCGCGCCCCGTGGCATCCGCCTTGTTGCTCAAGCGGCTTGCGCGTACCTGACCGTCGCTCAGTATCAGCACAGCGTCAAATGACCGTCACTGCCCGTGCGATGTTTGTAAAAGATGCGCCTGTGGCCAATTTTTTCGTCGTTGGGATTTGAACGGATCACGGCAGGGTCACTAATGTCGGCTCGAACCTTCGCGCGGTAGATCACCCATCCGGGGTGACAGCGGGGGTACCGTCGAGTCCGCGGCGTATCCGTGGAGCCGGGGTCGCTTTTCCACCCCCGGTAGGCGGCCGGAGGAAGAAGGAGATCGCCTTCGTGGCGTCCCACCGTCGACCCAAGCAGCCGAGCCGCACTCGGGTAACCGTACTCACGGCGACCGCCGCAGCCGCCGTCGCGCTCACGTCCCAGGCCGCCCAGGCCGCTCCGAAGCAGGACAAGAAGGACGTCAAGGAGCAGGTCGACAAACTCTACGAAGAGGCGGAGCAGGCGACCGAGAAGTACAACGGCGCCAAGGAGAAGCAGGAGAAGCTGGAGCAGCAGGTCGGCGACCTCCAGGACAACGTGGCGCGCGGTCAGGAGGACCTGAACAAGCTGCGCGACGGCCTGGGCTCGATGGCCACCGCCCAGTACCGCACCGGCGGTATCGACCCCTCCGTACAGCTGATCCTCTCCTCCGACCCGGACACCTACCTCGACAAGGCGTCCACCCTCGACCAGGTCAGCGGCAAGCAGGCCGAGTCGCTGCGGAAGATCGCCGACAAGCAGCGCACGCTCAAGCAGCAGCGCGAAGAGGCGTCCACCAAGCTGCAGGACCTGGCGGACACCCGGAAGGCCCTGGGCGACAAGAAGAAGCAGATCCAGGGCAAGCTCACCAAGGCCCGCAATCTGCTCAACACCCTCACCGAGCAGGAGCGCGCCAAGCTGGCGGAGGAGGAGCGCGAGCGCGCCAACCGCGCCAGCAGCCGGGCCGACCTGGGCACCGACGTGCCCGACTCGCAGCGTGCCGCCGCCGCGCTGGCCGCCGCCAAGACCAAGATCGGCTCCCCGTACGTCTGGGGCGCCACCGGCCCGTCCTCCTTCGACTGCTCCGGCCTCACCGGCTGGGCGTACCAGCAGGCCGGGGTCCAGCTGCCGCGCATCTCCCAGGACCAGGCCAACGCCGGTACCCAGATCGGTCGTGGCGAGCTGAAGCCCGGCGACCTGGTGATGTTCTACAGCGACCTGCACCACATAGGCCTGTACGCGGGCAACGGACAGGTGCTGCACGCGCCCAAGCCCGGCGCCAATGTGCGTTTCGAGTCGATGGACAACATGCCGTTCCAGTTCGGCGTGCGGATCTGACGTCCGTTCGGGCGAATCGGTACAACTCCCCACGACTCCCGCCCCGTCGGTGACCTGCGGTCTCCGGCGGGGCGTCAGTTTGTGTGCCCGCGATCGGCTTTGGACCCGGGGTGGTCGCGCCGCTACTGTCTGCGCGCAGTTCCTCACCGACTCCGCGGAAGGGAGTGCGGCTCCCATGGCGTCCTCTCGCCGCATCTCGAAACCCGGGCCCGTCCGGGCCACCGTCGTCCTCACCGCCGCCTCGGCGGCCGCCGCCACCGGCGCCGCGCTGGCCGCCCCGGCCGGGGCCGAGCCCCACGACACCACCTCGGTGGGCCACTCCTCGGCCCGGACCGCCGCCGACCGGATCGACCGGCTCTACGAGCAGGCGGAGCGGGCCACCGAGCGCTACAACGCGGCCAGCACCCGCACCCACCGGCTGCGCCGCCAGGTCGACCGGCTCCAGGACCGGGCGGCCCGTGGCCAGGAGCGGGTCAACCGGATGCGGGTGGCGCTCGGCGCGATCGCGGGCGGGCAGTACCGCACCGGCGGCTTCGACCCCGGTCTCGCGCTCCTGCTCTCCTCCGACCCGGCCCACTACCTCGACCAGGCCGCCATGCTGGACCGCATCAGCAGCCGCCAGGCCGGTCAGCTACGGGTCCTGGCGCGCGCCCAGCGCACCCTGCGGCAGCAGCGCACCGAGGCCGCGGCGCAGCTGGTGAAGCTGGAGCGCGGCTGCCGGGCCGTCGCCCTCCACAAGCGCGAGGTCCAGCGCAAGCTGGCCACCGCGCGACGGCTGATGGGCGCGCTACGGCCGGGGGAGTACGAGACGTACGCACGCGCCTCGCGCGCCGGAGATGGGCGCGGGTACGGGGCGCACGGCATGCCCGGCGCGCCCTCCGGTGGCCCGCACGCAACCACCGGTCCCGGCCCGTCCTCGCCGCGCGCCGCGGCGGCCTTCGGCGCGGCGCGGGCCGCGCTCGGCCTGCCGTACGCCTGGGGGCAGGCCGGGCCCACCGCCTTCGACTGCTCCGGGCTGACCCAGTGGGCGTACCGCCGCGCCGGGGTGGCGATCCCGCGCACCTCCCAGGCCCAGGCGCACACCGGGCAGTCCGTACTGCTCTCCCAGGCCCGCCCCGGCGACCTGGTCGTCTATCGCTCCGACGCCGGGCACGTCGCGATGTACGCCGGGGGCGGACAGGTCATCCACGCGCCCTACCCGGGGGCGGCGGTCCGCTACGACCCCGTCGGCATGATGCCGATCTTTTCCATCACCCGCGTCTGAAGCGCGGCGGCGGCTCGTACGATCTATGGCGTGACGGGTCGGTGGAGATCGGGGCGATGGCGGACGGCACTCTGTCTGCCGGTGGTGTGGGCGCTGCCGCTGGCCGCGCTCGCCGCGTGCGGTACGTCCGTACCGCCCGACGACCCCGCGGGGCGTGACGGGCGCGCCGTGCAGCGCATGCTCGACCAGCGCGCCGCGGCGGTCCGCAGCCGCGACGCGGGCGCCTTCCTCGCCACCGTCGACCGTGGCTCGGACGGCTACCGGGCCGAGCAGCGGCGGGTGTTCCGGCGGCTGTCCGCCGTCCCCCTGCGCTCCTGGACGTACCGGCTGGTGCACACCGGCGGCTTCCGGCCCGCCGACGGCACCGGCCGCCGCCTCGCCGCCCAGGTCGAACTCCGCTACCGGCTCGCCGGATACGACACCGCGCCCGTCGTCGCCCCCCAGTATCTGACGCTCGCGCAGCGCGGCGGGCGGTGGTTCGTCGCCGCCGACGACGGCCGGGTGGACGGCAAGCGCGGCGTCGACCAGCTGTGGGACCAGGGCCGGGTCGACGTCGTCCGGGGCAAGCACAGCCTCGTCCTGGGCGTCGGCCAGAACCGCCGCCTGCTGCGCGGCGTCGCCGCCACCGCCGACCGGGCCGTGCCCGCCCTGGACCGCGTCTGGCCCGGCTCCTGGGCGGGGCGCGTCGTCGTCGAGGTGCCCGCCTCGCTGGACCGGATGGCGGCCCTGCTGGGGGCCTCCGCGGGCGGCTACCGGGGCATCGCGGCCGTCACCACCGGTGAGGTGGGCGGGGCGAGCGACTCCTCGCCCGCCGACCGGGTGATCGTCAACCCCGACGCGTACCGGGCGCTGGGGGACTTCGGCCGTCAGGTCGTGATCACCCACGAGACGGCCCATGTCGCCACCCGCGCCGCCACCACCGCGGCCACCCCGCTGTGGCTCTCCGAGGGCTTCGCCGACTGGACCGGCTACCGCACCCCTGGGCGCACCCCGCGCCAAGTCGCCCCCGAACTCTCCGAGTCCGTCGCGAGCGGCCGCCTCCCGAAGGCCCTCCCGTCCGACGATGCCTTCCGCTTCGGCAGCCGCCCGGATCGTCTCTCCGAGGCGTACGAGCAGGGGTGGCTGGCTTGCCGGATGATCGCCGATCGGTGGGGGGCGGGGAAGCTCGTCGCCCTCTACCGCGCGGTGGGCGCCGCTCCGCGGCGGGAGGGGGCGGTGGAGGCGGGGCTGCGCGATGTGCTGGACGTCAGCCTGCCGGAGTTCACGGCGCAGTGGCGCAAGTACGTAGCCACAGCCCTGAGCTAGCCCCGCCGGGGCTGTGTGCGGCTCCGCCGGGTGGGCCCTGGGATTTCGTCGCCGGGTGCGGCCCGGTGGCCGCGTTGTGCCCACCCGTTCCGCCCCGGCGGAACGATTGCCCACAACGCTCCAGCCTCTCCGGCGATTGAGGAGCGGGGGCCGGGGCGGAGCCCTGGTTTCGGGAAGGGGCGGGGTGGGGGACTTGGCGGCGCGGCCGCACCCACCCGGTACTGTCGGGCCCGATGGACAAGACCCTGCTCGTGACCAACGACTTCCCGCCCCGCCCCGGCGGCATCCAGGCGTTCCTGCACAACATCGCCCTCCGCCTGGACCCGGAGCGGATCGTCGTCTACGCCTCCACCTGGACCCACGGAGAAGAGGGCAAAGAGGCCACTGCCCGCTTCGACGCCGAGCAGCCGTACCCCGTCATCCGGGACCGTACGACGATGCTGCTGCCCACGCCCCGCGTCACCCGCCGCGCCACCGAGCTGCTGCGCGAGCACGGCTGCGGCTCGGTGTGGTTCGGCGCCGCCGCGCCGCTCGGGCTGATGGCGCCCGCGCTGCGCGCGGCAGGGGCCAGGCGGGCGGTGGCGACCACGCACGGGCACGAGGCCGCCTGGGCCCAGCTCCCCGCCTCCCGCGCGCTGCTGCGCCGCATCGGCGAGGGTACGGATACGATCACCTACCTCGGCGAGTACACCCGCTCCCGCATCGCCGACGCGCTCACCCCCGAGGCCGCCGCCCGCATGGTGCAACTGCCGCCGGGGGTGGACGAGAAGACGTTCCACCCCGGCTCCGGCGGGGACGAGATCCGGGCAAGGCTGGGGCTCGCGGAGCGGCCCGTCGTGGTGTGCGTGTCGCGGCTGGTGCCGCGCAAGGGGCAGGACACGCTGATCGAGGCGATGCCGCTGATCCTGAAGCGGGTTCCGAGCGCGGCGCTGCTGATCGTCGGCGGCGGCCCGTACGAGAAGGACCTGCGGCGCCTCGCCGAGTCGACGGGCGTGGCCGAATCCGTACGCTTCACCGGCCCGGTGCCCTGGGCGGAACTGCCCGCCCACTACGGCGCGGGCGACGTGTTCGCCATGCCGTGCCGTACGCGGCGGCGCGGGCTGGACGTCGAGGGCCTGGGCATCGTCTACCTGGAGGCGTCCGCGACCGGCCTTCCGGTGGTCGCCGGGGACTCCGGCGGCGCACCGGACGCGGTGCTGGAGGGCGAGACCGGGTGGGTGGTGCCGGGCGGCTCCGCGGAGCAGAGCGCGGAGCGGATCGTGGCCCTGCTGGAGGACGAGGCGCTGCGCCGCCGGATGGGCGAGCGCGGCCGCGCCTGGGTAGAGGAGCGCTGGCGCTGGGACCTGCTGGCCGACCGGCTGCGTTCGCTGCTCTGAACGAATAAGAGCCCGGGGCTCAAGAAAAGCCCCGGGCCCCAAGCGCCCGGCTCAGCCCCCGTACAGCGCCTCGATCTCCGTCGCGAAATCCTTCGCCACCACATTCCGCTTCAGCTTCAGCGACGGCGTCACATGCCCCGAGTCCTCGGTGAACTGCTGCGTCAGCACGCGGAACTTCCGCACCGACTCCGCCTTCGAGACCGCCGCGTTCCCGTCGTCCACCGCCGTCTGGAGCTCGGCCAGCAGCTCGGCGTCCTCGCACAGGTCGGCCGCCGTCGCGCCCTCCGGCTTGCCGTGTTCGGCGGCCCAGCGGGGCAGGAACTCCTCGTCCAGGGTGATCAGCGCGCCCACGAACGGGCGGCCGTCGCCGACGACCATGCACTCGGCGACCAGCGCGTGTGCCCGGATGCGGTCCTCGATCACCGCGGGGGCGACGTTCTTGCCGCCCGCGGTGATGATGATCTCCTTCTTGCGGCCGGTGATGGTGAGGTAGCCGTCCTCGTCGAGGGCGCCGACGTCACCGGTATGGAACCAGCCATCCGACAGCGCCTCGGCCGTCGCCGCCTCGTTGTTCCAGTACTCCGTGAACAGATGATCCCCGTGCAGCAGCACCTCGCCGTCGTCGGCGATACGGACCACCGTGCCCGGCATCGGCTGGCCGACCGAGCCGATCTTCTGCCGGTCCCACGGGTTGAAGGTGGTGGCCGCGCAGGACTCGGTCAGCCCGTAGCCCTCCAGCACCGTGAAGCCGATGCCCCGGTAGAAGTGGCCCAGCCGCTCACCCAGCGGCGCGCCGCCGGAGATGGCGTGGGTGGCGCGGCCGCCGAGGGCGGCGCGCAGCTTGCCGAAGACCAGCCGGTCGAAGACCCGGTGCTTGAGCCGGAGTCCGAAGGACGGCCCGGACTCGGTGTCCAGGGCCTTGCTGTAGGCGATGGCGGCGTCGGCGGCCTTGTCGAAGATCTTTCCCTTGCCCTCGGCCTGGGCCTTGGCCCGCGCCGAGTTGTAGACCTTCTCGAAGACCCGCGGCACGCCCAGCACCAAGGTCGGCTGGAACGCGGCGAGTTCATCGGTGAGCGTCTTGATGTCCGAAACATGGCCGAGTTTGATCGGTGCCAGGACCGCGCAAATCTCCACCAACCGCCCGAAGACGTGCGCCTCCGGGAGGAAGAGCAGCACGGAGGAGTCACCGGTGGCGAAGATGGGTTTCAGCCGGGCCACCGCGTTCCCGCACTCGGCGAAGAAGCTGCGGTGCGAGAGGACACAGCCCTTGGGGCGGCCGGTGGTGCCCGAGGTGTAGACGATGGTGGCGGGGGAGTCCGCGCCCGCGAGCGAGGAACGCTCGTCCACCGTCTCGTCCTTGACGTCCGAACCCAGCTCCCGCAGCGTCCCGATCGCGTCGTCCTCGACCTGCCAGACGTGCTTGAGGTCCGGCAGGGTGTCCCGCACGGACTCCACGGCCGCCTCGTGCACCCCGGTCTCGACGACGACCGCGACCGCGCCCGAGTCGCTGAGGATCCACCGCACCTGCTCCGGTGAACTCGTCTCGTACACCGGCACGGTGATGGCGCCCGCGCTCCAGATGGCGAAGTCCAGCAGCGTCCACTCGTAGCGGGTGCGCGACATCAGACCGACCCGGTCGCCCGGCGATACCCCGGCCGCGATCAGGCCCTTGGCGGCGGTGCGTACCTCGGCCAGGAAGTCCGCCGCGGTGACGTCCTCCCACCGGTCGCCGACCTTGCGGCCGACCACCGCCACATCCGGGTGCTGCGCCGCGTTGCGTTGGATGAGGTCCGTCAGATTGCCGTCGGCCGGAACCTCGTACAGGGCCGGAAGGCTGAACTCGCGCAAGACTGCTGCTCCTCATGGGCGCCGGCGCCGCTGCAGGGCAATGGGAGGTGCTGGACTGCCCGGACGTTACCCATCGGTATGGCTTCGGGATAGGGGTTTCCGTACAGATGTTTTATGCGTCACACACCGCCCTCGTCCTGCCCGCAGACTAGTCGACAGCCACCGGAGCCCGGAAGGAACCGCAGGTGGACGCGGGTCACTAGGAACAGAACACCTTACGGACGGATGGTCACAGGTCTTAGGGTGACACGCATGCGAGTCCACGTGGTGAGTGACGTGCACGGGAACAGTCAGGACCTTGGGAAGGCGGGCGACGGGGCCGACGCCCTGATCTGCCTCGGTGACCTCGTCCTCTTCCTCGACTACGCCGACCACTCCCGCGGCATCTTCCCCGACCTCTTCGGCACCGAGAACGCCGACCGCCTGGTCGAACTCCGCACCGCCCGCCGCTTCGAGGAGGCCCGCGAGCTGGGCAACCGGCTGTGGGAGGGACTCGACCGCAACGCGGCCATCGAGGCCGCCGTCCGCAGGCAGTACGCCGAGCTGTTCGCGGCCTTTCCCGCCCCGACGTACGCCACCTACGGCAATGTCGACATACCGCGACTCTGGCCGGAATACGCCGAACCCGGCACCACGATCCTCGACGGCGAACGGGTCGAGATAGGCGGTCTCGTCTTCGGCTTCGTCGGCGGCGGCTTGCGCACGGCGATGCGCACCCCGTACGAGATCGACGACGAGACGTACGCCGAGAAGATCGCCGCGCTCGGCGGCCGGGGCGATGTGGACGTGCTGTGCACCCACATCCCGCCCGAGGTGCCGGACCTCTGCTACGACACCGTCGCCCGCCGCTTCGAACGCGGCAGCAAGGCGCTGTTGGAGGCGATCCACACCATCCGCCCCCGCTATTCGTTCTTCGGCCATGTCCACCAGCCGCTCGCCCGCCGCATGCGGATCGGCGCCACCGAATGTGTCAACGTCGGACACTTCGCCTCCACCGGTACCCCCTGGACCCTGGAGTGGTGACCCACCCGCGATAGCCTTCACCGGCAGACATCCCATGCGGCGGACCGGTACGGAGGAGCCACGGCGATGGCGGAACACACCAGCTCGAGCATCACGATCGAGGCGGCACCGGCCGACGTGATGGAGGTGATCGCCGACTTCGACCGTTACCCGGAGTGGTCCGGTGAGGTGAAGGAGGCCGAGATCCTCACCAAGGACGATCAGGGGCGCGGCCAGCAGGTGCGGATGGTGCTCGACGCCGGGGCCATCAAGGACGACTACACGCTCCAGTACACCTGGACCGCCGACGAGGTCAGCTGGTCCCTGCTCAAGTCGCAGATGCTGCGCACCCTCGACGGCTCCTACCGGCTGGCCCCGCTGGACGGCGGCACGAGCACCGAGGTGACGTACCAGCTCACCGTGGACGTCAAGATCCCCATGCTCGGCATGATCAAGCGCAAGGCCGAGAAGGTCATCATCGACCGGGCGCTCGCGGGCCTGAAGAAGCGCGTCGAGGCGGCCTGACCTCCATCCGGCGCGCGGCCACCGGCAGGCGGGAAGCGGGCCGGGCGCGGGGTACGCTCCGCCGGGGGCGGCCACTGGGAGCCGCACCGCACACCCACGTACCACCCCGCCGGAGGCTCCTTTCATGCGTACGGTCCTCGTCACCGGTACGGGCGGCGCGGGCCGCACCACCGTGGCCGCCGCGACCGCCCTCGCCGCCGCCCGCGAGGGACAGCGCACCCTGCTGCTCACCGCGGACCGGGACGGCACGCCCGAGGCGCTGCTCGGCATCGGCCCGCTGCGCGGCGCACCCGGCCGCAGCGCCGACCGGCTGCCGTGGTCCGTACCCGTCGCGCTGACCCCCGGGCTGTGGGCCGCCCGGGTCGTCACCGACGAATGGTTCCGCGACGAACTGACCGCCCTCCAGGACCGTGGCCGGAGCGTGCTGGACATGCTGGGCTCGGCCCCGCTGGACGGCGAGGAGATGTCCGTGCTGCCCGGCGTGGAGGCGGTCGCGCTGCTGCGCGCGCTGCGCGCCGCGCAGACCGCCCCGCCCGGCACCGGCTGGGACGTCCTGGTGGTCGACCTGCCGCCCGCGCCGGAGACCGTCGCCCTGCTCGCCCTGCCCGAACAGCTGCGCCGCTATCTGCGGCGGCTGCTGCCCGCCGAGCGGCAGGCGGCCCGCGCGCTGCGGCCGATGCTGGCGCAGCTGGCCGGGATGCCGATGCCCGCGCAGAAGCTGTACGAGACGGCCGAGCGCTGGGAGCGCGAGCTGGCCGCCGTCCAGGGCGTCCTGGAGTCGGAGGCCACGACCGTACGGCTGGTGGTGGACCCCGGACCGCTCGCCGACCGCGCGCTGCGCACCGCCCGCGCCGGGCTCGCGCTGCACGGCTGCCGGGTGGAGTCCGTCGTCGCCAACCGGCTGCTGCCCACCGGCACCCCGGACCCGTGGCTCGGGGCGCTGTCCGGGCAGCAGCAGGCCGCGCTGAAGGAGCTGTACGAGCAGTGGGCACCGGCCACGCCGGTCCGCGAGCTGCCGCATCTCGGCCGCGATCCGCAGGGCCTCGGCGACGCCACCGATCCCGCCGACAGCGGCCCTGATGACACCGCTGGTGACGTCTCCGGAGTGGTCTCCGGAGTGGTCTCCGGGGTGGTCGTCTCCGGCGGGGGCGGCGCGCCCCGCCCCACCGCCGGACTGGCCGCGCTGGCCGGTCCCGTCGGGGCGCCCGACCCGCGGCCGGACCGCCCGGCGCCCGACCCGTGGACCGTCGAGGACCGGCTGGGCGACGAGGGCGTGCTGCTGTGGCGGCTGCCGCTGCCCGGCGCCTCCCGGGACGGGCTGAACCTGGTCCGGCGCGGCGACGAACTGATCGTCACGGTCGGGCCGTTCCACCGCGTGCTGCCGCTGCCGTCCGCGCTGCGCCGCTGCACGGTCTCCGGCGCCGGGCTGCGCGACGGCCAGCTGCAGGTCCGCTTCACCCCGGACCCCGACCTGTGGCCGAAGCGCCCCTGACCGCTTCCGGGGCATCTGACCCGGGCCCCTCGTTCCGGTAACGTCGAGAGCAAGCCCGGTTGAACGAACGGACCGGGCAGCCAGCCTCCCCGCCGCAGGAGTTCGCCATGAGCGATGCCACCGAGCGCCCCGCCGACGCCCAGGGCACCGACGTACCGGTCACCGACATCGACCCCGACGCCTGGGAGCAGGCCTGCGCCGAGGACCTGGCCGCCGAGAAGGCCCGGCGGAAGGCCCGGGAGGGCGGCGGTGAGGAGCCGGGCAGCGCCGCCGAGGAGCTGCGCAAACTGGCCGACGCCGTCGCCGAGAAGCTGGCCGGGCTGCAGACACCGCTCGCCGGTACGGCTGCCGGTACGGCCGTCGAAGGCGCCGTACAACAGTTGATCGCAGGGGCGAAGGCGGCCGTTGAACCGGTCATAGAGCGCAATCCCGACGTATTCGAGCATCTCGTCGGCGCCGGAAGCGAGCTGCTCGCCGCCTACCGGGCCGCCGTGACGGGCCAGGAGCAGCGTTGGACCCAGAGCGGCGAGAGCGGAGGGGCGCCGCGCGGGGACGAAGGTCAGAGTTCGAGTAGTGAACACATCGACCTCGATTGAGCGCTACCTCCGGTACCGTTAGCCGTGGCGGGGTTCGACCAAATAACTGAGGGACTCATGGGACTCACCATCGGCGTCGACATCGGCGGCACGAAGATCGCGGCTGGCGTGGTCGACGAAGAGGGCTCGATTCTCGAAACGAGCAAGGTATCGACCCCGCCGACCCCCGAGGGAGTCGTCGACGCCATCGCGGACGCGGTGCGCAAGGTCAGCGCCGGTCATGACGTCGAGGCCGTCGGTATCGGCGCGGCCGGTTACGTGGACGACAAGCGCGCCACCGTGCTCTTCGCGCCCAACATCAACTGGCGGCACGAGGCGCTGAAGGACAAGGTCGAGCAGCGCGTGGGCCTCCCCGTCGTGGTCGAGAACGACGCGAACGCGGCCGCGTGGGGCGAGTACCGCTTCGGCGCGGGCGCGGGCCATGACGACGTCGTGTGCATCACCCTCGGCACCGGCCTCGGCGGCGGCATCATCATCGGCGGCAAGCTGCACCGAGGCCGCTTCGGCGTCGCGGCCGAGTTCGGCCACATAAGGGTCGTCCCCGACGGTCTGCTGTGCGGCTGCGGCAGCCAGGGCTGCTGGGAGCAGTACGCCTCCGGCCGCGCCCTGGTGCGTTACGCCCAGCAGCGCGCCGCCGCCACCCCGGAGAACGCCGAGATCCTGCTCGGCCTCGGCGACGGCACCCCCGAGGGCGTCGAGGGCAAGCACATCAGCGACGCCGCCCGCCAGGGCGACCCGGTCGCCATCGACTCCTTCCGCGAGCTGGCCCGCTGGGCGGGCGCCGGGCTCGCCGACCTCGCCTCGCTCTTCGACCCGTCGGCTTTCATCGTCGGCGGCGGGGTCTCCGACGAGGGCGATCTCGTCCTGGAGCCGATCCGCAAGTCGTTCCGCCGCTGGCTGGTCGGCAACCAGTGGCGGCCGCACGCCCAGGTGCTCGCCGCGCAGCTCGGCGGCAAGGCCGGGCTGGTCGGCGCCGCAGACCTCGCCCGCCAGGGCTGACGAGACACTTTCGGGGAGGCGCGTGGTGCTCGCGGATCTGCCCGCCTCCACCACCGGCCCTGACGCGGCCGTGGTGCGGGTGCTCAGCTACAACATCCGCTCGCTGCGCGACGACCGCGAGGCGCTGGCCCGGGTGATCCGGGCCTGCGCCCCCGATGTGGTCTGCGTCCAGGAGGCGCCGCGCTTCTTCCGCTGGCGCAAGGCCGCCGCCTGGCTGGCCCGCGAGACCGGCCTCGTCTACGCGACGGGCGGCGCCACCGCCACCGGCCCCATGATCCTCACCTCGCTGCGCGCCCATGTGGAGCGCTCCGAGGACGTCCTGCTGCCCCGCGTACCCGGCCTGCACCGGCGGGGCTTCGCCACCGCCGTGCTGCGCTTAGGCGGCGGCCACCGGGGCGACGACGGCATAAGGCTGGGCGTCGTCAGCTGCCATCTGAGCCTGTCCGCGGCCGAGCGCTACGACCAGGCGGGGATGCTGCTGGACCGGATCGCCGCGCTCGGCGCGCCGTACGCCGTCGCCGCCGGGGACATCAACGAGCAGCCGGACGGCCGCGCCTTCCGCCGTATCGCCGGAACGCTGCGGGACGGCTGGGCCACCGAGCCGTGGGGGAGCGAGGCCACCTTCGACCCGGGCGATCCGCGCCGCCGCATCGACGCGCTGTTCGCGTCCGACGGCATCGAGATCATCGGCTGTGGGGTGCCGTCCGGGCTGCCCGGCGTCGCCGACGCGGACCTGAGGGCGGCCACGGACCACCTTCCGCTCCTGGCCGCGCTCCGGCTGCCGCGCGCGGCCTCGTAATCCCGCCGGGGGTCAGACGACGGCGCCGCGCCCCGGGTCGTCGTCCTCGCCCTCGTCGTCGCTGTCCTTCATCCGCATCACCAGCGTGACGAAGCCGCCGAGGAACCCGCCGACGCCCAGCGTCGTGATCCACCAGGTCAGGTCCACCCGGAACAGCACCACGCCGAGCAGCAGCAGCGGCCCGCCCAGCACGCCCAGCCAGGCGAACCGGGACGTGGTGTCGGACTCGGGGAGCGGCGGCGGCTCGGGCGGGACGAAGTGGCCCTCGTCGGTCTCGTCGAAGTCGCCCTCGGAGGGCTCCTCGGAGTCCCAGTCGCGCGGGCCCACGCCCGGCGCGTACACGATGAAGCTCCCGACGGGCTTGTCGCCCTTGCCCGTCTTATCGCCCTCGTCGGCCTTGGTGAGGGTGTCCGGCGCCGCCCCGCCCGGACGGTCGTCCTCGACGTCGGGGTCGAAGTCGTCCTCGAAGCGTTCGCCCGGTCTGCCGCTCAGTTCGTCGTCCAGCTCGTTCAGCGGGTCGTCGCGGCGGGAGTCCTCAGGCCGGGAGTCGTCACGCTGGGAGTCCTCACGCCGGGAGTCCTCGCGGCCCCACTTCTCCGTCAGGTCCTTGGCCGCGGGCCACCGCTCCGCCTCCGGCGGGTCCGGCGGCTCCTCCCCGTACGCGGCGACGATCGCCGCGAAGGCGGCGTCGTCGTCCCGGCGCGCCCCCGCCTCATTCTCGTTCGAATCGCGCTCAGCCACTGGCCGCCGCCCCCTCCTTCCCGCTGACGTCACCGGGTCCGGTCCCGTTGTCCTCTCCCATACCCGCGGTCAGCCGGGTGATGAACGTGTCCGTCTCCTCGAAGATGAACTCGGCGTCGTAGTCCAGCGTCGCCACGTGGTAGCTGCGCTCCAGCAGGTGTTCTGTGACGTCCCGGGAGGAGACCTGGCTCAGGATGCGCTCGGAGTCGGCCGACGGCACCACATGGTCCTGCGGGCTGTGCATCACCAGCAGCGGCTGGGTCACCTGCGGCAGTTCGGCGTCGACCACCCGGTAGAAGCGGCGCATCGAGTGAACCGCGTGCAGCGGCATCCGGTCATAGCCCCATTCCTGGGAACCCGGCTTGGCGATGTCGCTCGCGATTCCCTTGACGGAGGGCACCAGATGACGCAGCACCGGAAGGGCCACGGCCAGCGGATCGTGGATCCGGTTGGCCGGATTCACCACGGCGACGCCACTGATCGCCCCGCCGTGCTGGGCGGCCAGCCGCAGCGCGAGGGCGCCGCCCATCGACAGCCCGCAGACGAAGACCCGGGCGCACCGCTCGCGCAGCGCCCGCAGCTCCCGGTCGACCTCGGCGTACCAGTCCTGCCACCCGGTGACGGCGAGATCCTGCCAGCGGGTCCCATGGCCGGGGAGGAGCGGAAGCGAGACGGTCAGCCCGCGCCGGGCGAGGTGCTCGGCCCAGGGGCGCACCGACTGCGGGGAACCGGTGAAGCCGTGACAGACGAGGACGCCGATCTCTCCGCCGTCGTGGCGGAACGGCTCGGCTCCGGGGAGGAGCGGCACCACGGATCTCCGTTCGGTGGTGAAGCGGTCAACGGGACCTCAGCGTACGCGGCGCGCCGCACCGGGGGTAGGCAGGTTAAGGTCTCCTCGTCGGATACAGGAGGTTCTCGGTTGTTCTACGGTGCAATGAAGCTGTCGGTGGGTGGCACGTTGAAGCTTGCCTTCCGGCCCTGGGTGGAGGGATTGGAAAACGTCCCCTCCGAGGGTCCGGCCATCCTCGCGAGCAACCACCTCTCCTTCTCCGACTCCTTCTTCCTGCCCGCGATGCTCGACCGGAAGGTCACCTTCATCGCCAAGCAGGAGTACTTCACCACTCCGGGGATCAAGGGCAGGCTGACGGCGGCGTTCTTCAAGGGCGTCGGCCAGCTTCCCGTGGACCGCTCGGGCAGCAGGGGGGCGGGCGAGGCCGCGATCAAGGCCGGGATCGAGGTCATCAAGCGCGGTGAGCTGTTCGGCATCTACCCGGAGGGCACGCGCTCGCCGGACGGTCGGCTCTACCGGGGCAAGCCCGGCGGCCTCGCCCGGGTCGCGCTGGCGACGGGCGCGCCGGTGATCCCGGTCGCGATGATCGACACCGAGAAGATCCAGCCTCCCGGCAAGGTGATGCCCAAGCTGATGCGCCCGGGCATCAAGATCGGGAAACCGCTGGACTTCAGCCGCTACCACGGCATGGACGGCGACCGCTTCATCCTGCGCTCGGTGACCGACGAGGTCATGTACGAGATCATGAAGCTGTCCGGCCAGGAGTACGTCGACGTCTACGCGACCGCCGCCAAGCGGCAGATCGCGGACGCGGAGGCGGCCCGTAAGAAGGCCGAGAAGGCGGACAAGGCCGAGAAGGCCGTGGACGAGGGCGCGGACGACAAGAGCGACGACAGCAACAGCAAGGACAGGGACAAGACCGGGGCGTAGGTCGCGCCGGACCCGGGGGTGGGGGGAAGTTGGCGCTGCAGCCCAAGCGCGAGCGTGTCGTACGCATGTCCGTGGAGCAGCCGCTGTGGCAGGCGCTGACGGCCTACCGGGTGCTCACCCTGGTCTACGCGCTCTGCCTCTTCGTCTACTCCTTCCACGACTACGACCATCCGCTGGGCGCCGCCGCCTATATGGCGGTGCTCACCCTGTGGACGGCGCTGACCTTCCGCATGGTCTCCTCGGCCGAGCGCTGCACCCGGCGCTTCCTGATCGGCGACCTCGGTGTCGCGATCACCGGCATCCTGCTCACCCCGCTCGTCGACACCCACGACCGCATCGTCGAGGGCACGCCCACGCTGCCCTCCATATGGACGGCGGGCGCGGTCCTCGGCTTCGCCATCAAGGGCGGCTGGCGGTGGGCCGCGTGGGCGTCGACCGTCGTCTGCGCGGCCAACATCATCGAACGCGGCGGGTTCGCGCAGGACACCGTGCACATGCTGATGCTGGTGTGGGTGGCGAGCGTGGCCATCGGGTACGTCGTGGAGGTCGCCCGCGCCAGTGAACGCACCCTGGAGCGCGCGCTGCGCATCGAGGCGGCGACCCGCGAACGGGAGCGGCTGGCCCGGGACATCCACGACAGCGTGCTCCAGGTGCTGGCCATGGTGCAGCGGCGGGGCGCGGCGATCGGCGGCGAGGCGGCCGAACTGGGCCGGATGGCGGGGGAGCAGGAGATCGCGCTGCGGTCGCTGGTGGCCACCGGTCTGGTCACCCCGCCGCGCGGTGCGGCGGATGACCGTACGAGTGGCGACCGTACGGGTGACGCCGCTGACGACCGTGACCGTACGGATGCCACGACCCCGGTACCGCCGTGCGCTCCCCTGGACGCCCTGCCCGAGGACGCCGATGAGCCGTGCGACGTACGGGCGCTGCTCGCCCCGCACGCCGGATCCCAGGTCACCTTCTCCGAACCGGGCGCCCCGGTGCTCCTCACGGCGGCCGCTGCGGGGGAGTTGGCGGCCGCTGTCGGTGCCGCGCTGGACAATGTGCGGGTGCACGCGGGGGACCGCGCGCGGGCCTGGATCCTGCTGGAGGACGAGCCGAGCGCGGTGATGGTCACCGTCCGGGACGACGGCCCCGGCATCCCGGAGGGCAGGCTCGCCGACGCCGAGCGGGAAGGGCGGCTCGGCGTCGCCCTGTCGATCCGGGGGCGGCTGCGGGACCTCGGCGGCACCGCCGAGTGGATCTCGGCGCCGGGGCAGGGCACCGAAGTGGAGCTGACAGTTCCGAAGCCTGCGGTGACGACGAAGGGAACGAGCGCACGATGACCGACGACGACCGGGAAGCCGAACCGACGGTGACGGTGATGGTGGTGGACGACCACCCGATGTGGCGCGACGCCGTCGCCCGCGACCTGTCCGAGGCCGGGTTCGACGTGGTCGCCACCGCCGGGGACGGGCCGCAGGCGGTCCGCCGGGCCAAGGCCGCCGAGCCCGATGTCCTGGTGCTCGACCTCAACCTGCCCGGGCTGCCGGGCGTCGAGGTCTGCAAGGAGGTCGTCGCCGCCCACCCCAAGCTGCGGGTGCTGGTGCTCTCCGCGAGCGGCGAGCACGCGGACGTCCTGGAGGCGGTCAAGTCCGGCGCCACGGGGTATCTGGTGAAGTCGGCCAGTACGGAAGAGCTGATCGACGCGGTGCGCCGTACCGCCGTGGGCGATGCCGTGTTCACCCCGGGCCTCGCCGGTCTGGTGCTCGGCGAGTACCGGCGGCTGGCCAGCGAGCCCGCCCCCGCCACCGCCGACCAGCCGGTCGTCCCGCAGCTCACCGAGCGGGAGACGGAGGTGCTGCGGCTGGTGGCCAAGGGGCTCTCGTACAAGCAGATCGCCGAGCGCCTGGTGATCTCCCACCGCACCGTGCAGAACCATGTGCAGAACACGCTGGGCAAGCTCCAGCTGCACAACCGGGTGGAGCTGGTGCGGTACGCCATCGAGGCCGGGCTGGACGACGCCTGAGCCCTGTGGCGGCCCGCCGCTCGAACGGGTGAACTTCTCCCTCAACTCCCTTGTTATCCACAGGAATCACCATCTGCCCCATCCTCTGTGACCTGGATCACCGTTAGCGTGGCCCCGTACCGGGCCCCATCTCGGGATTTCCGGGATTTCAGCGGCAGAAGGGATGAAAAGGATGCGGGTCGGAGTGCTCACCGGCGGCGGCGACTGCCCCGGGCTCAACGCGGTCATCCGCGCCGTCGTCCGTAAGGGCGTGCAGGAATACGGCTACGACTTCGTCGGCTTCCGGGACGGCTGGCGCGGTCCCCTCCAGAACGACACCGTTCCCCTCGACATCCGCGCGGTACGCGGCATCCTGCCGCGCGGGGGCACCATCCTCGGATCGTCCCGCACCAACCCGTTCAACAGCGAGGACGGCGTCCGCCGGGTCAAGGAGACCCTGGCCAAGCAGGAGGTCGACGCGCTCATCGCGATCGGCGGCGAGGACACCCTCGGGGTCGCCGCCCGGCTCTCCGGCGACTACGGCATCGCGTGCGTCGGCGTCCCGAAGACCATCGACAACGACCTCTCCGCCACGGACTACACCTTCGGCTTCGACACGGCCGTCAACATCGCGACGGAGGCGATCGATCGCCTCCACACCACCGCCGAATCCCATATGCGGGTCCTGGTGGTCGAGGTGATGGGCCGCCACGCGGGCTGGATCGCCCTCCACGCGGGGCTCGCCGGGGGTGCCAACGTCATCCTCATCCCCGAGCAGCGCTTCGACGTCGACCGCATCTGCGGGTGGGTCGAATCCCGCTTCAAGATTCGCTACGCGCCGATTGTGGTGGTGGCGGAGGGGGCGATGCCGAAGGACCGCGATGCGGTCCTGAAGGACGAGTCCTTGGACTCCTTCGGTCACGTCCGGCTCTCCGGTATCGGGGAGTGGCTGGCCAAGGAGATCGAGAGCCGTACGGGCAAGGAGGCCCGGACCACTGTGCTGGGCCACGTCCAGCGGGGTGGCACCCCGAGCGCCTTCGACCGGTGGCTCGCGACCCGCTTCGGTCTGCACGCGATCGACGCGGTCCGTGACGAGGACTTCGGCCAGATGGTGGCCCTGCGGGGCACGGACATCGTCCGCGTCCCGCTGGCCGAGGCGACGGCCCGCCTCAAGACGGTGGACCCGTCGCTGTACGCGGAAGCGGAGGTCTTCTTCGGCTAAGCCCTCCCCGGGCCCCGTGCGTGGGTCCGGGCTTGAACCCGCGCCCCCACCGCGCCGGGTGACGCGTGCGCGGTTTGTTCCCCACCCCGCCCCTTCCCGAACCGGGGCTCCGCCCCGGCCCCCGGCCCCCGGTCGCTGTGGGAGCGGGGCCGGGGGCCGGGGGCCGGGGCCTGGGGTTTCGTAGCCGGGTGCGGCCCGGTGGCCGGGTTGTGCCCACCCGTTCCGCCCCGCGGAACGATTGCCCACAACCGGGTCCACATTCCAGCCCCTCCGGCGTTTGAGGAGCGGGGGTGTGGGGGCGGAGCCCCCACCCGGGTCCGGGGCGGTGATGCCCCACCCCCAGCCCCTCCGGCGTTTGAGGAGCGGGGGCCGGGGCTGGTCCCGGTTTCGGGGAGGGGCGGGGTGGGGGATTACACGCGGACTGCGGCCAGGAGGTCGGCTACCAGCCTCGCCCCGTTCAGGGACAGGACGGACTCGGGGTGGAACTGGACGCCCGCGAAGCCCGGCCCGCGCAGGGCGTGGACGTCCCCGGTCGACTCGTCGCGGCACAACTCCACCCGGTGCATAGCCAACTCCGCCTCCACCCCCTCATCGCACCGCGCGGTAAACGTGTTGTAGAACCCCACCGTCTCCTCCCGCCCGAAGAAGTCGATCCGCTCCTGCGCCCCCTGAAACGGCACCGCCTTCCGCGCGATCTCCAACCCCAGCTCCGCCGCAAGCAGCTCGTGCCCGAGGCACACCCCGAGCAGCCCGTGCCGGTGCCCGGCCACCAACTCCGCCACCAGCCCCCGCAGGAACCGCATCTTGACATCATCGGCATCCCCCGGATCCCCCGGCCCGGGGCCGAGCACGATCGGCCCGTCGTGCGCAAGCGCGGCCTCCCGCACGCCCGGCGCGTCGTAGCGAACCACGGTCACCGTCAGCCCCGCCGTCCGCAGCAGATGCGCCAGCATCGACGTAAACGTGTCCTCGGCGTCGATCACCAGCGCATGCCCGGACAGCAGCCCCTCCGCCGCCTGCATCCGCAGCCAGAACGGCGCCAGGTCGGCCCGCCGCGCGTCCAGCGCCGCCCGCACCCGCGCGTCGTCCGCGAGCCGGGACCGGGAGCCAGCCCCAGCCCGTACGGGCGCCTCGCGCACCCCCAGCGCCGTGAGCACCCCGGCCGCCTTGGCATGCGTCTCGGCGACCTCACCCCGAGGGTCGGAGTGACGCACCAGCGTCGCCCCCACCGCCACCCGCAGCGCGCCCCCGCCGGAGATGTCGGCGGTCCGGATGAGGATCGGCGAGTCGAGGGTCTGGGCACCCCCGCCGTCCCGCCCGATAAGGGCCAGCGCCCCCGCGTAATAGCCGCGCCCACCCGGCTCGTACCGCTCGATCACCCGGCACGCGTTCTGCACGGGCGACCCGGTGACGGTCGCCGCGAACATCGTCTCCCGCAGCACCTCCCGCACGTCCAGCGACGAGCGCCCCCGCAGCTCGTACTCGGTGTGCGCCAGGTGCGCCATCTCCTTGAGCCGTGGCCCGACCACGACCCCGCCCATGTCGCCGACGGTGCACATCATCTTCAGCTCCTCGTCCACGACCATGGACAGCTCCTCCACCTCCTTCGGGTCGTGCAGGAACTCCAGCAGCCCGTCCACCGACGCCCCGCCCTCCGGGTAGCGGTACGTCCCGCTGATCGGGTTCATGACGACCGTCCCGCCGGACATCCGTACGTGCACCTCCGGGCTGGCCCCGACCAGCGTCCGCCCGCCGCCCAGCCGTACGACGTACGTCCAGTACGCGCCCCGCTCACCGGCGAGCAGCCGCCGGAAGAGCGCGAGCGCGTCGGTACTCGCGAAGCCCGGGATCTCGCCCTCGAAGGTTCGTCGGATGACGAAGTTGGCGCCCTCCCCGGTGCCGATCTCGTCCTCGATGACCCGGCTCACGATCTCGGCGTACGCGTCGTCGCCGACGTCGAACCGCCCGCCCTCGACCCGCACGGCGTGCGCGGGCAGCGCGTCCAGCAGCTCGGCGAGCGGCAGCGTGTACGTCTCCTCCGGCCGCAGCACGGCCAGCGGCGTCCCGTCGTCCCGTACGTCGAACCCGCGCTCCCGGATCTGCCGGAACGGCACCAGCGCGAGCGCGTCGGTCACCGCCTCCCCGCCCTCCGGCGCGCCGGTCGGCAGCGGGATATCGGTCAGCCGCTCCACCTCACCGGCCGGGCCGATGAGCACGTCGACGGTGTCGGTGTCATGCCCTGGGGTGCGGCGGTGCAGCAGGGCGAAGGGCGGGCAGTCGTCGGAGAGCAGCCGGGCGACGAGGGCTTGCGCGTCTGGGTTCGTCATGGCGGAGGGTCTTCCTTCCGGAGGGGGAGGAGGAACGACCCGCGGAAACGCCGAAGGCCGCCCCTCGGGCGGCCTTCGCGTGTGTCTGTGTCAGTGCGCGCGATTCAGTGGGCCGCCGGATGAGCGGTCCACCACCAGGTCATGGTCAGTCGCGCGAACATGGTCAGGACTCTACCCCAGGGTGCGGCATGCGTATCAGTGGCAGTGACCATGCCTGCCGAGTGTCTCCACGGGCCCCGCGCCGGGCCGGGTCCACTGCGGTACGGGACGGCTGGTCGGCCCCCAGGTGGCGACGCCGTCCGCGTCCGTGCGCCAGTACCAGCAGGCCGGGCGGGCCTCGGACAGGTACCCCTCGGGGTTGTCCTCCCACGCCTCGCCGCGGCCGTAGGGCGTCATGTCGAGCAGGCCGAGGGACCCGTTGACGGGCTCGTTGCCACGGCCCGTCGTGGAGTACGTGAGGAACACGCGGTCGCCGTCGCGCAGGAAGCAGACGAGGTGCCCCATCTCCCCGCCGACCGGCGCCGCCACACCCCGCACCGAGTACCAGGGCTGGGTGTACCCCATGAACGCCACGTAGGGCGCCACCTCGTCCCACGGCCCCTCGGTCAGGACGGCGTACGAGACGCCCCGGGCGTTGAGGTAGGAGGCGTCCTGCATGTGCCAGGCCGTGGTGGTACAGCCCTCGCACTGCCCCTGGTGCGGCGCGCCGTCGTGCCACATGTGCTGGTAGACGACGAGTTCGTCGCGTCCCTGGAAGAGATCGGTGAACGGGACCGGGCCGTCCGCGCCGGTGACCTCGACCGCGCCGTCGATCTCGACCATCGGCAGCCGCCGCCGGGCCGCCGCGATCGCGTCGCCCTCCCGGGTATGCGCCTTCTCGCGGACGAGCAGCTCCTCGCGCGCCGCCTGCCAGGTGGCCTGGTCGACGATGGGCGGCTTGGCGTTCGTCATGGTGTCCTCCACGGTGTCTCGTGCCGGGGCGCTCATCAGAAGAGACTCGCGCCCCGGCCGAAACTCATCGCGGGATGGAGCGCTGCCCTCAGTTCCAGGGGTTGGCGGGCTGGTCGTTGATCGCCGCCCAGAAGCGGGTGCCGTCCGGGACGTAGCCGTACGCCCAGAACGACCAGCCACCGCTGGCCTCCAGGTTCGCGCCGTACCGGCCGTCGTGGAACTCGGCCATCCGCCAGTCCGCGCCGTAGTACTGCGCACAGACGGCGTCCGCCGTCGCCCGGCTGGTCAGCGACTTGCCCAGCACGGGCGGCGTCGCGGCCACCGTGCCGCGCGCCCAGCCCGCGTAGAAGTCCGGTGTGATCCCGCTCGGCACTCCGCTGCCGTTCACTCTCAGGCAGAGCATGGGGAGCGTCGCGGTGGCGACGGTGTCGCCGTTGTACGGGTCGGTCGCGGAGTCGGCGCCCACCCGGACCGTGCCGTCGCCCTTGGCGAGCACGGTCCACGTCATCCCGGACGGGATGGCCGACGAGTCCGCCTGAGCGGGTGTGGCGCCCAGCGACAGCAGTACGAGCGAGGCGGCGGCCGCGAAGGCGGCGGCACCGCGGCGGAGCAACTTCCTCATGGGGCACTCCTTCGGATGGCGTCGTACGTCTGGCCCGGTCGGGCCGGTCACCCGGCAAGCGTCCGAGGAGCGCACGGTTCCATCGCAGTTTCTCCATGGCATGGCCGTAAGTGGCCCCAGGAAGCCCGAATAGCCGCTCTTGCGCGGGGGCGGGATGCGGGCGGGGTGTGAAGGCCGCGACCCCGGGAGGCCGGGGTGTCGGTGGGGGCCGTTACGTTACAGAGCCCGCGCCTCGCTCTGATGCGCGGTCAATCACCATGCTCTTCAACGGGGAGAACCGCTCTGTCCACGAACGCACCGCCGCCCCACGGCCACAGCCCTTCCTACCCGGCGCAGCAGCCGTACCCGTACGGTCAGCCCCAGTACGGCCAGCAGCCGTCGTACGGCCACCCCGCTCCGCCGCCTCCGCCCCGGCCCGGCTTCTTCAGCCGCTTCAGCACCAAGACGAAGATCCAGATGATCGTCGTCCCGCTGGTGCTGATCGGCTACGGCGTCTGGTACGGGGTGATGGGCCACGACACGCCCTCCTCCTCGTCCACGTCGCCGAACACGGACAGCACCAGCGCGTCCGCCGCCGATGTCGGTGACTGCCTGCAGAACAAGGGTTCCGAGAGCGACCCGGACCTCTCCATCGTGGACTGCGGTGGCGCCACCGCGGACTACAAGGTGACGGAGCGCCAGGTGTCCGACTACGAGTGCCAGCCGGGGAACGCGACGTACCAGATGACCCGGAACGGCAGGCCGCAGTTCACGCTGTGCATGGAGCACGTGAGCAAGTAGCGGTGTCCGTGACCGCCGCCCGGGTGTGTGGGGTGGCGGTCACGGCCGTTTCTACAGGGTGCCGTTCGCGGCGGCCGTGACGAAGTCGCCGAAGGCGTCGGGGGAGAGCAGCAGGACGGGACCCTCCGGGTTCTTGGAGTCACGGATCGCCATCCGACCGGGGATCGAGGCGACCTCCACGCATTCGCCGCCGTCGTCCCCGCTGTAGCTCGACTTGCGCCACTCAGGACTGAGTTCCATAGCGTTCCTCCATTACGTGCGCGATCAGATCCGCCGAGTCCTGTACGGACAGGGCGGCAGCCTGCAAGTGAGCGTAACGAAGGCTGAGGTCGCCGACGTACTCCGGATCGGCGGTCATGTAGCCCGCCTTGTGAGTCTCTTCGTATGCCAGCTGCGGGCTGTTTTGGAACCGCAGAAGCGCGAAAGCCCCGCCAAAACCGGCATGTGCTCCGGCCGTGAACGGCAGGATCTGGATGTTCACGTATGGGTGGTCGTGGAAGCTCAACAGGTGCGCCAGTTGGGCCCGCATGACGTCCCGGCCGCCGATCTCCTGGCACAGCGCCCCTTCGCCGAGCACGGCCCACAGCAGCGGCGGGCGCTCCCCATGAAGGATCTGTTGGCGTGACAGTCGCTGCTCCAGCCGCGATTCGACCTTGTCCTTGCGGAGCACGCTGAGCACCGCCCGTGCGTAGTCCGGGGTCTGTAGCAGGCCGTGCACCACGGTCATCTCGAAGACGAACTTCTGGGTGGCTTCGGCCTCCAGCTCACTGTGATCCTTGAGTTCGAGGGGCACGCCGAAGCGCAGCGCCATCTTCAGCAAGCGCAGCAGCGCGCCGCCTGTGTTCAGCACGTCGTCCAACTGCATCGTGAAGCGATTGGTCGGGATCTTCTTGGCGGTCTCGTACTGACCGATGAGCGAACCGGTGCAGTAGACCTTCCCTCCCAACTGTTCCTGCGTGAAGCCCGCCGCCTCGCGATATCGGCGTAGCTCCGCGCCAAGGTGATGCATCGGCGACGTAGTCGGGTCCAGCTTTCGGATGTTCGGCATGACAGCCCCCAACAACCAGCACGTTGTGTTCTTGCGGTAGCCCACGGTAATCGTCCGGATCCACCCTTGTGGCGTGAACGAAGACATTGCGTACCCGCCGCCCCACTACCACCTGACCTTCACCGCGCTGTCCGCGCACGCGGCCCGCCACATTCGCCGTATCGTCCGTACGTACCTGGCCATGTGGGGTATGCCTCACCTGGCTGAGCCCGCCGGGCTGGCCGTGACGGAATTACTCGCGAACGTGATCAAGCACGTGCCGGGCCGGAGCTGCACCGTGGTGCTGCTCGCGCAGGAGGGGAAGCTGCGGGTCGAGGTGGGCGATGCCTCGCCTGACGTGCCCGTCAGGCGCACCGCGGGGCCGCTGGACGAGAACGGGCGGGGGCTGACGATGGTGGAGCAGGTCACGGACGCGTGGGGCGTGGAGCGCAACACGGGGGAGCCGGGGAAGAAGGTGTGGTTCGAGCTCAAAGCGTGAGGCGGGGCGTCTCACAGCTTGGGCCGTGGGTCGGACACGGATGAAGACCCCGTAACCTTGTCCGGGTGACCGTGAACGCTGAATCCCACGCCGGTGGCAACACCTGGCAGTCCCTTCCCGCGGCGCAGCAGCCTGACTGGCCGGACCAAGAGGCTCTGCGCGATGTGATCGCTGAGCTCGAGGCCTATCCGCCGCTCGTCTTCGCGGGCGAGTGCGACCAGCTGCGGCACCGTCTGGGGGCCGTGGCCCGGGGTGAGGCGTTTCTGCTGCAGGGCGGCGACTGCGCCGAGGCCTTCGACGGTGTCGGCGCCGACCAGATCCGTAACAAGCTGAAGACGCTCCTGCAGATGGGCGCCGTCCTGACCTACGCCGGGTCCGTCCCGGTCGTGAAGGTCGGCCGGATCGCCGGGCAGTACAGCAAGCCGCGCTCGAAGCCCACCGAGACCCGCGACGGGGTGACCCTGCCGACGTACCGCGGGGACTCGGTCAACGGTTTCGAGTTCACGGAGGAGGCGCGGATCCCGGATCCGCAGCGCCTGAAGCGGATGTACCAGGCGTCGGCGTCGACGCTGAACCTGGTCCGCGCCTTCACCACCGGCGGCTACGCCGACCTGCGGCAGGTGCACGCCTGGAACCAGGACTTCGTGAAGTCGTCCCCGTCGGGTCAGCGCTACGAGGCGCTGGCGCGCGAGATCGACCGCGCGATGAACTTCATGAACGCCTGCGGGGTGGACCCGGAGGAGTTCAAGACCGTCGAGTTCTTCTCGTCGCACGAGGCGCTGATCCTGGACTACGAGTCGGCGATGACCCGTACCGACTCGCGGACCGGCGACCTGTACGACGTGTCCGGCCACATGGTGTGGATCGGCGAGCGCACCCGGCAGCTGGACGGGGCGCACATCGAGTTCGCGTCGAAGGTCCGTAACCCGGTGGGCGTGAAGCTGGGCCCGACGACCACGCCCGAAGAGGCGCTGACGCTGATCGAGAAGATCGACCCGGACCGGGAGCCGGGCCGCCTCACCTTCATCACCCGCATGGGCGCGGACAAGGTCCGCGACAAGCTGCCGAACCTGGTGGAGAAGGTCACCGCGTCCGGTGCGCAGGTCGTCTGGGTCTGCGACCCGATGCACGGCAACACCTTCGAGGCCGCGTCGGGCCACAAGACGCGCCGTTTCGACGATGTGCTGGACGAGGTCAAGGGCTTCTTCGAGGTCCACAAGGAGCTGGGCACCCACCCGGGCGGCATCCACGTGGAGCTGACCGGTGACGACGTCACCGAGTGCGTGGGCGGCGGCGACGAGATCTTCGTCGACGATCTGCACCAGCGGTACGAGACGGCCTGCGACCCCCGGCTGAACCGCAGCCAGTCGCTTGACCTGGCGTTCCTGGTCGCGGAGATGTACCGGGACCAGTAAGGCTCAATTGATCGTTTACGCAGGTGGGGCACGGATCACAACGATCCGTGCCCCTCATGCGTTGTGAGCCCCCGGCGTGGTGGGTAAGGTAAGGGTAACCTCACCGATCAACGCTGGAGAGTCTGCCCGTGTACGTCTGCTCATGCTTCGGGATCACCGAGAAGCAGGTGCGCGAGCACGCGGCTACGGGCGCGTGCACACCGCGCCAGATCGCCGGTGCCTGCAAGGCGGGCACGGACTGCGGCGGCTGCGTGCGCAGGATCCAGGCGCTGCTGGGGCGTGGCGCGTGCCCACGCCGGGACACACCGCTTGAGCCCGTCACGCTGCCCGCGGCGGCGGCGGTCGAGGTGGAGGCCGAAGCCGCTTAGCTTCTGGCTTCTAGCGTCTGGTGTGGGTCAGCTGCTGCTCGGCTGCTCGATCTGCTGGGCGATGTAGAGCGCCTCACCCAGCTTCTCGATCAGTTCGAGCTGGGTGTCGAGGTAGTCGATGTGTTCCTCTTCGTCGGCGAGGATGCTCTCGAAGATGTTGGCCGAGGTGATGTCGCCCTTGGTCCGCATCACCTCGATGCCGCGCTTGAGGCGGTCGATCGCCTCGGCCTCCACCTGCCGGTCGGCCTGGAACATCTCGGTGACCGTCTGGCCCACCCGGACGTGGAAGAGCCGCTGGTAATTGGGGAGGCCGTCCAGGAGAAGGATGCGGTCGGTGAGTACTTCCGCGTGCCTCATCTCATCGAACGACTCCGACCGGGTGTATGCGGCCAGTCGTGTCCAGCCATTGTTGTCCTGCATCTTCGAATGCAGAAAATACTGATTGATGGCCGTCAGCTCGCCGGTCAGCTGCTCGTTGAGGAATTCCAGAACCTCGGGGTCGCCCTGCATCGAAGGGGCTCCTTCCCATCAGAAGGGGGGAATGCCAGGTTCCGGCATCGTTGCATCGCCGCAGCTCGGGCGTCCAGCAAGGGCACGCTTACTACGAGTTGCCGCGCCGCCGCCCCGCCGCCCCCTGCCCTGGTCCCGACCACCCCCGGCGGTCTGAGAGCATGGAGTCCATGGGTCAGTCGGAGCACCGTGAGGGAGAGCTTGCGCAGCTGCCTCCGGGTCAGCGACTGCAGCGCGGGTGGCCGGTTACGCACTATGGGCCGGTCCCGAAATTCCGTCCGGACCGCTGGGAGTTCCGCGTCTTCGGCGCGACGGCGGACGGCGAGAAGCACTGCTGGACGCATGAAGAGTTCTCCGCCCTGCCGTACTCGACGGTTGTCGCCGATCTGCACTGCGTCACCAAGTTCTCCATGCTGGGCGCGGAATGGGGCGGTGTCGCGGCGAGCGAGATCATCAAGCTCGCGCCGCCGGCGCCCGACGTCACGCACGTCATGGTGTGGGCGGAGTACGGCTTCAGCTCGAATCTGCGGCTGACGGACTTCATGACCGACGCGGCCATGTTCGCCACCCACAAGGACGGCGAGCTGCTGACCGCCGAGCACGGCTTTCCGCTGCGGCTGATCGTGCCGCACCTCTACGCGTGGAAGGGCCCGAAGTGGGTCCGCGGTGTCGAGTACATGACCGCCGACCGGCGTGGCTTCTGGGAAGAGCGCGGCTACCACAACATCGGCGACCCCTGGCGCGAGGAGCGCTACACGTACCAGGAGAAGCCGGGCGACGGCCCCGAGCTGTAGATCCGCTCTGCCGCTGCTCAGTGGTACTGGTGCACCACCGCGTGCCCCTTCCCCCTCCCGATCATCCACTTGTTGACCGGGGTCGTCAGGACGAAGGCCACCGCGAACGAGAGTGCCAGGCTCAGCCAGAACAGGGCGTCGGAGAGGGTCGCGTCCATCGCACCCGGGAACAGCAGCAGTGTGCCGTTGTCCACCAGCTCCATCACGGCGATCGACACGGTGTCGGCCGCCAGGGCCACCCGTACCGCGCTGCGCATGCCGAGCCCGGCGCGCAGGACGCCGCGCATCGTGAGCGCGTAGCCGAAGACGAAGGCGAGCACGATCGCCAGGGCCATGGTCGGGGCGTTATGCCAGGCGAGTGCGGTGCCGATGGCCATGCCGAGGATCTCGCCGATGGCGCAGCCGGTGAGGCAGTGCGCGGTGGCCTGGGCGGCCATGGGCCAACTGGCGGGTGCGGGCGCGTGGTTGTGCTCCATGCGATGATCCATGCCGAATCCCCCAGGGGGTAGTAGCGGACCTTCGACGACAGGAACGCCATACCCCCCAGGGGTATTCCCGAACCCTTAGCTGTCCCGCAACGCCTTGAGGCGGGCCACATCCGCCGCGTGCCCCTCGATCCCGTCGGCCCCGCCCGGCGTCTCGACCACCAGCGGGACCCCTTCCGTGGCCGGATGCGTGAACAGCTCCCGGAACGGCTCCTCGCCGATGTGCCCGGCGCCGATGTTCTCGTGCCGGTCCTTGTGCGCGCCGACCACGTCCTTGGAGTCGTTCGCGTGGATCAGCTTCAGCCGTCCCTTGCCGGTGACGTCCACCAGCTCGTCCAGCGTCTGCTTCATCCCGCCGGGGGCGGCCAGGTCGTGACCGGCGGCGAAGACGTGGCAGGTGTCGAGGCAGACGCCGAGCTTCGGGTGCCGGTCCAGCGCCTCGAAGTACGGGCCGAGGTCCTCGATCAGCGCGCACAGCGAGGTGCCCTGCCCGGCGGTCGGCTCCAGTAGAAGCAGCGGGTCGTCGTCCCGCGTCAGCTCGTCCAGCAACGGCAGCATCCGCTCCCGCACCTGCGCCATAGCCGTCGCGCGCGCCCGCCCGCCAGTCGCCGACCCGGTGTGCACGACGACCCCGAGCGCCCCGATGTCCCGTCCGCGACGGAGCGAATGCCGCAGCGAATCGACGGAGCGGGTGGCGGTGGCCTCGGTGTGCGAACCGAAGTTGATCAGGTACGGCGCGTGGATATACACCGGCACGGCTTGCTCGGCGCAGGCGGCACGGAACGCCTCGTCCTGAGCCGGTGCGCCGGGCGGCGTGGCCCATCCACGCGGATTGGCGACGAAGACCTGCACGGCTTCGGCGCCGATCTTTTGGGCGTGCGGGAGGCCGGTGGCGGCGAGGCCACCGGCGACGCGGATGTGCCCGCCGATGGGATTGCGACTGCGGTACGTACTCACCCCTCCAGCATCCCAGCTCGGCCGGGGGCCTCAGTCAGGAGTGGCCAGGGTCGCGGAAGCACCGGGAGTACACGGCGAAGGAGATGAGCGGTTCGTGGCCGTCGAGTCCCTTCATCCACGTTGCTTCCATCTGGGTGTGTGTCTTGGTGTGAACGGCCAGAATCTCTCGGTTTCGATTCTTGCTTGAGTCTGGGCCGTCCTCCACGACTCGCCACCCTTGCTGCGACAACTGGGCCGCAAGGTTGTTCATTCCCTTCTCAAGGGTCTTGTTGTCCACGTCGTAAATAGACCAGGGATGCCGAACGCTGCGATACTTTTTCGCATCACCATCATCTACTCGGCAGGAACTGGCGGCGGGGGCAAGGTCGGTCACCTTTCCCTTGATCTTCAGTATTTCGAGCAGCCTGCTGGAGAGAGAACCGACTTCGTCCTCTACTGCTCGACTTTTGCGAACCTGTGGTTCGTAGTCCAGTCCGCTCGACTTTTCGTCCACCGAGGAGCACCCCACCATCAACATCAGGGCGCTCAGTAGCGCCAGACTTGTGCAGACCTTCCTTCCGTCAGGCAGAATCACTCGCGAGCCTCCTGCTTTAGTTTGACGTCGTCGTACCTGCCCACAATGACGTTGGCTTGATTCTTCAGGCTGTTTGAGGCGCCATTTTCTTTGTAATCCCAGTAGCCGCCATGTCCCTCGGTGTCCGTCTTCATGACATTGCCGCCGAACTCTGCATCCGAGGGGACGATCCTGTCCTCACCAAGGCCGACCGACTTGCCCAAGCCTGGTACAGGGTCATCCGGGGAGGCCATAGCCCAGAAGTGTTTGGGGTCGCAGCCCATGTCGCCGGGTGACTGTGCCTGCACACCAGGGCTGGCTACCGTCATCACGTCATCCACCGGCAGGGGATCGACCTTGGCGGCGTCGCCTATGACCGTAGTGCCGTAGCTGTGGCCCACGAGCGTACTGTGGCCCTTTTCTCCCGTGGCCGTCTCGTGTGCCGCAGCATTGCCGTCGAGGAACTGTTGGAGGCAGGGAGCCCCTTCAGCCGCTTGTTTATCAGACATGGCTTCGGGGAGAACGTCGTGCTCGATCATGGGTTGCACTGAGCGTGGCGCGTTGTAGTCGAACCACGTGATCGTCGAAACGGACTGGCCGGGCGACCGGGAACTACTCTCCCGCCACAACGTCTCACTCTTGTCCAGCTCGTCTCCGATATTGGTCTGGTCCGTCAACGAGCCCGGTACATACGTTGCGGTGTGGTCGGCGGTATCCGGATTGCCGTTGGCGATGATGACCCTTCCGTCGGTATTCGCGAAGGGGTCGAAACCGAGGAGATATGCCTCGGGAAGGTTGTTCGTCCCCGTCCTCTCGAAGCGCCTCTCGATGTTGTCCATACCGGCCAACGCTTTGTCCAGCTGCTTGGCTCGATCCTCGTATTTGTGGTGCCAGGTGAGCCATTCATCGGTGTACACCGCCTCGACCTTGGGGCCGAGATTCTTGAACTTCGTCGGCTCCGCTGGGATCGCATTCCGCTCCGCCTGGTACTGGGCACGTGCCTCGCTCAGTACGGTGCGGTTCGCCTCGTCGCGCACGTCGGCGGGAAGCCCGTCCGTCTTGCCCAGGCCAGCCGGATCCAGGGCGATCAGGGCTTCCTGCTGATCTTTGGACAGGCCCTTCCACCACGTGGCGGTCAGCTTCGGATCGCCGTTCTTGGGTCGGTCCGCGATGGCCTCCAGGTAGTCCTTCGCGCCCGTGCGAACGCCCCTGGTGTCCTTCGTGGCATCAATCCAGTCGTCGGCGGAGACCGTCAGATCGTCGTCGGCCTTCAGTGCCCGCAGCTTCGGAGCCCATAGCTCGTCGGCCTCCGTCGCTTCCTGGAGGGCCTGGGCGATGCGGTTGGCGCACTCCAGGGCCCGGGCGTGGTTCGGGTTGGGGTCCAGGTTGGCTGCCTGTCGGGCGACGGACTTGGCCGTATCCGCCGACGGGGAAACGTCTGCGATTCCGGAGACCTTGCCGCCCTCGCCCTTCTCGCCTCCTGCCGGATAGTTCACCGAGCCATCCGCGTTCACCGTGAGCTTCTGCTCATGCGCATCCGCCACGGCGGAGTCGAGTTTGGTCTTCGCTTCCCGGAAGTCGCTCGCCATGGCGTTCAGCGCCGTACTGGCGAGGCCGCACTCAACCTGGACGTAATGGAAGTTCTGGCCTAATTTCCGCAGCTGGCTGAGGGCTGCCGAAGCGGCCTCGCCCTCCAGGGCTGCCTGCATCTTGCCCGCGATGCGCCGCTCGACGCTCTCCCTGGCGTAGTCGGCCATGTTGCTGACGGACTGATAGCCGCTGGCGGCGTCCTCGAACTCCGACGGCTTGAGGGACTTGAGGGTCGCGTAGTCCACTGCTCCGCGTCACCTGCCCCGGCTCTCGCCGCCGAGTGGCTTCGTGTCCCCGTATCGGCCATTCAGCCGGTCGAAGGTGCGCTGGGTGGCCTCGTCATTCTTGTAGTGACCGTCCCCGGCCTTCTCAAGCCGGTCCTGGAGCGTGCCGCATTTGCCGCTCACGCCCCTCAGGTAGTGCGTCCAGGAGTGGTACAGCTCCCGCTGGGCCGCCCCGCTCTTGCTGCCCGCGCCGAGGTCCTTCTGCTCCTCCTCCAGCTTCGTGAGGGCGGTCCTGATGCTCCCCCGAAGCTTGCCGACGTCCCGGCCCGCTGCCGTCCACACGTTCTTGTCGGACTTCAGCCTTCCCCACTCGGCGTCGAACGTCGCCATGCGCTCCCCCTCTGTCGCGTCGCCACGACTCACAGTGATCAAAGGTGTGAGTGTAGGGAAACCGGATGGGACGCCTCTATGCGCACATATCTGCGGGTGCACACACGATTGAGGAGCGGGGGACAGGGCCCGCAGGGCTAGAAGACGCCGCCCTTTACCGTGATCGTGATCTCGCTTCCCTTCGGCGCCTTGTCGCCGCCCGACACCGACTGGTCCTTCACCTCGTCGCCCGGGAACAGCAGCGGCTTGTCGACCTTCACCGTGAAGCCGAGGTCTTCCAGCTCCCGCTTCGCGTCATCCGTGCTGAGGCCCTTCACGTCCGGGACCTCGATCATCTGCTGGCCCTTGGAGAGGGTGAGGGTCACCGTGTCGCCCTTGGCGCCGTCGGTTTCGGCCTTCGGGGACTGGGCGGCGATCGTGCCTCGGTCCTCCTCCGAGAAGATCCGGCGCTCGGCGAACTTCACCTTGAAGCCCGCCTCGCGCAGCTCGGCGCGGGCGTCGGCCGGGGCGTCGCCGGTGAGGTCGGGGATCTCGATGGGCTCGCCCTTGCTGACCAGGATGTTCACGGGCGTGTCGGGGCGGCGGACGGAGTCCGGGCCGGGGGTGGTGGAGACGACCGTGTTCTGCGGGGTCTCGTTGCGGAAGGTGCGGGTCACCTTGCCCACCCTCAGCCCCGCGTCGGCGATCTTCTGCCTGGCCTCGGTGAGCGGGCGGCCGACCACATTGGGCACCTCGGCCCGGGGCGGCCCCTGGGAGACGTGGATGGTGACGGTGCCGGTGGAGCGGATGCGTTCGCCGACGCCGGGCTTGGAGCTGATGACCTTGTTCTTGTCGACGACGTCGCTGTAATCCTGGACGACCTTCACGTCCAGACCGGCGCTCTCAAGCTTCTTCTCGGCGTCCGAGCGCGTCATCTTCAGCACGGACGGCACATTGGTGAACTGCCCGGCGCTGATGTACCAGACCCCGGCGCCGATGCCGAGCGCCAGCAGCACGGCGGCGACGATCGTCACCACGCCGCGCCGCGGCATACGGCGGCGCGGGGCCGGGGGCTCCGGGGGGAGTTCCAGGCGGCTGGTGTGGTTGACCTCGTCCTGCGCCATGGAACCCGCCGGGCGCGGGATCACCGTCGTACGGGCTTCGGAGCCGTCGTCGGGCAGCGCGTGGGCCTGTGGTGGTACGGCGTCCAGCTGTACGTCGGTGAGCGCGGCCCGCGCCGTCCGCACCTGGCCGAGGAGGTCGACGGCGTCGGCGGGGCGCAGGGCGACATCGCGCGCGGTGGCGGAGGCGACCAGCGCGTCCAGCTCGGGCGCGACCTCGGGCGCGGCGACGGACGGGGGCGGGACGTCCTCGTGGAGGTGCTGGTAGAGGACCTGTGCCGGGGTGTCGCCGCCGTGCGGCTTGGACCCGGTGAGCATTTCGTAGAGGACCACACCGCACGCGTAGACATCGGCTCGCGTGTCGGCCGTACCGTGTTCGATCTGCTCGGGGGCGAGGTAGGAGACGGTACCCAGCACGGATCCGGTCGAGGCGCTGGTGTTGGTGTCCACCGCCCGGACCAGGCCGAAGTCGGCGACCTTGACCCGGCCGTCGTCGCCGATCAGCACGTTCTCCGGCTTCATGTCGCGGTGGACGAAGCCCGCCCGGTGGGCGGCGCCGAGCGCGGCCAGCACCGGTTCCAGGATGTCCAGCGCGGCACGCGGCTGGAGGGCCCCGCGCTCGCGCAGGACGTCACGCAGGGTGCACCCGGCGACGTACTCCATGGCCAGGTAGACGTGCGGGCCGTCCGTGCCCTGGTCGTAGACGCCGACCACGTTGGCGTGCGCGAGTCTGGCGATGGACTTGGCCTCGCGGATGAAGCGGTCCACGAAGGCGGCGTCCGAGGCGAGGCTCTGGTGCATCACCTTCAGGGCGAGAACGCGGTCGAGCCGCGTATCGACGGCCCGGTAGACCGTCGCCATCCCGCCGACGGCGATGCGCGCCTCAACGCGGTAGCGGCCGTCGAGCACCTGCCCGACCAGAGGGTCCTGGAGCGTCGTATCCACGAGAAGGCAGTCTACGAGCCGTCACGGCCGCTCCGGGCCGCCCGCCCCATCTCCGGTCCTTACTGCGACACAACGGTGACTTGGGCCTCAGTTATGTGAGGCGGCGGCGAGGGCGGCCAGCTCCTCCAGGGCGGAGGTCCAGGCCAGGGCGGCGTACTCGGCGTGCCGGGCCTTGGCGTCGTCCGGGAGGTCGAGCGCGCGGATGCCGGTCTCGGCGAGGCGGAGGCGGGTGCCCGCGCCCTCCGGGGAGAGCGTGAACTCGACCACGGTGGCCTGCCCGGGGCCGTCCGGCGCGCGGTCGGGCGCGTGGGCCAGCCGGAAGCGGAACAGGGCGTCGGGCACCGCCCGCTCGACCAGGCCGTGGAACTCCCCGTGTTCGTCCCAGCGGAAGCGGACGGTCCCGCCGGGGCGCGGCTCGATCTCGCAGCCGCCGGGGGCGTACCAGGTACGGATGTGCTCAGGCGTGGTCAGCACCCGCCAGACGCGGTCGATGGGAGCGGAGACGTATGTCTCACGTTCGATCCGGTCGCCCACGGGCACGGCTGTCGGTTCGGGCCCGGCTGTCGGTTCCCTCACGGCGACCACCTCCGCATTCCACGGTAGGCCGCCCCGGACGACGGCGTTACGCGAACGCGGGCCGCTCCGGGTCCAGCGCGGCCAGCCCCTCGCCCGGGGACGACGCCTCGGCGAAGTGGCGGCGGGGGATACGGCCCGCCCGGTGCGCGAGCCGCCCGGCGGCCACCGCGTGCCGCATCGCCGAGGCCATCAGCACCGGCTCCTGGGCGCGCGTCACGGCCGAGGCCAGCATGACTGCCGCGCACCCCAGCTCCATGGCGAGCGCCGCGTCGGACGCCGTGCCCGCGCCCGCGTCGAGGATCACCGGGACCTGGGCCCGCTCGGTGATCAGCTGGAAGTTGTGCGGGTTGCGGATGCCGAGGCCGGAGCCGATCGGTGAGCCCAGCGGCATGATCGCGGCGCAGCCGACGTCCTCCAGCTTCCGGGCCAGCACCGGGTCGTCGTTGGTGTACGGCAGGACCGTGAAGCCGTCGTCCACCAGGGTCTCGGCGGCGTCCAGCGTCTCGATCGGGTCGGGGAGCAGGGTGCGCTCGTCGGCGATGACCTCCAGCTTCACCCAGTCGGTGCCCAGCGCCTCGCGGGCGAGCCGGGCGGTCAGCACGGCCTCCCCGGCGGTGAAGCAGCCCGCGGTGTTGGGCAGCGGGCGGATGCCGTGCCGGTTCAGTACGGACAGCACCGAGCCCTGCACCGCGGGGTCCAGGCGGCGCATCGCGACCGTGGTCAGCTCGGTGCCGGAGGCGATCAGCGAGCGCTCCATGATGTCCAGGCTGGGCGCACCGCCCGTCCCCATGATCAGGCGGGAGCCGAAGGACGTACCGGCGATGGTGAGCGGATCGGCGTCGGTGAGGACCTGATCGAGCGTCGTGGGGTGCGACGTTATGGGGTGAGACATGAGGGTCAGCCTCCTTGGACCGCGGTGAGGACCTCGACGCGATCACCGTCGCCGAGCGGGGTCGCGGGCCACTGGCCGCGCGGGACGACCGTCTCGTTGACGGCCGCGGCGACGCCCTTGGGCGCCTGGGTGAGGGTCGCGACGACCCCGTCGAGGGTGGTCCCGCCGGGCAGCTCGCGGGGCTCGCCGTTCACGGTGACGCTCAGGGTGACGGTCATGCGGTGTGCTCCTGTACTGCTGCCTGGACTTCTGCGGGGGGAGTCGCGAAGCGCTGAGGGGAGAACGGCCGCGCCTCGGGCGGGAGTTCGCCGCCCGTCAGCGCCTCGGCCATGGCATCGCCGGTGATCGGGGTCAGCAGGACGCCGTTGCGGTAGTGGCCGGTGGCCAGCTGGAGGCCCGGCAGTTCGGTCGGGCCGAGCAGCGGGGCGTTGTCGGGGGAGCCGGGGCGGAGCCCGGCGAGGGTCTCGACGAGCGGCAGTTCGGTGATGCCGGGCACCAGCTCGTGCGCGTCGCGCAGCAGCTCGTACACCCCGCCCGCGGTGACCGTGGTGTCCCAGCCCAGCTCCTCGCTGGTCGCGCCGACGACCAGGTCGCCGTTCTCGCGCGGGACGAGGTAGATGTGCCCGCCGCGTACGACGGCCCGTACGGTCCGGGACAGGAAGGGCGCGTACGGGCCGGGCACCGACAGCCGCAGCACCTGGCCCTTGACGGGGCGTACGGGCGGCAGGACCGCCTCGGGGACGCCCGGGAGCCGCCCGCTGAGGCTGCCCGCGGCCAGCACGGTCTGCCCGGCGGTCAGGCGCGCGCCATCCGCCAGCTCGGCCCCGGTGGCCCGGTCGCCCTCCACTAGCAGCCGTTCCACGGCGGCCCGGTGGAGATCCACTCCGGCGCGCTCGCACGCCGTCAGCAGCGCGGCCGCCAGCCGCCGCGGATCGACCTGGTGGTCGCCGTCGACGCGCAGGCCCCCGCGCACGCCCGGCGCGAGCATCGGCTCCAGGCGTCGGCATTCGCGCCCCGTGAGCCACTGTGCGTCCAGACCGAGCCGCTGCTGGAAGGCGTGCAGCTCCCGCAGATGGGCGCGGTCGTCCGCGTCGAGCGCGACCGAGAGCGTGCCGCAGGTGCGGAAGGCCAGGTCATGGCCGCTCGCCTCCTCCAACTCCGCCACGAAGGACGGATAGCGGCGCGCCGAGGCCAGATTCAGTCCGAGCAGGGTCTGCTCGCCGTAGTGCAGCTCGGTGACGGCCGCCAGCATCCCGGCCGCGACCCGGGCGGCCCCGCCGCCGGGCGCCGGGTCGGCGACGGCGGTGCGCAGGCCCCGCTGGGCCGCCCGCCAGGCCGTGACCAGGCCGATGATGCCGCCGCCGATGACCAGGACGTCGTACGGTGCGCCATCCCGGGCTATTCGCTGTGGTGTGTGCATGGGCTGGTCGCCCCCTCCCTTCGCCGGCATGACCCGGATCAGGTTCGTACGGTCGGAGGCCGCGCCAGCCTCCCTCTCAGCCCGGTGCGCCCGGGCTCCCGCGAGTGCTCTGTCCCGCCACCCTAGTACGCGCCCCGAATCGGCCGGAAGGGAGCGTCCCGGGCGGGCCGGGCAGGAGGCCCCGTGTCCGCGATACGACAGGACGTCCGGCCCGTCGGTCTGTGCCCGAGATCTCGTCGTGCGCTCTCCGGTCCGCCCCACCTGCCGCAATACAGTGATCGTGTGAGCGATGAGACGACGAAGACGATGGCGTCCTCGGCGGGTGGCGGCGGACAGCGGGTGGTGATCGTCGGCGCGGGCATGGCGGGGGTGCAGACCGCCGTCGCGCTGCGTGAGCAGGGCTGGAGCGGGGAGATCCTGCTGCTGGGCGCCGAGCCCCACCAGCCGTACGACCGGCCGCCGCTGTCCAAGGCCGTACTGCTCGGCAAGGCCGAGGGGTCCGCGTTCGACGTGGACTTCGCCGCGCTCGGCATCGGGCTGCGGCTCGGCGTCGCCGTGACCGGGCTGGACACGGCCGGGCGGACGGTCGCGACCGGGTCCGGCCCGATCCCGTACGACGTCCTGGTGATCGCCACCGGTGCCGAGCCGATCGCCCTGCCCGGCAGCGAGGGCGTGCCCGGTGTCCACCTCCTGCGGACCCTGGACGACGCCGAACGGCTGCGCCCGGTGCTCGCCCGGCAGGACGAGATCGTGGTGGTCGGGGCGGGCTGGATCGGCGCGGAGTTCGCGACCGCGGCCCGCGAGGCGGGCTGCGCGGTGACGGTCGTCGAGGCCGCGGACCGGCCGCTGGTGGGCGCCCTCCCGGCGGAGGTCGCGGCCCATATGACCGGCTGGTACGCGGACTACGGCGCCACCCTGGTCACCGGCGCCCGGGTGACCGGCATCGACCGGAACGGACTCCAGCTCGGCGACGGCACCAGGCTGCGGGCCGGTGCGGTGGTCATCGGCATCGGCGCCCGGCCCGCGACCGGCTGGCTGGCCGGTTCGGGCATCGAACTCGCCGAGGACCGGTCCGTCGCCGCCGACGAGGGGCTGCGTACGTCGGCGCCCGAGGTGTACGCGGTCGGCGACTGCGCGTCCTTCCCCTCCGCCCGCTACGGGACCCGGCTGCTGGTGCACCACTGGGACAACGCGCTCCAGGGGCCGCGGACGGTCGCCGCCAATGTGGTCGGCAGCCGCACCGCGCACTTCCCCGGCCAGGTCTACGACCCGGTGCCCTACTTCTGGTCCGAGCAGTTCGGGCGCTTCGTGCAGTACGCCGGACACCACTCGGACGCCGACGAACTGGTCTGGCGGGGCGACCCGGACGGCGCCGCCTGGTCGGTGTGCTGGCTGCGGGACGGGGCCCTGGTCGCCCTGCTGGCGGTCGGCCGTCCGCGCGATCTGGCCCAGGGCCGCAAGCTGATCGAACGCGGCGCCCGACTGGACCGCACCCGCGCAACAGATCCTTCCGTTCCGCTGAAGTCGGCCGTTCTGTGACGGCCCCGGAGGGGCCCGGGAGGTCCGCACGGCGGACGCCCGGCTACCCACTGTCAGTCCCAGATGGCAGGCTTGTCCTGTGACCGAGATTGACGCAAAGATCGATGCTCTCGTCCCCGCCTGGCTCACTCTCCCCGACATCGCCGACCGGCTCGGCGTCGAGGTGACGCGCGTGAGGCAGCTGGTCAAGGAGGGCCAGCTGATCGCGGTGCGCCGTGGCGAGAACCGGGTGCTCCAGGTGCCCGAGGACTTCATCGGTGATGGAAAGGTCGTCAAGGGCCTCGTGGGCACCTTGACACTGCTCAAGGACGACGGCTTCAGCGACGAGGAGATGCTGGAGTGGCTCTTCACCCCTGACCCGAGCCTGCCGGGCACCCCGGCCCAGGCGCTGCGCGAGAATCGCGGAACGGAAGTGAAGCGGCGCGCGCAAGCGCTCGCCGTCTGACGCCGTCCGCCGTTTCCTGTCCGCCGTTTTCCGTCCGCCGTATCCGAACCACCACCAGGCGTACGGGCCGGGCCGACCGCTGTCATCCGACGGCGGTCGCCCGTCCCGGCCCGTGCGCCGCACGACCCGGGGGGAAAGCCACCCATGACCGCACGCGAGCAGCTGGCCGACGCCCGCCTCTACCTGTGCACCGACGCGCGCAAGCGCCAGGGCGACCTGCCGGAGTTCCTGGACGCCGTGCTGGCCGCCGGGGTGGACATCGTCCAGCTGCGGGATAAGGGCATGGAGGCCGCCGAGGAGCTGGACCACCTCGCCGTCTTCGCCGACGCCTGCCGCCGCCACGGCAAGCTGCTCGCCGTCAACGACCGCGCCGACGTCGCCCATGCCACCGGCGCCGACGTGCTCCACCTGGGCCAGGGCGACCTGCCGGTCCCGGCGGCGCGCGCCATCCTCGGCGACGGCCCGCTGATCGGGCGCTCCACCCATGCCGAGGCCGAGGTCGACGCGGCCCTCGCCGAGCCCGGCGTGGACTACTTCTGCACCGGCCCCTGCTGGCCCACCCCCACCAAGCCGGGCCGCCACGCGCCCGGCCTCTCCCTGGTCCGGCACGCCGCCGCCCGGCGCCCGGCCCGGCCCTGGTTCGCGATCGGCGGCATCGACGCGTCGAACCTGGACCAGGTCCTGGAGGCGGGAGCGCGCCGGGTCGTCGTGGTGCGGGCCATCACCGAGGCCACGGATCCGGCGGCGGCCACGGAAGCGCTGGCGAAGCGTGTGCGAGCGACAGATGTCTAGCAGGTGTCGGAGTTGAGCCCGGCTCGATATTTCCGTCCGCATTGCGGACAGGAGCCCGGCAAAACCCCCATAACCACGTTGCCGGGTGGGCGCCGACCACCCGGCTGGCTAACCTTCCCGTATGGCCCTAGGCACCGCTTCCACCAGGACTGATCGAGCCCTTACCGTGCGTGACCTGCTCGCGTCGGGTGAGCAATCGTATTCCTTCGAGTTCTTCGCCCCCAAAACGGACAAGGGGCAGCACACGCTGTGGAACGCCATCCGCCGACTGGAGGCTGTCTCACCGACCTTCGTCTCCGTGACGTACGGCGCGGGCGGCTCTTCCCGTGAGGGCACCGTCCGCGCCACCGAGCAGATCGCGACCGACACCACCCTGACCCCCGTCGCGCACCTGACCGCGGTCAACCACTCCCTCGCCGAACTGCGCAACATCATCGGCCAGTACGCCGGTGCCGGAATCCGGAACATGCTCGCCCTGCGCGGCGACCCGCCCGGAGACCCGATGGCCGACTGGGTCAAGCACCCCGACGGCATCACCTACGCCGCCGAGCTGGTCCGCCTGATCAAGGAGTCCGGGGACTTCTGCGTCGGTGTCGCCGCATTCCCCGAAATGCACCCGCGCTCGACGGACTGGGACACCGACATCCGTCACTTCGTCGACAAGTGCCGCGCGGGCGCCGACTTCGCGATCACCCAGATGTTCTTCTACCCGGAGGACTACCTGCGGCTGCGCGACCGGGTCGCGGCCTCGGGCTGTACGACACCGATCATCCCTGAGATCATGCCGGTCACGAACGTCAGGCAGATCGAGCGGTTCGCGCAGCTCAGCAACGCCGCCTTCCCACCGGAGCTGGCCGAACGCATCCTGGCGGTGAAGGACGACGCGGCGGCTGTACGCTCGATCGGGATCGACTACGCCACAGAGGTGTGCGCGCGGTTGATGGCCGAGGAGATCCCCGGGCTTCACTTCATTACCCTGAACCACTCCACGGCGACGCTGGAAATCTACAAGAATCTGGGACTGCACCAGCGGTCCTGATACGGCGGCCGAGGGGCAGCCGCACTGAGAGGGGCGGGCATGGGCTGGACGGTCCTCTACATCGCTTTCGGCGTCGTGGCGCTGTGGCTGTTGGGAGAGGTACTGCTGCAGTACAAGGCGCGGCTGCGCTGGCGGCTGCTGGCCTTCGTCGGCTTTCTGGGCGTGGTCGTCGGGGTGCTGATCCCGGCGGTGGTGGTGATCGCGATCGGCGCGATCGCCTTCGCGGTCGGCCAGACGTACGTCACCCTCTCCTTCCGCCAGGGCTTCGAGAAGGGCTGGGCCCTGGAAGGCCTGCCCGGGCTGCCGGGGCTGGGCCGTGGACGCGAGCGCGACCCGCTGCCGGACGGTCCGGAGCCCGAACCGGCCCTGCGGATCTCGGACGTCGAGGACGTCCGGGTCGAGCGGCCCGAGCCGCCCACCTACCGGCCGGAGCCGATGCCGGACGACACCAGCGAGTACGGCGTCTACGAGGAGCCGTCCCCGTTCACCCCCGCCGGCGGCGGCTACGCTGACCCGAACGCGGGCTACAGCGCGTACGAGACGTACGCCGGTTACGGCACGCAGGACGCCCAGGGCGCCCCCGGCTTCCAGGGCCAGCCGGGCTTCCAGGACTCTGCCTACGGCGACGTGGGCTACGGCCAGGGCCAGGACGTCTACGCGGACGCCGCGCAGTACGGCTACCAGGACCAGCAGGCGTACGCCGCCTACGGCCAGGACCCGTACGCGGGCGCCTACGACCAGCAGGGCTACGCCCAGCAGCAGCCCTACCCGCAGCAGCAGTACGACGACCCGTACGCGGGCTACCAGCAGGACCCGTACGCCTTCGGCGGCGGCGACCACTACGCGGCGGACGCCTCGTACGGCTCGCCGCAGCAGTACATGCCGGGCGCCGACGCGATGGAGCCGGGCGGGCCCTGGGTCCCGCAGCAGCGCGAGGGCGACCTCCCGCCCGGGCAGCCGGGACAGCCCGGCCAGCCGGATCAGCCCCCGTACCCCTACGACGACCAGCAGGGCTTCCAGCAGGGGTACGACGAGCAGTACCGCTTCTGACCCGCTCCGGTCCGTTCCGTCTGATGAGGGCCAGGACGGGCGCGGCTCATTGCGAGCCGCGCCAGTCCTGGCCTTCGACGATGAGGCCCGCCACCAGCGCACCCGACATTCCGGCGTGGGCCAGCCCGCCGCCCGGGTGGGACCAGCCGCCCGCCAGATAGAGGCCCGGGAGCCGGGTGAGGTTGGCGGGGCGCAGATACCGGCCCTCGGCACCGGCCAGCGCCGGGCCCGGCACTCCGCCGCCCGCGACCCCGGTGGCCGAGGCGGTGTCGCGGGGGGTGCGCACCTCGCGCCACAGGATGCGGTCCCGCAGCCCCGGTATGGCCGCTTCGGCGGCCGTGATGAGCCGCTCCGCGCCCTCCTCGGCCGCCTTCCCGCTGGTCCAGTCGACCGGTCCGTGCGGGGCGACGACCGCGCTGAGGGTGACGGCCTCGTGGCCGTCGTCGGGGCGGGTCGCGGGGTCGTCCGGGCGCAGCACGGTCACCGTGGGGCGGGGACAGGACGCGCGCAGGCCGCTCTCGCTCTGGCCTTCATCTGCTGAGCCGAACACGGCGGTCAGCTCCGCGTCGCGGTCCGGGGCGTGCACCACGGTCCGGTGCACCGCGCCCTCGGGGCGGCCGCCGCGCAGCGCCAGGAGGACCGTGAGGCGGCCGGGCGGGCCGCTGACGGGCCCCGGCCCGGGCGTGACGTCCTCGCCCTCCCGCCATGGCTCCTGGCCGCCGAGCAGGGCGGGCAGCAGCGCCGGGTCGATGCCCGCGACCACCGCGTCCGCCTCGGCGACCGTGCCGTCGGCCAGCTCGACCCCCGCCGCCCGGCCGTCCTTCTCGACGATGCCGGTGACCTCCGACTCGAAGCGGAACTCCACCTTGCGCTTGCCGCAGCGCTCGTACAGCGCGTCGGCGAGCGCCCGCATCCCGCCGCCGACGTACCAGGTGCCGAAGGTCTGCTCCACATAGGGCAGCACGGTGGCGCTCGCGGGGGCGGTGCGCGGGTCCATGCCGTGCGCGAGGGCGTGGCTCTCCAGCAGGGCGGCGGCCCGCGGGTCGGCCAGCTCGCGCCGCGCCACCTCGGCCAGGGTGGGCAGCTGCGGACGGCGGCCGCCGCCGCGCGCGAAGAGCCCGCCGAACCAGCCGCGCCGCTCGGGGGGCGCGGCCGGATACGGATCGCCGCCCAGCACCCGCCAGTCGGTGCGCAGCGGCTCCTCCAGGAGCGGCCGGCGGGTGGCGTCCCACACCTCGCGCGCCCGGTTGACCAGATCGCTCCAGCGCTCGCCCGCGCCCGCGCCGAAGGCGCCGTCCAGCGCCTGGAGCACCCCGGCGCGCGACGCGTTGGGCAGCAGGACCTCCGTACCGTCGGCGAAGAGGTGCCGCGCCGCCGGGTCGACCTGGGTGAGCCGGACCGTCTTCTCCAGGCTTTCCTTGCCGGTCTTCAGGAACAGGTCCCGGTAGACGGCGGGCAGCCGCAGCAGCCCCGGCCCCGTGTCGAAGCGGAATCCGTCCCGCTCGAACAGCCCGACCCCGCCGCCATGGGTCGGCCCGCGCTCGTACACCACCACCCGGTGGCCCGCGACGGCCAGCCGGGCGGCAGTCGCCATGGCGCCCATCCCAGCGCCGATCACCGCAATCCGTGCCATGCCAGTGACTTTATCCGGCCCCACCGACAGCCCCGCGCCCGTCCCCAGGCACTGAGTACCCGTACCTAGTCGGCGAGATGAGTAGGCGCGCGGATGGGCGGCCGCCCCCGCAAACGAGAGAGTGGTGCACACGGAAGGACGCGGACCGGACCGCCGACACGGGGCGGCGGAACGGCACGGTGGCCTTCCGGACGGGGGAGCCGCCGGGGAATACGCCCCGGGGGCTCTCACGGGGGAAAACGGGGGAAGTACGGGGGGAGGCGCTGTTCCGCGGCGGGTCGATGGGGGTCGAACCGCTCCGGAACAGCGCCTTCTGTTGTCGTACGGGTCAGCCCGGAGCCGGAGCCCCCTTGGCCAGGGCTCCGCCTACCCGCCCTTGCAGCAGTCGGGACAGGGCTGCGTGGACGTCGTCCAGCGACCGTTCCGGCTGATAGGACTGCCAGTCCAGCGCGGCCACCAGCACCATCCCGAACAGCGCCGAGGCGGTCAGCGGGATGTCGATGTCGTCGCTCAGCTCCCGCGCCGCGACCCCGGCCCGCAGCTCGGTCTCGATCACCGTTATGGCCTGCTGCCTGACCATCATCAGGGTCGACTGCCAGGCCCGGTTGGTGCGCCACAGCTCGGCCACGTACAGCTGGGTCAGCGCCGGATAGCGGGAGATGAAGTCAAGACCGGCCCGGACCATGGCGTCCAGCGCGTCCACATGGCTGCCGCCGCGCTCGGCGTTCTCGTCGGCGGCGCTCTGGAGCGAGGCGGTCAGCAGCTCGACGCCGTGCCGCAGCAGCTCCTCGAAGAGCACGGTCTTCGACGCGAAGTTGTAGTAGACCGTGCCCTTGGCCACCCCGGCCCGCTCGGCGATCTCGTCCACGGTGGTGGAGGAGAAGCCCTGTTCGGCGATGAGGGTGACCGCTGCTTCGAAGAGTTTCTGCCGGGTGCCCTGGCGGCGCGTGCTGCTGCTGTCCATGGCGCCGATTCTGCCCGCTGGCCGAGTGGTCCCGCTCACAGGGACAGCTCGGGGTGCAGCCGGTCGACCGACCACACCTGCCTGCGCCGCGCCGACCACGCGGTGAGCGCGAGCGCGGCCGCGCCGAAGCCGAGCAGCACCCCGCAGCCGACCCACACCGGGCCGAGCCCGCCGCCCGTGATGAGCCGCCGCAGCCCGTCCACGACGTAGCTCATCGGCAGGAAGGGATGGATGGCGCCGAAGAACCCGGGGCTCGTCTGCACCGGATAGGTGCCGCCCGCCGAGGTCAGCTGGAGCATCAGCAGCGCCAGGACGAGGATCCGCCCGGCCGGTCCGAAGCGCGCGTTCAGCCACTGCACGATCGCCGCGAAACAGGCGGCCACCAGCATCAGGAAGCCGACCGTGCCCGCGGCCCGCACCATCTCCAGCCCCACCGCCCAGTGCAGCACGGCCATCAGGGCGACCGTCTGCAGCGCGCCGATCGCGGCGACCGGCAGCCATCCGGCGAGCGCGACGCGCCAGGAGGAGGCGCCCGCGGCGACCGCCCGGGCGTTGAGCGGCGGGATGAGCATGTAGGCGACCATCGCGCCGACCCACAGGGACAGCGGGATGAAGTACGGGGCGAAGCCGGTGCCGTAGTTGGGCGCCTTGTGCAGCGCCTGGTCGACGAGCTGGACGGGGTCCGCCATCACCCCGGTACGGGCGTCCCGGTCGTGCTTGTCGTAGGCGGGGATCTTCGCGGCGCCGTCGTGCAGCCCGCCGGAGAGCGTGCCGGAGCCGTCGGCCAGCTTGACCAGACCGCCCTTCAGGGAGGTCGACCCGGTGCGCAGCTTCCCGACCCCGCTGTCCAGGGTGGACGCCGCGGAACCGGCCGTGGTCAGCCCGCTGTGCAGCTTGCCAGCGCCCTTGGCGACCTTGTGCGCCCCGGAGTTGAGGGCGTTGACCTTCTTGACGGCGGAGTCGAGGTCGGTGCCCAGGTACGGGGCGCGGTCGGCGAGGAGGCGCGCCTTGTCGTGCAGATCGTTCAAGTCGGCCGCGAGGGTGTCGAGTCGGCCGGTGTTGTCCCGCACGAGCTTATGGACGTCCTCGGCCACATCGGCGGCGCGATCGGCCGCCCCTACCGCCTTCTTCAGCGCCGGGCAGTCGGGGGCGATGGTCACCGCGCCCTCGCAGCGGGTCCGGTAGTCGGCGGCCAGCTCGTCGGACGCCTCGCGGGCGTCCGTGGCGGCGGTGGAGGCCTCGTCGGGGAGGTCGTCCAGGTCGTCGGACGCCCGCTGGGAGGCGTCCGCGACCAGCCGGGCGACGTCGCCGATCTCCTTGCCGTGCTTCTTGAGGAACGGACCGGCCTTCTCCGACACGTCGTTCACCGTGTCGGACAGGGCCTGGGTGCCGTCGGCGACGCCGCCCGCGCCCGTCCGCAGCGTCCCGGCGCCCTTGTTGAGCTTGATCAGCCCGGACTTCAGGCCGTGGCTGCCCTGCTTCGCCGTGCCCAGGCCCTTGGCGAGGTCACCCGCGGCCGTCCTGGCCTTGCCGATGCCGCGTCCGAGGTCGTCGGCGCCCTTGGCGGCCTTCTCGGTCCGGCCGTGGATGTCGGCGAAGGACACGAAGATGTTGTCGTAGAAGCCCCGGGACGCCTTGGTGGAGGCCGCCGCGCGCACCTCGGAGAAGACGCTGCGGGAGATCTGGCCGACGATGTAGTTGTTGGCGTCGTTGGTGCGCACCCTGAGGGCGCCGGTCTCCGGGCTCTTGCCGGAGCTGGAGGCGATCCGCTCGCTGAAGTCCTCGGGCACGGTGAGCGACAGGTAGTACGTGCCGTTCTCCACGCCCTCGCGCGCCTCGGCGGCGCTGGTGCGGTGCCAGTCGAAGGTCTTGCTGCCGAGCAGCTTCTCGGTGAGGTCGTCGCCCGCGGTGAGGTGCTTGCCCTTCGCGGTGGCGCCGTCGTCGGAGTTGACGAGCGCCACCGGGATCTTGTCGAGCTTGCCGTACGGATCCCAGAACGACCACAGATAGAGCGCGCCGTACAGCAGGGGCAGCAGGAGCAGGGCGGCGAGCGCCGCCCGGGGGAGCTTCCCCCTGCCGAACCGCTTCAGCTCAAGCGCGGCCAGTTTCGGCGAGCGCATCCGCCGCCCCCTCCTCGTCGTCGTGCTTGTCCCCGGCGGTGGTGGACACCGCCACGGCGTCCTCCGGGGCCTGGCTGCACACCGCGAGGACCGTGGTGCCGTCCTCGGCGAGCCCCCGCAGCAGCGCCCAGGCCCGCTCGCGCTCGGCGTCCGGGAGCTTCAGGTCGGTGTCGTCCACGGCCAGCAACCGAGGCCGGGAGATCAGCGCGAGCGCCACCGACAGCCGCAGCGCCTCCAGCCGCTCCAGGTCCCGTACGGCCGTACGAGGGCCCTTGGGCAGCGCCGCCAGGTCCAGCCCCGCCGCCGTGAGGGCCGCCTCGATCGCGGCCCGGGAGACGGCGGCACGCTCCCGGCGCGGCCGCAGCAGCCCGCGCGGCGAGTCCCCGAACCGGCGCTGCAGCAGGGCCCGCTCGCGCAGATGCTCGGCGACCGTCAGCGCCGGTTCGAGTTCGCTGACGCCCGGCACATGGGCGAGCGCGCTGATCCGGCGGATCCGGCGCATCTCCTGGGGGATCTGGAAGCCGCCGATGGCGGCCTCCCCGGCGGTGGGGCGCATCCGGCCGGTGAGCGTGAGCAGCAGACAGGTGCGGCCGGAGCCCGAGGGCCCCTCGACCGCGATCAGCGACCCGGGGTCAGCGGCGATGTCGACGTCGCGATACGCCCAGCCGTGTGAGCCCTTGACGCCGAGCCCGCGGGCCGTCACCGCCGCTCCGGCGACCCCGTCCGGGGTGCCCGTCACGAGAACCACTCCCTGCGTGAATCATCAACTTTCTGTACTGACCAGTCAGTTCAATTCAGTATGGGGGATCACGGAGCGGGCGCCCACGCCGGGGGTGGGGCGAGAGGCGAAAGGTGCAGGTCAGGGCCGATTGTCAGTGGGGTGTCCCACGATGGGCCCATACGGCGGTCGCTCTGTCGCACGACCCGGCCGCCACGCGACGACAGGAGGTTCGTCATGGCCAGTACCGCCGCCGCGAGCGACGTCCATCCCGTTCTGCGCCGCTCCGCCGCATCGCCCGCCGCCCTCGACCTGCTCTCCCAGGCCCACCAGGGGCTGGAGGAGGCCGCCGGGCTGGAGACCGCCAATGAGCGGTTCGCCACCGCGCATCTGGCGGCCCTGCGCGCGGCGGCCGCCGTGCTCGCCGTGCGGGGCCGCCCCGAGACCTCGGCCCGGCGCCGCGCCCGCATCCGCAGCACCTGGGAGGTGCTCCCGGAGATCGCCCCCGAACTGACCGAGTGGAGCGCCCTGTTCGCCTCCGGCGCCGAGCGCCGGGCCCGCGCCGAGGCCGGTATACGGGGCGCGGCCACCTGCCGTGACGCGGACGATCTGCTGCGCGCCGCCGCCATATTCCTGCGGCTGGTCGAGCGGATGCTGGTGCTCCAGCCCACGCTGCCCCGGCAGAGCCCGGCGGCGGACGGCGAGCCGGGCAGCTGAAACCACCACGCGACCGGCCCGGGCGGCGGAGGCAATAGGCTGGGGCCGACGTCAGTAACCCGTCGTCGCCGCCCCCGGTGGTGACGGCACCGCGCCGAGGAGCCACCCGCCGTGTCAGACCCGCAGCGCCCCCGTGCGTCCCTCCGTACCGCCGTGGTCTGGGAGGTCCTGAAAGACGCCCTGGAACGGCGGACCAAGGCCGTGGGCGGGGCACGCGGGGCGCTCGACGTGCTCGACACCGGGGGCGGCAGCGGCAACTTCGCCGTGCCGGTCGCCCAGCTGGGCCACCGCGTGACGGTCGTCGACCCCAGCCCCAACGCCCTGTTCGCGCTGGAGCGCCGGGCCGCCGAGGCCGGGGTCGCCGACCGGGTGCGCGGTGTCCAGGGCGACGCCCACGGCCTGTTCGACGTGGTCGAGCGCGGTGGCTACGACGTGGTCCTGTGCCATGGCGTGCTGGAGTACGTGGACGACCCCGCCGAGGGCCTGCGGAACGCGGCGGACGCGCTGCGTCCGGCCGGAACCCTCAGCGTGCTCGCCGCCGGGCTGGGCGGCGCCGTGCTCGCCCGCGCCCTGGCCGGACACTTCACCGAGGCCCGGCAAGCGCTTACCGGGCCGGATGGCCGCTGGGGCGAGGGCGACCCCGTACCGCGCCGCTTCACCGCCGACCAGCTGTCCGGGCTGGTGGCCGCGGCCGGGCTGGAGATCGCCGCGGTGCACGGCGTACGGGTCTTCGCCGACCTGGTGCCCGGCGTGCTGGTCGACACCGAGCCCGGCGCCCTCGACGCGCTGCTGAAGCTGGAGGAGGCGGCCGCCGAGCTGCCCGCGTTCCATTCGGTCGCCACCCAGCTGCACGTCCTCGCGGAGCGCGACTGACGGTCCCGTCGTTCGCACACCGTTCCCGTTCCATTCCGTGATGGATGGCGCAGGTGGAGTAGGCCACAGGGCACCCGCTGGGCCGTCCGGCCCCGTATGATCGGGGTACACCGTCCGGCATGGCGAATCGGCGGGAGGGGAATGGACGTCTCAGCGTCAACTTTCGTCACACACGTAACGGTGGGCGAATTGGCGTTGAGGGGCGGGTTTCACGGGGGCGATTCCCTGCCTATCCTGAAAGGGTCGCACCCCGGTCGCCCCCCGCGACCGACGAGTAGGAGGACTCCGTGCCGCTCTCGGAGCACGAGCAGCGCATGCTCGAGCAAATGGAGCGAGCGTTGTACGCCGAAGATCCCAAGTTCGCGACAACGCTTGAGGGAAGCGGCCTGCGCACGTACACCCGGCGACGGGTATACCAGGCGGTCGCGGGATTTCTGGTCGGCATCGCGCTCCTCATGGTCGGAGTGATCGTTCCGCAGATCTGGATCAGCGTGGTGGGATTCCTCGTCATGCTGGGATGTGCGGTGCTCGCCGTGACGGGCTGGCGCAAGGCGCCCAAACCAGGTGAGGCACAGCGGGCCGGCGGGGCCGGACAGCCCAGCCGTCAGGGCCGCCAGCGCCGCTCCATGATGGACCGCATCGAAGAGCGGTGGCAGCGCCGCCGCGACGAGCAGGGCCACTGATACCGGTAGATACCACAGGCTGAGAACTCACGGCTGAGGGGCGGTCGCCACAGGCGACCGCCCCTCAGCCGTGTCCAGGACCGGGCTGCCCCGGCCCCGGACGGCGTTCGCTCAGCCTCGTTCGCCGCGCGGCGCGCGTAGCTGGGCTGCCCAGCGGGTCCAGCGGGGGGCTCCCCAGCGGTCCACCAGCGTGGACCAGCGGCGGGAGCCTGCCCACAGCAGCTGGACCGCCGAGCGCGGGGCCAGCAGGGCCCGCAGCCGCTCCCGGCGCCCGGCGCCGGACTGGAGCGCGGCCAGGACCACCCGCACGTCGTCGGCGACGCCGGCGACGGGCCGTGGTCGCGGCGCGTACAGCACCTGCTCGACCGCCGCGGCCACCCGCTGCGCCGCCCGGTTCGCCTCGTCGTCCAGCTCGGCGAGGAGCACGATCCGGGCCACGGCCTTGCGCGAGGTCTGCGAATCGTCCGGGAGGACGCCGAAGTCCCAGGCCGAATCGACCAGTTCGTGCCAGGCCGCCAGGGTGCGGTCGGCGGCGTCCTGTTCGGTGCGCCCGCCGGAGCCGTCCAGTCTGCGGGCCCGTATCCGCCGCCGCCACAGCATGGGCAGCAGCGGCACCACGAACAGCAGCACCGCCAGCGAACTCCAGCTGGTGACCGTGGCCACCGACAGCCCGCCGCCCGAGGCGCCGTCACCGGGCTGCGGGACCGCTGCGGCCTCGCAGCCGCCCTGCTTCCGCAGCTCCGGTGCGCAGCTGTCCGAGGCGGACGGCGCGGCCGAGGGCTCGGAGCTGGTGCTCGGCTGGGACGAGGGCTCGTCGGGGACCTCGCCCGACGGCGTCTGCTCCATCGTGTAGTCGGGCTGGGTGCCACGGCTCGGGGTGGGCTCGAAGCGGGTCCAGCCGACCCCCTCGAAGTACAGCTCGGGCCAGGCGTGGGCGTCCTTGAGCCCGACCGACACCGAACCGTCCGCCTGCGAGGTGCCGGGGGTGAACCCGACGGCCACCCGCGCCGGTATGCCCAGCGTCCGGGCCATCGCCGCCATGGAGAACGAGAAGTGGACGCAGAAGCCCGCCTTCTGCTTCAGGAACTTCGCGATGGCGGTCGAGCCGCTGCCGGACTGCACCTGGGTGTCGTACCGGAAGCCCCCGTTCACCGCGAACCAGTCCTGGAGCTTGACCGCCTTCTGGTACGCGTTGGCCGCGCCCCCGGTCACCTCGCGCGCGGTCCGGGCGACCACGGGCGGCAGCGAGTCCGGCACCTCGGTGTACTCGCGCCGCAGCCGCGGGTTCGGCGGCGGGGCGGTGGCCAGCTGGTCGGCGGTCGGCTCCACCAGCAGGCTGGTGACCCGGTAGCGGGCGCCCCGGGTGGTCTGGCCCCGGTCGCCGACCAGGGTGCGGCCCTCGGGCTCGTACCGCCAGCGCCCGTCGATCTGCACCTTGTCGGCCGGGTAGGGGAGCGGCAGCCAGTTCTGCGCGTACCACTCGGCGGCCGAGATGGATGTGTCGACGGAGGTGGTACGGACCGCCGGGCCGAGGCCGGTCGGCGCCGGCAGTCGGCTCGGCACATCGGTGACATGCCGCTCCGACGACTTCCACGAGGCGCCGTCGAACTTGTCGAGCGCCACGATCCGCAGATACATGTCCTGGGTGGTCTGCGAGGAGGTGCGGTACCGCAGCACTTCCCTGTTCTCCGGCTGGTTCAGGCTGTCCTGGAGCGACACCAGCGGATTCACCGCCGAGATGGTGCCGCCGCCGTTGCCGGGTCCGCCGCCGCTGCCCTGCCGGTCCAGCAGCCCGCCGTCCAGGGAGGGCAGCACGGCGGGCACCGCGACCGCGATGCCCAGGGCCAGCACGCCGATCCGGTGACCGGCCCGGACCGGGGCCGCCGCCGGGCCGTCACCGGTCGCGGCCAGCCCCGAGGACGGCATGCCCGGCGCGCGCGGGGCGCCGCCGCTGAAGACGCGGCCCCAGGCCGAGAGCCGGTCCCGGCCCTCGGCCAGGAGCAGCAGCAGATAACCGGCGGCCGCGACCAGGAACCACACCCAGTCGCTTCCGTCGTCCGAGAGACCCGCCGCGACCGAGTACAGCGCCAGCAGCGGCAGCCCGGCGGGGGCCGCGCTGCGGTAGGTCACCGCGAGCGCGTCGACCACGAGACCTATCAGCAGCACCCCGCCGACCAGCAGCAGCCGGATGCCGTCGGTGACCGGGGCCGGGGTCGCGTACTGCCCGACGTCGCTGGTGCCCTCGCGCAGCAGCAGCGCGAACTCGTTCAGGGCCTGCGAACTCGGCAGCACCCCCGCGAACGCCTGCCCGGAGGTGAAGACGACGGTGAGCAGCAGGACCATCACCACGCCCTGCGCCGCCACCGTCAGCGGACGGGCCAGCGGCACCCGGCGGGCGGCCACGCCCGCCGTGCTCTGGACCGCCAGCAGCAGGGCGGCCTGCAGCAGCCAGCCCGCCGGATCCACCAGCGGCAGCAGCGCGCACGCGGCCGCGGCCGTGGCGACCGCCGCGCAGATGGCCAGCCGAACGCTCCCACTCATCCCCAGCTCCCTGTCATGCCGCCGACGCCCGGACGCCCCGCCTCGGCCCGGGGGGCGCCCTGTCCGTCGGCCTGTCGCCACAGCTCCGCCAGCGAGGCGCCCGGGGCGACCGGCAGCGCCGTCCACCCCGCCTCGCGCAGCCGCCGCAGCCCGTCCTCCAGCGCCCGTGGGTCGGCGGGCTCCATCCCCCGCGACCAGGCCGGTCCGTCCATGACGAACGCCACCGCCGCCGTGGTGCGGTGCCGCATACGCCCGACCAGCGCCGCCTGCTCCTCGTCCAGCTCGCCCAGGAAGGCCACCAGCAGGCCCTCGCCCCCGCCGCCGAGCACGTCGTACGCGGCGGAGAGCCCTTCCTCGTCGGAGTGGTCCACCACCGCGAGGGTGTCCAGCATCAGCCCGGCCGTCTCCGCGGAGTCATGCGTGGAACCGGCGAATCCGCCGCCGCCCTCCGGGCCGGGCACCGAGTGTCCGGTGTCGGTCAGCAGCCGGACCGCGTAGCCCCGCTCCAGCAGGTGCACCGAGGCCGAGGCCGCGCCGCACACCGCCCATTCGAAGGGGGAGTCGGGCCCCGCGCCCTCGTAGGCCTCGCCCCGGGTGTCCAGCAGCACCGTGCAGTGGGCGCGCTGCGGCTGCTCCTCGCGGCGCACCATCAGCTCCCCGTAGCGCGCGGTGGACCGCCAGTGCACCCGGCGCAGGTCGTCGCCGTGGCGATAGCCGCGCGGGATCACATCGTCCTCACCGGCCAGGGCCAGCGAGCGGTGCCGCCCGTCCCCGTACCCCGCGGCCTCGCCGGTCAGCCGCACCGCGGGCAGCGGCTCGACCCGGGGCACCACGGTGAGCGTGTCGTACGCGCTGAAGGCGCGGGTCAGCTCGCACATCCCGAACGGGTCGTTGAGCCGCAGCTGCAGCGGGCCCAGCGGATAGCGGCCGCGCAGATCGGAGCGGACCCGGTAGGACACCTCGCGGCGGCCGCCCGGCTCCACCCGGTCCAGGACGAAGCGGGGGCGCGGCCCCAGCACATACGGCACCCGGTCCTGGAGCATGAGCAGCCCGGTGGGCAGCCGCGAGACGTTGTCCATGCGCAGGTGCACCCGGGCCTCGGAGCCCGACGGGACCCGCGCGGGCGCGAGCCGCCGGCTGCCCGCCACCCGGTACCGGGTGCGGTAGACCACGGCCACGCACACCAGGGGCAGCGCCGCCAGCAGCAGCCCCACCCGCAGCAGGTCGGCCTGGCCCAGCACATAGCTGCACACCGCGGCGGCGACCCCGGCGGCCAGGAAGGAGCGGCCGCGGGTGGTCAGCCCGCCGAGCGCCGCCCGGAGCGTGCCCCGGTCCTCCCCGCCTCCGGTACTCCCGGGGCCCGCGCCCGTCCCCCCTGTGGTCATCACAGCCTCCGTGCGCCCGGCTGCTGCCCGTAGTCGACCGGGGGCATGGAGGGCACCGGGGGCATCGGTCCGCCGGTCCGCTGCGACGAGGTCGGCAGCGGGGTGCGCTGCAGGATGTCCGCGACGACCTGCTCGGAGGTACGCCGGTTCAGCTGGGCCTGGGCGGTCGGCAGCAGCCGGTGGGCCAGCACCGGGACGGCGAGCGACTGCACATCGTCGGGCAGGGCGAAGTCCCGCCCGGCCAGCGCGGCCGCCGCCTTGGCGGCCCGCAGCAGATGCAGCGTGGCCCGGGGCGAGGCGCCGAGCCGCAGATCGGGGTGGTTGCGGGTGGCGGACACCAGTTCCACCGCATACCGCCGGATGGCCTCGGCGACGTGCACCGAGCGCACCGCCTCGACCAGCTTGACGATCTCGTGGGCGTGCGCGACCGGCCGCAGGTCGTCCAGCGGGGAGACCCCGCCGTGCACGTCCAGCATCTCCAGCTCCGCCTGCGGGCTGGGGTACCCGATGGAGACGCGCGCCATGAAGCGGTCGCGCTGCGCCTCGGGCAGCGGATACGTGCCCTCCATCTCGACCGGGTTCTGGGTGGCCACCACCATGAAGGGGCTGGGCAGTTCGTAGCTCTCCCCGTCGATGGTGACCTGGCGCTCTTCCATCGATTCAAGAAGCGCGGACTGCGTCTTGGGGGAGGCGCGGTTGATCTCGTCCCCGATGACGATCTGGGCGAAGATCGCACCCGGTTTGAACTCGAATTCCTTGCGCTGCTGGTCGTAGATGCTCACCCCGGTGATGTCCGACGGCAAGAGGTCGGGGGTGAACTGAATACGGCGCACCGAGCAGTCGATGGACCGCGCGAGCGCCTTGGCGAGCATGGTCTTGCCCACGCCCGGGACATCCTCGATCAGCAAATGCCCCTCGGCGAGCAGTACGGTCAGCGAAAGCCGTACGACCTCGGGCTTGCCCTCGATCACACCCTCCACCGACCGGCGGACCCGCTCCGCTGTGGTGGTCAGATCGCTGAGGCTCGCTCGTTCGTCATAGGTCGTCACCCGGCCCTCCTCGGCCCGTTCTCAGGGCCGATCTGTCCCCAAGAGGACGGAGCGGCCCACCGCAAACGCTGGCATCGGTCCCCCGCGGGGTTGCGGGGGACGATGTCATCTACGCATTCTTGCGGTCTTCGCCGTCTCGCGTCACTCGGCTGTGGATAACCCGGGGTTATTTGTCACGCTTGTACGAGTACGAGGGGAAAATCCCTCAGCCGCGGGGCTCGACTTCCCGCAGCAGACCCGTCGTCACATCGAAGACGAAGCCTCGGACGTCGTCGCGGTGGAGCAGGAACGGCGAGGTGCGCACGCGCTCCATCGACTGGCGCACGTCGGCGTCCAGGTCCTTGAACGCCTCGACCGCCCAGGACGGCCGCTGGCCCACTTCCTCCTCCAGTTCGTGCCGGAAGTCCTCGGTGAGGTTCAGCAGGCCGCAGCCGGTGTGGTGGATCAGCACGACGCTGCGGGTGCCCAGCGCGCGCTGGCTGATGGTCAGGGAGCGGATGATGTCGTCGGTGACCACGCCGCCCGCGTTGCGGATCGTGTGGCAGTCGCCCAGTTCCAGACCGAGTGCCTCGTGCAGATCGAGTCGTGCGTCCATGCAGGCGACGATGGCGACCTGCTGCACGGGGCGCGCGTCCATCCCCGGGTCGGTGAACTTGTCGGCGTACTGGCGGTTGGCCTCGACCAGGCGGTCGGTGACAGATATCGACATGGCTACGACCCTAAGCCCACCAGGGGATTTTGTCTTTTCTTTAGGTTGCGCAAACGAGGGCATTAGATGCTCCGAAGGAGTGATTGTGAGCCACTCCACACCCCCTGTGCGCCCTTCCGTCGCACGCTCGGCCGAGCGTTCCACTCCGGCGGCGGGACGCGCTGGCCGGTTGGTTGACCGAAGGGACGAGTGGACTAAAGTGGCGCGAAGTGGGAGGCGTGACGCTCCCCTTGGATCCCCGAAATTTTCGCGTGAGCGCGGTGCGTACGTACCCCTCGGCCTCCTCCCGCTCCGGTCGCCTGACGTCACTTCCCCGGCGCCAGTCGGCCACTTCCCCTTCAGAGCGGGTGGGGACCCGGCGGTGCGTACCCGCCACGCCCGACCCTCAGAAGGGCGCACGAGCAGCGCAATGAGCAGCAACGCTCTCCACGTTCCCGTCATGCTTCAGCGCTGCCTGGACATGCTGGCCCCCGCCCTCGCCGAACCCGGCGCGGTGGTGGTCGACTGCACGCTCGGCCTCGGGGGGCACAGCGAGGCGCTGCTGCGCAGCTTCCCCGCGGCCCGGCTCATCGGCCTCGACCGCGACCCGGACGCGCTCCGGCTGGCCGGTGAGCGGCTGGCCCCCTACGGCGACCGGGCGACCCTGGTGCACGCCGTCTACGACGAGCTGCCCGAGGTCCTGGACCGGCTCGGGGTGCCGCGCGTCCAGGGCGTCCTGTTCGACCTCGGCGTCTCGTCCATGCAGCTGGACGAGGCCGGGCGCGGCTTCGCCTACGCGCAGGACGCCCCGCTGGACATGCGGATGGACCAGACGGCGGGCATCAGCGCCGCCGAGGTGCTGAACACCTACCCGCCGGGCGACCTGGTGCGCATCCTGCGCGCGTACGGCGAGGAGAAGTTCGCCAAGAAAATCGTGGACGCGGTGGTCCGGGAGCGCGCCAAGGAACCGTTCAGCAACAGTGCCCGGCTCGTCGAGCTGATCCGCGAGGCCCTGCCGCAGGCCGCCAAGCGCACCGGTGGCAACCCGGCCAAGCGCACCTTCCAGGCGCTGCGCATCGAGGTCAACGGCGAGCTGTCGGTCCTGGAGCGGGCCGTTCCGGCGGCCGTGGCGGCGCTCGCGGTGGGCGGGCGGATCGCCGTCCTGTCGTACCACTCGCTGGAGGACCGGCTCGTCAAGCAGGTGCTGGCGGCGGGCGCCGCCAACACCGCGCCGCGCGGCCTGCCGGTCGTCCCGGAGCGCTATCAGCCCCGGCTCAAGCTGCTCACCCGCGGCGCCGAGCTGCCCACCGAAGAAGAGATCGCCGAGAACCGCCGCGCCGCCCCGGCCCGCTTCCGGGGCGCGGAGCGCATCCGGGAGGACGCCCTGTGAGCGCGGCCGGGGGGAAGCTGGCCGGGGCGCCAGGCGCGGCTCCGGGGGCTGCCACGGCCCGGCGTACGCCGTTCGTGCTGCTCGTCGTCGTCCTGCTCGGCTCCGGCCTGATCGCGCTGCTGCTGCTGAACTCCTCCCTCAACCAGGGGTCGTTCGAGCTGAGCAAGCTGGAGAAGCAGACCGATGAGCTGAGCGACGAACGCCAGGCGCTCCAGCAGGAGGTCGACCAGCTCTCGGCCCCCGGCGCGCTGGAGCAGCGCGCCCGGGAGCTGGGCATGGTGCCCGGCGGCAGCCCGGCCTTCCTCAACCCGGACGGCACCGTGGCCGGGGTGCCCGCACCGGCCACCGGGCAGCCCTCGGTGGCGCACGCCCCCGGCCCGCTGCCCCCGCTGGTGCTCGACCCCACCCCGGCGCCCGCCCCGTCGGCCCCCGCCGTGGCGTCCCCGGCCCCGGCCGTACTGCCGTCGGCGAGCCCCCAGACCCCGGCGTCCGGTACCGGCGCCGCGACCACCACGGCCCCCGGCAGGTGACACGGTGACGCGACCCCAGGACCCCCGCCGACGGGTGCCCGGCCCGGCGGCGCCGCGCGGCGACCGCGACCGCCGCCCGCGCCAGGGGGAGCGGCGCCGCCCCTCGGAGCGCGGCCCGCGCCCCGGCGCGCAGCGCGGCGGGCGCCCCGGGAACGCGCCGGGACAGATCCGGCTGGGCAGCCCGCGGCCCCGGCTGCGGCTGATCAGCCTCGGCCTCACGCTCGTCATGCTGGCCTTCGTCGTCCGGCTGCTCCAGGTGCAGGCCGTGGACGCGTCCGCGTACGCCGCCAAGGCCAACGTCAACCGCTACATCCCGGTGAAGCTGTCCGCCGAGCGCGGGTCCATCACCGACCGCGACGGCGTCAACCTGGCCACCACCGTGGACGCGTACGACATCACGGCCGCCCCCGATCTGCTCACCCCGCGCAACGCCAAGACGAAGGACGCGCCCAAGCAGGCGGCCGCCCTCCTCGCGCCGATCCTCGGCAAGAACGAGGCGGACCTGGAGAAGAAGCTCACCGACAACCCGAAGTCGCAGTACGTCGTGCTGGCCCGGCAGCAGACCCCGCAGGTCTGGAACCAGATCAAGGACCTCAAGAACAACCTCGACGACGCCGCGGCCAAGGGCAAGGGCACCAACGTCCTCGCCGGGGTCAACCGGGAGTCGCACAGCAAGCGGGTCTACCCGAGCGGCGACCTCGCCGCCGGGATCCTGGGCTTCGTGGGCGCCGACGGGCGAGGCGCCGCAGGGGTCGAACAGCTGCTGAACAAGAAGCTCGCGGGCAAGGACGGCAAGCGCGTCTACGCCCAGTCCGGCGGTCATCAGGTGCCCACCGGGGACGTCAGCGAAAAGCCCGCGGTGCCCGGCAGCGACGTCGAGCTGACGATCGACCGCGACATCCAGTGGGCCGCCCAGAGCGCCATCTCCGACCAGGTGGAGAAGTCGGGCGCGGACCGCGGCTACGTCGTCGTCCAGGACACCCGCACCGGACGGCTGCTGGCCATGGCCAACGCCCCCGGCTTCGACCCCAACGACATCTCCACCGCGGACGGCGACGCCCTCGGCAACGCCGCGATCTCCGACGCGTACGAACCGGGCAGCGTCAGCAAGCTGATGTCCATGGCCGCCGTACTGCAGCAGGGCGCCGCCCGCTGGGACACCCAGGTGCAGGTCCCCAACCGGCTGCCGCGCGCGGGCCGGGCCTTCGCCGACGACATCGACCACCCCACCTGGTACCTCACGCTCAACGGGGTGCTCGCCAAGTCCAGCAACATCGGCACCATCCTCGCCACCGAGCAGCTGGGCAAGACCGAGAAGCAGAAGAACCGGATCCTCTACTCCTACTTGCGCAAGTTCGGCATCGGACAGCCCACCGGGCTCGGCCTCCCCGGCGAGACCCCCGGCATCCTGGCCAAACCGCAGGACTGGAGCGCCTCGCAGGGGTACACCATCCCCTTCGGCCAGGGCCTGTCGCTCAACGCCGTCCAGGCGGCCTCCGTCTACTCCACCGTCGCCAACGGCGGCCAGCGCATCGCCCCCAGCCTGGTGCGCGGCACCCGGGGCCCCGGCGGCGACTTCACCCCCGCGCCCGCGCCCGAGAAGAACCGCGTGGTGAGCCCGAAGACCGCGAAGACGCTCGCCGAGATGCTCGAATCGGTCGTGGACAACCAGGAGGGCACCGGCACCAAGGCGAAGATCCCCGGCTATCTGGTCGCGGGCAAGACCGGCACCTCCAACCGCGTGGACCCGAAAACCGGCCAATACCACGGCTACACCGCTTCCTTCGCCGGTTTCGCACCAGCCGACAAACCGCGCCTCACGGTCTACTGCGCGGTGCAGAATCCGACCAAGGGCAGCTATTTCGGCGGCCAGGTCTGCGGTCCGGTCTACAAGAAGGTCATGGAGTTCGCGCTCAAATCGCTGCAGGTCCCGCCGACCGGCAAGCAGCCCAAGCGGCTCCCCGTCAGCTACAGCCCGGGCCAGTGAGCGGGTTCAGCCGTGACGACGATCACGCCGGATCCCGGGAACCAGGGGCCGGTGCGCCGCTGCCCGGGCGCCGGATTTCGCGACGGAGCGGGTGGGCCGGGTACGCTCACCGCCGTGCCCCAAGCTGATCAGTCTCAAACCCCTCAGAAGGACGTTTCTGTGGAATACCCGGGAGCGCCCCGCCCCCTCCAGGTCCGCCCCGTACCGCTCGCGGAGCTGGCGGACCAGCTGGGTGTCGATGCCTCCGGCGTCCCGGCGGAGGCCGCGGTCACCGGGATCACCCATGACTCGCGCGCCGTGCGCCCGGGTGATGTGTACGCCGCGCTGTCCGGCGCCCGGCTGCACGGCGCGGACTTCGCCGCCCAGGCCGCCGACCTCGGCGCGGCCGCCGTGCTGACCGACCCGGACGGCGCCGAGCGCGCCGCCGCCACCGGGCTGCCGGTCCTGGTCGTGGACAACCCGCGCGGCCGGATGGGCGCGCTGGCCGCCACGATCTACGACGAGCCGGGCCACAGCCTGCTGCAGATCGGCATCACCGGCACCTCCGGCAAGACCACCACCGCCTACCTCGTCGAGGGCGGCCTGCGGGCCGCCGCGGCGAAGGCCGGCGGCGGTCCCACGGGGCTCATCGGCACCGTCGAGATGCGCATCGGCGACGAGCGCATCAAGTCCGAGCGCACCACCCCCGAGGCCACCGACCTGCAGGCGCTGTTCGCGGTGATGCGCGAACGCGACGTCCACTCGGTCGTCATGGAGGTCTCCAGCCACGCCCTGGTCCTCGGCCGCGTCGACGGCTGCGTCTTCGACGTCGCGGTCTTCAACAACCTCTCCCCGGAGCACATGGAGTTCCACTCGGGGATGGAGGACTACTTCCAGGCCAAGGCCCAGCTGTTCACCAAGGCCCGCAGCCGGGCCGGAGTGATCAACTACGACGACGAGTACGGCCGCCGGCTCATCGAGCAGTCCGAGGTCCCGGTCACCACGTTCTCCGCCGAGGGCCACCCCGACGCCCACTGGCGCGCCGCGGACGTCGAGGTCGGCCCGCTCGGCTCGACCTTCACCGCGATCGGCCCGAACGGCGAGACCGTACGGGCCGAGGCGCCCATCGCGGGCCCGTTCAACGTCGCCAACGCGCTCGCCGCCCTCGTCTCGCTCGCCGTCGCCGGGATCGACCCGCAGACGGCCGCGGACGGCATCGCCGCCGTCCCCGGCGTGCCCGGGCGGCTGGAGCGCGTCGACGTGGGCCAGCCGTACCTCGCGGTGGTCGACTACGCCCACAAGACCGACGCCGTGGAGTCGGTGCTGCGCGCGCTGCGCAAGGTCACCGACGGCAAGCTGCACGCCGTCCTCGGCTGCGGCGGCGACCGCGACCGGCTCAAGCGCGGACCGATGGGTTCCGCGGTGGCCCGGTACTCCGACACGGCCGTGCTGACGTCGGACAACCCCCGCTCCGAGGACCCGCTCGCGATCCTCGCCGCGATGCTCGCGGGCGCCGCCGAGGTGCCCGCGCACGAGCGCGGCGACGTCCTGGTCGAGGAGGAGCGGGAGAAAGCCATCGCCGTCGCCGTCGCCCGCGCGGAACCCGGTGACACCGTGATCGTCGCGGGCAAGGGCCATGAGCAGGGCCAGGAGATCGCCGGGGTGGTTCGCGCCTTCGACGATCGCCAGGTCCTGCGGGAAGCCATCGAGCAAAGCGAGCGAACCAAGGGGCGCGGTACGCGGCACCCCGAGGCGAGCCAACCGCACGGGCACACACCTCAAGACAACCAGGGATGACAGACCGCCATGCGCGCACCAGCCCCCTCCAGGCAGCTCTCCCGCACGGCCGGAGGTGATCAGTGATCCCACTGTCCCTCACCGAGATCACCGGCCTCGTCGGTGGGCAGCCGCACGACATACCGGACCCTGACCTGAAGGTCACCGGTCCTGTCGTGATCGACTCCCGCGAGGTGCGGCCCGGGAGCCTGTTCGCCGCGCTCCCCGGGGAGCGCGTGGACGGCCACGACTACGCGCGCGGCGCGGTCGAGGCGGGTGCGGTGGCGATCCTGGCCACCCGCCCGGTCTCCACACCGGACGCCCAGGTTCCGGCGATCGTCGTCCCCGACGTCGTCGCCGCCATGGGCGCGCTCGCCCGTGCCGTCGTCGAGCGGCTGGGCACGACCGTGGTCGCGCTCACCGGCTCCGCCGGGAAGACCAGCACCAAGGACCTCATCGCCCAGCTGCTCCAGCGGCACGGCCCGACCGTGTGGACGCACGGCTCGTTCAACAACGAGATCGGGCTGCCGCTGACCGCGCTGCGCGCCGACGAGTCGACCCAGCACCTGGTGCTGGAGATGGGCGCCCGAGGCAAGGGCCACATCCGTTATCTGACGGACCTCACCCCGCCCCGCATCGGGCTCGTCCTCAACGTCGGCACCGCGCACATCGGCGAGTTCGGCGGCCGGGAGCAGATCGCCGAGGCCAAGGGCGAACTGGTCGAGGCGCTGCCCGCCGCCGAGGACGGCGGGGTGGCGGTGCTCAACGCCGACGACCCCCTGGTGCGCGCCATGGCGTCCCGTACGAAGGCCCGTACCGTCCTGTTCGGCGAGTCCGAGGGCGCCGACGTACGTGCCTCGAATGTCCGGCTTGCCGACGGCGGCCGTCCCGCCTTCACGCTTCACACCCCTACCGGGTGCGGTGACGTGACCATGCGCCTGTACGGTGAGCACCACGTGTCGAACGCGCTCGCCGCGGCCGCCGTCGCCCATGAGACGGGCATGTCCGTCGACGAGATCGCCGTGGCGCTCTCCGAAGCGGGGCAGCTCTCCCGCTGGCGGATGGAGGTCACCGAGCGCTCGGACGGCGTGACGGTTGTCAACGACGCCTACAACGCGAACCCCGAGTCCATGCGAGCCGCGCTGCGCGCGCTGGCCGCGATGGGCGCCGCAACACCGGGGCGTCGCACGTGGGCGGTGCTGGGCCCGATGGCCGAGCTGGGCGACGAGTCGCTGGCCGAGCACGACGCGGTCGGACGGCTGGCCGTCCGGCTCAACGTCAGCAAGCTCGTGGCGGTCGGCGGCCGGGAGGCCGCGTGGCTGGACATGGGCGCCAAGAACGAGGGTTCGTGGGGTGAGGAGTCGGTGCACGTGTCCGACGTGCGGGCAGCGGTCGATCTGCTGCGGAGCGAGCTGCGACCGGGGGATGTCGTGTTGGTAAAGGCATCCAGGTCGGTCGGCCTGGAGGCACTCGCGCAGGCGTTGCTCGAGGGTGAGGTCACCGGCCGATGAGCATGGGGCAGCTCCTCCTCGCCGATGGCCTCGCCGCGGGAGAAGAACACGTAGGCGCCATGAGGCAGATCCTCTTCTCCGGGGCCATCGGGCTCTTTCTGACCCTGATCGGCACACCGCTGCTGATCAAGCTGCTCGCCCGCAAGGGCTACGGCCAGTACATCCGGGATGACGGCCCGCGGACGCACGGCAGCAAGAAGGGCACGCCCACCATGGGCGGTATCTCCTTCATCCTGGCCACGCTGATCGCCTACGCGGTGACGAAGGTGATCACGGGCAGTGAGCCGACCTTCTCCGGTGTGCTGGTGCTCTTCCTGTTCGCGGGAATGGGCCTGGTCGGCTTCCTCGACGACTACATCAAGATCGTCAAGCAGCGCAGCCTGGGCCTGAGGGCCAAGGCCAAGATGGCCGGTCAGCTGATCGTCGGTGTCGCCTTCGCGATCCTCGCGCTGAACTTCGCCGACGCGCGCCAGCAGACCCCGGCGTCCGACCGGCTCTCCTTCGTCCAGGACTTCGGCTGGTCCTTCGGCCCGGTGATCTTCGCGATCTGGGCGCTGTTCATGATCCTCGCGATGTCGAACGGCGTGAACCTCACCGACGGCCTCGACGGTCTGGCCACCGGCGCCTCCGTGATGGTCTTCGGCGCCTACACCTTCATCGGCGTCTGGCAGTACCAGGAGTCCTGCGCCAACGCGCGGACCCTCACCAACCCCTCGTCCTGCTTCGAGGTGCGCGACCCGCTCGACCTCGCGGTCGTCGCCTCCGCGCTGATGGGCGCCTGCTTCGGCTTCCTGTGGTGGAACACCTCGCCCGCCAAGATCTTCATGGGCGACACCGGCTCGCTGGCGCTCGGCGGCGGCCTCGCGGGGCTCGCCATCTGCTCCCGCACCGAGCTGCTGATGGCCGTCCTCGGCGGGCTGTTCGTCCTGATCACCCTGTCCGTGGTCATCCAGGTCGGCTCGTTCCGGATGACCGGGCGCCGGGTCTTCCGGATGGCACCGCTCCAGCACCACTTCGAACTCAAGGGGTGGAGCGAAGTCCTTGTGGTGGTCCGGTTCTGGATCATCCAGGGCATGTGCGTGATCGTCGGACTCGGCCTCTTCTACGCGGGCTGGCGGGCTTCGTGACCATCGACGTCACCGACCTCGCCGGACGGCACGTCACCGTCGCCGGACTCGGCGTCTCCGGGGTCCCCGCAGCGCGTGCGCTGCGGGGCCTCGGGGCCACGGTGACCGTCGTCAACGGAAGCGACGGCGAACCCCAGCGCGCCCAGGCGGCCGAACTGGAGCCGCTCGGCATCACGGTCCGGCTCGGCGACGGAGACACGCTCCCCGAGGACACCGAGCTGATCGTCACCACCCCCGGCTGGAAGCCCACCAGCCCGCTCTTCCTGGCCGCCGAGAAGGCGGGCGTCCCGGTCTGGGGCGACGTGGAGCTGGCCTGGCGGCTGCGCGGCCCGGACTCCGCGCCCTGGCTCGCGGTCACCGGCACCAACGGCAAGACGACCACCGTGCGCATGCTGGCGTCCATCCTGGAGGCCGCCGGGCTGCGCACCGCCGCCGTCGGCAACATCGGCGTCTCGCTCCTGGACATCGTGCTCGGCGATACGCCGTACGACGTGCTCGCCGTCGAGCTGTCCAGCTACCAGCTGCACTGGGCGCCCTCGCTGCGCGCCCACTCCGGCGCGGTCCTCAACCTCGCCCCCGACCACCTCGACTGGCACGGCTCCATGGCGGCGTACGCGACCGACAAGGGCCGGATCTACGAGGGCAACCAGGTCGCCTGCGTCTACAACGCCGCCGACCCCGCCACCGAGGACCTGGTCCGGGCCGCCGACGTCGAGGAGGGCTGCCGGGCGATCGGCTTCACCCTCGGCACCCCCGGCCCCTCCCAGCTCGGCGTCGTCGAGAACATCCTCGTCGACCGCGCCTTCGTCGAGAACCGGCAGAAGAACGCCCAGGAGCTGGCCGAGGTCGCCGACGTCAACCCGCCCGCGCCGCACAACATCGCCAACGCGCTCGCCGCCGCGGCCCTGGCCCGCGCCTACGGCGTGCCGCCCACGGCCGTACGGGACGGGCTGCGCGCCTTCCGCCCGGACCCGCACCGGGTGGAGCACGTCGCGGACGTCGGGGGCGTGAGTTACGTGGACGACTCCAAGGCGACCAACACCCACGCCGCCGAGGCGTCGTTGGGCGCGTACGAGCACATCGTGTGGGTCGCCGGCGGCCTCGCCAAGGGCGCCACCTTCGACGACCTCGTCACCACGGCCGCCGGGCGGCTGCGCGGCGCGGTGCTGATCGGCGCCGACCGCGCCCTGATCCGGGAAGCGCTCGCGCGACACGCAGCGGATGTCCCGGTCGTGGACCTCGACCGGACCGACACTGGGGCGATGGCGGCGGCTGTCCGGGAAGCGGCCCGGCTCGCCCGACCGGGCGATACGGTCCTTCTGGCCCCGGCCTGCGCCTCGATGGACATGTTCACCAACTACAACAAGCGGGGCGACGCCTTCGCCGCGGCGGTTCACGACCTGGCCCCGGGCCCGGTCGCGGACGAGTAGGAGCCCGCAGGTCCCCCGCGAGGACCACCGCTCGCGCGGAGAACCTGGAGGGGATACGACATGACGCCTGACCAGCCCGCCGCGCCGCGGTCCCGGCCAGCCGGTGCGACCACCGGCCGCCCAGGCCCACGGGCGGGCGGCGCCGCGCGGCCACGGCCCGCAGCGCGGGGCAAGGGCACGGCGGCCTCACCGGACAGGACGGCGGCGGGCAGGACTGCGGCGGGCAAGGTGGCGGCGGGCAGGACCGCGGCGGCCAAGGCGACCAAGGCGGCCGTGGGCAAGGTGGCGGCGGGCAAGGGCCGTCAGGGCGCTCCCGGGGCCCCACGCCGCCCGGTGATCCGAACTCCGGCCCGCCCCTCCCGTGGCAGCCTGCTGGACGCCCTGCGGGGCACACAGCAGCGCGCCAAGAAGGCCTGGGACCGTCCGCTCACCGCGTACTACCTGATCCTCGGCGGCGCCGCGCTGATCACCGTGCTGGGCCTGGTGATGGTCTACTCCGCCTCCCAGATCAAGGCGCTCCAGTCGGGTCTGGCGCCCTCGTACTTCTTCCGCAAACAGCTCTTCGCGGCGGTGCTCGGCGCCGCGCTGATGCTGCTGGCCGTGCGCATGCCGATCAAGCTGCACCGCGCCTTCGCCTATCCGCTGCTCGCCGCCTCGGTCTTCCTGATGTGCCTGGTCCAGGTGCCGGGGATAGGGATTTCGGTCAACGGCAATCAGAACTGGATCTCCTTCGGCGGCCCGTTCATGCTCCAGCCGAGCGAGTTCGGCAAGCTCGCGCTCGTCCTGTGGGGCGCCGACCTGCTCGCCCGTAAGCAGGACAAGCGGCTGCTCACGCAGTGGAAGCACCTCCTGGTGCCGCTCGTCCCGGCGGCCGCCCTGCTGCTCGGGATGATCATGCTGGGCGGCGACATGGGCACCGCGATCATTCTCTCGGCGATTCTTTTCGGCCTGCTTTGGCTGGCGGGCGCCCCCACCCGGCTCTTCGCGGGCGTGCTCGCCTTCGCCGGCGTGATCGGCCTTCTGCTGATCAAGACCAGCGCCAACCGGATGTCCCGGCTCGCCTGCATCGGCGCCACCGAGCCCGGAGCCAACGATCAGTGCTGGCAGGCGGTGCATGGCATCTATGCTCTGGCCAACGGCGGATGGTTCGGTTCCGGACTCGGGGCCTCCATGGAGAAATGGGGCGAACTCCCCGAACCGCACACCGACTTCATCTTCGCCATTACCGGGGAGGAACTCGGCCTGGCGGGGACGCTGTCGGTGCTCGTCCTCTTCGCGGCTCTAGGCTATGCGGGTATCCGCGTGGCCGGACGCACGGAGGACCCCTTCGTGAGGTACGCCGCGGGAGGCGTGACCACCTGGATCACGGCGCAGGCCGTGATCAACATTGGTGCGGTGCTCGGCTTGCTGCCGATCGCCGGGGTTCCGCTCCCGCTGTTCTCCTACGGAGGGTCCGCCCTGCTGCCGACCATGTTCGCCGTAGGTCTGCTGATCGCCTTCGCACGGGCCGAGCCCGCTGCACGGGCGGCACTGGCCATGCGGCAGCCTGCTTTGCGGAAGAAGCTGGCTCGGGTGAGACGGAAGACGATGAGACGGCGCGTCAAGGAACGGCCGTCCGGAGAGCGGTGAATTTCGGTGCATGTCGTACTCGCCGGTGGGGGGACCGCCGGCCACATCGAGCCCGCGCTCGCCCTCGCGGACGCCCTGCGAAGGCAGGATCCGACCGTGGGGATCACGGCGCTCGGCACGGAGCGCGGGCTTGAGACCCGCCTCGTGCCCGAGCGCGGCTACGAACTCGGGCTGATCCCGGCCGTCCCGCTGCCACGCAAACCCACACCCGAGCTGATCACCGTCCCCGGACGGCTGCGCGGCACGATCAAGGCCGCCGAGCAGATCCTGGAGCGCACCAAGGCCGACTGCGTGGTCGGCTTCGGCGGCTATGTGGCCCTGCCCGGCTATCTGGCCGCCAAGCGGCTGGGCGTGCCGATCATCGTCCACGAGGCCAACGCCCGGCCCGGGCTCGCCAACAAGATCGGCTCGCGCTACGCGACGTCCGTCGGGGTCTCCACCCCCGACAGCAAGCTCCGGGGCGCCCGCTACGTGGGCATCCCGCTGCGCCGCTCCATCGCGACCCTGGACCGGGCCGCGGTCCGCCCCGAGGCGCGCGCGGCCTTCGGGCTCGACCAGAACCTGCCGACGCTGCTGGTCTCGGGCGGTTCGCAGGGCGCCCGTCGGCTGAACGAGGTCGTCCAGCGGGTCGCCCCGTTCCTCCAGCGGGCCGGAATTCAGGTCCTGCACGCGGTCGGTCCGAAAAACGAACTGCCGCATGTGGACAACATGCCCGGAATGCCGCCCTACATCCCGGTACCGTACGTGGACCGGATGGACCTCGCGTACGCCGCGGCCGACATGATGCTCTGCCGCGCGGGCGCGATGACCGTCGCCGAGCTGTCCGCCGTCGGGCTCCCGGCCGCCTACGTCCCGCTGCCCATCGGCAACGGCGAGCAGCGGCTCAACGCCCAGCCGTTGGTCAAGGCGGGCGGCGGACTGCTGGTCGACGACGCCGAGCTGACGCCCGAATGGGTGCAGAGCAATGTGCTCCCGGTGCTCGGCGACCCGCACCGGCTGTACGAGATGTCGCGGCGCGCCGCCGATTTCGGCCGCCGGGACGCCGACGAGCTGCTGGTCGGCATGGTGTACGAGGCAATCGCGGCACGCCGCCAGGCGTGAGAAGGCAGGGAGCGTGGCCGGACCGACGACCGCCGAGAGCGGTTCACGACGGGCGTCGCCGTCCGGCCCGCCCCCGCGCCTCTTCACGGCGCGGCGCAGGCTCCGCCTGCCCCGCCGCCGCACTCTGATCGTCGCCGCCGTGGTGGCGGCCCTGCTGGGCGGCGGCACCGGCTGGCTGCTGTACGGGTCGAGCTGGCTGCGGACCGAGCGGGTGACGGTCACCGGCGCGGACGTACTCACCCAGGCCGAGGTCCGCGAGGCCGCGGCCGTCCCGCTGAACACCCCGCTGGTCGCGGTGGACACCGGAGCGATCGGGCAGCGGCTGCGCGACCGGTTGCCGCGGATAGCAAAAGTGGACGTATCCCGGTCATGGCCGCACACCATCAGTCTTGATGTGACGGAACGCAAGGCCGAAGTGATTGTCGAAGAGGGCGGGAAGTTCCGCGAAGTGGACGCCGGTGGCGTGCCGTTCTCCCGCCTGACCAAGCGGCCGAAGGACGTTCCGCTGCTCGAAATGGAGCCGGACCGGTCGCCGAGTTCACGCCATTTCGGCCCGGCGCGGCTGCGCCGCGAGGCCGTCCGGGTGGTCGCCGGGCTCCCGGCGAAGGTCCGGGCGGACACACGCTCGGTCCGGGTCCGTTCGTACGACTCGATCACCCTGGAGCTGTCCCGGAGCCGTACGGTCGCCTGGGGGAGCGAGGAGCGCGGAGCGGCGAAGGCCAAGGCGCTCACGGCGCTGATGAAAGCGCGGCCCGACGCCGGTCACTTCGACGTCAGCGCGCCGAGCGCGCCTGCGGTGTCCCGTAGTTGACGGGGATAGCGGCAGGCCAGCACCCTGGTTGGCTAGCCCACTGGGTGATCACATAGGGTGAAAAGAAAAGCGGTCGGTTCGGCGTGTTCATTGAACGCGCGCCACTTGTCGACTTAGTGTCCTGTTCCGAAGACTCCGGGAAACAGAGGCACTGGTAACCCTAAACTTCAGCGTTAGGGTTGGGGTCGGCAATCGGAACCGTCCCATTCGGCATCAGTCGGCGCACCGCGGCAACAGCGGGGTGGCGACACGTAACTCGAGGCGAGAGGCCTTCGACGTGGCAGCACCGCAGAACTACCTCGCAGTCATCAAGGTCGTCGGCATCGGCGGCGGTGGCGTGAATGCCATCAACCGGATGATCGAGGTCGGGCTCAAGGGCGTCGAGTTCATCGCGATCAACACCGATGCGCAGGCCCTGCTGATGAGTGACGCGGACGTCAAACTCGACGTCGGCCGTGAGCTCACTCGTGGACTGGGCGCCGGCGCCAACCCCGATGTCGGCCGCAAGGCCGCAGAGGACCACCGCGAGGAGATCGAGGAGGTCCTCAAGGGGGCCGACATGGTCTTCGTGACCGCGGGTGAGGGTGGTGGCACCGGCACCGGTGGCGCCCCCGTGGTCGCCAACATCGCCCGCTCGCTGGGCGCCCTGACGATCGGTGTGGTCACCCGCCCGTTCACCTTCGAGGGCCGCCGCCGCGCCAATCAGGCCGAGGACGGCATCGCGGGGCTGCGCGACGAGGTCGACACCCTCATCGTCATTCCGAACGACCGGCTCCTGTCGATCTCCGACCGCCAGGTGAGCGTGCTCGACGCGTTCAAGTCGGCGGACCAGGTGCTGCTGTCGGGTGTTCAGGGCATCACCGACCTCATCACCACCCCCGGCCTGATCAACCTCGACTTCGCGGACGTCAAGTCCGTGATGTCCGAGGCGGGCTCCGCGCTCATGGGCATCGGCTCGGCGCGCGGCGACGACCGCGCGGTGGCCGCCGCCGAGATGGCGATCTCCTCGCCACTGCTGGAGGCGTCCATCGACGGCGCCCGGGGCGTGCTGCTGTCCATCTCCGGCGGCTCCGACCTCGGCCTGTTCGAGATCAACGAGGCCGCCCAGCTGGTGAGCGAGGCCGCCCACCCCGAGGCCAACATCATCTTCGGCGCGGTCATCGACGACGCGCTCGGCGACGAGGTCCGGGTCACCGTGATCGCGGCGGGCTTCGACGGCGGCCAGCCGCCCGCGAAGAGCCAGAACCGCGACAAGGTGCTCGGCTCGTACAACGGCGGCCGCGAGGAGAGCACGAGCAGCCAGGCTCCCCGTCAGTCCGCCCCGGAGCCCGGCCGTCCGTCCTTCGGTGGCCTCGGCAGCGTCACCCCGCGTGAGGAGGAGCCCGCACCGGAGCCCGCTCCGGTCGCCGAGGTTCCGCCGCCGCCCCCGGTGTCCACCCCGCAGGTCCCGCCGGCCCGTCCCTACCAGGACAGCCAGGCCGAGGAACTGGACGTGCCGGACTTCCTGAAGTGAGCCGGGTGCCATGGCTCCACGGCGACCCTGAAGCGAATCAGCAGTGATAGCGCAACAGCACGACGCGAGCGGCGCGCACTTCGCCTTCACCGACCGGTGGGGCGGGGTGAGCGCCGCTCCGTATGACGAGCTGAACCTCGGCGGCGCGGTGGGGGACGACCCCCAGACCGTGCGGACCAACCGCGAACTGGCGGCCAAGGCGCTCGGCCTGGACCCGTCGTCCGTCGTCTGGATGAACCAGGTGCACGGCCGGGACGTGGCCGTGGTCGAGGGCCCCTGGACGACTGGTGAGATCCCCTCGGTGGACGCGGTGGTGACATCGCGTCGGGGGCTCGCCCTCGCCGTCCTCACCGCGGACTGCACCCCCGTGCTGCTGGCCGACCCGGTCGCCGGTGTCGCGGGTGCCGCTCACGCGGGGCGGCCGGGGCTGGTCGCCGGGGTGGTCCCGGCGGTGGTCGAGGCGATGACGGCTCAGGGCGCGGACCCGGCCCGGATCGTGGCCCGAACGGGTCCCTCCGTTTGCGGCCGGTGCTACGAGGTCCCCGAGGCGATGCGCGCCGAGGTCGCGGAGACGGTGCCCGAGTCCTGGGCCGAGACCAGCTGGGGCACCCCGGCGGTGGACGTGGCGGCCGGGGTACGGGCTCAACTCGCCCGGGCCGGCGTGGAGATGGATGGACAATCTCACATCTGCACGCTGGAATCCGCGGATCACTTCTCGTACCGGCGCGACCGCACCACGGGGCGGCTCGCGAGCTATGTCTGGTTGGACGGCTGAGCTGTGACGGATCGCAAGACGGAACTGGCCGCGAACCTGGCAACGGTGGAGGAACGTATCTCTGCCGCCTGCTCCGCCGCCGGTCGCAAGCGCGAAGAGGTGACCCTGATCGTGGTCACCAAGACGTATCCGGCGAGCGATGTCCGTTTGCTCGCGGAACTCGGCGTGCGGCACGTCGCCGAGAACCGCGATCAGGAGGCCGCCCCGAAAGCTGCGGAATGCGCCGATCTGCCATTGATCTGGCATTTTGTCGGGCAATTGCAGACCAATAAGGTGCGTTCTGTATGTAGTTATGCCGATGTGGTGCAATCGGTTGATCGCAAGCGATTGGTCGACGCGCTCTCGGGTGCGGCCGTGGGGGCCGCGCGCGAGCTGGGTGTCCTGATTCAAGTGGCGCTCGATGTGGACTCCGGTGAGCGGGGTCAGCGGGGAGGCGTCGGTCCGGACGGAGTGGGCGCGCTCGCCGACGCCGTGGCCGCGGCCGACGGGCTGCGGCTGGACGGGCTGATGACCGTCGCGCCGCTGGCCGGCCCCTACGCGGACCAGCCGCGGGCGGCGTTCGGCCGGTTGATGGAAATCTCGTCCGGCCTGCGCGTGGCTCATCCTGCTGCGAACATGGTCTCCGCGGGAATGAGCTCAGATCTGGAAGAAGCGGTTGCGGCGGGAGCGACACATGTGCGCGTCGGCACCGCGGTACTCGGAGTCCGACCCAGGCTCCGGTAACGTCGCGAAGAAGTCGGACCACAGCAGAAAATATGGTCATTCCCGTCAAAAGACGGGCAGGCCACGTGGATCCAGGGCATCCGGTGGCGGAGCCGATCCACCACAGAGCGGAGGACGCAGAGAATGGCCGGCGCGATGCGCAAGATGGCGGTCTACCTCGGCCTCGTGGAGGACGATGGGTACGACGGCCGGGGGTTCGACCCCGACGACGAATTCGAGCCCGAGCCGGAGCCTGAGCGGGAGCGTCGGCGTCATCCGGCAGCGGAGACCGAAGCGCGGCCGGAGAGGGGTGAATCTGTGCGAGTCGTCCACCCCCCCGCACAGCGTGAACCAGCTCCGCTTGTGACGGAAAGCAGACAACCCGCGCGAATTGCCCCCGTGGCGTCTATCACACCTGAACGTCAGAACTTGGAGAAGAACGCACCGGTGATCATGCCCAAGGTTGTGTCCGAGCGGGAGCCGTACCGCATCACCACACTGCACCCCCGGACCTACAACGAGGCCCGTACTATCGGGGAACACTTCCGTGAGGGCACCCCGGTGATCATGAATCTGACGGAGATGGACGACACGGACGCGAAGCGACTTGTCGACTTTGCCGCCGGACTCGTGTTCGGTCTCCATGGGAGCATTGAGCGCGTGACGCAGAAGGTGTTCCTGTTGTCTCCTGCTAACGTCGATGTCACGGCGGAGGACAAGGCCCGTATCGCAGAGGGCGGGTTCTTCAACCAGAGCTGAGACGCAACACGGCAACACCGAGTCATCCGAGGCCGTAAGGCCGCGTACGCAACAGGGGAGAGGGACGCGCGAAGATGGGCATCGCACTGCAGGTGATCTACATCGCGCTGTACTGCTTCCTGATCGTGCTGATCTTCCGGCTGGTGATGGACTACGTCTTCCAGTTCGCACGCTCGTGGCAACCCGGTAGGGCGATGGTGGTCATCCTCGAGGCCACCTACACTGTGACCGATCCGCCACTCAAGCTGCTGCGGCGGGTCATCCCGCCGTTGCGTCTCGGGGGTGTGGCGCTCGACCTGTCCTTCTTCGTGCTGATGATCATCGTCTGGATCCTGATCACCGTCGTGAGCAATTTTGCGAGCAGGGTGTGAACGATACGGTCTTGCCGGTTGCCGACGACTACGTTGAGGTGAAGTAGAGATGCCGTTGACCCCCGAGGACGTGCGGAACAAGCAGTTCACGACCGTCCGCCTCCGAGAAGGCTATGACGAGGACGAGGTCGATGCCTTCCTCGATGAGGTCGAAGCCGAACTGACCCGGCTGCTACGCGAGAACGAGGACCTGCGCGCCAAGCTGGCCGCAGCCACCCGGGCCGCCGCACAGAGTCAGCAGCAGCAAGGCATGCGCAAACCACCGGAACAGCAGGAGCGACCCGGCGCCCCTGTTCCCGCTGCCATATCCGGACCGCCGCAGCAGCAGGGTCAGCCTGGCCCGCCGCAGCAGCAACAGCAGCAGCAACAGCAGCAACAGCAGCAGCAGATGGGTGGCCCGCCGCAGCTTCCGGGCGGTGCCCCGCAGCTGCCGGCCGGTCCGATGGGCCAGGGTGGCCCCGGTCCGATGGGTCAGGGCGGCCCCGGCGGTCCTGGTGGCCCCGGCGGTCCCGGTCCGATGGGCCAGGGCGGCCCCATGGGTCCCGGCGGGCCCATGGGCGGCCCGATGGGCGGTCCCGGCGGCCCGCAGCTGCCGCAGCCGGGTCAGGGTCCGGGCGGCGACAGCGCCGCGCGCGTGCTCTCGCTCGCGCAGCAGACCGCTGACCAGGCGATCGCGGAGGCCCGTTCCGAGGCCAACAAGATCGTCGGCGAGGCTCGCAGCCGCGCCGAGGGCCTGGAGCGCGACGCCCGCGCCAAGGCGGACGCGCTGGAGCGGGACGCGCAGGAGAAGCACCGTGTCGCGATGGGCTCCCTGGAGTCCGCTCGTGCCACGCTCGAGCGCAAGGTCGAGGACCTGCGTGGCTTCGAACGCGAGTACCGCACGCGGCTGAAGTCGTACCTGGAGAGCCAGCTGCGCCAGCTGGAGAACCAGTCCGACGACTCGCTGGCCCCGCCGCGTACCCCGGCGACCGCGTCGCTGCCGCCGTCCCCCTCGATGAGCGGGTCCATGGCTTCCTCGGGTGCCGGCTCGATGGGTGGCCACACGATGGGCGGCAACCAGTCGATGGGCGGTGGCCATCAGCAGAACGGCGCCGCGCCGTCGTACGGTGGTCAGCAGCAGATGTCTCCCGCGATGACCCAGCCGATGGCACCGGTGCGGCCGCAGAGTCCGCAGCCGATGCAGCAGGCGCCTAGCCCGATGCGGGGCTTCCTCATCGACGAGGACGACAACTGACGCTTCGCGCGTCAGCGCGTCTCGGCAATCACGGGCCGGGCCCGGGAGCTTGAAGCTCCCGGGCCCGGCCCTTTTGCTGCGCGGCGCCTCTTTCCCCTACCCGCCCCTCCCCGCAACCGGGGCTCCGCCCCGGACCCCGGTCCTCAATCGCCGGACGGGCTGGGACGTGGTCCTCAATCGCCGGACGGGCTGGGTTGGGCTGGTTGTGGGCAATCGTTCCGCGAGGGGGCACCTCCCAGCGGTAGCTGGGGGAGGAACGGGTGGGCACAACCCGGCCACCGGGCCGCACTCGGCGACGAAACCCCGCCCCGGGACGGAGCCCCGGGGCAGGGTGGGGGTTACGCCTTGTGGAGGTGGAAGGTGAGGCCCAGGGCCGGGTCTTCGAAGGGGGGGCCGTAGGCGGGGGCGGGGTCGCCGGGGGCGAAGTCCGTGGCGAGGACCTCGTCGGCGATCAGCTCCGCGTGGTCCGTGAGGGCCTGGCGGAGTTCCTCGTCGGACGACTGCCACCGCAGGGCGATCCGGTCGGCGACGTCGAGGCCGCTGTTCTTACGGGCCTCCTGGATCATCCGGATCGCGTCCCGGGCGAGGCCCGCGCGCCGCAGTTCCGGGGTGATCTCCAGGTCGAGGGCGACCGTCGCGCCCGAGTCGGAGGCGACCGACCAGCCCTCGCGCGGGGTCTCGGTGATGATGACCTCGTCGGGGGAGAGGGCGACCGTCTCGCCGTCGACCTGGACCGAGGCCGTCCCCTCGCGAAGGGCGACCGACAGCGCGGCCGCGTCGGCGTCCGCGATGGCCTTGGCGACCGGCTGGGTGCCCTTGCCGAAGCGCTTGCCCAGGGCACGGAAGTTGGCCTTGGCGGTGGTGTCGACCAGCGAGCCGCCGACCTCGCTCAGCGTGGCGAGCGAGGAGACGTTCAGCTCCTCCTCGATCTGGGCGCGCAGCTCGGCGCCCAGGGCCTCGAAGCCGGACGCGGCGACCAGCGCCCGCGAGAGCGGCTGGCGGGTCTTGACGCCGGATTCGGCACGGGTGGCCCGGCCCAGCTCCACCAGGCGCCGTACGAGGGCCATCTGGGCCGAGAGCGCCGGGTCGATCATGGCCTGGTCGGCCTCCGGCCACGAGGTGAGGTGGACGGAGGCCGGGGCGTCCGGGGCGACGGGGACGACCAGGTCCTGCCAGACGCGCTCGGTGATGAACGGGACCAGCGGGGCCATCAGCCGGGTGACCGTCTCGATGACCTCGTGCAGGGTGCGCAGCGCGGCCGCGTCGCCCTGCCAGAAGCGGCGGCGCGAGCGGCGCACGTACCAGTTGGACAGGTCGTCCACGAACGAGGACAGCAGCCGCCCGGCGCGCTGGGTGTCGTACGCCTCCATCGCCTGGGTGACCTGCTCGGTGAGGGTGCCCAGTTCGCCCAGCAGCCAGCGGTCCAGCATCGGGCGTTCGGCGCGGGCCGGGTCGGTGGCGGACGGCGCCCAGCCCGAGGTGCGGGCGTACAGGGCCTGGAAAGCGACGGTGTTCCAGTAGGTGAGCAGCGTCTTGCGCACGACCTCCTGGATGGTGCCGTGGCCCACCCGGCGGGCCGCCCACGGCGAACCGCCCGCGGCCATGAACCAGCGCACGGCGTCGGCGCCGTGCTGGTCCATGAGCGGGATCGGCTGCAGGATGTTGCCCAGGTGCTTGGACATCTTCCGGCCGTCCTCGGCCAGGATGTGACCGAGGCAGACCACGTTCTCGTAGCTCGACCGATCGAAGACGAGCGTGCCGACCGCCATCATCGTGTAGAACCAGCCGCGGGTCTGGTCGATGGCCTCGGAGATGAACTGCGCCGGATAGCGCTTCTCGAAGATCTCCTTGTTGCGGTACGGGTAGCCCCACTGCGCGAACGGCATCGAACCCGAGTCGTACCAGGCGTCGATGACCTCCGGCACCCGCACGGCGTCCAGCGAGCAGCCCTCGGCGGGGCAGGTGAAGGTGACCTCGTCGATGTACGGGCGGTGCGGGTCGAGCCCGGTCTGGTCGGTGCCGGTCAGCTCGGACAGCTCGGTGAGCGAGCCGACGCAGGTCAGGTGGTTCTCCTCACAGCGCCAGATGGGCAGCGGGGTGCCCCAGTAGCGGTTGCGGGAGAGCGCCCAGTCGATGTTGTTGTTGAGCCAGTCGCCGAAGCGGCCGTGCTTGACCGAGTCCGGGAACCAGTTGGTCTTCTCGTTCTCCCGCAGCAGCGCGTCCTTGACCTGGGTGGTGCGGATGTACCAGGACGGCTGCGGGTAGTAGATCAGCGGGGTGTGGCAGCGCCAGCAGTGCGGGTAGCTGTGCTCGTACGCCAGGTGCTTGAAGAGCAGACCGCGCTCGTCCATGTCGCGGACCAGCGCCTCGTCGGCCTTCTTGAAGAACTGCCCGCCGACCAGGTCAAGATCGTCCTCGAAGGTGCCGTCCGTGCGGATCGGGTTGACGATCGGCACGCCGTAGGCGCGGCTGGACTTGAAGTCCTCTTCACCGTAGGGCGCCTGGTGGACGAGGCCGGTGCCGTCCTCGGTGGTGACGTAGTCGGCGTTGACGACGAAGTGCGCGTCGGGGATCTCGACCAGCTCGAAGGGGCGCTGGTACGTCCAGCGCTCCATCTCGGCGCCGGTGAAGCTCTGGCCGGTGGTCTGCCAGCCCTCGCCGAGCGCCTGCTCGACCAGCGACTCGGCGACGACCAGCTTCTCGTTGCCGTCCGTGGCGACCACATAGGTCACCTCGGGGTGGGCGGCGACGGTGAGGTTGGCGACCAGCGAGAACGGGGTGGTCGTCCAGGCCAGCAGCGACGCCTCGCCCGCCAGCGGGCCGGAGGTCAGCGGGAAGCGTACGTAAACGGAGGCGTCGACGACGGTCTCGTAGCCCTGCGCCAGCTCGTGGTCGGACAGACCGGTGCCGCAGCGCGGACACCAGGGGGCGACCCGGTGGTCCTGGACCAGGAGGCCCTTGTTGAAGATCTCCTTGAGCGACCACCACACCGACTCGACGTACTCGGGGTCCATCGTGCGGTAGGCGTCGTCCAGGTCGACCCAGTAGCCCATACGCTGGGTCAGCTCGGCGAAGGCGTCGGTGTGCCGGGTCACCGACTCCCGGCACTTGGCGTTGAACTCGGCGATGCCGTACGCCTCGATGTCCTTCTTGCCGTTGAAGCCCATCTCCTTCTCGACCGCCAGCTCGACCGGCAGGCCGTGGCAGTCCCAGCCCGCCTTGCGGGCGACGTGGTAGCCGCGCATGGTGCGGAAGCGGGGGAAGACGTCCTTGAAGACGCGGGCCTCGATGTGGTGCGCGCCCGGCATGCCGTTCGCGGTGGGCGGGCCCTCGAAGAAGACCCACTCCGGGCGGCCCTCGGACTGCTCGAGGGTCCGGGCGAAGATCTTGTTCTCGCGCCAGAAGTCGAGCACGGCGTGCTCGAGGGCGGGCAGGTCGACCTGGGCGGGCACCTGGCGGTACTGCGTCATCGGAATACGTCCTCCGGCGGATACGTCTCGATCGTTTCCGTCGGAGGGACGAGAGCCGTCAGCGCTCCCGCGGTACCACCCTCCTTGGCCGCGAGCAGTGCGCTCCCGGCCCCCTCATTGGGGTCGCGATGCCGGTTCTACTGGCCCAGTGCGGGTGTTCTTCCGGCGGCTCAGGGGTGATCCTTCGCATCGCGCTCGCCCCCGGGCTCACACCGTCCCCGGGTCGCTGGTGGCCGCGTACGACGCTACTCGTCCCCATCCACGCCTTTCGCTGGGCCCAGTGTACGGGGCCGGACGGGCCGCGGCCGACCGCTTTACGCCGCTGCGCCGACTGGCGTACGGGCCCCACCCGAGATGACCCGAATGCCGATACGCCGGGTGCTGCAGCCCGGGAGCCGTCGCACGTCACTCTCCGGTACCGGTTCCCGGCCGGATTACCGGGCGGCGGGTGGGGCATGACGGTGGAGACCGGATTGCCGTACGGGCAAGCCGGGCGAATCGGGCGGCGTGCCCCGTTGCCGCGTGACCGGAGTCGATTTATCGTTCCGGAACGATTCGCGAGCAAGATCACAATATGTGAAGGGGCCGCGGCCATGGTGGCGAGGAAGACCGCCGTGCAGAAGAGCACGGCGAAAGCGACGAAGGCCGCGTCCGCGAAGAAGAGCGCCGCGCCGGACGACAAGGCCGCGAAGAAGGCCACGGCCAAGAAGGCCGCGAAGACCACGGCCGCCAAGACCACGAAAGCCACGGTCAAGAAGGCCACGGCCAAGAAGACCGGATCGGCCGCACCCGCCAAGAAGGCGGTGCCCGCGAAGAAGACGGGAGCCAGGAAAGTGGTTGCGAAGAAGACCCCGGGCGGCGCGCCGACCGCGAAACAGGCCGCGCCGTCGTTCCCGCCCTCCGGCGTGCCCAAGGCCCGGGTCTCGGGCGGCCCCGTGGACCCCGCCGAGCTGGCCGTACGCCCCGGTGAGGACCCCTGGTCGGCGGAGGAGGTGGAGGAGGCGCGCACCGAGCTGCTGACCGAGGCGGGCCGGCTGCGCACCGAGATCCTCGCCTCCGAGCAGGCCATCACCGGGCTGATGCGCGACTCCGGCGACGGCGCGGGCGACGACCAGGCCGACACCGGCACCAAGAACATCACGCGCGAGCACGAGATGGCCCTCGCCGGGAACGCCCGCGAGATGCTGCTGCAGACCGAGCGCGCCCTGGAGCGGCTGGACGCCGGGACGTACGGGCTGTGCGAGAACTGCGGGAACGCCATCGGGAAGGCCCGGATGCAGGCGTTCCCGCGCGCCACGCTGTGCGTCGAGTGCAAACAGCGCCAGGAGCGCCGCTGACCGTCCGCACGCCTGTGCCGTACCCTCGTCCTGAGCCAGGGGGAGACTGGCCCGGACGATGAGGGACACACGTTGACAGAGGCGGAGCAGGCCATCGGTACGCCAGATGCGGGGAAGGCCGAGGAGGGCGCCGGGACCAGCGCCGCCGGTGCCGCGGCGGGGGCCGGGAAGAAGCGGCGGATCGGGGTGCTGGTCGCGGTCGCCGGGTTCGCGTACCTCCTGGATCTGGGCAGCAAGCTGGCCGTGGTCGCCAAGCTGGAGCACCACGCTCCGGTCGAGGTGATCGGCACCTGGCTGCAGCTGGAGGTGATCCGCAACCGTGGCGCCGCCTTCGGCATGGGCGAGGCGATGACCATCGTCTTCACGGTGATCGCGGCCGCGGTGATCGTGGTCATCGCGCGGCTGGCCCGCAAGCTCTACAGCCTGCCCTGGGCCATCGCGCTCGGCATGCTCCTCGGCGGCGCCTTCGGCAACCTCACCGACCGGGTCTTCCGGGCGCCCGGCCATCTCCAGGGCGCGGTCGTCGACTTCATCGCGCCCGCCCACTTCGCGGTCTTCAACCTCGCCGACTCGGCGATCGTGTGCGGCGGCTTCCTGATCGTGATCCTGTCGTTCCGCGGTCTCGACCCGGACGGCACGGTCCACAAGGACTGACGGCGCTTGCCGGTACGGGGCCGGTATCCGACGGGCGTACGAACCGGTCCGCGCGGTCCGTCATACTCGACGGGTGAGTACCATTCCCGAGATCCGCACCCTGCCCGTACCCGACGGACTGGAGGGCGAGCGCGTCGACGCCGCGATCGCCCGCATGTTCGGCTTCTCGCGGACCAAGGCGGCCGAGCTGGCCGCCGCCGGAAAGGTGCAGGTCGACGGCAGTACCGCCGCGAAGTCCGACCGGGTCTCCGGCGGCGCCTGGCTCGAAGTCGAGATGCCGCAGGCCGCGCCGCCGGTCCAGATCGTCGCCGAGCCCGTCGAGGGCATGGAGATCGTCCATGACGACGACGACATCGTGGTCATCGCCAAGCCGGTCGGCGTCGCCGCCCACCCCAGCCCCGGCTGGACCGGCACCACCGTGATCGGCGGGCTCGCCGCCGCCGGGTTCCGCATCGCCACCTCGGGTGCCGCCGAGCGCCAGGGCATCGTCCACCGGCTGGACGTGGGCACCTCCGGGCTGATGGTCGTCGCCAAGTCCGAGCGTGCGTACACCCTGCTCAAGCAGCAGTTCCGGGAGCGTACGGTCGAGAAGCGCTACCACGCGCTGGTCCAGGGCCACCCCGATCCGCTGAGCGGCACCATCGACGCGCCGATCGGGCGCCACCCCCAGCACGACTACAAGTGGGCCGTGACCGCCGACGGCAAGCCGAGCGTCACCCACTACGACCTCATCGAGGCCTTCCGCGCCGCCAGCCTCCTCGACATCAAGCTGGAGACCGGGCGCACCCACCAGATCCGGGTGCATATGTCGGCCCACCGCCATCCGTGCGTCGGCGACCTCACCTATGGGGCCGACCCCACGCTCGCCAAGCGGCTCAAGCTGACCCGGCAGTGGCTGCACGCGATGCGGCTCGGCTTCGAGCACCCGTCGGACGGCAGCTGGATCGAGTTCGAGAGCCCCTACCCGGACGATCTGCAGCGGTCGCTGGACATCGTGCGGTCGGAGAGCGCGTGAGCCTGCCGGTGGTGATCGAGGTCGTGACCGACGGCGATCTCACGGGCTGCCATGCCGTGCGCCGCGAGGTCTTCGTGGTCGAGCAGGGGATCTCCGTGGAGGAGGAGATGGACGCGTACGACGCGCACGCCGTCCACCTCCTGGCCTCCTCGGCGGGCCGCCCCGTGGGCACCGTACGGTTCCTCCACGGCGCCGCCGCCGACAAGAAGTACGGCCGTGCCGGGGTGAACGGCGCCACCACCGCCGCCCTCGGCCGCCTCGCCGTGGCCGCCGCGGCGCGCGGCACGGGGCTGGGGGCGGCGCTCGTCCGGGCCGTCGAGGCGGAGGCCGGGCGGCGGGGGCTGACCCAGGTCTACCTGGAGGCGCAGACCCACGCGCTGGCGTTCTACGAGCGGCTGGGGTACGAGGCGTTCGGGCCGGAGTTCGACGAGGGCAGCGGCATCCCGCACCGCGCGATGCGCCGTCCGCTGCGGGGGGCTTAGCCCCCACCCCGCCCCTCCCCGAACCCCGGGGCTCCGCCCCCGGCCCCCGCCCGGGGCTCCGCCCCCGGACCCCGCTTGGGGCTGCGCCCCCGGATCCCGCCTGGGGCTGCGCCCCTGACCCTGCCTGGGGCTCCGCCCCTGGACCCCACCCGGGGCTCCGCTCCTGGGCCCCGTCTGGGGCTGCGCCCTGGATTCTGCCCTGGGGACTGTGCCCCCGGTCCCTGCCTGGGGCTCCGCCCCTGGACCTCGCCTGGGGCTGCGCCCTGGATTCTGCCCTGGGGGCTGTGCCCCCGGGTCCCGCCCAGGGCTGTGCCCCCGGGCGCCGTCTGGGGCTGCGCCCTGGATTCTGCCCTGGGGCTGCGCCCCCGGCCCCTGCCCGGGGCTGCGCCCTTGGGCCCGGCCTGGGGCTGTACCCCCTGGGCCCCGCCTGGGGGTGCGCCTCGGATCCTGCCCTGGGGCTGCGCCCCCGGGTCCCGCCTGGGGCTGTGCCCCTGGGCCCCGTCTGGGGCTGCGCCCCCGGATCCTGCCCTTGGGCTGTGCTCCTGGCGCCCGTCTGGGGCTGCGCCCCCGGCCCGCGCCTGGGGTTGTGCCCTGGATCCCGTCTCGGAGTTGTGCCCCGACCTTGCCTGGGGGCACCCGGGAACTCGTCGGGGCTCCGCCCCCCCTGGACCCCCGTGGCGGGGGCGTGTCTCTGTGCGTGGCTCGGGAGTGCGGCGTGATCTGTGGGGGGGGGGCTAGCTCTTGCGGAAGCCGTTGTCGAAGCGGGCGAAGTGGTCCTCGTGTGGGGGGTCGGTGTGGGTGGGCTGGGTGGGGAGGTGGGGTTGGGGGGCGGGGGCTGTGGTGATGCGGGGGAGGGCGTATGGGTGCTGCTCGCGTAGCCAGGTGATCATCCGCTCGCGGACGTCGCACCGCACCGTCCACGCGTCGTCGGAGTCGCGCGCGGTCATCAGCGCGCGCACCACGATGGTGCTCGGGCTGGTGTCGGTGACGACCAGGCTCCAGTCCCGCCCGTCCCAGGCCCGCGACTCCTGCACGATCTCGCGCAGCTTCGTCCGCATCTCCTCGATCGGGGCGTGGTGGTCGAGGTGGAAGAGGACCGTGCCGGTCTTCTGGGCGCCGCCGCGCGACCAGTTCTCGAACGGCTGGCCGGTGAAGTACGACACCGGCATGGTGATCCGGCGCTCGTCCCAGGTCCGCACGGACAGGAAGGTGAGGGTGATCTCCTCGACCGTGCCCCATTCGCCGTTGACCACCACCGTGTCGCCGATCCGCACCATGTCGCCGAAGGCGATCTGCAGCCCGGCGAAGAGGTTGCCCAGCGTCGACTGGGCGGCGACACCGGCGACGATGCCCAGGATTCCGGCGGACGCCAGCATCGACGTGCCGACGGCACGCATCGCGGGGAAGGTCAGCAGCATCGCCGACGCCGCCACCACCCCGACCACGGCGGCGACCACGCGCTGGATCAGCGTCACCTGGGTGCGCACCCGCCGCACCCGCGCCGCATCGTGCGCGCTGGCGGCGTAGCGGGAGTACGAGGACTCCACGATGGCCCCGGAGCCGCGAATCACCAGCCAGGCGGTCGCCGCGATGAGTACCAGCGTGAGCAGTCGCCCGATCGCCGTGTGGTGGGCGGTGATGACCTCCGCGTTGATCGTCTCGTACGAGCCCCGCAGCAGCGCCGTGCACACCGTCACCTGGAGCGGCAGCCGACAGCCGCGCAGCAGGTCCCACAGCGGGGTCTCCGGGTGCCGGGCGTCGATGCGCCGCAACAGCCAGTCGGCTGCCCAGCCGATGAAGAGGGTGATGGCGAGGGAGCCGCCGATGACGATGAGCGGACGCAGCACGTCCTCCATGAAGATCTTCCTCGTCCTTCCGCCGGAGGTTTTCGGTTCCGCCTTCCCGGGCCTTACCTGGCACGATGGGCGAAGCGCGTTCCACCCACTAGGAAGTGACTACTGTGTCCCGTTCCCCGATCCTGCTCCTCCATTCCATGTACGGCCTGCGGCCCGCGGTGCACGCGGCGGCGGACCGGCTGCGTGCCGCGGGGCACGAGGTGCTCGTACCCGATCTGTACGAGGGGCGGACGGCGGACACCGCCGAGGAGGGCATGGCCCTCAAGGAGGAGATCGGCGGGGACGAGCTGCTGAAGCGGGCGGTGCGTGCCGCCGCGCCGGTCTCGGACCGGGGGCTGATCTACGCGGGCTTCTCGCTCGGCGGCTCGATCGCGCAGAACCTGGCGCTGGCCGACGAGAAGGCGCGCGGGCTGCTTCTGCTGCACGGGACCTCGGACATCGCGGACGACACGACGACCGACGAGCTGCCGGTGCAGCTGCACGTCGCCGACCCCGACCCGTTCGAGCCGCACGACTGGCTGAACGCCTGGTATCTGCGGATGGGACGGATCGGGGCCGATGTGGAGGTCTTCCGGTATCCGGGGGCCGGGCATCTGTTCACCGACCCGGAGCTGCCGGACTACGACGAGCAGGCCGCCGAGGCCACCTGGCGGGTGGCGCTCGGCTTCCTCGACGAGCTGAGCTAGCGGGGGTCAGGCCACCGGCCGGTCGGCGCGCTCTACGCGCTGGGTGCCGGAGCGGGTGCGGTAGGACCGGGACCAGGACGCGGTGGCGTCGGGGTCGGTCTTGTCGGAGACGGCGTAGTAGTCCATCTGGGCCCGCTCGGCGGTGACGTCGAGCACGCCGTAGCCGTGCGCGTCCATGTCCAGCCACTTCACATGGCGGTTGGCGGCCCGGAGGGCGGCGGCCGCGGCCAGCGAGACGGTGTGCGCCGGTACGTGGAGCAGATCGTCCAGGTTGTCCGAGGTCACCGAGGTGACCACGAACTCGGTCGCGGCCGAGTCGGAGAGCGGATAGGTCGCCGCCTTCACCGGCACGTCGTTGGCCCACGCCATATGGATGTCACCGGTGAGGAAGACGGTGTTGCCGATGGCGTTCCCGGTGAGGTGGGCGAGCAGTTCGCGCCGGTCGCCCGTATAGCCGTCCCACTGGTCGGTGTTGATCGCCAGGCCCTCCTTGGGCAGCCCGAGGAGTTCGGCCAGCGGGGCGAGCAGCTCGGCGGAGAGCGAGCCGAAGGCGACCGGCGAGATCATCACCGAGTTGCCGACCAGCCGCCAGGCGGTGTCCGAGGCGGAGAGTCCGGACTTGAGCCAGTCGAGCTGGGCGCGCCCGGTGACCGTGCGCTCCGGGTCGTCCACCGCGCCGCTGCCCACGCCCGCCTGCTGGGAGCGGAACGAGCGCAGGTCGAGCAGGTGGAGGTCGGCGAGGGTGCCGTAGCGCAGCCGCCGGTAGGTGGTGCCCGCGGTGGAGGGGCGCACCGGCATCCACTCGAAGTACGCCTGCTTGGCGGCGGCCACCCGGGACGCCCAGGCGCCCTCGGCGCCGGGGGTGTGGTTCTCGGCCCCGCCCGACCAGGCGTCGTTGGCGAACTCGTGGTCGTCCCAGATGGCGATCACCGGGACCGCGGCGTGCAGCGCCTGGAGGTCGGCGTCGGTCTTGTATCTGCCGTGCCGGGTGCGGTAGTCGGCGAGGGTGGTGATCTCGTGGGTGGGGGCGTGCTGGCGGACGACGCTCTTCTCATCGGGGTATTCGCCGCTCTGGTACTCGTAGATGTAGTCGCCCAGATGCAGGACCGCGTCCAGGTCGGCGCGGTCGGCGAGATGGCGGTACGGGGAGAAGTAGCCCGCCTCCCAGTTGGCGCAGGAGACCACGCCGAAGCGGATCCCGTCGGGCGCGGCGTCGGCCGCCGGTGCGGTGCGGGTGCGCCCCACCGGGGAGTACGCGCCGCCGTCCGCGCGGAAGCGGTAGAAGTAGTCGGTGGCCGGGCGCAGTCCGCGCACATCGGCCTTGACGGTGTGGTCGGCCGAGGCGGTGGTCTTGGTGGTGCCGTGCGCCACGACCGTACGGAACTCCCGGTCCGTGGCGACCTCCCAGCCGGTCTCGACGGCCGGGCCGAGCCCCGAACCGGGCACGGCGTCGGGGGCGGGGGTGACGCGCGTCCACAGCAGGACGCCGTCGGGCAGCGGATCGCCGGAGGCGACACCGTGCAGGAAGGCGGGGCCGGTGTCGGCGTGGGCGGACGACTGGGCGGCCAGTGGCAGCAGGGCGGCGGTGGCCGCTACGGCCGTGACGGCGCTGCGGCGGGATATGTGGTTTTTGGCGTCGGTCACGGCCGACGACATTACTGGCAAGTAAGCCCGAAGGGCAGGCCTTCCGGGGGAAGTTCGCCCATGTGTCGCCGCGGGGTCACCGCCGGGTCGGCGGGCGTGCCCTCGGGGTGTTCCCGGGAGGGCGCGCCCGCGTGGACCCGGCGGTGGCGACCCGGCGGTGCGGACCCGGTGGCGCGGCGGCGGTTACTTCTTCAGGTTCTGCTGGACGAGCGGGGTGAACTGGTCCGGCGTCATGGGCGGGTTCTTCTGGGGGGTCTCCAGCACCTTGCCGTTGAGCTTGAAGGCCGGGGTGCCGTCGACGTCCTTGGCCTTGTTGAACGACTTGGACATGGACAGCGCCCACCGGTCGTAGGTGCCCTTCTTCACGGCCTTCTCGAAGGCCGCGTTGCCCTTCAGCTCCTTGACCTGCTGGGCGACGTCGATCAGCTTCTGGTCGTCGGCGAAGGCGTCGTCGGTCTCCTCGGGGTGGTTCTTCGGGGAGTAGAGCGCCGTCTTGTAGTCCAGGAAGGCCTGCGGGCTCACGTTGAGCGCCGCGCCGAGCGCGCTCAGGGCGTTCTTCGAGCCGGCGCCGGGCATCTGCTGGTTGTCGTCGAGGAAGGTGCCCATCGTGAACTGCGCCTTGTAGGTGCCGTCCTCGATGTCCTTGAGCACGGTCGGCCCGGTGAACTTCTCGAACTGGGCGCAGACCGGGCAGCGCATGTCCTCGTAGACGTGCAGGGTGTTCTTGGCCTTCTTGTCGCCGATGACCACCGTGGTGCCCTGGGCGCCGCTGGTGTTGGCGGGCTTCGCCATCGTCTTCTTCTCGGCGGCCGTCCGCCACTTCTGGTTGACGTCATCGGTGTTGATGTTGGTGACGGCGTAGCCTATGCCGCCCGCTATCGCGAGGACCGCGAGGACCGCGCCGCCGACGAACAGCTGGCGGCGCGTCCGCTCCTTCTTGGCCTGGCGCTCACGCTCGGCGCGCAGCCGCTCGCGCGCGGCCTGCTTGTTCTGGTGGCTGTTGCGGTTGCTCATGATGGATCGATCTCCGTCGTTCTGCGTCGGTCAAAGATGCGTACGTGGAAGAGAAACGCTGTGCTCAGGCGGCGCTTGAGCAGGGCGGTCCACGACGCACGACGGAGTGCACCAGAAGGGGGAGCGCGGGGGCCGGGCGCGCCGGGCGCACCGGCAGCACGGCGGGCTCGCGCGGCCGCAGGGCCGCGGTGACGACCGCGACGGCCAGCAGGAGGGGCCGGAAGGCGAACCCGGCGAGGGCTCCGAGCAGCCGCCCGAAGGCGGCCTCACCGCGCCGCAGCCAGGCCGAGGCGACCAGCCCGATGACGATGTGCACGGCGAGCAGCAGCCACGGGGTGGCGGAGCTGACGGCGGCGGACAGGGGAGTGCCACCCCCCGGATGGGTGATCCCGGCCAGCGGGGTGCCCACGTCACCGCTGCGGCAGAGCAGGTCGACGCCGAGGGAGCGCAGGGGGCCGGCCACCGGGCCGCCGGACTGGCCGTAACAGGCGTCCTGGCCCGTGGTGAAGACCGTGTCGGCGGCCAGCTCCAGCGGGACCAGCAGGGCGGCGATGCCCCAGAAGCCCCGCTCCCGGCCCGCGAGCGCGTATGCGAGGGCGAAGACGGCCACCGCGACCACGGCGACCGTGGACAGCGGCAGCGGGGCGCGGGAGAGCAGCACATGGGACGCCGAGGACAGGGTGACGCACAGCGCTGTGAAGAGCGCCGCGCGCAGGGCCCTCAGCCGGGGCCCGGTGCCGCCCGTGACGGCGGCGCTGCCCATCGCGTCCATAAGGTCGGATTGTGCCACGTTCGCCTGTAGGAGTGACATCAAGAGCGGCACCAGGGCCGAGCAGGCCGTGGGGTGCCCGCCCGGCGGACACCCCGCTGCCGCCCCGCGGCCCTGCTCAGAGCCCCGGGATGCGGCCGTTGCGGAAGAGGTCCACGAAGATCTGGTGATCGGCGCGGGCCTGGGCGCCGTACGTGTGGGCGAAGTCCACCAGCAGCTCCCCGAAGCCGTCCTCGTCGGCGGCGATCACCGCGTCGATGGCGCGCTCGGTGGAGAACGGCACCAGCGAGTGGCCGCTCTGGTCGTCGGCCGCGGCGTGCATGGTGGCGGTCGCCCGTCCGAGGTCCGCGACGACGGCCGCGATCTCGGCCGGGTCGTCGATGTCGCTCCAGTCCAGGTCCACCGCGTACGGCGACACCTCGGCGACCAGCTGCCCGGCCCCGTCCAGCTCGGTCCAGCCCAGCCACGGGTCGGCGTGCGCCTGGAGGGCGCGCTGCGAGATCACCGTGCGGTGGCCCTCGTGGTGGAAGTACGCGCGGACCTGCTCGTCGGTGATGTGCCGGGAGACCGCCGGGGTCTGCGCCTGCTTCATGTAGATCACCACATCGTTCTCCAGGGCGTCGCTGTTGCCCTCCAGGAGGATGTTGTACGAGGGCAGCCCGGCGCTGCCGATGCCGATGCCCCGGCGGCCCACGACGTCCTTGACGCGGTAGGAGTCAGGACGCGCGAGACTGGACTCGGGAAGCGTTTCCAGATAGCCGTCGAAGGCGGCCAGCACCTTGTAGCGGGTCGCGGCGTCCAGCTCGATGGAGCCGCCGCCCGCCGAGAAGCGGCGCTCGAAGTCGCGGATCTCGGTCATCGAGTCGAGCAGCCCGAAGCGGGTCAGCGAGCGGGCGACGCGCAGCGCGTCCAGCAGCGGGCCCTCGGCCGTCTCCAGCGTGAAGGGCGGCACCTCGTCGTTCTTGGCGCCGGTGGCCAGCGCGTGGATCCGCTCGCGGTAGGCGGCGGCGTAGATGCGCACCAGCTCGGTGATCTTCTCGTCGCTGAGCGCCTTGGTGTAGCCGATGAGCGCGACGGAGGCGGCGAAGCGCTTGAGGTCCCAGGTGAAGGGGCCGACGTACGCCTCGTCGAAGTCGTTCACGTTGAAGACCAGACGCCCGTTGGCGTCCATGTAGCTGCCGAAGTTCTCGGCGTGGAGGTCACCGTGGATCCACACCCGGCTGGTGCGGTCGTCCAGGTACGGCCCCCCGGCGCGCTCGCGCTCCACGTCGGAGTAGAACAGGCAGGCCGTGCCCCGGTAGAAGGCGAACGCCGAGGCGGCCATCTTCCGGAATTTCACGCGGAAGGCGGCCGGGTCGGCGGCGAGCAGCTCGCCGAAGGCGGTGTCGAAGACGGCGAGGATGTGCTCGCCGCGCTGTTCCGCCTGGGTCTGCTGGGTCGACATCGCGTAGCGCCTCCTGGGGCATGGGGATTACGGCGTGGTGACTCATACGACAGGGTGTTTTTCATCCCGTCCGACGTACATTCCGACGTGCGTGACGGGCTGGAGGATCCCGAGAGGATCACCGTCTGAGGCTACTCGCCCGCGCCCGTCCGCTGTCAGTCCGGAGGGGTAACCTTCGGTCCTGTCCCACCCAGCTGTCATCGACCGTTCGCCGGAGGTCTGCCACCGTGACCAAGCCGCCCTTCACGCACCTGCATGTCCACACCCAGTACTCGCTGCTGGACGGTGCGGCGCGGCTCAAGGACATGTTCAACGCCTGCAACGAGATGGGCATGACGCACATCGCCATGACCGACCATGGCAACCTCCACGGTGCGTATGACTTCTACCAGCAGGCGACGGGAGCCGGGGTCACCCCGATCATCGGCATCGAGGCGTATGTCGCGCCGGAGTCGCGGCGCTACAAGCGACGGGTCCAGTGGGGCCAGCCGCACCAGAAGCGCGATGACGTCTCCGGTTCCGGTGGTTACACCCACAAGACGATCTGGGCGGCGAACAAGACCGGTCTGCACAACCTGTTCCGGCTCTCCTCCGACGCCTATATGGAGGGTTACTTCGTCAAGTGGCCCCGGATGGACAAGGAGACCATCGCCCAGTGGTCCGAAGGGCTGATCGCCTCCACCGGCTGCCCGTCCGGTGAGCTGCAGACCAAGCTGCGGCTCGGCCAGTTCGACGAGGCGGTCAAGGCGGCCTCCGAGTACCAGGACATCTTCGGCAAGGACCGCTATTTCCTGGAGCTGATGGACCACGGCATCGAGATCGAGCGCCGGGTCCGGGACGGGCTGCTGGAGGTCGGCAAGAAGCTGGGCATCCCGCCGCTGGTCACCAACGACTCGCACTACACCTACTCCCGCGAGTCCGTGGCGCACGACGCGCTGCTGTGCGTCCAGACCGGCAAGAACCTCTCCGACCCGGACCGCTTCCGCTTCGACGGCACCGGCTACTACCTGAAGTCCACGGAGGAGATGTACGCCATCGACTCCTCGGACGCCTGGCAGGAGGGCTGCCGCAACACCCTCCTGGTCGCCGAGCAGATCGACGCCTCCGGCTGGTTCGAGAAGCGCGACCTGATGCCGCGCTTCGACGTGCCCGAGGGGTACACGGAGGTCACCTGGTTCCAGGAGGAGGTCCGCAAGGGGATGGCCCAGCGCTTCCCCGGCGGCGTTCCCGAGGACCGGGAGAAGCTCGCCCAGTACGAGATGGACGTCATCATCCAGATGGGGTTCCCGGGGTACTTCCTCGTGGTCGCCGACTTCATCATGTGGGCCAAGAACAACGGCATCGCGGTGGGCCCGGGCCGAGGCTCCGCGGCCGGTTCGATCGTCTCGTACGCGCTGGGCATCACCGACCTCGACCCGGTCGAGCACGGGCTGATCTTCGAGCGGTTCCTCAACCCCGAGCGCGTCTCCATGCCCGATGTCGACATCGACTTCGACGAGCGTCGGCGCGGTGAGGTCATCCGGTACGTCACCGAGAAGTACGGCGCCGACAAGGTCGCCCAGATCGGTACGTACGGCACGATTAAGGCGAAGAACGCGATCAAGGACTCGGCCCGCGTGCTCGGCTATCCGTACGCGATGGGTGACCGCATCACCAAGGCCATGCCCGCCGACGTCCTCGGCAAGGGCATCCCGCTCTCCGGCATCACCGACGAGAAGCACCCCCGCTACAGCGAGGCGGGCGAGGTGCGCGGGATGTACGACAACGAGCCGGACGTGAAGAAGGTCATCGATACCGCGCGCGGTATCGAGGGCCTGGTCCGTCAGATGGGCGTGCACGCCGCGGGTGTGATCATGTCCAGCGAGACGGTGACCGACCACGTCCCGGTGTTCTCGCCGAAGAACGACGGCCAGGTCGTGACCCAGTGGGACTACCCCACCTGTGAGTCGCTGGGCCTGCTGAAGATGGACTTCCTGGGCCTGCGCAACCTCACCATCATGGATGACGCGGTCAAGATGGTCCGCGCCAACAAGGGCGTCGACCTCAAGATGCTCGACCTCACCCTGGACGACCCCAAGACCTTCGAACTGCTCTGCCGCGGCGACACCCTCGGCGTCTTCCAGTTCGACGGCGGCCCCATGCGGTCCCTGCTGCGCATGATGAAGCCCGACCACTTCGAGGACATTTCCGCCGTCTCGGCCCTCTACCGGCCGGGCCCGATGGGCATGAACTCGCACATCAACTACGCGCTGCGGAAGAACGGGCAGCAGGACATCACCCCGATCCACCCCGAGCTGGAGGAGCCCCTCAAGGAGGTCCTCGGCATCACCTACGGCCTCATCGTGTACCAGGAGCAGGTGCAGAAGGCCGCCCAGGTGCTCGCGGGGTACTCGCTCGGACAGGCCGACCTGCTGCGCCGGGCGATGGGCAAGAAGAAGCAGGAGGTCCTGGACAAGGAGTTCGTGCCCTTCCAGAAGGGCTGCCGGGAGCGCGGCTACTCCGACGAGGCCATCCAGGCCGTGTGGGACGTGCTGGTCCCGTTCGCCGGATACGCGTTCAACAAGGCGCACTCCTCCGCGTACGGCCTGGTCACCTACTGGACCGCGTACCTCAAGGCCAACTACCCCGCCGAGTACATGGCGGCGCTGCTGACCTCGGTCCGTGACGACAAGGACAAGTCGGCGGTCTACCTCAACGAGTGCCGCCGCATGGGCATCAAAGTGCTCACTCCGAACGTCAACGAGTCCGAGGCCAACTTCACCGCTCAGGGTGACGATGTGATCCTCTTCGGCCTGACGGCGGTCCGTAACGTCGGTCAGAACGTGGTGGACGCGATCATCCGCGGCCGCAAGTCCAAGGGGAAGTACAGCTCGTTCCCCGACTACCTGGACAAGGTCGAGGCGGTCGTCTGCAACAAGCGCACCACGGAATCGCTCATCAAGGCGGGTTCCTTCGACGAGATGGGCCACACCCGCAAGGGCCTCACCGCGCACTACGAAACGATGATCGACAACGTGGTGGCGGTGAAGCGCAAGGAGGCCGAGGGGCAGTTCGACCTCTTCGGCGGCATGGGCGGCGAGAGCGGAGACGGGGAGGCGCCGGGCTTCGGGCTCGACATCGAGTTCTCCGACATCGAGTGGGACAAGACGTATCTGCTCGCCCAGGAGCGCGAGATGCTCGGCCTCTACGTCTCCGACCACCCCCTCTTCGGCATCGAGCACATCCTCAACGACAAGGCCGACGCCGCGATCTCCCAGCTCACCGGCGGTGAGCACGCGGACGGCGCGATCGTCACCATCGGCGGCATCATCTCCGGCCTGCAGCGCAAGATGACCAAGCAGGGCAACGCCTGGGCCATCGCGACCGTCGAGGACCTGGCCGGGTCCATCGAGTGCATGTTCTTTCCGGCCACGTATCAGCTGGTCTCCACCCAGCTCATCGAGGACGCCGTCGTCTTCGTCAAGGGCCGTCTCGACAAGCGCGAGGACATTCCGCGCCTGGTCGCCATGGAACTGATGGTCCCCGACCTGTCCGACGCGGGCACCAACGCCCCCGTGACGATCACCATTCCGACCGTCAAGGTCACCCCGCCGCTGATCGAGAAGCTGGGCGAGGTGCTGACCCACCACCGAGGCTCGACCGAAGTGCGGATCAAGCTGCAAGGGGCGCGCAAGACCACCGTGCTGCGGCTCGACCGGCACCGGGTCACCCCCGACCCGGCACTCTTCGGCGACCTCAAGGTGCTGCTGGGAGCCTCCTGCCTGGCGGGCTGAGGACACCTCGAAGGACGACATGAGGGGCGCGCCCGGCTGCCGGGCGCGCCCCTCAACCGCTCATGGGCGGCGGTCAGTTGTGGCCGAAACTCTTCTGGCGGCCCTTGCGTGCCGTCGACGGGGACCCCTCCGACGGCATCTGCTGGGACTGCGCTTCCCTCGGGGGCTGCTGCGTCTGGTCGGCCTGACCGCGGTTCTGCTGTTGCTGCTGCTTGCGATCGCGGTTCTTGTTCTTACCCATGGTGGTGTGCCTCCAGTTGGGATCAGCCCCCGGGAAGAAACAGTGACACGCCTTGGTGACCCGTGCATTTCGGGCAATTACCGTGAGTGAGAAGGGCGGTCTTGCCGAGGAGACCGTATCCGCCACGCCGGTGATCCAGTTCGGACTGATAACCCCCGTACGGTCGGGCAGACTCGAAGGGAGGACGAAGAAGAGATCCGGGGCACGGCTGTGTCGGGGGGCGACCGACGACTGGACTTCAGGAAAGAGGGTGGAACGTGGACCGCTGCGTCGTCCTGGTGGACGCCGGCTATCTGCTGGGCGCCGCCGCGAGCCTGCTGGCCGGGGAGCCCGCCCGCTCCCGTATCTCCGTCGATCACGCGACCCTGATCCAGGGGCTGCGGGAGCGCGCCGAGGCCGAGACCGAGCGCCCGCTGCTCCGCATCTACTGGTTCGACGGCGCCCCCGACCGCGTACCGCAGCCCGAGCACCGGCGGCTGCGCGTGATGCCCCGCGTCACCGTCCGGCTCGGCGCGCTGACCCGCAGCGACGGCCGCTGGGCGCAGAAGGGCGTGGACGCCGCCATGCACGCCGAGCTGACCGAGCTGGCCCGCAACCGCGCCTGCTCCGACATCGTGCTGGTCACCGGAGACGGCGATCTGCTGCCCGGGCTGATGTCCGCCAAGGAGCACGGCGTCGCCGTCCACCTGTGGGCGGTCCAGGCCGCCGACGGCGACTACAACCAGTCCGAGGACCTGGTCGCCGAGGCCGACGAGCGGCGCGTCCTGGACCGGGCGTGGATCACCGGGGCGGTGCGCGCCAAGGAGCTTCCCGGGCCCTGCGCCCCCACCACCGAGCCGCGCCCCGAGATCGCCGCCATCCTCGCCGCCCCGCTGCCGGAGACCGCGGCGGCGGCCGCCGCCGCGGCCGCGGCGGGCAGCGAGGCGCCCGCCGGGCGCAACGGCACGGCGCGGCCCGGCGCGGGCGCCCCCGGCGCCGCCCCCGCCGCCGGAGCGGACGACAGAGCCACGCCCGGCCCGGCGCCCGCCACCGCGCCGGACACCACGACCGGGGGCGGGGCCAAGGGCGTGCCCACCCCGAAGGACCTCGCGGGCCTGGGCCGTGGGCCCGTGGCAGGCGGACCGTCCGCGCAGCACCCGGCGCCCAGCGCCACCCTCCGCTGGTCCTCCGACAAGGGCTGGGTCGACCGGGGCCCGGGCTCCGGGGTGGGCGAGCCGCCGGAGACCGCCAACCTGCCCATGCTGGCCCAGCTCACCAGCGCCGAGCAGCGCTGGGCCGACCGCGAGGAGGACATCACCGCCGTCAGCGGCGACCCGTTCGAGGTCGGCCAGGTCTTCGCCCGCCGCTGGATCGAGCGGCTCTCCGAGCCCGCCCACCTCCACCAGCTGTCGACGGAGTACCCGCGCATCCCGCACCGCATCGACGGTGAGCTGCTGCGCTACGCCGCCCGCTTCGGTCTGCTCGCCCACAAGGACGACCAGATCGACGAGCACGACCGCTACGCGATCCGGGCCGGGTTCTGGCGCGAGATCGACCTCCGCACCGCCGCCGAGCACGCCCCGGCGGGGGAGTAGGCCCGGCAGCCCGGGCCCCCGAGGACGGGCGCGGGTGTTTGGGCGCGTACCCTCATAGCTCGTGAGGACGGGCGCGAAACAGGCGACGACAGGCGATGTGGTGTGCACCGTGCGCGGCCTGGTCAAGACCTATCCCGCGGCGCGTGGCCGCCGCGGTGCGCCCGCCACGCCCGCCGTGCGGGCCAGCGACGGCATCGACCTGGACGTGGTGCGCGGCGAGGTGTTCGGGCTGCTCGGGCCCAACGGCGCCGGGAAGTCGACCCTGGTGCGCCAGCTCACCGGACTGCTGCGGCCCGACGAGGGCCAGGTCCGGGTGCTCGGCCACGACCTCGTACGCCACCCCGAGCGCGCCTCCCGCCTCCTCGGCTACCTGGGCCAGGACTCCACCGCGCTGGACGAGCTGACCGTCGCGCTCGCCGCCGAGACCACCGCGCGGCTGCGCGGTCTTGACGTGCGCGCGGCCCGCGCCGAGCGGGACGCGGTGCTGGAGGAGCTGGGGCTCACCGGGATCGCCGGGCGGCCGCTGAAGAAGCTCTCCGGCGGCCAGCGCCGGCTGGCCTGCGTCGCCGCCGCCCTGGTGGGGGAGCGGCCGCTGCTGGTGCTGGACGAGCCGACCACCGGGATGGACCCGGTGGCGCGGCGCGCCGTCTGGGCCGCCGTGGACCGGCGGCGGGCCGAGCGCGGGGTGACCGTACTGCTCGTCACGCACAACGTCATCGAGGCCGAGACCGTCCTCGACCGGGTCGCGGTGCTCGACCGGGGCCGGGTCATCGCCTGCGACACCCCCGCCGGGCTCAAGGCGATGGTCGCGGACGAGGTGCGGGTCGAGCTGGTGTGGCGCGCCGAGGCGCCGCTGCACATCCCCGGGGTCGCCGCGCTGCGGGACGCCGCGCACGCTTCCGGGCGGCGCTGGACGCTGCGGCTGGCCCCGGACGCGGCGCGCGCCGCGATCGCCACCGTGACCGGCGGGCCCGCCTTCGCCGCGCTGGACGACTTCACCCTCGCCACGCCGAGCCTGGAGGACGTGTACGTGGCGCTGGGCGGCCGTACGGACGGGGCGGAGGGGCTGGTGAAGACGTGAGGGACGGCATGCGGTACGGCTTGAGGGGGCGGCACCCGGTGAACGCGGACGTGGTCAGGTCCGTAACCAAGCCAGGGACACGTCGTAGGTCAGACGTACACAAGCCGCACGGAGACGGAAGAGGAGCAGCGCAGACGTGAGTGTCGTGCCCGCGCAGGCCATGCCCGGCATGCCGAAGGCCGGTGCGCCGGCCCAGGAGGCCGGTGTCGCCGCGCCCCGGCCGGTCGACGGCGTCCCCGCCCCGCTCGCGGACCCGGCGCCGCTGGCGGCCTCCGCGCGGCTGCTGCCCGCGCTGGCCGCGGTCTACCGGGCGCAGCTGTCGCGGGCGCGGGTGGCCCGGATCCCGCTGCTGTTCGTGGCGACCTTCCAGTCCGTCGGGATCATGGTCCTGATGCGCGGCGTGGTGGACGAGGGCGGCGCCGCGGCGCGCTCCGTGGTGGCCGGGTCGAGCGTGCTCGTCGTGGCCTTCGTGGCGCTCAACCTGCTCGCGCAGTACTTCGGCCAGCTCCGGGCGAGCGGCGGCCTCGACCACTACGCGACGCTGCCGGTGCCGCCCGCCGCGGTGGTGCTGGGCGCGGCCGCCGCGTACGCCTCCTTCACCGTGCCCGGGACGGCCGTCACCGCGGTCGTCGGCAGCGCGCTGTTCGACCTGCCGATGGGCCACCTGTGGGTACTCGCGGCGGTGGTCCCGCTCTCCGGCGCCGCCCTCGCGGGGCTGGGCGCGGCCCTCGGACTGCTCGCGCCGCGCCAGGAACTGGCCACGCTGTGCGGGCAGTTGGGGATGTCGGCCGCGCTGCTGCTGGGAGTGCTGCCCGCCGACCGGATGCCGCAGGTAGTGTCGTACGCGCGCGATCTGCTGCCCTCGACGTACGGTGTGGAGGCCCTGGCCCGGTCCTTCGGCGGCCAGCCCGACTGGCTGGCGGTCTGCGCCGACCTCGGGGTGTGCGCGGGGGTGGCCGTGGTCTCGCTCGCCGCGGCGACCTGGGCCTATCGTCGGGCCGCCGTACGGTGACGCGCCGCAGCAGACCTCCCGCCGACCGAAGTACGCCGTCCAACTGGCACGATGACGGAGTGACCGCACCGTTGACGCCACATGATCAGCCCTCGCCGCACGACGGCTCCGAGCACGGGCAGCCCGCACCGGGCGAACCGGCCGCGCAGGGGCACCCCGATCCGTATCCCGCCGAGGAGGCCGGGCACGCCGAGCACTCCGAACCGGGGGAGGAGCTGCGGACCGAGATGGTGCAGGCCTCCGTGGTGGCGATCGCGGTGGCGGTCGCGGGGGTGCTGCTCGGGCTGGTGTGGCTGTGGCTGGCGCCCCGGGTGCCGCTGATCTCGGACGGCAAGGCCGTCTTCCTCAAGAACACGGAAGGCGAGGACGCGATCGGCGCGGACGGCATGTTCGTGCTGGCCGCGCTGGCCTTCGGCCTCGTCTCGGCGCTGCTGACCTTCCTGTTCTGCCGCCGGGGCGGGGTCGCCCTGGTGATCGGGCTGGCCATCGGCGGCATCCTCGGCTCGGTGATCGCCTGGCGTCTTGGCGTCTGGCTCGGACCGTCCACGGACGTCGTGGCGCACGCCCGGCAGGTCGGCAAGGGCGTCACGTTCGACGCGCCGCTGAAGCTGAACGCGAAGGGCGGGCTGCTGGCCTGGTCGGTGGCCGCGATGGTCGTGCACCTGACCCTGACCGGTCTGTTCGGCCCGCGCGACGAGGAGCCGGAGTCGTACTACCAGGCCTCGACCACCGCGTAGGCGGCTTATCGTCGCGGCGCGCTGGAGGCGCGGACGACCAGTTCCGGGCGCAGGCGCTCGGATTCGACCGGTTCGCCCTCCAGTAGCCGGGCCAACAGCCGCACGCCCCGGCGGCCGATCTCCAGCATGGGGGAGCGGACGGTCGTCAGCGGCAGCGGCAACTCCGCCGCCAGCGGGGTGTCGTTGAACCCCACCACGGCCACATCGGCGCCCGCCCGCAGGCCCTGGTCGCGCAGGGCGCCGATCGCGCCGATGGCCGCGAAGTCGTTCACCGCGAAGACCGCCGTCGGCGGCTCCGGCGTGTCCAGCAGCCGCGCCGTGGCGGCGTGTCCGCCGGATACGTCGAAGCGGGAGTGCGCGATCCGGTGGGGCGGGACCGGCAGCCCCGCCTCCCGGTAGCGGTCCACCAGACCCGCCGTACGGTCGATGCCGGTACTCGCGTACGGCTCGCCCGCGACGACCGCGACGTCGCGGTGGCCCAGCTCCAGCAGATGCTCGGCGACCAGCCGGCCGCCCAGGTAGTCGTCGCAGGTCACCGATGGGTGATCGGCGCAGGTCCGGCTCACCAGGACGAACGGGATACCGCGCCCGGCCACCTCGGCCAGGAAGCGCCCGTCCGCGTGCGCGTCGCCGAAGATCATGCCGTCGACGCGCCGCCCGATGACCATGTTGGTGCGGCTGCGCTGGGCCTCGGGCCGGTCGCCGGTGTTGGCGACGAACGTCGACAGGCCCTGCTCGGCGGCGGCCTCCTCGATCCCCTCGTAGATCGTCGCGAGCACGATGTCCGACAGCCGGGGGACCAGGACGCCGACCAGATTGCTGCGCCGGGTGCGCAGGCTGGTGGCGTGGGGGTTGGGCTGGTAGCCCAGTTCGTCGGCGAGCCGGCGGACCCGCTCCACGGTGCCGGGCGAGGCGGCGCGCAGGCTCTCGTCCGGCTTGGCGTGCAGCACCCGGGAGACTGTCGAGACGTGCAGACCGAGCTGATCGGCGATGGTCCGCAGGGTGACCGGTCGTGATTGCTGCGTGCCCACTTCGGCTCGGCCTCCGGTTGTCCCACTGCCGCACCCCCGGACCCCGGCACAGCGAACGAACGTGATGGTAACAGCGGACCTCTTGACACCTGTGGCCGGTGACACACATCCTACCCAAACGATTGCCCCAAACGTTTGGGCGCAACTTTGAGCCATCCAAGGCGCGGTTTCAGGCCGCGCGCCGCGGCGTATTCGCGCCACATCACGGAGGAGGCAGGGTGCGCAGGATCGTCGTACTGTCGACGGGCGGGACCATTGCCACCCGTCAGGACGCCCATGGCACCCGGCTCGCCGCCGATCCGGCGGACGCGCTGCTGGACCGGCTTCCACGGCCCCCGGGGGTGCCGGTCGAGACGCGCGATGTCTTCTGCCTGGGCAGCTATCTGCTGACCCCGGCCGATATGCGCGAGGTCGCCGTGGCCGCCCACGAGGCGCTGGCCGACGAGGGCGTCCGGGGCGTGGTGGTGACCCACGGCACCGACAGCCTGGAGGAGACCGCGTACCTCCTCGACCTCTTCCACGCCGACCCCCGGCCCGTGGTGTTCACCGGCGCGATGCGCCCGGCGGACGCCCCGGACGGCGACGGCCCGCGCAACCTCGCCGACGCCATCGCGGTCGCGAACGCCGCCCGCGCCCGGGACCTCGGCGTGCTGATCTCCTTCGACGGCCGGATCTACCCCGCCCGCGGCACCCGCAAGGCCCACACTGTGGCCCCGGCCGCCTTCGCCGCCCCCGACGGCGGCCCGCTGGGGCGGGTGGCCGACGGCGGGGTGGAGATCGCCGCGGCTCCGCTGCGCCCCAAACCGCTCGACCTCGCGGACTTCCGCCCCGAGGAGCCCGGGCACGTCCGCACCGACATCGTCGCCCTCTACCCCGGCTGCGACATCCGGGCCCTGCGCGCGGTGGCCGACGCGGGCGCCCGCGCGGTGGTCCTCGAAGCCACCGGCGCGGGCAACGCCAACCCGCAGGTCACCGCCGAGGTCGCCCGGCTCGTCCGCTGCGGCGTCGTGGTCGCGCTCTCGACCCGCGTCCACGCCGGTCCGGTCGCCGCGGTGTACGGCAACGGCGGCGGCGCCGACCTGGTCCGGGCCGGGGCCGTACCCACCGGCACCCTGCGCCCCTCCCAGGCGCGGGTCCTGCTCACCGCCCTGCTCGGGTGCTACGGCGACCCGGCGCGGGTGCGGACCGCACTGGAACAGGCCCTGCGAACAGCACTGGAAGCAGCACCGGAAACCCCATCGGAAACCCCATCGGAAACATCAATGGAGAGGAACCAGCATGGCTAAAGAGATCTTTGTGGCGTTCGGCGTCGACGTCGACGCGGTGGCGGGCTGGCTCGGCAGCTACGGCGGCGAGGACTCGCCCTGCGACATCTCCCGCGGCCTGTTCGCCGGGGAGGTCGGAGTGGAGCGGCTGCTGCGCCTGTTCGAACGGAAGGACCTGCGCACCACCTGGTTCATCCCCGGCCACTCCCTGGAGACCTTCCCCGACCAGACCCGCGCGGTGGTCGACGCCGGCCATGAGATCGGCGCCCACGGCTACTCGCACGAGAACCCGATCGCGATGACCCGGGCCCAGGAGAGCGCCATCCTGGACCGGAGCATCGAGCTGATCGAGAAGGTCGCGGGACGCCGCCCGACCGGCTACGTCGCCCCCTGGTGGGAGTTCTCGCCGGTGACGAACGAGCTGCTGATCGAGCGCGGCATCGCGTACGACCACTCCCTGATGCACAACGACTTCACGCCCTATTACGTGCGCGTCGGCGACAGCTGGACGAAGATCGACTATTCGCGTCCGGCCGAGGAGTGGATGAAGCCGCTGGTGCGCGGCGAGGAGTCCGGTCTGGTCGAGATCCCGGCGAACTGGTACCTCGACGACCTGCCGCCCATGATGTTCGTCAAGGCCAGCGCCAACAGCCATGGCTTCGTCAGCCCGCGCGAGCTGGAGCAGACCTGGCGCGACCAGTTCGACTGGGTCTACCGCGAAATGGACTACGCGGCCTTCACCATGACGCTCCACCCCGATGTCTCCGGCCGCCCCCAGACGCTGCTCATGCTGGAGCGGCTCATCGAGTACATCAGCGGTCACGAGGGTGTGCGCTGGTCGACCTTCGACGAGATCGCCACCGACTTCAAGACCCGCTCCCCACGGGCCTGATCCCCGCACCCTCCCCGCCCTTCGGCTTTCCGTATTCCTCTTCCTCCGCCATCAGCCCCCATGCGCGGTCACCCCGCGCCGGGCGCGGCACCCGGCCCCACCCCGGCCGCAGAAGCATCCCCTCCCCTTTCACCACGCCCCGCGACGGCACGGTGAAACCCCGCTTCCGACAAGGGGCATCCGCCATGACCACCGTCCCCTCCCAGCACAGAGACACCCCCACCGATACCCGCGTACCCGCCCGCCGCCTGCCCCGCATCGGGGTGCGTGCCACGCGCAAGGCGACCGCCATCGCCTTCTGCGCCTGGGTGTTCGCCGTCTACGACTACATCCTGTTCGGCACCCTGCTGCCCGAGATCTCCACCCGCTTCGGCTGGAGCGACGAGCGGGCGGCGCTGGTCTCCACCCTGATCTCCGTCGGCACCGCCGTCGTCGTCCTCGGCGTCGGCCCGCTCGTCGACCGGCTCGGGCGCCGCAAGGGCATGATCCTCACCGTCTCGGGCACCGCCCTGGCCTCCGCCGCCTCGGCCGTCACCCCCGGCGCGGCCTATCTGGTCGGCGTCCGCTCGATCGGCGGTCTCGGCCTGTCGGAACAGGCCGTCAACACGACCTATCTGAACGAGATCTACGCCGTCACCGAGGACGAGGCGATCAAGAAGCGCCGCGGCTTCGTCTACAGCATGGTGCAGTCCGGCTGGCCCGTCGGCACCCTGTTCGCGGCCGCGTTCGTCGCCGTCTTCCTGCCGCTCGTCGGCTGGCGCGGCTGCTTCCTGCTCGCCACCTTCCCCGCCCTCGTCATCGCCCTGCTGCGGCGCGGCCTGCCGGAGACCCCGCAGTTCGAACTGGAGAAGCGGCTGCGGACATTGCGGAAGGAGGGCAAGGAGGCGGAGGCGCGGCAACTCGCCGCCGAGTACGGCGTGGCCGAGACCCCCGTCACCCCGCTGATGGAGATCTTCCGCGGCCGGGCGCGGCGCAACACCCTGGTGCTCAGCTTCGCCTGGCTCGCCAACTGGTTCGGCATCCAGATCTTCAGCGTGCTCGGCACGACCGTGCTCACCAAGGCCAAGGGCGTCAGCTTCGAGGGCTCCCTGCTGCTGTTCATCGTCATCAACGCCGTCGGCTTCGCCGGTTACCTCTTCCACGGCTGGGCCGGTGACCGCTTCGGCCGCCGCAACGTCATCGCCTGCGGCTGGATCCTCTCCGGCATCCTCTTCGCTCTCATGCTCACCGTCGCGCACGGCACCGCGGCCGTGGTCGCGCTCTACTCCCTCGGGATGTTCTTCCTGATCGGTCCGTACGCGGCGATGCTCTTCTACATGGGCGAGTGCTACGACACCCGCTGCCGGGCCACCGGTACCTCCTTCATCAACGCCTTCAGCCAGCCCGGGGCCGTCATCGCCGGTGCCCTCGCCACCACGATGCTCGCCTCCGGCGCCCACTGGGACCAGACCGCGCTCCTCATCGGTGCCGCCGGAACCTTCCTCTCCGGTTTCGTGATGTTCGCGGCCCGCCGGGTCGACACCGTCGACGCCTGACCCCCACCCAGGAGTCCTTTCAGTGATGCAGAACGAACAGCCACAGCCGCCGGTCGCCGTCATCACCGGCGCCGCCAGCGGCATCGGCCGCGCGCTCGCCGTCGCCTACGCCCGGCGCGGCGTACGCACGGTGCTCGGTCACTACCCCGGCGACCCCCACGACCCGGAGGAGACCGAACGCCTGGTGCGGGAGGCGGGCGGCGCGTGCGTACGGCACGCCGTGGACGTACGCGACTCCGCGCAGGTCGAGTCGTTCGCGGAGGCCGCCCTCACCGCGTACGGCCGCCTGGACATCGCCGTGGCGAACGCCGGGGTGCTGCGCCGGGCGCCGCTCGCCGAACTCACCGACGAGGCCTGGGACGACATGCTCTCCGTCGACCTCACCGGGGTGCTGCGCACCCTGCGCTCCGCCGCCGGGCGCATGTCCGGGCCGGGCGCGATGGTCGCCGTCTCCTCCATCGCGGGCGGCGTCTACGGCTGGGGCGACCACGCCCACTACGCCGCCGCCAAGTCCGGGGTGCTGGGGCTGTGCCGGAGCCTGGCGGTCGAACTCGGCCCGCGCGGCATCCGCGTCAACGCGGTGATCCCCGGGCTCATCGTCACCCCGCAGTCCTCCGACCCGGTCAACTCCCTCGGCCCCGACGGGCTCGCCCGCGCCGCCGGTTCCATCCCGTGGGGGCGGGTCGGACGGCCGGAGGAGGTCGCCTCCGCGATCGCCTATCTGACCTCCGAGGACGCCTCCTACGTCACCGGGCAGAGCCTGGTCGTGGACGGCGGACTCACCGTCAGGATGCCCGCATGAGCGCCGGGGCGCTGGACGGGCGCACCGCGTTGGTCACCGGCGGGGCCAGCGGTATCGGACGGGCCATCGCGGAGGCGTACGTACGCGAAGGCGCCCGGGTCGTGATCGCCGACCGCGACGCGCCCCGCGCCGCGGACGCGGCCGCCGCGACCGGCGCGGCGGGGCACGCCGCCCTGGACGTCACCGACCCCGCCGCCGTCGAGGCCGTGACGGCCGCGGTGGCACGGGAGCACGGCGGCATCGACATCCTGGTCAACGCCGCGGGCATCCTCACCGAGGCGCCCCTGACCGAGATGGACCCGCGGCTGTGGCAGGAGACCATCGCCGTCGACCTCACCGGGGTCTTCCTGTGCTGCCGTTACGTCGTACCGGGGATGGCCGAACGCGGCTGGGGACGGGTCATCAACATCGCCTCCCAGCTCGGTATCAAGGGCGGCCGCTCCCTGTCCCACTACGCCGCCGCCAAGGCCGGGGTCATCGGGCTGACCAAGTCCCTCGCCCTGGAGGTGGCGGAACGCGGCGTCCTGGTGAACGCCATCGCACCGGGCCCCGTCGACACCCCGATGGTCGCGGGGATCACCGCCGAGTGGAAGGCCGCCAAGCAGGCCGAACTCCCCCTCGGCCGCTTCGGCCGCCCTGAGGAGGTGGCCCCCACCGCCGTCCTCCTGGCCTCCGATCCCGGCGGCAACCTGTACGTGGGCCAGACGCTCGGCCCGAACAGCGGCGACGTCATGCCGTAGGAGGTGACCGGATGTGCGGGGCGTGTGGTGAGCGCGGCGCGTTCGACTGGGCCCGGCCGTGGACCAGCGGCGTGACCGCCCGGCGGACCGTCGCCGTCGCGGCGGCGCGGGCGGGCCGCCGACCCGGCCTGCGGGTGGTGGCGGACGGCGGCGGATGGCTGGTGAGCGGCCCCACCGGGGCGACCACCGCCTGCGACGGGCTCGTCGCGCTGGTCGCGGCGGTACGGCGCTGGGCCGGGGAGCCCGCGTCGCTGGATCCCACCCGGCCCTCCGGGCCGCTGTCGGTGCCGGACGAGGAGGACGGCCGTACCGGGGCCGTACTGCGGGTCGGCCCCGGCGGGGCGCGGTGCCCCGACGCGGCGCTGGCGGGTCCCGGGGCTGAGGCGCTGGTGGACTGCGAGGCCACGGCCCGCGCCGCGCTGGCCGCCCTCGCCTCGCCCCGCTGGTCGGCGCGCCGCTACCTGGAGCGCGTGGAGGGCGTCGGCGCCGCCTGGGGGCACCCGGTGAGCGACACCGGCCCACCGCGCCCCGAACTGGCCGCCGACGTACTGCTCCGACTGGAGTGGACGCGGCAGACCGGACGGCTGGACGGCGCGGCCCGCGCGACGCGCGGCCCGCTCGGGCCGGGCGCCGACTACGACGTGGAGATCCGCGACGGCCACGTGGTCCGGGCCAGGACCCGCCACGCGGCCTAGGTGTCGAACCGCGCGATCGGGGCGACCACCGCGTCCGTCAGCGCCGCCAGGTCCTTCGGCGACAGCTCGACCTCAAGCCCCCGGCGGCCCGCCGAGACGCAGACCGTCTCATGGCCGTCGGCGGAGGCGTCCAGCGCGGTCGGCAGCCGCTTGCGCTGGCCGAGCGGAGAGATGCCGCCGCGCACGTAGCCCGTGGTGCGCTCGGCCGCCGCCGGGTCCGCCATGGTGGCGCGCTTGCCGCCGACCGCGGCGGCGAGCGCCTTGAGGTCGAGCGAGGCCGATACGGGCACGATCGCGACCGTGAGGCGGTCGTCGACGCTCGCGACGAGGGTCTTGAACACCCGCCCCGGATCCACGCCCAGCGCCCGCGCCGCCTCCTCGCCGTACGAGGGGGTGGCCGGGTCGTGGTCGTAGGAGCGCACGGTGAAGGCCGTGCCCGCCGCGGTGAGGGCGGTGGTGGCGGGGGTTCCGGCGGATCCGGTGGAGTTCTTCTTGGTCTTCTTCGGCATAGACGGGTGAATTCGCGTCAGTTGGGGCTGGTGGGGCGGCGGGTGAGTTCGACGGCGGGCAGGGACGGGAGCTTACCGATGACCGCGCTCTCGGCGCGCAGCAGTTTCAGCTCCTCGGCCAGCCGGGACGCCGTATCGGGCGCCTGGAGCAGCCGCTGCTTGGCCGGGGTGTCGAGCACGGCCGCCGCCGCGACCAGATAGGAGAGCACCGAGGGCTCGCCCGGCAGGTCTTGTTCGGTGGCGAGGGTGCGCTCCCGGGCGCCCGCGAGCCGCTTCTGGTACGTACGGAAGGCCCGTACCACCCCGGAGGCCAGCGCTCCGGCGCCGTCGCCCGCCTCCTCCTCCAGCTCGTTGACCTCGCCCACCAGATAGGGGCCCGTGGCGTCCACGGACAGCAGCTCGAAGCGGGTGGTGCCGGTGGCCAGCACCTCGAAGGTGCCGTCGTCCTGCTCCCGGATGGTGGCCGCGTCCGCGACACAGCCCACTCCGTAGAACGAGGTGGCCGGGTCCGGGCCGAAGCCCGCCGCCGGGCCGGGGTCGGGCGCGGGCGCCGACTCCGGGAGGCCGATCGCGCTGGGCGCGACCTCGTGGCCGTCCCGGATGGCGATCACCCCGAACCGGCGCGGTTCGTCCTCGGGGAGCGCCGAAAGATCGCGCATCAGGGAGCGGTACCGCTGTTCGAAGACGTTCAGGGGCATGACGAGCCCCGGGAACAACACCGTGTTCAGCGGAAAGAGCGGAAGGCGCGCGGAGGTCACGGGGCGTAAGCCTAATGGCCGCGCGCGGGTCTCTTCACGGGCGGCGGCCGCGGCCGGTCACTGGCGGCGCAGCAGCCGGGACGCACCGGCCGCGACGGCGGTGGCCAGTACCCAGCCGAGCAGGATCATCACGATCGACGCCCACTGGACCGCGCCCGCCGGTTTCCAGTAGCCGTCCATGCCCAGGTTGATGACCGGGATCAGCAGGTCGAGCGCGTAGAGCGAGGCGTTCCAGTACGGGGTCTCACCGGGTTTGATGGCGTCCGGTCTGTTGTGCGCGAAGAACACCGAGCCGACCGCCCACAGCACCGCCATCCACACCGCCGCCCGGCCCGGACGGTAGCCGTAGGCCACCGTCCAGTCCTGGAGGTAGCCCCACAGCTTCGCGGCGAGTGGCAGCGTCTCGCGGCGCCGCCGCTGCTTGGCGAGCAGCACCTCGCGCGCGTCGGCGTCCTCGCCGCTGGCCCGCATCGTGTTGGCCAGCATCTCGTACGGCTCGGGCGCGTACTCGGGGGTCGCGGCGGCCACCCACTCCAGCCGCCGGGACAGCGGGAAGTGACCGCGCGGGATCAGGTTCTCGTAGGAGAAGCCCGCCATGGTCAGCCCGCCGGGGCCCGGCCAGCTGACCGACTTGTCGACCAGGTTGACCACCCGGGCGCCGGACAGGATCACCCGGCCGCGCTGCGGCCGCTCGCCCAGGAAGCGCAGCTCGGGCGTCTGCACCCGGCGCAGCGACAGCTCCTGGTCGTTCTCCATGACGAAGCGGGCCTGGTCGAAGTCGATGGCGTCGCCGATCCGCCCGTCGTCCAGCCGGATGCCGCCCTCGCATTCGAAGCGCTGGATGCGGGTGCCGCGGCTCGGCGTGCTGGTGGTGCCGTACGGCGGCGTCCCACCGCTGGAGTAGGTGCTCAGCCCGCCCGCGGTGAGGTACAGGCTGCGCTCGACGGTCAGCTGCGGCGCGTTCAGCGCCCGCCGCCCGTACGGATTGCGCAGGCGGCTGCCGCGCAGGCTGAGCGACACGCCGATCTGGGCGCCGCGCAGACTGATCTCGCCGTACGACTCGATCATGTCGGCCTGGAAGTCCTGCGCCACGGTCAGCCCGTCGGCCGTGATCGACATGCCCCGGCGGTCGCGGCGCACGATCAGCTGGTTCAGGAGTAAATCGGTGCCGATGTGGGCGTCGGTGAGCCGGATGCCGTGGTCGACCACGCAGCGCGGCAGATGCAGATCGCCCTCGGTGCTCAGCCGGGCCGCCTCCAGCCGGGGGAGCGAGCAGCCCACCAGGCGGAGGGTGGTGAAGTTCGACTCGGGGAGCAGGATCTCCCGCTCGAAGCGGCAGTTCTTCAGCTCCACGTACGGGTCGATGGTGCCGCCGGCCAGGTCGAGGGTGCCGGTGATGTGCACCCCGTTGAGCTTGAGCGCCGCGACCCGGCCCGGCTGGGCGGCCGGGCCGTCCAGCAGCAGCAGGGCGACGACGCGGGCGCGCACGCTGCGCTCCGGGCCCCACGCGTACGGTCCTGAGGGGTCGTTCCGCTGGGGGTGGGAGGTGCGCAGATCGTGGGTGCTGCCGTTGCGGAACGCCTGCCACATGCCCCACTCGGCGGTGGTCAGGTCCAGCCCAGGGGGAGGATCGCCGTCGTGTGGCTCGGTCACAGCCGTGTGCCTCCTGTCCTCCGTATCCCCGTACGGATCCACATTCCCGCTGAGTAACCGCTTGAACGCCAACGGTCAGGATCAACTTAGGGGGTCCGTATCACTCACTGATACGGGGGGCGGGGCGCCGGAACGCGTCTGAGACAATTGATCGCGTGATCTCCCGTATCGATCTGCGCGGCGCCGCCTTCCCGGAAGGCGGAATCGACCGCGACTTGCTGCCCCGTGCCGAGCTCGACGTCGAGGCCGCCCTGGAGAAGGTGCGGCCCATCTGCGACGACGTGCGCCATCGCGGCACCGCTGCACTGATCGAGTACGCGCATCGCTTCGACGGCGTGACGATAGAGCGGGTGCGGGTGCCCGCCGAGGAGCTGACCCGCGCCCTGGCGGAGCTGGACCCGGCCGTGCGCGCGGCCCTGGAGGAGTCCATCCGGCGGGCCCGGCTGGTCCACCGCGAGCAGCGGCGCGCCGACCACACCACGCAGGTCGTGCCGGGCGGCACGGTCACCGAGCGCTGGGTGCCGGTCGAGCGGGTCGGGCTGTACGCACCGGGCGGGCGGTCCGTCTATCCGTCGTCCGTCGTGATGAACGTGGTGCCCGCGCAGGAGGCCGGGGTCGCCTCGATGGCCGTCGCCTCCCCGCCGCAGGCCGAGTTCGACGGGCTGCCGCACCCCACGATCCTGGCGGCCTGCGCGCTGCTCGGCGTGGACGAGGTGTACGCGGCGGGCGGCGCCCAGGCGGTCGCGATGTTCGCGTACGGCACCGAGGAGTGCCCTCCGGCCGCCATGGTCACCGGGCCCGGCAACATCTGGGTCGCCGCCGCCAAGCGGTTGCTCAAGGGCCGGATCGGCATCGACGCCGAGGCCGGACCGACCGAGATCGCGATCCTCGCCGACGCCACCGCCGACCCGGTGCACGTCGCCGCGGACCTGATCAGCCAGGCCGAGCACGACCCGCTGGCCGCCTCGGTGCTGGTCACCGACTCCGAGGAGCTGGCCACCTCGGTCGAGAAGGAGCTGGAGGTCCAGGTCGCCGCCACCAAGCACGTCGAGGACCGGATCGGCCCGGCGCTGGCCGGGCGGCAGTCCGGCATCGTGCTGGTCGACGGCATCGACCAGGGCCTCGCGGTGGTCGACGCGTACGCGGCCGAGCACCTGGAGATCCAGACCGAGGACGCGGCGGCGGTCGCGGCCCGGGTGCGCAACGCCGGGGCGATCTTCGTCGGCGCGTGGGCACCGGTCTCGCTCGGCGACTACGCGGCGGGCTCCAACCACGTCCTGCCCACCGGCGGCTGCGCCTGCCACTCCTCCGGCCTGTCGGTGCAGTCGTTCCTGCGCGGCATCCACGTCGTGGACTACACCCGCGAGGCGCTGGCAGAGGTCGCGGGCCATGTGGTGACACTCGCCGACGCGGAGGACCTGCCCGCGCACGGCGCGGCGGTGAAGGCACGGTTCGACTGGAAGGTACCTGGGAGCAAGTGACCGGGATTGACGATCTCCCCATCCGGGACGAGCTGCGCGGCAAGACCCCGTACGGCGCCCCGCAGCTGGACGTGCCCGTACGGCTGAACACCAACGAGAACCCTTACCCGCTGCCCGAAGCGCTGGTCGAGCGGATCACCGAGCGGGTCGCCGAGGCGGCCCGCCAGCTCAACCGCTACCCGGACCGGGACGCGGTCGAGCTGCGCACCGAGCTGGCCCGCTACCTCACCCGTACGGCGGGGCTCGCGGTGGCGCCCGGTCAGGTGTGGGCGGCCAACGGCTCCAACGAGGTGCTGCAGCAGCTGCTGCAGACCTTCGGCGGGCCCGGTCGCACCGCGATCGGCTTCGAGCCCTCGTACTCGATGCACGCGCTGATCTCGCGCGGCACCGGCACCGGCTGGATCTCCGGCCCGCGGAACGACGACTTCACCATCGATGTCGACGCCGCGCGCGAGGTGATCGCCGAGCGCAGGCCGGACGTCGTCTTCATCACCTCGCCGAACAACCCGACCGGCACCGCCGTCGAGGCCGACACGGTGCTCGCGCTGTACGAGGCGGCGCAGGCGGCCAAGCCGTCGCTGGTGGTGGTGGACGAGGCGTACGCCGAGTTCAGCCACCGCCCGTCGCTGCTGCCGCTGATCGAGGGGCGGCCGCATCTGGTGCTGTCCCGGACGATGTCCAAGGCGTTCGGCGCCGCCGGGCTGCGGCTCGGCTACCTCGCCGCCGACCCCGCCGTGGTCGACGCCGTCCAGCTGGTGCGGCTGCCGTACCACCTGTCCGCCGTCACCCAGGCCACCGCGCTGGCCGCCCTGGAGCACACCGATACGCTCCTCGGGTACGTCGACGCGCTCAAGACCGAGCGCGACCGGCTGGTGCGGGAGCTGCGCGCCATGGGATGCGACGTGACCGACTCGGACGCCAATTTCGTCCAGTTCGGACGCTTCGAGGACGCCCACGCGGCCTGGCAGACCCTGCTGGACCACGGCGTCCTGGTCCGGGACAACGGCGTACCGGGCCGACTGCGGGTCACCGCGGGCACCCCCACCGAGAACGACGCGTTCCTCGACGCGGTTCGCGAGCTGATGAAGGAGAGAAGCGCATGACCCGCGTGGGACGCGTGGAGCGCACGACCAAGGAGACCTCGGTCGTCGTCGAGATCGACCTCGACGGCACCGGCCAGGTCGATGTGTCGACGGGTGTCGGCTTCTACGACCACATGCTCGACCAGCTCGGCCGCCACGGCCTCTTCGACCTCACGGTCAAGACCGAGGGCGACCTGCACATCGACACCCACCACACCATCGAGGACACCGCCCTCGCGCTGGGTGCCGCCTTCAAGCAGGCGCTCGGCGACAAGATGGGCATCTACCGCTTCGGCAACTGCACCGTGCCGCTGGACGAGTCCCTCGCACAGGTGACCGTCGACCTCTCCGGCCGCCCGTACCTCGTGCACACCGAGCCGGAGAACATCGCGCCGATGATCGGCTCCTACGACACCACGATGACGCGGCACATCCTGGAGTCCTTCGTGGCCCAGGCGCAGATCGCCCTGCACGTCCACGTGCCGTACGGCCGCAACGCCCACCACATCGTGGAGTGCCAGTTCAAGGCGCTCGCCCGGGCGCTGCGGTACGCGAGCGAGCGTGACCCGCGCGCCGCCGGAATCCTTCCCTCCACGAAGGGCGCCCTCTGAATGAACGGCCTGTCGACCGTTTTCATCCTGCTCGGGCTGTTCCTTCTCGGCGGAGTCATCTCCTTCGCCAAGCAGGGGCTGCCCAAGGGCGTGATCGTGCTGCTGGGCGTGGGCGCCGGGATGGCGCTGCTCGCCGGGGTCCTGCGGCTGGAGGTCTGGAATTGAGCGGCTCCGCGAAGAAGATCATCGTCTTCGACTACGGCTTCGGTAACGTCCGCTCCGCCGAACGGGCCCTCGCCCACGCCGGCGCGGACGTCGAGATCAGCCGCGACTACGACAAGGCCATGGCCGCCGACGGCCTCCTCGTCCCCGGCGTCGGCGCCTTCGACGCCTGCATCAAGGGGCTGCGCGAGGCGCGCGGCGACTGGATCGTGGGACGGCGGCTGGCCGGGTCCCGCCCGGTCATGGGCATCTGCGTCGGCATGCAGATCCTCTTCGGCCGGGGCATCGAGCACGGCGTCGAGGCCGAGGGCCTGGACGAATGGCCCGGCACCGTCGAACCGCTGCGTGCCCCCGTCGTCCCCCACATGGGCTGGAACACGGTCACCGCGCCCGGCGACTCGCAGCTCTTCGCGGGCCTGGACAAGGAGGAGCGCTACTACTTCGTGCACTCCTACGCCGTCCGCACCTGGGAGCTGGAGGTCGGCAACCCGCACATGCCCGGACCGAAGGTCAGCTGGACGACCCACGGCGAGCCGTTCGTGGCCGCCGTGGAGAACGGTCCGCTGTGGGCCACCCAGTTCCACCCCGAGAAGTCCGGCGACGCCGGGGCCCGCCTGCTGCGCAACTGGCTCGACACGCTCTGACTCGACGCGCTCTGGCTCAACACGCTCCGACCGGCCCGCCCCGCCCGCACCCGCCCGCCCCGAACGCACCGTAAGGTTCCCGCATGCCAACGCACCGCCTCGAACTCCTCCCCGCCGTCGACGTCCGCGACGGCCAGGCCGTCCGCCTGGTCCATGGCGAGTCCGGCTCCGAGACGTCGTACGGCGACCCGATGGAGGCCGCCCTCGCCTGGCAGCGGGCCGGGGCCGAGTGGCTGCACCTGGTGGACCTCGACGCCGCCTTCGGCACCGGCGACAACCGCGAGCAGATCGCCCAGGTCGCCCGCGCCATGGACCTCAAGGTCGAGCTGTCCGGCGGCATCCGCGACGACGCCTCGCTCACCGCCGCCCTCGCCACCGGCTGCACCCGCGTCAACCTCGGCACCGCCGCCCTGGAGACCCCCGAGTGGGTCGCCAAGGTCATCGCCGAGCACGGCGACAAGATCGCAGTCGGCCTCGACGTCCGCGGCACCACCCTGCGCGGCCGTGGCTGGACCCGCGACGGCGGGGACCTGTACGAAACCCTCGCCCGCCTGGACTCCGAGGGCTGCGCCCGCTACGTCGTCACCGACATCGCCAAGGACGGCACCCTCCAGGGCCCCAACCTTGAGCTGCTGCGTAACGTCTGCGCCGCCACCGACAAGCCCGTCGTCGCCTCCGGCGGCGTTTCCTCGCTCGATGACCTGCGCGCCCTTGCGACCCTGGTACCGGAAGGTGTCGAGGGCGCCATCGTGGGCAAGGCGCTCTACGCCAAGGCGTTCACCTTGGAAGAGGCGTTGGAGGCGGTATCCGCATGACCCCACCCGACAGCTCAGCCGACAAGTCGCCCGGGACGACCGGGCGGCGGGTCCAGACCGGCAGCCCCTGGGAAGAAAGCATCGGCTTCGCCCGTGCCGTCGAGGCCGGGGACCTGGTGGTCGTCTCCGGGACCATGCCGCTCGCGGAGCACGGCGTACTGGAGGGCGAGGGCGACCCGTACGAGCAGACGCACGCCGCCTTCCGGCACGCCCTCGACGCGCTGAAGGAGTTCGGCCTCGGCGTCGAATCGGTCATCCGCACCCGCATGTACCTCACCCACGCGCGCGACGTGGACGCGGTGGGCCGCGCCCACAAGGAGATCTTCGACGCCGTACGCCCCGCCGCGACCCTCGTCGTGGTGTCCGGCTTCGTCGACTCGCGCGTGCTGGTGGAAGTCGAACTCGAAGCATTCCGAGGAGCCCGAGCGTCATGACCCTGGCGGTCCGAGTTATCCCCTGCCTGGACGTGGACAACGGCCGGGTCGTCAAGGGCGTCAACTTCCAGAACCTGCGGGACGCCGGTGACCCCGTCGAGATGGCCCGGATCTACGGCCAGGAGGGCGCCGACGAGCTGACCTTCCTCGACATCACCGCATCCTCCGGCGACCGCGAGACCACCTACGACGTGGTGCGCCGCACCGCCGAGCAGGTCTTCATCCCGCTGACCGTCGGCGGCGGCGTCCGCACCACCGAGGACGTCGACAAGCTGCTGCGCGCCGGGGCGGACAAGGTCGGCGTCAACACCGCCGCCATCGCCCGCCCGGACCTCATCCGGGAGATCGCCGAGCGCTTCGGCAGTCAGGTCCTCGTCCTGTCGGTGGACGCCCGCCGCTGTGTCGAGGGGACGGTGACGGAGTCCGGCTACGAGGTCACCACCCACGGCGGCCGCCGCGGCACCGGCCTCGACGCCGTCGCATGGGCCCACCGCGCGGCCGAGCTGGGCGCCGGGGAGATCCTGCTGAACTCGATGGACGCGGACGGCACCAAGGACGGCTACGACACCGCGATGATCGAGGCCGTCCGTGAGCACGTCACCATCCCCGTCATCGCCAGCGGCGGCGCGGGCAAGCTCGACGACTTCGCCCCGGCGGTGGCGGCGGGCGCGGACGCGGTGCTGGCCGCCTCCGTCTTCCACTTCGGCGACCTGCGCATCGGCGAGGTCAAGGGCGCGCTGCGGGACGCGGGGCACCCGGTCCGCTGAGGACATACGTAACGCGGCGGGGGACCACCGGATGGTGATCCCCCGCCGCATCGCGTATCAGCTCGTCGGCCGCTCGCGGTAGTGGTCGACGATCCCGTGCTTCAGAAGGGCGTACTCCGCCAGGACGTCCCCCTTCTTGCCCGCCGCGAAGTCCTTCGTCCGGTATTCGCGCTCACCGAGGTAGGCGAGGCTGTCCCGGTCGAAGATCCACTCGTTCGCGACCCACGTCCGCTTGTCGACGCGGGCGATGCCGAACCCGTGGCGGCCCGCCGCGTCCACCGCGTCCTCGTGCCGCGTCACCCCGGGGATCTTCGCGACGGCCTTGTACAGCGCGGCGGCGTTCTCCGGCGGCATCACGTCGCCCAGCAACCGGCCGATCTGCTCGAAGACGGCCTGCGCCTTCTCCTGGCCGTCTTCCACCTCGGTCATCCGGTACAGCTCCTTGAGCAGGACGTCCGGGTCGGTCGGCAGGGCCGCCAGCCACTGGTACGTGGGGCGGTCGATGCCCGCCGGAGACCCGCCCAGTTCGTACATCGAGGAGTAGCCCTCGCCATCGTGGTACTCGCCGGTCTTGTCGATCCGCTTCACCTGCTGCGACTTCCAGGTCTCGCGCTCGTCCTGCGGATCCAGCTTGGAGGCGCCGTTCTCCTCCATCTCGGCCCCGGCCCCGACGCTCTTGATGTAGACGAACTGATCCTGGCGCACCGGCTGGACGTCCGACTTCGCCGCGGTCCCCGCGAGCCGGTCGAGCAGGACGGTGGCGGTCTCGCGGGGCTGTGCGGTGGCGTCGCCGGACGCACCGCCGCCCCCGGTGAACGTGACGGCCAGCGCCCCCGCCAGCGCCAGCCCCGCGGCGGGCATCAGCACGGCCGGGCGCAGCAGCCGCTGCCGGACCTTCGGGGCGGGGGTCTTCTGATCGTCATCGATGAGCTGCATCAAACGGTCCTTGTGGTGGAGGTACGGAGCGGAGGGCACGTCCCGTTCGGCCGGGACGGAAGGAAGCAGCCGGGCAAGCTCCTCGCTCGCGGCGTCCTCGCGCTCGGGCCGGGTGGACCCGGGACCGACGGCGTTCATCGGGTTTCCTCCTGAAACTCCTGAAAGGGCAGGGCCGCGAACGCGGCCTCGCGCTGTACCTCTCCGCGACGGTGCGGCGGTTCCTTCTTATCTTCCGTAAGCCGCTGTTCGGCGAGCTTGCGCAGCCGGGCGCGGGCCCGGGACAGCCGCGAGCGCACCGTCCCCACCGGAATCCCCATCGCCTCGGCCGCCTGCGCGTAGTCCAGCCCGGACCACACGCACAGCGCCAGCACCTCCTGCTCCCCGCGCCGCAGACGGCCGTACACCGCTTGTACGGCGGCCAGTTGGCGGGCGTCGTCGATCCGGCCCGCGGCCTCGTCCGCGAAGTCCGCCACCGGGGCGGGCGCGGGACGCCGGGCCAGAAACGCCAGCCTCCGGCCGATGCCCCGATTGGCGTTCCGCGCCTTGTTCGTCGCCACGCCCAGCAACCACGGCTTCAACGTGCCGTCGCCCGGCTCCAGTTGCTCCCGCCCGCGCCAGGCGTCGAGGAACGTATCCCCCATCACCTCCTCCGCCACCGACCAGTTGCCGGTCAGCCGGAAGGCATGGTTGTAGACGCTCCGCGCATGCTCCGCGTACAACTCCGCGAACGCCTCGCGGTCCCCCGCCCGTATCCGCTCGCGCAGGCCCTCAGTCATGTCGTTTACACCTCACACCCCTGCCTCTCCGCAGGGCGAGGAGAGTTCCTGTGACCTGTGCCACGCGGTGGTCGCGTTCGTGATGCACAAGGTGTTCGCCGAACAGCGGTAGGCAGGTCCGGGTGTATGACCGTCCGCGGATAATGGGGGGGGGCATGGACCTGCGCCCGGAGCTGCTTCCGCCGTCCGTAAGCGTCGCCGCGTTCAACCAGCGGACGGGGCACGCGTACACGGCTGTCGACTTCGCCGGGTACGACGGGTCGCGGAGCCTTGACGAGTTCGCTCGGGAGGCAGCGAGGCCGCTGCGGCCGCGGGTGCCCGGCGTCACCCGCGACGAACTGGTCGAGATCGTGCGCAGGGTCATGACCGCCGATCCGGCGACGGACTACTACCTGCGGTTCCTGGAGGCCAATGTGCCCCATCCACGTGTGAGTGAGCTGATTTTCCACCCTCCTGCCGAGCTGGAGAACACTGCCGAGGCGGTCGTCGACGCGGCGCTGGGGTATCGGGCGATCGCCCTGTAGCGGGCGTCAGAGAGTGAAGGCGTTACGGAAAGCCTCCAGGGCGGTGTCGGGGGAGTCGCCGGCCCAGGATTCCAGGGCTACTACGCCGGTGTAGCCGAGGTCTTGGAGGGCGGTGGCTATGGCGGGGTAGTGGATTTCGCCGGTGCCTGGTTCGCAGCGGCCGGGGACGTCGGCTACCTGGATCTCGGCTGCGTAGGGGAGGGCCTGGCCGAGGAGGTCGATGAGGTTTCCCTCGCCGATCTGGGCGTGGTAGAGGTCCAGGTTCATCCGCAGGTGGGGGCTGTCGGCGGCGCGGACCAGGGCGAGGGTGTCGGCGGCGCGGGCGAAGGGGGTGCCCGGGTGGTCGACGGCCAGGTTGAGGTTTTCGAGGGTGAAGACGCGGTCGGCCGCCGCGCCGAGTTCGGCCACGCGGCGGAGGGTGTCGGCGGCGGTCAGCCACATGGTGGGGGTGACGGTCTCGACGGGGTGGACGGGGAGGCCTTGGGGGTTCAGGCCGGTGCCGTGGAGGTTGAGGCGGGGGCAGTTCAGGCGGTCGGCGACCTCAAGGGACGTGTGGGCCGAGGTGAGGAGGGCGTGTATGCCGTCGGGGGTCGTGAGGTCGCCGGTCAGGTAGCCGGTCATGGAGGAGAACGTGGCGCCGGTGGCGGCGAGGGCGTCGATGTCCTTGGTGGACCAGTCCCAGATCTCGACCTGGAAGCCCTGGTCGGCGATCCGGCGGACCCGTTCGGTGAACGGCACGTCGAGGTAGAGCATCTCGGCGCTGGCGGCGAGGGTGAAGGGGGTCATGCGGTCACCTCGGCGAGGTCGACCGGGGCCGCGGTCTCGACGCTGCGGATGGCGGCCAGGGCGATGGAGAGCGCGCGGCGGGCGTCGTGGCCGGTGACGGGCGGGGGCGTGCCGTGGCGGACCGCGTCGGCGAAGGCGGTCAGTTCGGTGGTGTAGGCCGAGCGCAGCAGGTCCGTATCGCGGCGGGCGGTGTCGGCGTGCAGGCCGTCGGGGCCGTAGTAGGTCATGTCGCTGCTGCGGCCGCTTCCGGCGGTGGCCATGCCGCCCGAGCCGAAGACCTCGGCGCGTACGTCGTAGCCGTAGAGGGCGGAGAAGGACGCCTCGGCGGTGGCGATGGCGCCGTTGTCGAAGCGGATCGTCACCACGGCGGTGTCGAGGTGGCCGTCGTCCCTGGCGTCGGGGCGGATCAGGGCGTCGGCGGTGGCGTGGACGCGGATGGGCGCGGCGCCCGGGTTGAGCCAGCACAGGGTGTCGAAGTCGTGGATGAGGGTTTCGAGGAAGATCGTCCACTGCGGGATACGGGCCGGGTCGGCCGTGAACGGGCCCGGGTCGCGGGTGAGGGAGCGCAGCAGCTGCGGGGTGCCGGTACGGCCGTCGTCCACCGCGTCGCGGGCGGCCGCGAAACCGGGGGCGAAGCGGCGGTTGAACCCCACCTGCAGGACGACGCCCGCGTCCCGCGCGGCGGCGATGGCGCGGTCGGCGTCCGCCAGGGTCACCGCCATCGGCTTCTCGACGAAGACGTGCTTCCCGGCGGCGGCCGCCGCCACGACCAGATCGGTGTGGGCCCGGGCGGGGGCGGTGATCAGCACCCCGTCGATGTCGTCCCGGCCGAGGACGGCGCCGGGCTCTGTGGTGGCGAACGGGGCGCCGAGGGAGGCCGCGAGGCGTTCCGCGGCGCCGGGCACCGGATCGGCGACGGCGGCCAGGGTGGCGCCGGGCAGGTGGCGGGCCACGATCTCGGCGTGGTTGCCGCCGATGCGGCCCGCGCCGATCGTGGCCAGCCGCACGGTGTCGGTGACGGTGGTCGTCATGTGGGTTTCTCCCCTGGGGCGCGTAGGGTGAAGGAACTAGCACGTTCTAGTTGCAGGGACCGTAGAGCGCGAACGGGGGGCCGGTCAAGAGATCGATATGCTCGATAGGCGAGCTGACCAGGACGGCGTTTCGGCAGGACAGGAGTGAAACGGGAGTGACCGAGGAGGCGGGCGGCGCGCGGCCGACCATGGCCGATGTGGCGCGGGCCGCCGGTATCTCCACCGCGCTGGTCTCCATCGTGATGCGCGGCGTCCCGGGAGCCAGCGACGCCACCCGCAAGCGCGTGCTGAAGATCGCCGACGAGATGGGGTACGTCCCCGACCAGCGCGCCCGCAAGCTGCGCCAGAGCAGTTCACGGCTGCTCGGCGTCACCTTCGAACTCCAGCAGCCCTTCCACGGCGACCTCGTGGAGCAGATCTACGCCGCCGCGACCCGGCGCGGCTACGACGTGACGCTCAGCGCCGTGGCGCCCAGCCGCGACGAGACCACCGCCGTGGCCGCCCTGCTGCGGGAGCGCTGCGAGGCGGCCATCCTGCTGGGCAGCCGCCTCGGCGCGGACGAGCTGACCCGGCTGGCCCGCCGACTGCCGACGCTGCTGGTCGCCCGCCACACCGACGTACCGGGCGTGGGCGCCGTACGCGGCGACGACCACGCGGGAGTCGCGCTCGCCGTCGACCACCTCGCCGCCCTCGGCCACCGCCGCATCGCGCACATCGACGGGGCGGGCGCCCCCGGAAGCTCCGACCGGCGGCTCGGCTTCCTGGAGGCCATGGGGCGGCACGGGCTCCAGGACTCGGCCGAGGTGCTGACCGGCGGGCTCACCGAGACCGCCGGGGCGGAGGGCATGCGCTATCTGCTGGCCCGCGAGACCCCGCCCACGGCCGTCGTCGCCTTCAACGACCGCTGCGCCACGGGCGTGCTGGACGTGCTCGGCCGGGAGGGCCGCGCGGTCCCGGGGGAGATCTCGGTGGTCGGGTACGACGACTCGCGGCTGGCCAAGTTCCCGCATGTACGGATGACCACGGTCTCGCAGGACGCGGCCCGGCTCGCGGAGGCCGCGGTGAACGGGGCGCTGGACCAGGTCGCGGGCCGCGAGGCGGCCGAGCACGTCTTCGCGCCGTACCTGGTGGAGCGCGCCACGACGGGTCCGGCCCCGGGGGAGCCGCAGGGCTAGAACGTACTAGACACCGGGCTGGAGCGGCGGGTCCTCGATGTCCTGGCGGATCAGCCACTGCACGAACGTGCGCCCCTCCGGCGTCATATGGGCCTCGCCCTCCCGCTGCAGCAGATAGTGCGACTGACGCAGCGGCACCAGCCGGTCGTGGAGCATCACGAGCCGCCCCTCCCGCACGGCGGCGCGCGCGAAGCGCTCGGGGACCAGGGCGCAGTGCAGACCGGCGGCGGCGAACTGGGTCGCGGCCACCGTGGTGTCGAGCGTGATGGTCGCCTCCGCGCCCCGCGAGGGCGGCGGCGTGTGCGGGAACAGCCGCTGCCAGAGGTCGTCGTAGCCGATGACGTGCACCCGCGGCCGCTGCTCCAGGTCGGCGGGCCCGGTCAGCGGACCGTACGTCTCCAGATGGGCGGGGGAGCCGACCACCACGGCCTGGTCCTCGTGCAGCAGATCGGCGGTGAACCCGGTCCATCGGCCGTTGCCGTGACGGATCTCCAGGTCCACCTCGTGCGGCGGGACCTCGTTGGCCCAGATCGCCGTCACCACCCGCAGGTCGATGTGCGGGTAGTCGTCGTGGAAGGCCGGGAGACGGGGCACCAGCCACGTCATCGCGTACGACACCTGCGCCCGCACGGTCAGCCGCCCGCGCCCGGCCCCCTGGCCGAACAGCCCGGTGGTGCCCGCCGACAGATCGTCGAACGCGCCCCGGACGGTGGGCAGATACGCCTGGCCCATCGGCGTCAGCCGGATGCTGCGCGCCTGGCGCTCGAACAGGGCGATCCCGAGACGCGTCTCCAGCACCCGGATGCGCTGGCTCACCGCCGAAGCCGACAGCCCCAGCTCATCGGCGGCCGCCGCGATGCTGCCGAGCCGCGCGGTCGCCTCGTAGGCCAGCAGTCCGGGCAGGGGAGGGAGGGGCGTACGCACGTAGCGCGACGCTACGCGGCGCCCGGTCGGCCGGGCAATGGCGAGCAGCACATTTCGGGGGTCTCAGGCCCCTGCCGACAGGTTTGACGTGCACTTCTCACCGCTCGGAGACTGTCCGCATGGCCTACCTCCTCCTTCTGGCCGCCATCACCGCCGAATTGATCGGCACCAGCCTCCTCAAAACCACCGCGGGCTTCTCCCGCCTCGGACCCTCCCTCGCCTGCCTCGCCGCCTACGCGGTGGCGTGCTTCCTGCTGGCGCGGGCGATCCACGACGGGATGCAGGTCGGGGTGGGCTACGCCCTGTGGTCGGGCCTCGGCACGGCCCTCATCGTGGTGATCGGTCTGCTCTTCCTGGGCGAACCGCTCACCGCGGCGAAGGCGCTCGGCGTGGCCCTGGTGATCGGCGGCGTCGTCACGCTCAATCTCGGCAGCACGCAGTGACGCGGCGCCGACACCTCTAGGACATCAGATGCCGAGCTTGGCGTCCCGCACCTCGGCCACCGCCTCCTTGTCACCGTCCAGTTCGACCCGGGCCGCCTTCTGCCGCCCGTACAGGAACAGCGCCAGCTCACCGGGCTCGCCGGTCCCCGTGACCACCGGGACGCCGCGGTGGGCGACCGCCGTACGGCCGTCCGGGCGGCGCAGCACAAGACCGACCGGGGACTTGCGGCCGAACACCCGCGCGGTCCGCTCGATACGGGACCACAGCGCGTCGGCGAAGACCGGGTCGATCTCGCGCGGCGTCCAGTCCGGGCGGGCGCGGCGGACGTCCTCGGCGTGGACGTAGAACTCGACCGTGTTGGCCGCCTCGTCCACCTGCTTCATCGCGAAGGGCGACATCCGCGGCGGGCCGGTGCGGAAGAGCTGCACCAGCTCCTCGTACGGCTTCGCGGTGAACTCGGCCTGCACCCGGGTCAGCCGCTGGGCCAGCGGCTTGATCACCAGGCCGCCGGCCGCGTCGGCGCGGCGCTCGCGCACCACGAGGTGGGCCGCCAGATCGCGGGTGGTCCAGCCCTCGCACAGCGTCGGGGCGTCGGGGCCCGCGTTCTCCAAGAGATCGGCGAGGAGCAGGCGTTCGCGCTTCGCGTGAGTGGACATACCGCCCACCCTACGGCCGCCGCCCGCCGCCCGCCATGAGAAGCGACCCGGATATCCCTCAGGGGTACTACTGGGGTATGGGCTCGCTCAGCTTCGTGCCGTCCTTGCCCGTGCTCACCGTCAGTGCGCACGAGACCCGGTCCTTGCCGTGCTCCGTATACGTGCCCAGGGCCGGGTAGAGCGCGTAGTAGTAGTACACCCGGCCGTCGTTGGGGACGCTCTCCAGCCGCTTCTCGGCGTCCACCGCGCACAGCGAGAGCGCCTTGCGCTGGATCGCCCGCTCGGAGGAGAACTTCCCGGCCAGCCTCGCGTTGGTGATCACCTCGCCGTCGTGCGCGCGGGTGCACGAGCGCTTCTCGATCTTCGTCACACTGCTGTCCATCGCCGGGTGGTCGAAGCACGTGCCCGGCTTGAGCACGGCGTACGGCATCTTGCGGCCGGGCTCCGAGGAGTCGGGGGACGGGGCGGCCGACTGGTCGTCCCCGCCGCCCAGCGGTGCGCCCTGGCCCGGGTCCTCCTGGCCCTGCGGGGCGGACGCCTCGTCCGAGGGCGAGGAGAGGGGACGGTTCGAGGCGGACGGGGCGTCGGCCGCCTTGTCGCCGCCGTCGTCGTCCTGCGAGCCGAGGAAGGCCACCCCGGCGACCACCGCGAGGCCCACGGCCACGCCGGTCACCAGCCCCGCGGCCCTGGAACGGCGGGGCGGCGGACCGGCCGGGGGCGGCGGAGGCGGCGGGGGCGGTCCGAAGCCGCCGTGGAGGGCGGGCGGACCGGGCTGCCCCATGGGCGCCGCATCGGGAGGCGGCGGCCCGAAGCCCTGCTGCGGTGCTTCCTGCGGTTCCTGTTGTGACTGCTGCGGCTGCGGCGGTGGACCAAACCCCCCGCCGTTTCCAGGCCGGTTGTGGTCATGCGACGGCGGCGGAAACGTCATGCCCGAAGCATGCCCCATCGCCCCCACGATCCGACCATCGGGCCCGGCCATTTCAGCGGGGAAAAGGATCACTCACCGGGACGTGCAGAATGGTCGCATGACCGGCTCCGATCGTCCCTCCGCCCTCGCCCCGGCCATCGCCGCCCGCCTCAAGCGCGGCGCCGACGGCCTCGTCCCCGCCATCGCCCAGCAGTACGACACCGGCGAGGTGCTGATGCTCGGCTGGATGGACGACGAGGCGCTGCACCGCACCCTCACCACCGGCCGCTGCACCTACTGGAGCCGCAGCCGCCGGGAGTACTGGGTCAAGGGCGACACCTCGGGCCACATCCAGCTGGTCAAGTCCGTCGCGCTCGACTGCGACGGCGACACCGTGCTCGTCCGCGTCGACCAGGCCGGTGCCGCCTGCCACACCGGCGACCGCACCTGCTTCGACGCCGACGTCCTCCCCCTGGGCGAGTAGCGCCGCCTCCGGACCCAAGATCGCCCACTAGGCTCCTCACCCATGACCCAGGACGCTGCCACGATGGACCTTGAGACCTTCCGCAAGCTGGCGGCCGACCGCCGCGTCATCCCCGTCACCCGCAAGCTGCTCGCGGACGGCGACACCCCGGTGGGCCTCTACCGCAAACTCGCCGCCGAGCGCCCCGGCACGTTCCTGCTGGAATCCGCCGAGAACGGCCGCTCCTGGTCCCGCTACTCCTTCGTCGGCGTCCGCAGCGCCGCCACCCTCACCGAGCGCGACGGCCGCACCCACTGGCTGGGCACCCCGCCGGTCGGCGTCCCCACCGAGGGCGACCCGCTCGCCGCCCTGCGCGCCACCGTCGAGACCCTGCACACCCCGCGTGACCTGGGCGGTCTCGTCCACCTGCCGCCCTTCACCGGCGGCATGGTCGGCTACCTCGGCTACGACGTCGTCCGCCGTCTGGAGAAGGTCGGCGAGCACACGCGGGACGACCTGCGGCTGCCCGAGCTGACCATGCTGCTCACCTCGGACCTCGCCGTCCTCGACCACTGGGACGGCACCGTGCTGCTGATCGCCAACGCGATCAACCACAACGACCTCGACACGGGTGTCGACGAGGCGTACGCGGACGCCGTGGCCCGGCTCGACGCGATGGCCGCCGATCTCGTACGTCCCGTCCCCACCAACCCCACCGCGCTGCCCGCCTCCGAGGTGCCCGAGTACACCGCGCTGTGGGGCGGCGAGGACTTCAAGGAGGCCGTGGACGACATCAAGGAGCGCATCCGCGCGGGCGAGGCCTTCCAGGTCGTCCCCTCGCAGCGTTTCGAGACGCCCTGCACGGCCAGCGCGCTCGACGTCTACCGGGTCCTGCGGGCCACCAACCCGAGCCCCTATATGTACCTCTTCCGCTTCGACGGCTTCGACGTGGTCGGCTCCAGCCCCGAGGCGCTGGTCAAGGTCGAGGACGGCAGCGCCATGCTGCACCCCATCGCGGGCACCCGGCCGCGCGGCGCCACCCCGCAGGAGGACGCCGCCCTCGCCGAGGAGCTGATGGCCGACCCCAAGGAGCGGGCCGAGCACCTGATGCTCGTCGACCTCGGCCGCAACGACCTGGGGCGGGTCTGCGAGCCCGGCAGCGTCGAGGTGGTCGACTTCATGTCGGTCGAGCGCTACAGCCATGTCATGCACATCGTCTCCACGGTCACCGGCAAGCTCGCGGAGGGGCACACCGCCTTCGACGTCCTCACCGCCTGCTTCCCGGCGGGCACCCTCTCCGGCGCCCCCAAGCCGCGCGCGCTGCAGATCATCGAGGAGCTGGAGCCGAGCCGCCGCGGGCTGTACGGCGGCTGCGTCGGCTACCTCGACTTTGCGGGCGACTCCGACACCGCCATCGCCATCCGTACCGCGCTGCTGCGCGAGGGCACGGCCTACGTCCAGGCCGGGGCGGGTGTCGTCGCCGACTCCGACCCGGCCGCCGAGGACGCGGAGTGCCGCAACAAGGCGGCGGCGGTGCTGAGGGCTGTGCACGCGGCGAACCGCCTCGGCTAGCCCAGGCCACCACCCAGCCCCTCCGGCGTTCGAGGAGTAGGGCCCGGGACGGTGATGCCCCACCACTCAGCCCCTCCGGCGTTTGAGGAGCGGGGTCCGGGGCGGAGCCCGGCGGGGGTCCGGGGGCGGAGCCCCCGGTCAGGGCAGGTTCGGCGTGGGGGATAGTGGTAGGCGTGAGTGCAGCAGCCGTACCCCCGCCCCGGGCCGAGAACGAGCCCTCCGCCCCCGCCGTCACCGCTCCGCGCGGCCGCCGAGCGGCCCGCGGCAGCCTCGCCGTCGCGCTGCTGTGCGGTGCGCTCGGCGCGGCGCTCGTCCTGCTCGCCACCAGCCGCAAGTGGGCCGAGGGCACGGCCAGCGTCGCCCAGGGCTCCCTGCCGCAGAGCGCCAACGGCGACGACATCACCGGGCTGCCCGGTGCCCTCGCCGTCGTCGGCCTCGCCGCGCTCGTGGCCGTCTTCGCCGTACGCCGCGCCGGCCGCGTCGTCGTCTCCCTGCTGCTCGCCCTCAGCGGTACGGGCATCGCCGTCAGCGCCGCGCTCGGGGCCTCCGACAAGGCGGCGCTCAAGGAGAAGGCGTCCAAGGTGACCGGCGTGGCGGGCAGCTCCATCCACGACGTGTCGTACACGCCCTGGCCCTGGGTCGCCCTCGCGGGTGGTGTGCTGCTGCTGTGCGCGGGCCTGCTCGCGCTGGCGTACGGGCGCTACTGGCCCGCCATGTCCGGGCGCTACGAGCGGGCCGGGGCCGAGGGCCGGGGCGCCGGGCGCCGCACCCCCGCGACGTCCGACCCGGACCGCCCCGACGAGCTGTGGAAGGCCCTGGACCGGGGCGAGGACCCGACGGTCACCTCGTAGGCACCCCCGCGAAAGGGCGCTTCCGGCATCGGGGACAATGGCGTGGGAGCTTCGCCCCACGCGCCCGGCCAGGCGCTGTGTAGAGCTACGAGGAGAATTCATGTCCAACGCCCACGGGCACACCCCGGCCGCCTGGACCGGTGTCACCATCGCCTTCATCGGCTTCTGCGTCGCCGGTGCGTTCACCGTGCTGGCGAACCCGCTCGGCTTCTGGGCGGGCATCGTGATCGCTCTCCTCGGCGGTGTCGTCACGGCGGCCATGCGCGCGGCCGGGCTCGGCGCCCCGAAGGCGAAGCCGCTGCGGATGGTGGGCGAGAAGCAGGTCCAGACTCAGGAGTGAGCCGGTGAGGCGCGGCGCGGGGCCGGTGCCGATGACCCATCCGGGTCTTCGGGCACGGTCCTGAGCCGCGCCTTCGTGGTTTCCCGGGGAGACTCGGCGATGTGGTCCTGTCACCTGCGGCGTCTTCCGCGGCACGTCGGCTCCTCGCTCCCCTGGGCGCGCTCATCGGCGTCGCCGCCGCCTTCGGGTACGTCGGTGCCGTCGATCCCCATCAGCCCGGCCACTACCCGGTCTGCCCGCTGTTCCGGCTGACCGGGCTGTACTGCCCCGGCTGCGGCGGGCTGCGCAGCGCCCACGCGGTGGCGCACGGCGAGCTGCTGCGCGCCCTGGGGGACAACGCGCTGGTGGTGGTGTGCGGCGGCGTGTTCTGTGTGGGGTGGGTGGTGTGGTGTGCCCGCGCGCTCGGGCGGCCGTGGCTCGTACGGCGGGGAACCGGATGCCGGACGTGGCACGCGTGGCACGGCTGGGTGATCGGGGGTGCCGTTCTCGTCTTCACCGTCGTCCGGAATTTCCCCTTCGGGGGACTACTGACTCCCTGATCATTGTTGTGCGAGACATGGCGTTCGACCACGTGGTGGGACGCGACGTCAACCGGATGCAAGACCTCGGTGCTTTGACAGCTACCATCGCATTCGACCAGAAGCTCCATCCCCGTCCCGGAAGGGGGCCGCTCGCGTGAGTGTGCTCGACGAGATCATCGACGGTGTCCGTGCCGACCTCGCGGAGCGGCAGGCGCGCGTCACCCTCGACGAGCTCAAGGAGCGGGCGGCCAAGGCCCGGCCGGCGAAGGACGGCGTGGCGGCGCTCAAGGGCGACAGCGTCAAGGTGATCTGCGAGGTCAAGCGGTCCAGCCCGTCCAAGGGCGCGCTCGCCGCGATCGCCGACCCGGCCGCGCTCGCCGCCGACTACGAGGCGGGCGGCGCGTCCCTCATCAGCGTCCTCACCGAGCAGCGGCGCTTCGGCGGCTCGCTGGCCGACCTGGAGGCCGTCCGGGCCAAGGTCGACATCCCGGTGCTGCGCAAGGACTTCATCGTCACCTCCTACCAGCTGTGGGAGGCGCGGGCCTACGGCGCCGACGTGGTGCTGCTGATCGTGGCCGCGCTGCCGCAGGAGGCGCTGGTCTCGCTGATCGAGCGGGCCGAGTCGATCGGGCTGACCCCGCTGGTCGAGGTGCACGACGAGGAAGAGGTCGAGCGGGCCGTGGCCGCCGGGGCGCGGCTGATCGGCGTCAACGCGCGGAACCTGAAGACCCTTGAGGTGGACCGGGGGAACTTCGCGCGGGTCGCGCCGGAGATCCCGGACCACATTGTCAAGATCGCGGAATCGGGTGTGCGCGGGCCGCACGACCTGATCGCCTACGCGAACGACGGCGCGGACGCGGTGCTGGTCGGGGAGTCCCTGGTGACGGGGCGCGACCCGAAGGGCGCGGTCGCCGATCTGGTGGCCGCCGGTGCGCATCCGGCGCTGCGGCACGGGCGGGACTGAGCGGACCATGGACGTGAGCGCGCGCCTGGCGCGGGGGTGCCGCCCCCGGGGATGCCGCGCACCCGCACGGCGGGTGCGCGGGCGTCGCGTGCGCTACCACATCGGATGCGAGCCGGGTCAGGTCAACGGGCGCCGATGGCGTTGAGCGTGGCGGGTTGTCGCGGGGTGCGCTCCATACGGTGAGCGTGCGTTGTGCCGTGCGCTGACCGTGGTGTGTGGGTGCGCTGACGCGTTTTCCGGGTGCGGGGCCGTGGCCTCCGGGGCGAGGCCCTGGACCGTCTATTTACGGCGCCGCCACCCGGAAGCGCGGAGTGAGCCGGAAGTCCACGGCGCCACAAATACACGTGGTGTCCAGGACCCCACCCCTGCGACCCCGTCCCCTCCTGTCTCGTCGGCGGCCATCCGTCCGGTGGTCGTTCCGTTCATCAAGACTTTCGCGGAGTGCTTTCATGTCCTCTGACTTCTTCATTCCCGACCCCGAGGGTCAGGTCCCCAGCATCGAGGGGTATTTCGGTGCGTTCGGCGGCAAGTTCATCCCCGAGGCGCTCGTCGCCGCGGTCGATGAGGTCGCCGCGGAGTACGCCAAGGCCAAGGACGATCCGGCCTTCGCGGCCGAGCTGGAAGATCTGCTGGTCAACTACACCGGGCGGCCCAGCGCCCTGACCGAGGTTCCGCGGTTCGCGGAGCACGCCGGGGGCGCGCGGATCTTCCTGAAGCGGGAGGACCTCAACCACACGGGGTCCCACAAGATCAACAACGTGCTCGGGCAGGCCCTGCTCACCAAGCGGATGGGCAAGACCCGGGTCATCGCCGAGACCGGCGCGGGCCAGCACGGCGTCGCCACGGCGACCGCGTGCGCGCTGTTCGGCCTTGAGTGCACGATCTACATGGGCGAGATCGACACCGAGCGGCAGGCGCTCAACGTGGCGCGGATGCGGATGCTGGGCGCCGAGGTCATCGCCGTGAAGTCGGGCAGCCGCACCTTGAAGGACGCCATCAACGAGGCGTTCCGCGACTGGGTCGCCAATGTGGACCGTACGCACTATCTGTTCGGCACCGTGGCCGGGCCGCATCCGTTCCCGGCGCTCGTACGGGACTTCCACCGGGTGATCGGCGTGGAGGCGCGGCGGCAGATCCTGGAGCGGACCGGGCGGCTGCCGGACGCGGTCGCGGCGTGCGTGGGCGGCGGGTCCAACGCGATCGGCCTGTTCCACGCGTTCCTGGGGGATCAGGATGTGCGGATCGTGGGGTTCGAGCCCGCCGGGCGCGGGGTGGAGTCCGGTGAGCACGCGGCCACGTTGAGCGAGGGGGAGCCCGGGATCCTGCACGGGTCACGCTCGTACGTGCTGCAGGACGACGAAGGCCAGATCACCGAGCCGTACTCGATCTCGGCCGGTCTCGACTACCCCGGGGTCGGGCCGGAGCACGCGTACCTCAAGGACACTGGGCGGGCCGAGTACCGGGCCGTCACGGACGACGAGGCGATGCGGGCGCTGCGGCTGCTGTCGCAGACCGAGGGGATCATCCCGGCGATCGAGAGCGCGCACGCGCTGGCCGGGGCGCTGGACCTCGGGCGGGAGCTGGGCACCGACGGATTGATCGTGGTGAATCTGTCCGGGCGCGGCGACAAGGACATGGACACGGCGGCTCGGTACTTCGGGCTCTACGACGAGGGAGCCAAGTGATGGCCGGAAATCTGGAGCTGCTGGGGTCCGTACTGGCCAAGGCCAAGGACGAGGGGCGCTCGGCGCTCGTCGGGTACCTGCCCGCCGGATTCCCGTCCGTGGACGGCGGCGTGGCCGCGATGACGGCCATGATCGAGGGCGGCTGTGACGTCGTCGAGGTCGGGCTGCCGCACAGCGACCCGGTGCTGGACGGGCCGGTGATCCAGACCGCGGACGACATCGCCCTGCGGGGCGGGGTCCGCATCCGCGATGTGATCCGGACGGTGGGGGAGGTGCACGCGGCGACGGGTGCGCCGATCCTGTGCATGACCTACTGGAACCCCGTCGACCGGTACGGCGTCGAGCGGTTCGCCGCGGAGCTGGCCGCGGCCGGGGGCGCCGGGTGCATCCTGCCGGACCTGCCGGTCGAGGAGTCCGAGGTGTGGCGGAAGGCCGCCGAGCAGCACGGGCTGGCCACGGTCTTCGTGGTCGCGCCGAGCAGCCGGGACGAGCGGCTGGCCAAGATCACGGCGGTCGGCAGCGGTTTCGTCTACGCCGCGTCGCTGATGGGCGTCACCGGAACGAGGGAATCGGTTGGACAGGAGGCGCGCGAGCTGGTCACGCGCACCCGTGCGACCACCGCGCTCCCGGTGTGCGTGGGGCTCGGGGTGTCGAACGCCGCGCAGGCGGCCGAGGTCGCCCAGTTCGCGGACGGGGTCATCGTCGGGTCGGCCTTCGTGAAGCGGCTGCTGGACGCCGAGACCCCGGAGGCCGGTCTGGAGGGCGTGCGCCAGCTCGCGGGTGAGCTGGCGGAGGGCGTGCGCGTCGCTCGTTAGAGGGAATACGGGGCGGAGGGGCTGAGCGGTGCCCCTCCGCCTCGTTAGGCGAGGGCGTGAGCCAGAAAAACCGTGAGGGAAAGCGCAGCGCCCGGGAGCGACTGCGGGAAGAGCGCGAGAAGGACAGGGCGCGCGGCAAGCGGAAGCGGACGCTGGGCATGGTCGGCGCGGTGGTCGCCGTTCTCGCGGTCGCCGGTGGTGTGGGCGTGTTCGCGACCAAGGCGAACCAGGACTCGGGCAAGTCGGGCAGCTCCGTCGAGCCGCCGCGCGGCGCGACGGGGAAGGGCGATCTGGTCATCCCGGCCGGTAAGCGCGGCGCCCCGGCCACACTGACCGTGTACGAGGACTTCCGCTGCCCCGGCTGCAAGCAGTTCGAGGACGTCTTCCACCGGACCGTGAACCAGCTGGAGGAGCGTGGCAGGCTGCGGGTCGAGTACCACCTCGTCGCCATCATCGACGGCAACCTGGGCGGCACCGGCTCGGTGCGCGCGGCGAACGCGGCCGCGTGCGCCCAGGACGCGGGGAAGTTCCGGGCGTACCACGACGTGCTGTTCCGCAACCAGCCGGTGGAGACCAAGGACGCGTACGCGAAGAACGCCAGGCTGATCGGGCTGGCCGACAAGGTCCCCGGGCTGAACACGGCGGCGTTCCGCACGTGCGTCGAGGACGGCCGTCACGACGGGTGGGTCAGGAAGACGCACGCCGACTTCAACCGCTCCGGTTTCACCTCGACCCCGACCGTGCTGCTCGACGGGAAGTCGATTTACGGTCCGGACACCCCGCTGTCGAACAACAAGCTGAAGCGTCTGGTCGCGGCGGCGGGGAGAGGCTGATACCCGTTATCCACACGTTGTGCCGGGCAGTTGCCGCATCCGCCGCCCGGCACGGTAGCGTCGACCCTGTCATGGAACTCGCTTACATTCCCAGCCCGTCGTCCGGCGTGATCTACCTCGGTCCGATCCCGCTCCGCGGCTACGCGTTCTGCATCATCATCGGCGTCTTCGCTGCCGTCTGGCTCGGTGGGCGGCGCTGGGTCGCCCGCGGCGGCCAGGTCGGCACCGTTGCCGACATCGCCGTGTGGGCGGTGCCCTTCGGCCTGGTGGGAGGGCGGCTCTACCACGTCATCACCGACTACCAGCTGTACTTCACGGACGGCCAGAACTGGGTCGACGCCTTCAAGATCTGGCAGGGCGGCCTGGGGATCTGGGGAGCCGTGGCGCTGGGCGCGCTGGGTGCCTGGATCGGCTGCCGCCGCCGGGGGATCCCGCTCCCGGCGTACGCGGACGCCATCGCCCCCGGGATCGCCCTGGCCCAGGCCATCGGCCGCTGGGGCAACTGGTTCAACCAGGAGCTGTACGGCAAGGCGACCACGCTGCCGTGGGGCCTGAAGATCGACGCCGACCCCGACACCGGGCGCGTGGCCGGTACGTACCACCCGACGTTCCTCTACGAGTCGCTGTGGTGCGTCGGTGTGGCGCTGCTGGTGATCTGGGCGGACCGCCGCTTCAAGCTGGGCCATGGCCGGGCGTTTGCCCTCTATGTGGCCTCGTACACCGTCGGCCGCTTCTGGATCGAGTACCTGCGGGTGGACGACGCCCACCACATCCTGGGCCTGCGGCTCAACGACTGGACGTCGATCGTGGTCTTCCTGGGCGCGGTGGCGTACCTGGTGATCTCCGCGAAGAAGGCTCCCGGCCGGGAAGAGGTCGTCGAGCCCCTGGCGGTGGAGGACGGCCCGGCGGCTGAGGCGGCCGAGGCCGCCGAGGACGCCGAGGACGAGGACGGCAGCGACGACGCCAGCGAGGGCGAGGACACGGCGAAGGCCGAGGCGAAGGCTTCGGCCGAGCCGGAGGCGACCAAGAAGCCCTGACGTATGTCCTGATGTGCGTGGGAGAGGCCGCCGGAACCATCGAGTTTCGGCGGCCTCTTCGCGTTTGTGCAGGTCAGAAGGGTAAGTTCGGCCTTCCTTGCTGGCGGGACAGGGGATCGCGTGGCTACCTTCGAGTCATTGGGGGCGGGCGACAGGTCCGCGCCCGCGAAGGGAGCACGTAGCTACATGTCCGTCATCGACACCATCGCCTCACCGCACATCGCGCACCGCGACAACCACACCCACCGCGATGTGAACGGCGGCTGGCTGCGCCCGGCCGTCTTCGGGGCCATGGACGGGCTGGTCTCCAACCTGGCGCTGATGTCCGGCGTCGCGGGCGGGGCCGTGGACCGGCAGACCATCGTGATCACCGGGCTGGCGGGGCTCGCCGCCGGTGCGTTCTCGATGGCGGCCGGTGAGTACACCTCCGTCGCCTCCCAGCGCGAGCTGGTCGAGGCCGAGCTGGAGGTCGAGCGGCGTGAGCTGCGCAAGCATCCGGCGGACGAGATGGCGGAGCTGGCGGCGCTGTACGAGTCGCGCGGCGTGAAGCCGAAGCTGGCCCGCGAGGTGGCCGCGCAGCTGTCGAAGGACCCGGAACAGGCGCTGGAGATACACGCCCGCGAGGAGCTGGGCATCGACCCGGACGATCTGCCGTCGCCGCTGGTCGCCGCGGTGTCGTCGTTCGGCTCGTTCGCGCTCGGCGCGCTGCTGCCGGTGCTGCCGTATCTGCTGGGCGCGGTGGCGCTGTGGCCCGCGGTGCTGCTGGCGCTGCTCGGGCTGTTCGCCTGCGGTGCGGTGGTGGCCCGGGTGACCGCTCAGCCCTGGTGGTTCAGCGGGCTGCGGCAGCTGGCGCTGGGCGGGGCTGCGGCGGGTGTGACCTACGCCCTGGGCGCCCTCTTCGGTACGGCCGTAGGCTGACCTCTCCTACGCCTCTCCGCCGCCCTCCATACGAGTAACCGCATAACTACGCTGTTACTCGGCGGTTTCGATCGCTTAACCGGCGGGCATAAAGCCGTAGCGCTCGGGCAGTGTGGCCCGTCTCGCGCCGGGGCGACGGAGGTCGCTAAGTCCCTCATCGCCCGACTCACCCCGTGCAGGGGTGTCCGCATGGTGAAACGGAATATCCACTTCCCGAGAACCGGCCCATCATGTAACCTGCACGAAATTCTCGCGGAGGGCCAACGTCGTCCCTCGGCACACGCAAAATGCCATGACGACGACGGGAGAGCCGATGCGTTCCGCATCCCACCCCGCCCGCCAGGGGATGTACGACCCGCGCAATGAGCACGACGCCTGTGGCGTCGGTTTCGTGGCGACCCTCACCGGCGAGGCCAGCCACCAGCTCGTTGAGCAGGCTCTCACCGTGCTACGGAACCTGGAGCACCGAGGCGCCACCGGTTCGGAGCCCGACTCGGGCGACGGCGCGGGCATCCTCGTACAGGTCCCGGACGCCTTCCTGCGGGACGTGACCGACTTCGATCTTCCCGAGGCCGGGTCGTATGCGGTGGGTATCGCGTTCCTCCCCGAGGAAGGGGACGACGCGGCCGCGGAGCACATCGAGCGGATCGCCGCCGAGGAAGAGCTGACCGTCCTCGGCTGGCGCGAGGTGCCGGTCGCGCCCCAGCTGCTGGGCAACGGCGCGCGCACCACCATGCCCGCCTTCCGCCAGCTCTTCGTCGCGGACGGGAGCAGCAGCGGGCTGGCGCTGGACCGCAAGGCGTTCGCGCTGCGCAAGCGCGCCGAGCGCGAGGCGGACGTGTACTTCCCGTCCCTCTCTTCGCGCACCGTGGTGTACAAGGGCATGCTGACCACCGGTCAGCTGGAGCCGTTCTTCCCGGATCTGTCCGACCGCCGTTTCGCCACGGCGATCGCGCTGGTCCACTCCCGGTTCTCCACGAACACCTTCCCGAGCTGGCCGCTGGCCCACCCGTACCGCTTCGTCGCCCACAACGGTGAGATCAACACCGTCCAGGGTAACCGGAACTGGATGCGGGCACGCGAATCCCAGCTGGTCAGCGACCTCTTCGGGGACAAGGGCCTGGACCGGATCTTCCCGCTCTGCACCCCGGACGCCTCCGACTCCGCGACCTTCGACGAGGTCCTGGAGCTGCTGCACCTCGGCGGCCGCTCGCTGCCGCACTCGGTGCTGATGATGGTCCCCGAGGCGTGGGAGAACCACCCCTCGATGGACGCGTCCCGGCGCGCCTTCTACCAGTACCACTCCACGATGATGGAGCCCTGGGACGGCCCGGCCTGTGTCACCTTCACCGACGGCACCCAGGTCGGCGCCGTGCTGGACCGCAACGGTCTGCGCCCGGGGCGCTACTGGGTCACCGACGACGGGCTGGTCGTGCTGTCCTCCGAGGTCGGTGTCCTGGACATCGACCCGGCCAAGGTGGTCCGCAAGGGCCGTCTCCAGCCGGGCCGGATGTTCCTGGTGGACACCGCCGAGCACCGGATCATCGAGGACGACGAGATCAAGGCCGAGCTGGCCGCCGAGCAGCCGTACGGCGAGTGGCTGGAGGCCGGGCTGATCGACCTGGCCGACCTGCCCGAGCGCGAGCACATCGTGCACACCCACGCCTCGGTCACCCGCCGCCAGCAGACCTTCGGCTACACCGAGGAGGAGCTGCGGGTCCTGCTCGCGCCGATGGCCAAGGCCGGTGCCGAGCCGATCGGCTCGATGGGCACCGACTCGCCGATCGCCGCGCTCTCCGACCGGCCGCGGCTGCTGTTCGACTACTTCACCCAGCTGTTCGCGCAGGTCACCAACCCGCCGCTGGACGCGATCCGCGAGGAGCTGGTCACCTCGCTGATCTCCTCGCTGGGCCCGCAGGGCAATCTGCTGGAGCCGACCGCGGCCTCCTGTCGCAGCGTCACCCTGCCCTTCCCGGTGATCGACAACGATGAGCTGGCCAAGCTCATCCACATCAACGCCGACGGCGACATGCCGGGGCTCCAGGCCGCCAACCTGTCCGGTCTCTACCGGGTCAGCGGCGGCGGCGACGCGCTCGCCGCGCGGCTGGCCGAGATCTGCGCCGAGGCCGACGCCGCCATCGAGGACGGCGCCCACCTGATCGTGCTCTCCGACCGGCACTCGGACGCCGAGCACGCGCCGATCCCCTCGCTGCTGCTCACCTCCGCCGTCCACCACCACCTCATCCGCACCAAGCAGCGCACCCAGGTGGGGCTGCTGGTCGAGGCGGGCGATGTGCGCGAGGTGCACCATGTCGCGCTGCTGATCGGCTACGGCGCCGCGGCCGTCAACCCGTACCTGGCGATGGAGTCGGTCGAGGACCTGGTCCGGGCCGGTACGTTCCTCCCCGGGATGGAGGCCGAGACCGCGATCAAGAACCTGATCAAGGCGCTCGGCAAGGGCGTCCTGAAGGTGATGTCCAAGATGGGCATCTCCACCGTGGCCTCCTACCGCGGTGCCCAGGTCTTCGAGGCCGTCGGTCTGGACGAGTCCTTCGTGGAGACCTACTTCCACGGCACCACCACCAAGATCGGCGGCGCGGGCCTGGACATCGTCGCCAAGGAGGTCGCCGCCCGGCACGCCAAGGCGTACCCGGCCAGCGGCATCCCGTCCGCGCACCGCGCGCTGGACATCGGCGGCGAGTACCAGTGGCGCCGCGAGGGCGAGCCGCACCTGTTCGACCCGGAGACGGTCTTCCGGCTCCAGCACTCCACCCGCGCGCGCCGCTACGACATCTTCAAGAAGTACACCGAGCGGGTGAACGAGCAGTCCGAGCGGCTGATGACGCTGCGCGGCCTGTTCAACTTCAAGGACGGCGAGCGGTCCTCGATCCCGATCGAGGAGGTCGAGCCGGTCAGCGAGATCGTCAAGCGGTTCTCGACCGGCGCCATGTCGTACGGCTCCATCTCGCAGGAGGCGCACGAGACCCTGGCCATCGCCATGAACCAGCTGGGCGGCAAGTCCAACACCGGTGAGGGCGGTGAGGACTCCGACCGGCTGCACGACCCGGCGCGGCGCTCCTCCATCAAGCAGGTCGCCTCCGGCCGCTTCGGCGTGACCAGCGAATACCTGGTCAACTCCGATGACATCCAGATCAAGATGGCGCAGGGCGCCAAGCCCGGCGAGGGCGGCCAGCTGCCCGGCCACAAGGTGTACCCGTGGGTGGCCAAGACCCGGCACTCGACGCCCGGCGTCGGCCTGATCTCCCCGCCGCCGCACCACGACATCTACTCCATCGAAGACCTCGCCCAGCTGATCCACGACCTGAAGAACGCCAACCCCAAGGCGCGCATTCACGTCAAGCTGGTCTCCGAGGTCGGCGTCGGCACCGTCGCCGCGGGCGTCTCCAAGGCGCACGCCGACGTGGTGCTGATCTCCGGCCACGACGGCGGCACCGGCGCCTCGCCGCTCACCTCGCTCAAGCACGCGGGCGGCCCCTGGGAGCTGGGTCTCGCCGAGACCCAGCAGACGCTGCTGCTCAACGGATTGCGCGACCGCATCGTCGTGCAGACCGACGGCCAGCTGAAGACCGGCCGCGACGTGGTGATCGCCGCGCTGCTCGGCGCCGAGGAGTTCGGCTTCGCGACCGCGCCGCTGGTCGTCTCCGGCTGCGTGATGATGCGCGTCTGCCACCTGGACACCTGCCCGGTCGGCATCGCCACCCAGAACCCGGTGCTGCGCGAGCGCTACAGCGGCCAGGCCGAGTTCGTGGTCAACTTCTTCCAGTTCATCGCCGAGGAGGTCCGCGAACTCCTCGCCGAGCTGGGCTTCCGCACGCTGGACGAGGCCATCGGCCACGCCGAGCTGCTGGACACCAGCCAGGCCGTGCAGCACTGGAAGGCCCGCGGCCTGGACCTCGGCCCGCTGCTGTACGTCCCCGAGCTGCCGGAAGGCGCCGTCCGCCACCAGGTGGTCGAGCAGGACCACGGTCTGGCGAAGGCCCTGGACAACGAGCTGATCAAGCTCGCGGCGGACGCGCTGAACGCGGAGTCCGCCGAGGCCGCCCAGCCGGTCCGGGCCCAGGTCGCGATCCGTAACATCAACCGGACCGTCGGCACCATGCTCGGCCACGAGGTGACCCGGAAGTTCGGCGGCGCGGGCCTGCCGGACGACACGATCGACATCACCTTCACCGGCTCGGCCGGTCAGTCCTTCGGCGCCTTCTCGCCCCGCGGCGTCACGCTGCGGCTGGAGGGCGACGCCAACGACTACGTCGGCAAGGGCCTGTCCGGCGGCCGCGTCATCGTCCGCCCGGACCGGGGCGCCGACCACCTCGCCGAGTACTCGACCATCGCGGGCAACACCCTCGCGTACGGTGCGACCGGCGGCGAGATGTATCTGCGCGGCAAGGTCGGCGAGCGGTTCTGCGTCCGCAACTCGGGCGCGACCGTGGTCTCCGAGGGCGTGGGCGACCACGGCTGCGAGTACATGACCGGCGGCCAGGCCATCGTCCTCGGCCCGACCGGGCGCAACTTCGCGGCCGGGATGTCCGGTGGCATCGCGTACGTCATCGACCTCGACCGGGACAACGTCAACGGCGCTCTCCTCGACGCCGTCGGTGAGCTGGACGACACCGACAAGCAGGCGCTGCACGACGCCGTGCGCCGCCACCAGGAGGAGACCGGTTCCACCGTCGCGGCCGCGCTGCTCGCCGACTGGGACTGCGCGCTCGCCCGCTTCAGCAAGATCATCCCCGCTACGTACCAGGCCGTGCTCGCCGCCAAGGACGCCGCCGAGCGAGCCGGACTCTCCGAGTCCGCGACCCACGAGAAGATGATGGAGGCGGCGACCAATGGCTGACCCCAAGGGCTTCCTGACCACCGACCGTGAGGTGGCCAAGACCCGTCCGGTGGACGAGCGGGTCAAGGACTGGAACGAGGTCTACGTCCCCGGCTCCCTGCTGCCGATCATCAGCAAGCAGGCCAGCCGGTGCATGGACTGCGGCATCCCGTTCTGCCACAACGGCTGTCCGCTCGGGAACCTCATCCCCGAGTGGAACGACTACGCCTACCGCGAGGACTGGCGCGAGGCCAGCGAGCGGCTGCACGCGACCAACAACTTCCCGGAGTTCACCGGGCGGCTGTGCCCCGCCCCGTGCGAGTCCGCGTGTGTCCTCGGCATCAACCAGCCCGCGGTGACCATCAAGAACGTCGAGGTCACCATCATCGACAAGGCGTGGGACTCGGGTGACGTCACCCCGCAGCCGCCCGAGCGGCTCAGCGGCAAGACCGTCGCCGTCATCGGCTCGGGCCCGGCCGGGCTCGCCGCCGCCCAGCAGCTGACCCGCGCCGGACACACGGTCGCCGTCTACGAGCGGGCCGACCGCATCGGCGGGCTGCTGCGCTACGGCATCCCCGAGTTCAAGATGGAGAAGCGCCACATCAACCGCCGCATCGAGCAGATGCGCGCGGAGGGAACCAAGTTCCGCACCGAGACCGAGATCGGGCGCGACATCGACGCCGCCAAGCTGCGCAAGCGGTACGACGCGGTCGTCATCGCGGCCGGTGCCACCACCTCCCGCGACCTGCCCGCCCCGGGCCGCGAGCTGAACGGCATCCACTACGCGATGGAGTACCTGCCGCTCGCCAACAAGGTGCAGGAGGGCGACCTCACCACGCCCCCCATCACGGCCGAGGGCAAGCACGTCGTCGTGATCGGCGGCGGTGACACCGGCGCCGACTGCGTCGGCACCGCCCACCGGCAGGGCGCCGCCTCCGTCACCCAGCTGGAGATCATGCCCAAGCCGGGCGAGGAGCGCGCGTCGGGCCAGCCCTGGCCCACCTTCCCGATGCTCTACAAGGTCACCTCGGCGCACGAGGAGGGCGGCGAGCGGGTCTACTCCGTCTCCACCACCCACTTCGAGGGCGACGAGGACGGCAACGTCCAGTGGCTGCACCTGATCGAGGTGGAGTTCAAGGACGGCAAGCTGGAGCAGAAGCCGGGCACCGAGCGGAAGATCCCGGCCCAGCTGGTCACCCTGGCCATGGGCTTCACCGGCACCGACCGGGAGAACGGCCTGGTCGAGCAGTTCGGCCTGGAGCTGGACGAGCGCGGCAACGTCGCGCGCGACGCCGACTTCGCCACCAACGTGGACGGCGTCTTCGTCGCCGGTGACGCGGGTCGCGGCCAGTCGCTGATCGTCTGGGCCATCGCCGAGGGCCGCTCCGCGGCGCGCGGCGTGGACCGCTACCTGGCCGGGGCCAGCGCCCTGCCCGCCCCGATCCGCCCCACGGACCGGGCGCTCATGGTCTGACGCTCACGGTCCGATACCCCTAGAGCTCCGCCCGTACAACGGCGTACGGACCGGCCGCGCGGCGCCTTCCCCCACCCGACCGGGGGAGGGCGCCGCGTGGCGTTCGTGCCGTGTGCCACCGGTTGATATTCCCGGTTGACTTTCGCCCGGGATCGCTGCGGCTCGGCCTGCTGGAGCCCGGCGACCGGCTGCCCACCGCCAGGGAGGTCGTCGCGGCCACCGCCATCAATCCCAACACCGTCCTGAAGGCCTACCGCGAGCTGGAGCGCGAAGGGCTGGTCGAGCCGCGACCGGGCCTCGGCACCTTCGTACGCCGCTCGCTGGCCCGGCCGGGAGCCGCCGCCGACTCGCCGCTCCACGGCGAGCTGGCCGCCTGGGCGGACCGGGCCCGCGCCGCCGGACTCGACCGCGAGGACGTGGCCGCGCTCGTCACCTCGGTGCTCGACGAGCGGTTCGGCGACGGCACGCCGCCTTCCGGCTGCCCGCCGGGCGTATCTGCGCCCTCGTCGGGCCCAACGGCTCCGGCAAGAGCACCCTGTTATCCCTCGCCGCCGACCTGCTGACGCCCACCACCGGCACCCTCCGGATCTTCGGCCACGCACCCTCGACGCCCGTCTCCGGCGGCCAGCGCACCTGCGTCGCCCTGGCCCTCGCCCTCGGCAAACGGGCCGGACTGCTGCTCCTCGACGAGCCCATGTCCGACCAGGACCCGCTGGCCGCCGCCCGCGCCGTACGGGAGCTGACCCGGCCCGGCGACGGGGTGCTGTTCCTGCCCGTCCGCCGCCGCGAGCCGATCATGTCCAGCCCGGCGGACTTCCGGGGGTTACGGGAACTCGCCCTGGCCCGGCACGCCGCCCCCTCGGGCACCCCGCACGGCATCGAGCTGCCCGCACCGCCCATCCGTGCCCGGATGCTGGCGGCCGGGCGGATCGTCACGGTGAACGACCCGCCCGGGCAGCCGCTGGACGACATCCCGCGGGAGCGGGTGAAGCGCGAGGTGCTGGCGCGGTACTTCCACCGATGCGCCGTCAGGGACGTCCCCGGGATGCGGATCGTGCTCTACGGGCGCCCCGGGCGCTGCTGACCGCTCAGCCCTCCGGGGAGTCCTCCACCAGCCGGGCGGGGAAGCCGCCGGTGGCGATCGGGCCCCAGCGCTCGGGCGTGACCCGGATCAGCGACTTGCCCTGCTTGCGCATGGCCGAGCGGTACTCGTCCCAGTCCGGGTGCTCACCGGCGATGTTGCGGTAGTACTCGACGAGCGGTTCGACCGAGTCGGGGGTGTCGATCACCTCGGCGGTGCCGTCGATCTGGACCCACGCGCCGTTCCACTCGTCGGACAGCACGATCAGGCTGACGGCCGCCTCGCGCTTGGCGTTGCGGACCTTGGCGCGCTCGGGGTAGGTGGACATGACGATACGGCCCGAATCGTCGACGCCGCAGGTCAGCGGGGAGGCCTGCGGGGAGCCGTCGGTCCGGCGGGTCATCAGGATGGCGCGGTGGCGCGGGCGGACGAACTCCAGCAGCTCGTCCAGGGCGACGCGGGTGTTGGTGGCGATGGAGGGGCTCATGCACGCGAGGGTACGACGTGGAGTGCGCTCGAACGCGGCCCCCTCCCGCCGAGGTCCCGTCAGGTGTCGCACTCCAGGACCGTACGGCACAGTCCGCAGCGCGCCCGCAGCCTGCCGCGCACCGGGAGCCGGATGCGCTGACGGCACGTAGGGCAGGGGAAGGACACGCTGAGCGGCGGACCGCTCTCGAAGACGTAGTCGCCCCCGGTGGGGGAGGGGTGGCCGGACTGTGCCGAACGGCGGTCCTTGGCGTACCGGCGGCGGCCGGTCCACCCGGCGGCGGCGAGCGGCGGCTGTCGTTCGTCGCGCTCGGCCAGCTCCCGGCCTTTGGCGTACGCCTCGTACGCCTGCGGGCTGGTGAACCAGGGGGACGGGTCCTCGTCGAAGAGCCGGGCCCGCTTGGCGAGGACGTACCCGAACTCCTCCGGCGTCAGATAGCCCAGCTTCTGGCTGGTGACCGCGGACTGGCGGTACGCGTCGAGCAGCAGCCAGCCGGTGCCGAGGTAGGCGGCGCTGGTGTCGGTGAGGATCTCGTTGTCGCGGGTGCCGGGGAAGGCGAGATCGAGCCGGTGCAGATAGACGTGGGTGACCTCGTGGGCGAGGGCCGCCCCGATGTCGCGGCGGTGGGTCTTGAAGCGGGAGTTCAGCTCGATGAAGTACTCCGGCCCGGCGGCCAGCTCCACGTTCCCCGCGTGCCGCATCTCGCGGAAGCTCACGATCATCCGGGCGTCCGGCAGCCGCATGTGCTGCACCATCACCCGGGCCACCCGCTGGACGCCGAGGTGGAGGTCGTCCTGGTCGGAGAAGGCCACGTCACCGGGGACGACGCTGAGCCCGAAGGTGTCCACCGTGTCGCGCGAGAGCCGCCGGTAGAGCGCGGTGAGCGAGGCCCGGACCATGTCCAGGTGCGGATAGCCGTGTTCGATGTCGCTGCCCGGTGGTGCCGCCACGGGCCCACTGTACGGGCGGGGGCCGGGCGCGGGGGCGGGGCGCGCGGGGGCGCGCGGATGGCTGGAAACCCACCCTTGTCAGCCTGTTCGCGGACTTCACATAATCACAGGGCATGACACAGGTCCTTGTGATTTGGCATGGGCCTGACATTTTTGCACAACCCCCCACGAGAGGACTTCCGTTGCGCAACGCACTGAAGCACCTGAAGAGATCCGCGGCCCTCGGCGCCGTCGCCCTCACCGCCTTCAGCCTCATGCCGGGCACCGCGACCGCCCAGCCCACCGGTCCCGAGCCCGGCCCCTCCGTCGTCGGCGGCACCCGCGCCGCCCAGGGTGAATTCCCCTTCATGGTCCGGCTCTCCATGGGCTGTGGCGGCGCGCTCTACACCCAGACCCTCGTGCTCACCGCCGCCCACTGTGTGAACGGCAGCGGCGCCAACACCTCCATCACCGCCACCGCGGGCGTCGTCGACCTCCAGAGCTCCAGCGCCACCAAGGTCAAGTCCACCCGGGTACTTCAGGCCCCGGGCTACAACGGCACCGGCAAGGACTGGGCCCTCATCAAGCTCGCCGCGCCCATCAACCAGCCCACCCTGAAGATCGCCGAGACCACGGCGTACAACAAGGGCGACTTCACCGTCGCCGGGTGGGGCGCCGCCGTCGAGGGCGGCGGCCAGCAGCGCTACCTGCTCAAGGCCACCGTGCCGTTCGTCGACGACGCCACCTGCAAGTCGGCGTACAACGAACTCGTCGCCGGTGAGGAGATCTGCGCGGGCAAGATGGCCCAGGGCGGCGTCGACACCTGCCAGGGCGACTCCGGCGGGCCGATGTTCCGCAAGGACGACGCCGGGCAGTGGATCCAGGTCGGCATCGTCAGCTGGGGCGAGGGCTGCGCCCGGCCCGGCAAGCCCGGTGTCTACACCGAGGTGAGCACCTTCGCCCAGAACATCAAGACCGCCGCGGCCCAGCTCGGCGGCTGATCCGGCACCTAGCGGCAGGTACGGGACCCGGCGCGGCAGTGCGCGCCGGGTCCGCGTCACGTCCGGCCGCTGGCACCGCTACGGCTGGCCGTAGCAGACGCAGAACGGGTGCCCGACCGGGTCGCTGAACACCCGGAACCCCGACCGCTCCCCGCCGCTGTCGTGCAGGAACGTCGCCCCCAGCGCGATCACCTCCCGCTGCGCCCGCTCCGCGTCCTCGATCGTCGGCACCTCGAAGTCCAGATGCAGCTGCTGCGGATGCGCCGGGTCCGGCCAGCGCGGCGGCTGGTGGTCCGGCGCCAGCTGGAAGGCGATCCGCTGCCCGTCCGCCGAGGTGAGGAACGCCCACTCCGGGTCGCTGTCGTTCACCTCCCACCCCAGGATCGCGCCGTAGAAGGCGGCCAGCGCGGCCGGGTCCGGACAGTCGATGACGGTGCACTGAAGCGTTGCGATCATTCCGTGAGCCTATGACCGACCCCTGCGGGTGGTGGGGAAAATCCCGGGGTCAAAGGGAACCTCGTCTCGCGTTTACGGCTCCTCCACGGTGGAGGCGCCGCTACCGGGGGCGGCCTTCCCGGGAGACCGCCCCGTCCCCTTCATAACCCCCCACCGGGGGCGGGGCGGTCCCGGAGCATGGGCGGACGGCCCGCTGGCATAGGGTCGGGGGCCATGACGCACAGCGACACCGACCCCGCCGACCGCCCCAGCCAGCCGAACCAGACCAGCACCGCCGACGAGGCCGAGGACGCCGTACGCGCCGAGCTGGCCCGGCTGCGCGACAGCATCGACAACATCGACGCGGCGGTCGTCCATATGCTCGCCGAGCGCTTCAAGTGCACCCAGCAGGTCGGCCACCTCAAGGCCGCCCACAAGCTCCCCCCGGCCGACCCCGCCCGCGAGTCCCGGCAGATCACCCGGCTGCGCGAACTGGCGGAAAACGCCAAACTCGACCCCGCTTTCGCCGAGAAGCTGCTCAACTTCATCATCGCCGAGGTCATCCGGCACCACGAGACGATCGCGCGCTCCTGAGCCGACCCGCCGGGGCAGGTGAGGGGCGCACCACCGGTGGAGCGCCCCTTAACGCCCCTTCGTTCACCTCGCGCGGTGCCCCGCCCATGGCGCGTAGGGCAGCATGTCCCCATGTCCGTACTGACGCGCGAGGAAGCGCAGATCCGAGCCCGCCTCATCGAGGTCCACCGCTACACGGTCGACCTCGACCTGACCTGCGGCGACGCACGCTTCGGCTCCACCACGACCATCCGCTTCAGCGCCCGCGAGGCCGGGGCGGATACCTTCGTGGAGCTGAACCCCGCCGCCCTGCACCGGGCGGTGCTCGACGGACACGACCTCGCGCTCGACCCCGCCGAGATCATCGCCGAGGGACGGCTCCCGCTCACCGGCCTCGCCGAGGGCGAGCACGAGCTGCGCGTCGAGACGGACATGGCGTACTCGCGGACCGGCGAGGGCATGCACCGCTTCACCGACCCCGCCGACGGCGAGACGTACCTCTACACCATGTGCTGCATGTCCGACGCGCCCCGCGTCTTCGCGGCCTTCGACCAGCCCGACCTCAAGGCCGCCTTCGACGTCCGCGTCACCGCCCCGCCCCGGTGGACCGTCCTCGGCAACGGCATCGCCACCCGCGACGGCGACCCCGCCGACGGCCGCTGGACGCTCGCCCCCACCGCGCCCATCAGCACCTACCTGTTCGCGGTGGCCGCGGGCCCGTACCACTCCGTGCACACCGAGCACGCGGGCATCCCGTTCGGACTGCACGTCCGCCGCTCGCTCGCACCGCACCTCGAAGCCGACGCCGACGAACTCTTCGACATCACCCGGCGCTGCTTCGACCGTTACCACGAGATCTTCCACGAGCCGTACCCCTTCGACTCCTACGACCAGGCGTTCGTCCCCGAGTTCAACTCCGGCGCCATGGAGAACCCCGGCCTCGTCACCTTCCGCGACGAGTTCGTCTACCGCTCCGCCGTCACCGACGCCGAGCGCCAGACCCGCGCCATGGTCATCGCCCACGAGATGGCCCACATGTGGTTCGGCGACCTCGTCACCATGCGGTGGTGGGACGACATCTGGCTCAACGAGTCCTTCGCCGAGTACATGGGCTTCCAGATCCTCACCGAAGCCACCCGCTACACCGACACCTGGGCCGACTTCGGCGTCCGCCGCAAGACCTGGGGCTACGACGCCGACCAGCGCCCCTCCACCCACCCCGTCGCCCCCGCGCCCGAACTCGTCCCCGACACCGCCGCCGCCCGCCTCAACTTCGACGGCATCTCCTACGCCAAGGGCGCCTCCGCGCTGCGCCAGCTCGTCACCTGGCTGGGCGAGAAGGACTTCCTCAGCGGCATCAACGAGCACTTCACCCGGCACCGCTTCGGCAACGCCACGCTCGCCGACTTCCTCGACTCCCTCGCCCGCTCCACCGACCGCGACGTCCACGCCTGGGCCGACACCTGGCTGCGCACCACCGGAGTCGACACCCTCACCCCCGCCATCACCACCGACGGCGACCGCTGGAGCGCCGAGATCCGCCACGACGGCGGCGGCCGCGACGGCCGGAACCCGGCCCCCCGGCGCCCGCACCGCATCGCCGTCGGCCTCTACGACCACGCACCGGCCGCCCCGCACCACCTCGTGCTGCGCGACCGCGTCGAAGCCGAGCTGAGCGGCGCCGAGCCCGCCCTCACCCTCTCCTTCACCGGTCCCCGCCCCGCCCTGCTCCTCCTCAACGACGGCGACCTGACCTACGCCAAGGTCCGGCTCGACCCCGCCTCCTGGAGCGCCGCCGTACGCGCCCTCTCCGGCCTCCCCGACGCCGTCAGCCGCGCCACCGTCTGGAACGCCGCCCGCGACATGGTGCGCGACGGCGAACTCCCCGGCGCCGACTACCTCGACGCCGCCCGCACCCACCTCCCGCACGAGACCGACATAGCGATCGTCCAGGGCGTCCTCGCCTTCGCCCGCACCCAGATCGCCGACTGCTACCTTCCGGCGGAGCAGCGCCCCGCCGCCCTCAACACCATCGCCGCCACCTGCCGCGACCTGCTGCGCCGCACCGAGGACGGCTCCGGCCCCGGGCTGCGGCTCTCCGCCGTACGCACGTACATCGCCAGCGCCACCGCCCCCGCCGAGCTGACCGACTGGCTGGAGGGCGACACCGTCCCCGGCGGCCCCGCCCTGGACCCCGAACTGCGCTGGCAGATCCTCGGCCGACTCGCCGTCCTCGGCGCCGCGTGCCCCGCCGACATCGACGCCGAACTCGCCCGCGACTCCAGCGCCACCGGCCAGGAGGGCGCCGCCCGCTGCCGCGCCGCCCTGCCCGACCCGGACGCCAAACGGGCCGCCTGGGACGCGGTGTTCGGCGAGACCGGACTGTCCACCTACCTCGTCACCGCGACCGCCACCGGCTTCTGGCAGCCCGAACACCACGGCCTGCTCGCGGACTACGTCCCGCGCTTCTTCACCGACGCCACCGCCACCGCCGCCCGCCGGGGCCCCGCCATCGCCGGAGCCCTCGTCCGCTACGGCTTCCCGACGACGGTGGACGCGACGACCCTGCGGCTGGGCGAGGAATGCCTCGCCACCCCCAACCTCCTCCCCGCCCTGCGCCGCCGCCTGGAAGACCAACTGGACGACCTCCGCCGCGCCCTACGAGTACGCCTCGACGCCACGCACTAGCGTCCGCCCCCGGCGTGGTGCGGGCGGCCCCGCACCCGCCCCGCGGGCCGAGCCAGGCGTACGCCCACCGGGGCGCACTCCCTGCGGGGCGCCCCCTGCATGCTCCGCACCGATGTGCCGGGCGCCCGGCACCAGCGGCCCCGTACGACTGCCCGGCGGGCTGGGGCAGTCGTACGGCCGCCGGGCGCCCGGAACCGGACCGTCCGGCAGGCGCGTGGCCGCCCGGGGCGGCGGGGCGTCAGCGGGCGCATGGGCAGCGGTAGATCAACCCGCACATGTGCACCCGTACCACGTACGGGTGCACTTCGGGGCATCACCGGTCCAACCGCTTGCGGGCCAAGTAGCTTGGGGCAGCTCTGAGATCCGACCGACGCCACCACACTTCCTAGAGGCACCGCCCATGCCCGCTTCCGGCACTGCCCGCCTCCTCGCCGGGGGGAGCGAGGGGCCAGGCGCGCTTCGCCCGATGCTCGACACCGTCCTCGACGCCCTCGCCCACGGCGCCGCCGACCGAGGTGGGCCGCTGCCCGCCGGAGGGCCCGGCGCCGTGGCGCGGCAGACGCGGGACGCGGTCGTACCGGCCATCCCCGACCATGGGGACGGCGCGCACGGTGCGCTGCGCGCCCTCGTCACCGCGCTCACCGCCGGGGCCGCCGACCCGGCCGACCCTCACTGCGCCGCCCATCTGCACTGCCCGCCGCTGGCCGTCGCGGCCGCCGCCGACCTCGCCGTCTCCGCGCTCAACCCGTCCCTGGACTCCTGGGACCAGGCCCCCGCCGCCGCCGAGCTGGAGGCGCTGACCTGCCGGGCGCTCGCCGAGCTGGCGTACCCGTCCGGTCCCGATCCCGACGCCCTCGTCACCACCGGGGGTACGGAGTCCAACCAGCTCGCCCTGCTGCTGGCGCGCGAAGCGGCGCACGGCGTACCCCTCCGTATCGTCTGCGGCGCCAACGCCCACCACAGCGTCCACCGCTCCGCCTGGCTGCTCGGCCTGGACCCGCCCCACACCCTCCCCACCCCCACCGGCGTGCTCGACCCGGCCCGCGTCCACGACGCCCTCACGGCGGAAAACACCCGCCCCACCCTGCTCGTCGCCACCGCGGGCACCACCGACACCGGTGCCATCGACCCGCTCCCGCAGCTCGCCGACCTCTGCGACGGCCACGGCGCGACGCTCCACATCGACGCCGCCTACGGCGGACCGCTCCTGTTCAGCGACACCCTGAACAAGCGGCTCGACGGGCTCGACCGCGCCCACACCATCGCCCTCGACCTGCACAAACTCGGCTGGCAACCGGCCGCCGCGGGCCTGATCGCCGTACCCGACACCACCGCCCTGGCCCCCCTCGGCCACCGCGCCGACTACCTCAACGCCCACGACGACACCGACGCCGGGCTCCCCGACCTGCTCGGCCGCTCCCTCCGCACCACCCGCCGCCCCGACATCCTCAAGATCGCCGTCACCCTGCGCGCCCTCGGCCGCCACGGCCTCGGCGACCTCGTCGACCAGGTCTGCGCCCACGCCGCCGCCCTCGCCGACCTCATCCGGGCCCGCCCCGCCCTGGAGCTGTACGCCCGCCCCACCCTCTCGACCGTCCTCTTCCGCCCCACGGGAGCCGGACCCGCCGCCGTCGCCGCGCTGCGCCGCCGCCTCCTGCACCACGGCACCGCCGTCCTCGGCCGCGCGGCCACCCCCGAGGGGCTGTGGCTCAAGGCCACCCTCCTCAACCCGCACATCCAGCCCGGCGATCTGCGCCGGCTGCTCGACCTCGTGGAAGGCAACACGCCATGAGCACCGCACAACCCCCCACGCAACCGTCCGCCCCCGAAGCCGACCCCACCACCCCGCACGAGCCCCTGGACCTCGCGGGCATCGGCATCGGCCCGTTCAACCTCTCCCTCGCCGCCCTCGCCCACGGCGTCCCCGGACTGCGCACCGCCTTCTACGAACAGCGGCCCGCCTTCCACTGGCACCCCGGCCTGCTCATCGACGGCGCCACCGTCCAGGTCCCGTTCCTCGCCGACCTCGTCACCCTCGCCGACCCCGCCAGCCCCTGGAGCTTCCTCAGCTACCTCAAGGCCCGCGAACGGCTCTTCCCCTTCTACGTCGCCGAGCGCTTCCACATCGAGCGCACCGAATACGACGCCTACTGCCGCTGGGTCAGCGAACAGCTCCCCGGCCTCCACTTCGGCCACCGGATCGACGCCGTCCGCTGGGACCACGACCACCAGCTGTTCGAAATCGACTTCAGCAGGCTCGGCCCCGACGGCGAGGCCGCCGCCCCCGGCCGCGCCCACGCACGCCACCTCGTCCTCGGCGTCGGCACCGAACCCCACGTCCCGGAAACCCTGCGCCCCCTCGCCGACGCCCCCAACGTCCCCGTCCTCCACTCCGCCGACTACCTGGAACACCGCGAACGGCTGCTGCACACCGGCCACATCACCGTCGTCGGCTCCGGCCAGTCCGGCGCCGAGGTCTTCCTCGATCTGCTGCGCAACCGACCGCTCGGCGCCGAGGGGCTGCACTGGCTCGCCCGTACGCCGTCCTTCGCGCCCATGGAGTACAGCAAGCTCGGCCTGGAGCAGTTCAGCCCCGACTACACCCGCTACTTCCACGCCCTCCCCGAGGCCGTCCGCGACCAGCTCCTCCCCGGGCAGTGGCAGCTCTACAAGGGCATCGCGCACGAGACCATCACCGCCATCCACCACGAGCTGTACCGCCGCGCCCAGCACGGCGGCGGCTGGCCGGGCGCCGTCCTCACCCCCGGCGTCACCGTCCGCACGGCGGGCCGTATCGCCGCCGCCCGGCTCGAACTCCACCTGGAACACGTCCACCAGGGCACCCGCACCCGCCACACCACCGAGGCCGTCGTCCTCGCCACCGGCTACCGCGAGCGCCGCGTCGACACCCTGCTCGCCGCCCTCGACCCGTACATCCGGCGCGACTCCTCCGAACGGCCCCGCGTGGACGACCGGCACCGGCTCGTCCTCGACCCCCTCATCACGGGATCCGTGCACGTCCAGAACGCCGAGCGGCACACCCACGGCGTCGGCACCCCCGACCTCGGGCTGGCCGCCTGGCGCTCCGCCGTCATCCTCAACTCGCTCAGCGCCGAACCGGTCTACCCGCTGCCGTCCCGCACCGCCTTCACCACTTTCGGGCTCCAGCCGACCGGGCCGGGCGCCCAGGTCAGCGGGCGGATGCACCTTCCCGATCAGCGCACCGCCCGCGCCCATGCCCGGACGTGACAACTCAGGCGTGCCTAGAACACCGGCGTGCCGTCGCGCGTCAGCTTCCAGTCCACCGACGCGAACCCGGCCCCGTCGATCGTCCCCTTCGCCTTCACCCACCCGATGATCGTGTTGCGGATCTCCTCCGAGTTGGCCCACACCTGCTGGGCGGCGGCCACATGCGGGAAGTTGCCCCCGCCGCTCGCCCGGTAGTTGTTCACCGCCAGCACGAACCGCGCCGACTCCTCGACCCGCTTGCCGCCGAAGCGCAGCGCGGCGATCCGCGAACCCACCGGCTTGGCGATGTCGATCTCGTACGTCAGACCGCTCAGCGCGTCGTAGTTGTAATCGGGGGTGTCACCGGCGTTCGTCAGCTTCGACGGGTCCACGTCCCCGCCCGCCGGGGTCTGCACGTAATACCGCGCCGAGAACTCCAGATACGCCTTGACCTGGGCGCCCGTCAGCACCCGCGCCTCCAGCGTGTTCTCGAACGGATACAACCCCGCCACCTGCCGGATCGTGACCTCACCGGCCGGGATGCGCGCCGTGCGCGAGAAGCACGACGCCTGCGACAGCACCGGCAGCGCCGCGTGCTCCGTGCCCGCCAGCGCCGCCTTCACGGTCTCCGTCTGTACGTGGTTGATGAAGTCGATGATCGGCGCGTCCTTGTACGGCGCCTCCGTGGCCGCCATCGCCGCCGTGGACGTGCCGATGACCTGGTTGACGTACCCGACGACCTTCCGGTGCTCATCGCCGAGCAGCTTCACGATCCGCGGATCCTCCGCCACCGAGGCCGAGTTCAGCACCTTCGCCGCCACCGACTCCACCTGCCAGCGGCCCCGCGCCCACTCCAGACCGATGTCGAAGAGCGTCAGCCGCTGACCCCACTTGAGCGGTTCCGACAGCACGACCTCGCGGCCCGTCTCCTTGTTCACCACCCGGCGCTCGGCCATCTCCACATGCGCGTGGCCGACCAGGATCGCGTCGATGCCCGCCACCCGCTCGGCCACCAGCGCCGCCGCGTTCTCCACGTACGGCAGCTGATCTCCGTAACTCGACGTCCCGCTGCTGCCCGAATGCGCCGAGACGAGCACCACGTCCGCACCCATCGAACGCAGCCGGGGCACCCACTTCGCCGCCTGCTCCTCCAGACCAGGGAACGTCATCTTCCCCTGCACATGGGCCTTGTCCCAGATCGCGATCCCCGGGTTCGTCAGCCCCAGCACCGCCACCTTCACCCCGCGCCCGCAGGGCGTACGCAGCCGGGTCATCCAGTACGGCGGGAAGGCGGGCCGCAGCGACGTCGCGTCCAGCGCGTTCGCGCCCAGCAGCGGAAAGTCGCACTGCTCCTCGAACTTCCGCAGCACCGGAATGCCGTAGTTGAACTCATGGTTGCCGAGCGCCGCCGCGTCATAACCGATGAGGTTCATCGCCTGCGCCATCGGATGCACCGGACCGTTCGCTCCGGTGATCGGGTCGACCTTGGCGTAGTAGTACGACAGCTGGGTGCCCTGGATGGTGTCGCCCGCGTCGATCAGCAGCGTATTGCGCCGCCCCTTCTCCTGACGGACCTGCTCGACCAGGGTCGAGATCTTCGCGAGGCCGACGTCGTTGTGCGCCGCGTCGTCGAACTCGGCGTCCGTGAAGTAGTCCCAGTTGAAGACGTTGCCGTGCAGATCGGTGGTGCCCATGACGGTGAACTCGTACCGCTCTCGGGTACGCCCACGGCCGCGCGCCTCCGCCTGCGCCGGAGTGGCGGCCGCGGCCGAGGCGAGCGCGGCCCCCGCGCTGGTGGCCGCGGTGCGACCCAGAAACGTCCGACGGTTGAGCGGCATGGCTGAACTCCCCTGAGATACCTGCGAAATGAGCACAACGCGCGTAGATTCTGGCGCAGCCGCACCCACCCGCAACACCCCCGACAGGTTGCGATCAGGGCACGCCGAGGGCCCGGCACAGGGCAGGATCAAGCCACGTCCACGCGCCCCGTCCGCGAGCCCCGAACAGGAGCCTCCCTATGGATATGGACCGGCACGTCCCCTATGGCACCCCCGACACCCCGCGCGTCGCCGTGCTCGGCGAGGCCACGCTGGAGGTCGACCCCGAGATCGCCCGCCTCTCCGTCACCGTCAGCGCGCGCGGCGCCGACCGGCGGGCCGCGCTGGACGACCTCACCCGGCGCAACCAGCGGGCGCTGGACCTGGTGACGTCCTACGGCGAGGCGGTCGAGAAGCCGGAGACCGGCGCCTTCGCGATCACCCCCGAGCTGGCCAGGGGCCGCGAGGAGCGGGTGCGGGCCTACCACGGGCGGGTGCACCTCGCCGTGACCGTCACCGACTTCACCGCCCTCGGCGAACTCACCACCCGGCTGGCCGATCTCGAACTGACCCGCGTCGACGGCCCCTGGTGGGGGCTGCGCCCCGGCTCACCCGTCCACGGCCAGGCCCGGCAGCAGGCGGTCCGGGAGGCCGTACGACGCGCCCGCAGTTACGCGGACGCGCTCGGCGCCCGGCTCGTCGCCCTGGTCGAGCTGGCCGACCTGGCGGCGGAGGGGGAGACGGGCCCGCCGATGCCGATGGCCGTGGCGGCCCCGCGTAACCGCTCCGCCCGCTCCGGCCCCGGGGAGGCGGACGCGCTCGACCTGGAACCCGAACGCCAGACCGTATACGCGCACGTCACGGCGCGCTTTACGATGACCCGCCCGGAGCTGTGACCGGAGCCGTGAAACGACCCGGTGTAACGGCCCCGAATCGCTCATCGGAGCACCCCTATGCACGTTTCATTAGTTGTCGATTACCTGCCATGCAAAGGCCATGGGGGAGTGGCCGCTTTCCGGTTCTTTACCCGTGAGTAAGTCATAGGCTCGGCAGCATGCGCCGAGCAAAAATCGTCTGTACTTTGGGACCCGCGACCGACTCGTACGAGCAGATCAAGGCGCTCGTCGAAGCCGGAATGGACGTGGCCCGCTTCAACCTCAGCCACGGCACCTACGCCGAGCACGAGGAGCGTTATCGGCGAGTCCGCAAGGCCTCGCTGGAAACCGGTCGCAGCGTCGGCATCCTCGCCGACCTTCAAGGTCCGAAGATCCGACTCGGCCGCTTCCGTGAGGGACCCGTACTCCTTGAACGCGGGGACGAGTTCACCATCACCGTCGAGCCCATCGAAGGCGACCGCTTCCGCTGCGGCACGACGTATGACGGGCTGGCCTCCGACGTCAACAAGGGCGAGCGCATCCTCGTCGACGACGGCCGCGTCACCCTGGAGGTCGTCGACGTCGACGGGCCGCGTGTCCACACGATCGTCATCGAAGGCGGAATGATCTCCGACCACAAGGGCCTCAACCTGCCCGGCGTGGCCGTCTCCGTCCCCGCCCTCTCCCGGAAGGACATCGAGGACCTGCGCTGGGCGCTGCGCACCGGGGCCGACGTCATCGCCCTGTCCTTCGTCCGCAACGGGGACGACGTCGTGGACGTGCACCGGGTGATGCAGGAGGAGGACTGCAGGCTCCCCGTCATCGCCAAGATCGAGAAGCCGCAGGCGGTCGAGAACCTGGAGAAGATCGTCGACGCCTTCGACGGCATCATGGTCGCCCGCGGCGACCTCGGCGTCGAAATGCCGCTGGAGCAGGTGCCGATCGTCCAGAAGCGCGCGATCAAGCTGGCGAAGCGGAACGCGAAGCCGGTGATCGTCGCGACCCAGATGCTCGACTCGATGATCGACAACTCCCGCCCCACCCGCGCGGAGGCCTCCGACGTCGCCAACGCCGTCATCGACGGCACGGACGCGGTGATGCTCTCCGGTGAGACCAGCGTCGGCAAGTACCCGATCGCCACGGTCAGGACCATGGGCCGCATCGTCACCGCCGCCGAGGAAGACATCCTCGCCAAGGGGCTCCCGCCGCTCACCGAGCGCAGCAAGCCCCGCACCCAGGGCGGCGCGGTCGCCCGCGCGGCGGCCGAGATGGGCGACTTCCTCGGCGCCAAGTTCCTGGTGGCCTTCACCCAGTCCGGCGACACCGTCCGCCGCCTCTCCCGCTACCGCTCCCCGATCCCCCTGCTGGCCTTCACCCCGGACCCGGGCACCCGCTCCCAGCTCAACCTCACCTGGGGCGTGGAGACCTTCCTCGGGCCGACCGTCGACTCCACGGACGAGATGGTCCGCCAGGTCGACGAGGAACTGCTGCGGCTGGGCCGCTGCCAGCGCGGCGACCTCGTCGTCATCACGGCAGGCTCCCCGCCCGGAGTCTCCGGCTCCACCAACCTGGTCCGCGTCCACCACATCGGCGCCGACGACCTCCGCTGACCGCTGCGCCGCCATGTGCGGGCCGAAGTACCGCGTTCAGTACTTCGGCCCGACGTGCGCGTCCATGAGCGCGACGGAGCCCCGGCGGGCGACGGAGATGTTGAACGGATCGCTGCCCCGCGCGAGGGTCGTCCACTCGACGCCGACTGCGGTGAGGGTGTCGGAACAGAGTTTGCGGATGTCGTCGGACTTATTGGTGAAGAAGTACCGGGGATATTCGTAGCGCTTTCGCTCGCCCGCGACGATGCGTGTGGTCCAGTTGGTGATCCGGCAGCCGTCGGAGTGGAAGAGCCCGCGGATGAACTTCCAGGGATATGCATCCACGATCTCCTGCTGCCACGGCTCCAGGGCTATGACGCGGTCGTGCTTCTTCCCTGGCCCGTGCTGAGGGAACATGCACGTCCAGTGTTTCGTGTACGACTTCACCTCGGCGCACCCGTTCTTCTGCCGACGCTTCACGCTGGGCTGGGCCATCACCGTACGCATGGCGGCTTCCGCCTCGTCGATCAAACCGGGCCAAGCGTCGGCGCAGAAGACCGACAGATGGTGCTGCTTGGGCTTGGAGACGATATGACCGTCGCCGAGATAGAGGCCGAGGAGATACGCATACGCCGCACGATCGATTTCCCGGCCGGTGCATAAGGGGCAGTCGGTGGGCTGTACGAAGACCTCGCCCCGCTGTTTCCGGTCCTGATGCCGCCACCAGCCGACGGTGCCCCGTGGGACCCCGAGAAACTCGGCTACTTCACGATTGGGGACTCCACGCCGCATCAGCATGACGGCGTCATGGCGCACCGACGGGCTGTATTCGGTCATGCGCTGAGCGTCGCACCCTGGGGGTGTCGCTACGCCGAAATGGGAGCGAATCACGCGAACGTGAAAATCCACTTAAAGATGTAAGTACCGGGTGCGGGATTCGAACCCGCAAGCCCTCTCGGGCAGAGGTGTTTGAGACCTCCGTGTATACCCTTCCACCAACCCGGCCGGTGCAGCGCGAACAGCTTACCGTGTACAGGGCGATCTCGTCGCGCAGGTAGGCTCGAGGTGCAGCACCTGCCATGAACGAGGAGCCCCGTGAGCGCCACCGAGCCCGTCGACGAGCAGTCGCACGTTCCCCCATACACCACCCGCGTCGTCATCGCCGAGGACGAGGCCCTCATCCGCCTCGACCTGAAGGAGATGCTCGAAGAGGAGGGGTACTCCGTCGTCGGCGAGGCGGGAGACGGTGAGACGGCCGTCGCGCTCGCTCGGGAGCACCGGCCCGACCTCGTCATCCTCGATGTGAAGATGCCGGTCCTCGACGGGATTTCCGCCGCCGAGCGCATCGCGGCCGACCGCATCGCGCCCGTCCTCATGCTGACCGCGTTCTCGCAGCGCGAACTGGTCGACCGGGCCCGGGACGCCGGGGCGATGGCGTATCTCGTGAAGCCGTTCAGCAAGAGCGACGTGGTGCCCGCCATCGAGATGGCCGTCTCCCGCTTCACCGAGCTGAAGACGCTGGAGCAGGAGGTCGCCGACCTCTCCCTGCGGCTGGAGACCCGCAAGCTGGTGGACCGGGCCAAGAGCGTTCTGCAGACGGAGTACGGACTGACCGAACCGGCCGCGTTCCGCTGGATCCAGAAGACCTCCATGGACCGGCGGCTGTCGATGCAGCAGGTGGCCGAGGCGGTCATCGCGGACGCGGCCGAGAAGAAGGGCAAGGAGTAGGGAGCGAGGAGGGGAGGCCCATCCGAACACGGACGGGCCTCCCCTCCTCGCGTCAGCACCCTCAGTCCTCGCCGAGGTATGCCTTCCGCACGGACTCGTCGTGCAGCAGTGCCTCCCCCGTCCCGGACAGCACGATCTTGCCGATCTCCATCACATGGCCCTGATCGGCCAGGGACAGCGCCGCCTGGGCGTTCTGCTCGACCAGCAGGATCGTGGTGCCCTGCGACTTCAGCTCGGCGATGGTCTGCATGATCTTCTGCATCATGATCGGCGAGAGCCCCATCGAGGGTTCGTCCAGCATCAGCAGCTTCGGGCGGCACATCAGGGCGCGGCCCATGGCGAGCATCTGCTGTTCGCCGCCGGAGAGGGTGCCGGCCGCCTGGGTGCGGCGTTCGCCGAGGATGGGGAAGAGGTCGTACACCTTCCGTACGTCCGCGGCGATTCCGTCGGCGTCCTTGCGGAGAAACGCCCCGAGCTGGAGGTTCTCGGCGATCGTCAGCCGGGGGAAGATATGCCGTCCCTCGGGGGAGTGCGCCAGCCCCAGGGCGACGATCTTGTGCGCGGGGACGCCGCTCAGCGGATGGCCGTTGAAGCGGATGGTGCCGCCGAGCGGGGCGAGCAGGCCGGAGAGGGTGCGCAGGGTGGTCGTCTTGCCCGCGCCGTTGGTGCCGATGAGGGTGACGACCTGGCCGGCCTCGACGCTGAACGAGATGCCCTTGACGGCCTCGATCTTGCCGTAGGCGACCCGGAGGTCCTCGACCTCGAGCAGTGCGGTCACTGTCCGTCCTCCGTACGTGCGGTGGTGCCGTGCTGGGCGGCGGCCTGGTCCTCGGCCGCCTCGACCGCTGCGGCTTCTTCCGCTCCGGGCGCGCCCTCGAAGGGGGTGCCGAGGTAGGCGGCGATGACGCGTTCGTCGCTCTGGACGACCTCGGAGCTGCCCTCGACCAGCTTCTCGCCCTGGACGAGTACGGCGACCCGGTCGCACAGGTTGAAGATGAAGCGCATGTCGTGCTCGATGACGAGGACGGCGGTACCCGTGTCGCGGATGGCGAAGACGAGTTCCTCGGTGGCCCGGGTCTCCTGGGGGTTCATGCCCGCCGTCGGCTCGTCGAGGAGCAGCAGTCCGGGGTCGCTGGCCAGGGCGCGGGCGATCTCCAGCTTGCGCTGTTCGCCGTAGGGGAGGTTGCGGGAGAGGTGGTCGGCCTTGGCGGCGAGGCCGGTGAACTCCAGGAGTTCCATGGCCCGTTGCTTGGAGGCGGCTTCGGCGCGTTTGAAGCCGGGGCCGCGCAGGAGGGCTGACCACAGCCCTTCCTTGGTGCGGGTGTGCCGTCCGACGAGGACGTTCTCCAGGACGGTCATGTTGGCGAAGAGGCGGATGTTCTGGAAGGTGCGGGCGACCCCGGCCTGGGTGACCAGATGGGGTTTCGGCGGCAGGACGGTGCCCCGGTAGGAGACGCGGCCCTCGGTGGGGACGTAGAGGCCGGTGAGGCAGTTGAAGAAGGTGGTCTTGCCCGCGCCGTTGGGGCCGATGAGGCCGACGATCTCGCCGGGGTGGACGTCGAGGTCGACAGAGCGTACGGCGGTGAGTCCGCCGAAGCGCATCGTGACGCCGGTGGCGGTGAGTACGGGGGCGGCCTTCGCCACTGTGGTCGTGGTCATGTCTGTCATGCCTCCGCCTTGGTGACGCCGACGGCGCTGCCGCTCAGGGCGGCCTGGTCGGGCACGTCGAGCTGTCCCGTCTCGTGGTATTCGAGCTGCTGCCGCCGGTTGGGGATGATCCCCTCGGGGCGGAAGCGCATCAGCAGGATGAGCGCGATGCCGAAGGCGAGGAGCTGGTAGTCCTGGAGGAATTCCAGCTTCTCGGGGATGAGGAAGAGCAGGGCCGCGCCGAGCAGGGGGCCGCCGATGGTGCCCATGCCGCCGAGGATGACGGCGGCGAGCAGGAAGGTGGAGTTGGGCGGGACGGGTCCGGCGAACACGTACTGCTCGGGGACGACGGTGGTCTGGACGTGGGCCCAGATGGTGCCCGCGACTCCGGCGAGGGTGGCGCCGAGGGCGAAGGCGATGAGCTTGACGCGGAAGCCGTTGATGCCCATGGCGGTGGCGGCGGTCTCGTCTTCGCGGATGGCGACCCAGGCGCGGCCGATGCGGGAGTTCCCGGCCCGGCTGAAGATGAGGACGACCACGACGGTGACCAGCAGCATCAGCAGGTAGTAGTTGCTGTTGGAGTCGAGGGTGAACCCGGCGAAGCTGTGCTCGTCGTCGAAGTTGAAGCCGAAGATCTCCAGCGGCGGGATGTTGGGGACGCCGTTGGGGCCGTTGGTGACGGAGGGCCCTGAGGTGCCGTCGAGGTTGCTGACGGCGATGCGGAAGATCTCGCCGAAGCCGAGGGTGACGATGGCGAGGTAGTCGCCGCGCAGCCGCAGGGTGGGGGCGCCGATGACGACGCCGAAGACGAGCGAGGCCAGGGCGCCGGTGAGCATGGCGGCCCAGAACGGGAACTGGACGTCGATGGTGGAGGCGGCGGTTCCGGAGACCAGGGCGGCGGTGTAGGCGCCGACGCCGAGGAAGGCGACGTAGCCGAGGTCGAGGAGTCCGGCGAGGCCGACGACGATGTTCAGGCCGAGGGCGACGGTCGCGAAGATGGCGATGTTGACGCCGAGTTCGGTGTAGCTGGCCTTGTCCTGGGTGAAGGGGAAGACCATGGCGGTCACCAGGGCCGCGACCAGGGTGAGGGAGCGGTAGGCGCTGGTGAGGCCGCTGAGCCGGGTGATGAGTCCGGCCTTGAGGAACGCGGCGGCGGCGAAGCACAGGGCGATGAGGTAGCCGATGAAGGGCTCGGGGTGGTCCTCGTCGGTCTGGATGCCGTAGTTGACGACGTAGAGGCCGAGGGTGAAGACGGCCGCGATGATGAGGATGTCGGCCCAGGAGGGGAGTTGCTTCGGGCGGCAGATGGGCCGGGTGTCGTCGGGGAGCAGGAGCGTGGTGGCGACGGGTACGGCGGTGGCGACGGCGGCGACCCAGCCGCCCGGTTCCAGGTTGACCAGGCCGCCTTGGTCGACGGCGATGGCGAGGACGGTGAACCAGGTGGTGGCGAAGGCGCCGAGGGCCAGCAGCCGCAGGGCCTGGGTGGAACCGGTGGGGGTGAGCCAGCGCAGTCCGCGGATGTCCAGGGCGGCGAGGGCGAACGCCAGGATGGCCAGGCCCAGGGCGAGGGTGAGGACCTGGAGTCCGCCGGGGTAGCCGTAGACGTTGAGCTCGCCGGGGAAGTCGGAGGTCCAGGTCCAGGCGAGGAAGGTGGAGGCCACGGTGGCCAGGCCACCGGCCGCGGTGAGCGCCCGGAGCAGGGTGGTGCGCGCGGCCGGGGCCGTGTCGGAGGCGGCCGGCTTGGCTGTGTCGGTGGTCATCGTCTCGCTCCCTTACGCCCGGTCCGCTACGCGTTCGCCGAGCAGCCCCTGGGGCCTGACCAGCAGGACGACGATGAGCAGGGTGAAGGCCCAGACGTCTTTCCAGGCTCCGCCGCCGAGTTGGTCCATCCCGGGGATGTCCTGGATGTATTTGATGGCCAGGGCCTCGGCGATGCCGAGGACGACGCCGCCGAGCATGGCGCCGTAGATGTTGCCGATGCCGCCGAGGACGGCGGCGGTGAAGGCCTTGAGCCCGGCGATGAAGCCCATCTCGAAGTTGATCTGGCCGTATTTGAGGCCGTGGGAGAGGGCGGCGACGGCGGCGAAGGCGCCGCCGATGGCGAAGGCCATCACGATGATGCGGTCGGTGTTGATGCCCATCAGCTTGGCGGTGTCGGGGTCCTGCGCGGTGGCCTGCATGGCGCGTCCGGCCCGGCTCTTGGAGACGAACAGCCCCAGGGCGAGCATGCACAGCGGTGCGGCTATCAGCAGGAAGGCGTCGCCGCGCTGGATGTGCAGGTTGCTCGTGACCTCGAAGGAGCTGCCCTCGAACTGGGGGAAGCTGCGGGCCTTCTTGGCGTCGGGGTAGAAGGCCCAGATGGCCTGCTGGAGTGCGATGGACAGGCCGATCGCGGTGATCAGGGGCGCCAGTCGGGGGCCCCCGCGCAGGGGTCGGTAGGCGAAGCGTTCGGCGGCCGTGGCGATGGCGACCGCGGCGAGGATGCCGCCGATGAGCATGAGCGGCAGGGCCAGTGCGAGGGCGGTGCCACTCGGCAGCCAGAGATAGACGGTGAGGGCGCCGAAGCCCCCGATCATGAAGATCTCGCCGTGGGCGAAGTTGATGAGCTGGACGATGCCGTAGACCATGGTGTACCCGATGGCGATCAAGCCGTAGAGAGCGCCGAGGGTCAGGCCGTTGACCAGCGTTTGCGGCAGTTCGTGCACCGCAGGGCCTCCGATGAGCGTGTCGGATATGACGCCGCGCGAGGGCGCTGGTGTGCGCCCTCGCGCGGTTGCGTTTGCGTGGGTGGGCGGGGGTGGTGCCCCGGGAAGGCGCTAGTCCTTGAAGGTCCTGCTCGTCACGGACTTCCAGGCGCCGTTCTTGACCTGGTAGACGGTCAGCTGCTTGTTGGTGGTGTCGCCGTACTCGTCGAAGGCGACCTTGCCGGTCACGCCGTCGAAGGAGACCTTGCCCAGCGCTTCGGTGACCTTGGCGCGGGCGTCGTCGGGGACCTTGCCGTCGTTGTCCGCGACGACGGCCTTGACGGCCTGGATGATGGCCCAGGCGGCGTCGTAGGAGTAGCCGCCGTAGGCGCCGTACGGGTCCTTGTAGTTCTCGGCCGCGTAGTTCTTGACGAACGTCTTGGCGGAGGCGAGCTGTTCGACGGGGTAGCCGACGGAGGTGGCGAGGTCACCCTCGTTGCTGGTGCCGGAGGCCTTGATGAAGGCGGGGTCGTAGAGGCCGTCGCCGCCCATGACCGGGACCTTGGCACCGGCCTGCTTGATCTGGTCGGACAGCAGTCCGCCCTCGGGGTACTGGCCGCCGAAGTAGACGGAGTCGGCGCCGGTGGACTTGACCTTGCCCGCGATGCCGGAGAAGTCGGTCTCCTTGACGGTGAGGTGGTCGGTGCCGACGACCTTGCCGCCGAGGCTCTTGAACTCCTCCGCGAAGATCTTGGCGAGTCCGGCGCCGTAGGTCTGCTTGTCGTCGACGACGAAGACCTTCCGCTTCTTCGCGTCCTTGTAGAAGTACTGCGCGGCGAAGCGGCCCTGGATGATGTCCGTGGTCGCGGTGCGGAAGTAGGTCTTGAACGGGCGGGACTTCTTGCCCGTCGCCCAGGCGTCGCCCTGGCTCAGCGCCGGGTTGGTGTTGGCCGGGGAGACCTCGGCCAGGTCCGCCTTGGCGAAGACGCCCTGCATGGACTGGGCGACGCCGGAGTTCAGCGGGCCGACCGTGCCGAGGATGGCGTCGTCGTCGACCATCGAGGTGGCGTTCTGCTTGCCGGAGGACGGCACCGCCTGGTCGTCGTAGGGCTTGATCTTGAACGTGACGCCGGGGACCTCGTTCTGCTTGGTGGCCACCTTGGCGGCGAGGTCGACGCCGTTCTTGATGCCCTGGCCGAGTGCCGACAGCGACCCGGTGAGCGGGGCGTCGACACCGATGACGACGGTGGTCTTCTTGTCCTTGTCCTCGCTGTCGTTCTGGCCGCGCGAACCGCAGGCGCTGAGGGTGAGGGCTCCCGCGGTGATCGCGGTCGTCATGATGAGCAAGGAACGCTGTCGCACGAAGAATCCTTTCCCTGGCCCGGCCGTCCCTCTGGATTGGGACGCCGTGTCCGCGCCGGTGGACCTTGAACAGCCGTACGGGTGCTGGCGAACACCCGTCGTGGTCGTGACTGGCTGTGACTCTAAGCGTGGGGCGCAGCAGGTGGCAGAGGTGCAGACCATGATGTGACTGTCTTGTTATGACACAGGTCACGTTCTTGTGTCGGTGTAGCGGAACGGAAAGGACAAAACGGGTGTATACGGTCAATCCGTGAGGTCCGGATAGTGAGAAGCTGCAGTTCCGCTAAGGAGTGAGGGGAACTCGTGAGCGATGCATGGAGTGATGTGCTCATGCCCGCGAGCGGAGATCATCATCGATGACGTCACGCGGCGAAGCCGCCTGATCTTGTATTGCGCAAGTATTACGGAGTGTTACAACCGGGGGGAGGGATTCCGGCCTACTTCACCGAGGCTCGCGAGGCCGGTTTCGCAGGCCCCGCACGCGAAAGCGCCACCCCCGGGATCCGGGGGTGGCGCCGTGTGTGAGCTGGGGTGTTACGGCTTCGGCAGGCCCTCCGCCGTGCGCAGCAGGCAGGTCAGCCGGGCGGTGCACACCCGGCGGTCCTGCTCGTCGCTGATGACGATCTCGTACGTGGCGGTCGAGCGCCCCCGGTGGACGGGCGTGGCCACCCCGGTGACCAGACCGGAGCGCACCCCGCGGTGGTGGGTGCAGTTGAGGTCGACGCCCACCGCGATCCGGCCGCTGCCGCCGTGCAGCATGGAGCCCACCGAGCCGAGGGTCTCGGCCAGCACGGCGGAGGCGCCGCCGTGCAGCAGGCCGTACGGCTGGGTGTTGCCCTCGACGGGCATGGTGCCCACGACCCGCTCCGCCGAGGCTTCGAGGATCTGCACGCCCATGCGGGTGCCGAGGTGACCGGCGGAGAACAGCGCGGGGAGGTCGACGCCGAGCGCCGCGTACTCGTCGATGACCTCTTGCGGGAACTTCACGCTGGCCTGCTCGCCCATCGGGACCGGCTCCGTTCGGTTGTGTGCGGTGTCCACCTTCGTATACAGGCTTCTTATCAGGCGCGCTGAGCGGACGCTTAGACGGGGTGGGTGGGCTCCAGCCGGATCACCACGGACTTGCTGGCCGGGGTGTTGCTGGTGTCGGCGGTGGAGTCCAGCGGGACCAGGACGTTGGTCTCCGGGTAGTACGAGGCGGCGCAGCCCCGGGTGGTCGGGTAGTGGACCACCCGGAACCCGGCGGCGCGCCGCTCGGTGCCGTCCGTCCACTCGCTGACCAGGTCGCAGTACGCGCCGTCGGCGAGCCCCCGCTCGCGGGCGTCCTCGGGGTGGATCAGCACCACCCGGCGGCCGTTCTTGATGCCGCGGTAGCGGTCGTCGAGGCCGTAGATGGTGGTGTTGTACTGGTCGTGGGAGCGCAGGGTCTGCAGCAGCAGCCGCCCCTCCGGGGCCTTGGGGTACTCGACCGGGGCGGCGGTGAAGTTGGCCTTGCCGGTGGTGGTGGGGAAGCTGCGGCTGTCGCGCGGGGCGTGCGGCAGCGCGAAGCCGGACGGGTTGGCGACCCGGGTGTTGAAGTCCTCGAACCCGGGGATGACGGCCGCGATCCGGTCACGGACCGTGGCGTAGTCGCGCTCGAACTCCGCCCAGGGGGTGGCGCTTTCGGGGTCGAGCACCCGCCGGGCCAGCCGGCAGACGATGGCCGGTTCGGAGAGCAGGTGCGGGCTCGCGGGTTCCAGCCTGCCGCGCGAGGCGTGCACCATGCCCATCGAGTCCTCGACGGTGACGAACTGCGGCCCGCCGTCCTGGATGTCCCGGTCCGAGCGGCCGAGGGTGGGCAGGATCAGGGCGCGGGTGCCGGTGACCACGTGCGAGCGGTTGAGCTTGGTGGAGACGTGGACGGTCAGCCGGGCGACGCGCATGGCGGCCTCGGTGACGTCGGTGTCGGGGGAGGCGGCCACGAAGTTGCCGCCCATGGCGAAGAAGACCTTGGCCCGGCCGTCGCGCAGGGCGCGGATGGAGTCGACGACATCGAGGCCGTGCTCGCGCGGCGGGGCGAAGCCGAACTCCTTCTCCAGGGCGTCCAGGAAGGCCGGGGCGGGCCGCTCGAAGATGCCCATGGTGCGGTCGCCCTGCACATTGCTGTGGCCGCGCACCGGGCACACCCCGGCGCCGGGGCGGCCGACGTTGCCGCGCAGCAGCAGGAAGTTCACGACCTCGCGGATGGTGGGCACCGAGTGCTTGTGCTGGGTCAGGCCCATGGCCCAGCAGACGATGGTGCGCTTCGAGGCGAGGACCATGCGCAGCGCGCGCTCGATCTCGTCCCGGGTCAGGCCGGTGGCGCGCAGCGTCTCGTCCCAGTCGGCGGCGCGGGCCGCGGCGGCGAACTCCTCGAAGCCGTGGGTGTGCTCGCGGATGAAGTCCTCGTCGATCACGCCGTCTTCTGTGCTGGCGGCGTTGTCGGATGCCTCCAGTATCAGCTTGTTGAGGAGGCGGAAGAGGGCCTGGTCGCCGCCGATCCGGATCTGCAGGAAAAGATCGGTGAGCGAGGTGCCGCCGCCCGCGAGCCCCTTGGCGTTCTGCGGGTTCTTGAACCGCTCCAGACCCGCCTCGGGCAGCGGGTTGATGGAGATGATGTTCGCGCCGTTGCCCTTCGCCTTCTCCAGGGCGGAGAGCATGCGCGGGTGGTTGGTGCCCGGGTTCTGCCCGGCGACGATGATCAGGTCGGCCTTGTGGAGATCCTCCAGGGACACGCTGCCCTTGCCGACGCCCAGGGTCTCGGTCAGCGCGGAGCCCGAGGACTCGTGGCACATGTTGGAGCAGTCCGGCAGGTTGTTGGTGCCGAACTCGCGGGCGAAGAGCTGGTAGAGGAACGCGGCCTCGTTGCTGGTGCGGCCGGAGGTGTAGAAGAGAGCCTCGTCGGGGGAGTCCAGGGCGTTCAGCTCGTCGGCGATGAGGTCGAACGCGCGGTCCCAGCTCACCGGCTCGTACGCGCCCGAGCCCTCGTCCAGGAACATGGGCTGGGTGAGCCGCCCCTGCTGGCCGAGCCAGTAGCCGCTGCGGGTGGCGAGGTCGGCCACCGGGTGGGCGGCGAAGAAGTCGGGGGTGACCTGGCGCAGGGTCGCCTCCTCGGCGACGGCCTTCGCGCCGTTCTCGCAGAACTCGGCCGCGTGCCGCTTGTCGCCCTCGGGCCAGGCGCAGCCCGGGCAGTCGAAGCCGTTCTTCTGGTTGACCCGCATGAGGGTGAGGGCGGTGCGGCGGATTCCCATCTGCTGATGGGCGATGCGCAGCGAGTGACCGACCGCGGTGAGCCCGGCGGCGGCGTGTTTCGGGGGTGCGACCTCGGGCGCGTCCTGGATCGGATCGCCTGCGGGTGGCTTGGCTGCCATGTCGCTCCCCTTTTTTGGCTCGGCGTGTGCAGGGCCTGTTCCCCTTCGATCCTTTCATGAGTCACCGACTTCGGGGTCACCCGGGAGGCCGCCGGGGGTGGGAGGCGGGGAGCGTTGTCAGTGGGGCGTGGCAGGATCGGGGGCGTGGCAGAGAAAGCATCGAAGAAGACCGCAGCGCCCGCCCCCGACCGCACGGGGGACGACCGTCCCCGCCTGCTCCTGCTGGACGGGCATTCCCTGGCATACCGGGCGTTCTTCGCGCTGCCGGCGGAGAATTTCAGCACGACCTCCGGCCAGACGACCAACGCGATCTACGGCTTCACCTCGATGCTGGCGAACACGCTCCGTGATGAGCAGCCCACGCACCTGGCGGTGGCGTTCGACGTCTCGCGCAAGACCTGGCGCTCCGAGCAGTTCACGGAGTACAAGGCGAACCGCTCCAAGAGCCCGGACGAGTTCAAGGGGCAGGTCGAGCTGATCGGCGAGCTGCTCGACACGATGAACGTCACGCGCTTCGCGGTGGACGGCTTCGAGGCGGACGACGTGATCGCCACCCTGGCCACCCAGGCCGAGGCCGAGGGCTTCGAGGTGCTGATCGTCACCGGTGACCGCGATTCGTTCCAGCTGGTCAGCGACCATGTGACGGTCCTCTACCCGACCAAGGGCGTCTCCGAGCTGACCCGGTTCACCCCCGAGAAGGTCCAGGAGAAGTACGGCCTCACCCCGCGCCAGTACCCGGACTTCGCGGCGCTGCGCGGCGACCCGTCGGACAACCTGCCCGGCATCCCGGGGGTCGGCGAGAAGACCGCCGCGAAGTGGATCAACCAGTTCGGGTCGTTCCAGGAGCTGGTGGACCGGGTCGACGAGGTCAAGGGCAAGGTCGGCGAGAAGCTGCGCGATCACCTGGACGCCGTCAAGCTCAACCGCCAGCTGACCGAGCTGGTCAGGGACGTGGAGCTGGGCACTGGCCCCGACGGCCTCAAGCGCGTGCCGTACGACCGCGCCGCGATGTCCGTGGTTCTGGACGCGCTGGAGTTCCGTCACCAGAACTTCCGCGACCGGATCCTGGCCGTCGACCCGGGCGCGGCCGAGGAGGAGCCCGCCGCTGCGGCCCCCGGCGTCGAGGTCGACGGGGTGACGCTCGCCGCGGGCGAGCTGGCGCCCTGGCTGGCGGACCGCGGCGCCGAGCCGCTGGGCCTGGCCACCGTGGACACCTGGGCGCTGGGCAGCGGCAGCGTCAGCGAGATCGCGCTCGCCACCGCGGGCGGGCCCGCCGTGTGCTTCGACCCGACCGAGCTGGACGAGGCCGACGATCGGGCCTTCGCGGCCTGGATCGCCGACCCGGACCGGCCGAAGGTGCTGCACAACGCCAAGGGCACCATGCGGGTCTTCGCCGAGCACGGCTGGTCCGTCGCGGGCGTCTCGATGGACACCGCGCTCTCCGCGTATCTGGTCAAGCCGGGCCGCCGTTCCTTCGAGCTGGACGCCCTGTCGGTTGAGTACCTGGGCCGTGAGCTGTCCCCTGCGGCGGCCGCCGACAGCGGGCAGCTCGCCTTCGGCGCCGACGAACAGGCCGAGCAGGACGCCCTGATGATCAAGGCGCGTACGGTGCTCGACCTCGGCGAGGCGTTCCGCGGGCGGCTGGAGGAGGTCGGCGCGGCCGGGCTGCTGAGCGATGTGGAGCTGCCCACCTCCGAGCTGCTGGCCCGGCTGGAGCGCTCCGGTATCGCCGCCGACCGCGGCTGGCTGGAGGGCATGGAGCAGCAGTTCGCGGGCGCCGTCCAGCAGGCGGTGAAGGAGGCGCACGCCGCGGTGGGCCACGAGTTCAACCTCGGCTCGCCCAAGCAGCTCCAGGAAGTGCTCTTCAACGAGCTGGGCCTGCCGAAGACGAAGAAGACCAAGACCGGGTACACGACGGACGCCGACGCGCTCGCCTGGCTGGCCGCGCAGACCGACCACGAACTCCCGGTGATCATGCTGCGCCACCGGGAGCAGGCCCGGCTGCGCTCCACCGTGGAGGGGCTGATCAAGACGATCTCCTCCAGCGGCCGCATCCACACCACCTTCAACCAGACCGTGGCGGCGACCGGCCGGCTGTCGTCGACCGACCCCAACCTGCAGAACATCCCGGTGCGTACGGACGAGGGCCGGGCGATCCGGCGCGGCTTCGTCGTCGGCGAGGGCTTCGAGTCCCTGATGACCGCCGACTACAGCCAGATCGAGCTGCGCGTGATGGCCCATCTCTCCGAGGACGACGGCCTGATCGAGGCGTTCACCTCCGGTGAGGACCTGCACACCACGGTCGCCTCCCAGGTGTTCGGCGTCGACAAGTCCGAGGTCGACCCGGAGATGCGGCGCAAGATCAAGGCCATGTCGTACGGCCTGGCATACGGGCTCTCGGCGTTCGGCCTCTCCGGGCAGCTGGGCATCGGCCCGGACGAGGCGCGCCGCCTCATGGACACCTTCTTCGAGCGGTTCGGCGGGGTCCGCGACTATCTGCAGCGGGTCGTGGAGGAAGCGCGCGCCATCGGCTACACGGAGACCATGCTCGGCCGCCGCCGCTACCTCCCCGACCTCACCAGCGACAACCGGCAGCGCCGCGAGATGGCCGAGCGGATGGCGCTCAACGCCCCGATCCAGGGCACCGCCGCCGACATCGTCAAGATCGCGATGCTGAAGGTGGACGCCGCGTTGACGGCAGGCGAACTCTCGTCGCGGATGCTGCTCCAGGTGCACGACGAAATCGTGCTGGAGATCGCGCCGGGGGAGCGGGAGCGCGTGGAGGAGCTGGTGCGGCGCGAGATGGCCGGTGCGTTCCAACTGCGCGCTCCGCTGGATGTGTCGGTGGGTGTCGGTACCGACTGGGAGTCGGCCGCCCACTGAGCCGACGCCTGGTGGAACCTGTCAACACGCCGCCTCCGAATGGCCGCTGACGGGCGGTGGGCAGCGGTAGTCGCGGGCCCTAAGTTGTCGTAGTGTCACCAGGGTTGACGCGCGGGGGAGCGCATTGTGTTCGACGGGAGGGACACACGGATGGCACCGCTTATCGGCCGACGTCTGCGTAAGGGGGCGGCCACGACGGCGGTGGCGGCGGCCGCGATGGCCGCCCTCACCGCATCCCAGGCGCCCGGGTTCGCCGCGCAGGACTACGGCGACGGGGATCACCGGGACCGGGACCGGGCCAGTGGGGCGCAGCCGTCGCCCGATACGCCCATCGACGGCGGCGGCTCGTACCACACCGATCTGCCGCCCCTGACCAAGCCGGACAAGCCGGGCTCCTCGGTCGACCTGCCGGGATTCCCGGGCAGCAGCGCCAAGGCCCAGGCGGGCATCCCGGCGAGCGTGCTGGCCGCGTACAAGAAGGCGGAGGCGGCGCTCAGGGAGTCCAAGCCCGGCTGCAACCTGCCGTGGCAGCTGCTGGCCGCGATCGGCAAGGTCGAGTCCGGCCAGGCCCGCGGCGGCAACGTGGACCAGGAGGGGACGACCGTCAGCCCCATCCTCGGCCCGGCTCTCAACGGCGACGGCTTCGCCCTGATCAAGGACAGCGACGGCGGCGAGTTCGACGGGGACACCACCCACGACCGGGCCGTCGGCCCCATGCAGTTCATCCCGTCCACCTGGGCGGGCTGGGGCCAGGACGGCAACGGGGACGGGCGCAGCGACCCCAACAACATCTATGACGCGGCGCTCGCCGCGGGCAACTACCTGTGTGCCAACAACCGTGACCTGTCCGTCCAGAAGGACCTGAACGCCGCGATCCTCGGCTACAACCGCTCGCAGGAGTACCTGAACACGGTCCTGTCGTGGTTCGAGTACTACAAGAGCGGTACCCACGAGGTTCCCGATGGCGCCGGTGTGCTGCCCTCGGAGCGGAGCGAGCCGTCCGGGGACGGCTCGAAGCAGGGCTCCCAGTCCGGCTCGAAGGAATCCGGCAAGGACAAGGACAAGGACAAGGGTCCCGGGAAGGGCAACGGCGGGGCGCACACCCTGCCCAAGCCCGACGAGCCCGACGAGACCGACGACGGGCGCGGCGGCTCCACCTCCCCCTCGCCCGATCCGAGCGACGAGGGTCCCGGGCAGACGCCCGGTCCGACCCTCCCCACCCCGCCGACCACGCCGCCCACCACCCCCGCACCCAAGCCCACCGGCACCGCCAAGCTGACCGCGATCGGCGCCCAGCAGCTCACCGCCACCGCCGGTGAGACGTTCAGCCGGTCCCCCAAGGTCCTCGCGGTGGACGCCAAGGGCAAGCCGGTGGCGGCGGCGCGCGTGAAGTACGAGATCCGCGGCGAGACGAGCGCCCGCTTCATCGGCCTCGTCCGTTCCATCACCCTGCTCACCGGCCCCGATGGCACCGTCACCGCGCCCAAGATGCTCGCGGGCGAGAAGGCCGGTTCGTTCACGCTGCGTGCCACGGCCGTCGGGCGCGACAAGGTGGCCCCGGTCGACTACGCCGGGACCGTCAAGCCCCGCCCCGTACCGCAGGCCGACGCGCTGGCCCGCCTCGGGGACGGCGTCCTGACGGCCGAGGCCGGTGGCTCCTTCACCGATCTCCTCACCGTCAAGGCGACCTACAAGGGCAAGGTCGCGGCGGGCGTCCCGGTCACCGCGACCATGATCAAGGACGCCAAGAAGCCCGAGCCGAACGACAAGGGCCCGTACTTCCTCGACGCCGAGGACAAGCCGGTCCGCACCCTGACCGGGCTGAAGACCAACGCCCTCGGACAGCTGATGCTTCCGAAGGTCCTGACCGACGAGCACGCGGGCACCTATCTGCTCCGCCTCACGACAGCTGACGGCGCCGTCCTGGACGTCGAGCTGAAGGTCACCCCGGCCGCCGCCTCCTAGGCAGCCGCCGCCAGGGCACCCAGCGCGCCGCCCCCGAGCCCCCACCGGGCCCGGGGGCGGCGCGTTTCGCGTTTCGGGCTTGCGTGTTCTCATTCGCGCCGCTCGTTGCTACGGTGCCCAGCCCCGGCTGAAACTGACGCCCTGTCAGTTGTCGTCACTGGAACCACGGGAGGCCCGCATGCGCGCCCTCGCCGCCGCCGCGATCGGACTCGCCGCCGCCCTCGCCCTCGTCTTCACGGTGACGGCCATCGGCGCCCCCAGCGGCACCACCTCCCCCAAGCCGCTGCTCACCACCGTCCCCGAGCGCCCCTGAGGGAGGGACACCCCGCCATGCGCCGCAAAGCCAGCCTGGTGCTGCTCGCCTTCGCCGTCTTCTTCGCCGCCCTCGCGCCGCTGGTGCGCTGGTACGCCTTCCCCCGGCTCGCCAAGATCCCGCCCAGCGAGTACCAGACGGCGGTCCTGGAGGCCCGCCCCGCCACTCTGCTCGACTACGCGACGATGAAGCCCCGTACGGTCCCCAAGGTCAGCATCGTGCAGACCCTGCGCGGGAACGTGGGCGCGGCGAAGAAGGTCGGCGCGGAGACCGGGCGCGACGTCGTCGTCTGGGACGCCCTCTCGTACATCCAGGGCCCCGACGGCAAGATGGTCTCCCGCATCCCCGAGCGCTACGTCTTCGACGCCCACACCCAGGACCCCGTGCACGCGGGCGGCGAGCACGTCGACGGCGACGCCGTGCGCCGCGAGGGCATCGAGTACAAGTGGCCGTTCCTCACCGAGAAGCGCGACTACCGCTACTTCGACGCCCAGACCCGCACCTCCGCGCCCATCCACTACCAGGGCACCCGCCAGTTCCGCGGTCTGACGGTGTACTACTTCGAGCAGACCATCCCCTGGACCAAGGTCCCGCTGCCCAAGACCATGCCGGTCGACGGCATCACCCCGGAGACCGTCCGCAAGGCCGGGACCTCCCGCTGGTACACCACCAAGCGGATGTTCTGGGTCGAGCCCACCACCGGCGCGCCCGTCAACGGGCAGGAGATCCACCGCGAGGAGCTGCGCGGCGGCACGCTGCTCGGTGGCCGGGACCGGGTGACCGTCTTCTCCGGGCACGTGAAGATGCGCGAGGACTACGTCGCCCACACGGTCGAGCTGGTCACCTCGCAGCGGCAGCTGGTCCTCGCCTTCACGACGTATGTGCCCTGGGGGTTCGGGGTGCTGGGCGCCGGACTGCTCGCGCTCGCGCTGCTGCTGGAGGCGCGCGGCCGCCGGGCGGCGCTCGGGCAGGGGGCGCGGCGACGGATCGTCAACCTCCGTCCGCGCGTTCCCTCCTGATAGTGACGCCGGTAGTGATCTCGGTAGTTAGCTGGCTAGCATGCGCTCCATGCCGGGTATCACGATCGAGTTCACCGAGCAGGAACTGGCCGAGCTGCGCGCGGAGGCCAAGGAGAAGGGCGTGGCCATCAAGCGCCTCGCCCACGACATACTGACCGAGGACGTCGTGCGGCGGCGTCAGAAGCAGCGCTTCGTCGAGGGCGCCGTGCGGTTCGCCATGGGCTACAAGGCCGAGTTCGAGCGGGAGTTCCCGGAAGGGCTGCGTTGATCCTGTATGTCGACGCCGGCTGGGTGCTCAACGTGCAGGTCGACGTCTCCCCGGTGAACACCCCCGTGCGGGACTGGGGCGCACTCCACTGCATGAGCGAGCGGCACCGCTACGAACGGTTCGCGGGCGAGCCGTACTACGAGGAGGCCGCGGCGCGCGCCGCGACCTTCCTCCACACCTCGCTGATCCTGGAACCGTTCTCCGACTACAACGCGGTGATCGGCGCCGCCTGCGCCCAGATGTACCTGGAGGAGTCCGGCGAGGCGATCGCCCCGCCGTCCGGCGGCATGGTGAGCCTCATCCGCGACATACGGGACAACCGGCTCCGCCTGAGCGAGACCGCCCGGCGGCTGCGCGCCTGGGCGGTCTGAAGTCGTTCAGCGGCGGCTGTTGGTACGCCGCGTCGGCTCGGCCGTGGTCGGGTCCTCCGGCCACGGATGCTTGGGGTAGCGGCCGCGCAGCTCGGCCCGTACGGACCGGTAGCCGTCCCGCCAGAACGACGCCAGATCGGCCGTGACCGCGGCCGGACGCCCCGCCGGTGACAGCAGATGCACCAGCAGCGGCACCCGCCCGCCCGCGATTCGCGGCGACTCCTGCCAGCCGAACAGCTCCTGCAGCTTCGCCGCCAGCACCGGCTGTCCGCCCTCGTCCCCGTAGTCCACCCGCACCCGCGACCCGCTCGGCACCTCGACCCGCTCCGGCGCCAGCTCCTCGAAGCGCGCCGCGTCGCCGGTCGCCCAGGGCAGCAGCCGGGCCAGCGCCTGACCGGCGTCCACCCGCTCCAGATCCGCCCGCCGCCGCGCCCGGCCCAGCTCCACACCCAGCCACGCGTCCGGGTCCGCCAGCAGCGCCGCCTCCGACACGTCCGGCCAGGGCGCCCCCAGCTCCCGGTGGAGGAACGCCATCCGCTCCCGTACGGCTGTGGCCTGCGCGGACCAGCGCAGCAGCCCCGTCCCCTCGCGCCGCAGCCCCTCCAGCAGCGCCGCGTGCACGAGCGCCGGGTCGGGCGCGGCCAGCGGCCGGACCACCAGCTCGATCGCCCCGAGCCGGGACACGCGCCGGGCGACGACGTCCCCGTCGGCCCAGTGCACCTCCTCGCCGTCCGACCCCAGCACCGCGGCCGCCGTACGGGCCGTCTCCTCGTCGGTGACGGCCGCGAGCCGCACCCGCGCCGACGCGGCGGCCACCGGCCGGTCGGCGACGGCCACGGCCAGCCACGGCGCCCCACCGAGCCGCGACCCGTCGCGTAGTTCGGCCCCGGTCCCGGCGGCCATGAGATACGCCCGCCGACCCCGCGACCGAGCCACCCGCTCAGGAAACGCCAGCGCGACGATCAGCCCGGCGACGGCGTCATCGGACCGCCCCGGCTGAGCGCCCCCGACCGCCCGCCCCCGCGCCCCGCGTCCGTCGCCCGCCCGGCCGTGGACAGCGGCATCGTCGGTCTGCCGGGCGCGATCCGGCCCAGCGACCGGAGAGCCCCGGCCCGCCTGCCGGGCCTCGGCACCGGCGGCCGCCCGGCTGGATGCCGCACCGGAGCCCGCCGCCTCGTTCCCGCCTGGGGTGCCGGGCGTGGCATCCGGCTGGCCGGTTCGGGTGTCCGCGGGCTCGGCCGTCTCTGCCCTCGCGGGCGGCGCGGTGGCGGCGGGCGTCGCCGCCGACGGTCCGCCGGGGGCGTCCGTACGGGGGCCGCCGCCGTCACCCGTCACCGCGCGCTCCAGGCGGCGGGACTCCTGGCGCCAGCGGGTGGCGTACGGGTCGGCTCCTCGGCGGGCGGTGTGCCAGGCGGCGGCCAGGTCGTCGCCGTACTCCCGTGGCGGCTCCTCGCTCAGCAGGGCCACCACCTCGGCCGCCCGGCGGGCGCCTACCTCGCCCGCGCCGTCGATGAGGGCGCGGGCGAGGCGGGGGTGGAGGCCGAGGCGGGACATGCGGCGGCCGCGCTCGGTGGCGCGGCCCGCGGCGTCGACGGCGCCGATCGCGGTCAGCACCTCCCGCGCGGCCGTCATGGCCCCGGCGGGCGGTGGGTCGAGCAGGGCGAGGCCGGAGGCGTCCGGCTCGCCCCAGCACGCCGCCTGGAGGGCGAAGGCCGTCAGGTCGGCTTCGGCTATCTCCGGGGACGGGAAGCGCGGCAGCCGGGCGTCCTCGGCCTCCGGCCAGCAGCGGTAGACGGTGCCCGGCGCCTCGCGCCCGGCCCGGCCCGCGCGCTGCCGGGCCGCGGCCCGGGACGCCCGGACGGTCGTCAGCGCGCTCAGGCCCCGCGCGTGGTCCATGCGCGGCTCGCGGGCGAGGCCGCTGTCGACGACGATCCGTACGCCCGGCACGGTCAGGCTCGACTCGGCGACCGAGGTCGCCAGCACCACCCGCCGCCGCCCGCCGTCCGAGCCCGCGAGGACGGCTTCCTGTACGGCAGCGGGGGCCCGGCCGTGGACCTGGAGGACGTCCGCGTCGGCGCCGCCCAGCAACCCCGCCACCCGGCCGATCTCGCCGACGCCGGGCAGGAAGCACAGGACGTCCCCTGACCGCTCGCGCAGCGCGCGGCGCACCACGTCCGCGACGTGGTCGAGCTGGGCCGGGTCCACCCGCATGCCATGCGGTGGACGTACGGGACGTACGGGCGGCGCCCACACCGCCTCGACGGGGTGCGACACGCCCGGGGCCGAGACGACCGGAGCGGGGCCGCCGCCATCGCCGCCCAGCAGCCGCGCCCACCCCTCCGCGTCCGTCGTCGCCGACGCGGCGATCAGCCGCAGCTCCGGGCGCAGGGCGGCCTGGACGTCCAGCAGGAAGGCGGCCGCCGTGTCGGCGTCCAGGTGCCGCTCATGGCATTCGTCCAGGACGACGGCGTCGACCCCGGCCAGCTCCTGGTCCCGCTGCAGCCGCTGCACCAGCACACCCGTGGTGACCACCTCGACCACGGTGTGGGGCCCGGCCTGCCGCTCCCCGCGCACCGTGAAGCCGACGCGTTCGCCGGTCCGCTCGCCGAGCAGCCACGCCATGCGCCGCGCGGCGGCCCGCGCCGCGATCCGGCGCGGCTCGGCCACCAGGACACGGCGAACCGGTGAGCCGCCGCCGTCCAGCAGCCCGGCCAGGACGAGCGGCACCAGGGTGGTCTTGCCGGTCCCGGGCGGTGCGCACAGCACCGCCGACCCCCGCTCGTCGAGCGCGCGCAGCAGCTCGGGTACGGCCGCGCGGACGGGGAGCCGCGCGAGGACGTCCGTACGCATGCCAGGCCCCCCGCTCAATCCCGCTCGCAGACGAAGACGGCCGTGCCCGGGATGAGCCCGCCGCGCAGCGGGGACCAGCCGCCCCACTCCTGACGGTTCCAGGCGGGCCATTCCGGTTCCACGAGGTCGATCAGCCGGAAGCCCCCGCCCACGACGTCCCGTACCCGGTCACCGATGGTCCGGTGGTGCTCCACATAGACGGCACGGCCCGCGTCGTCCTGTTCCACATAAGGGGTGCGGTCGAAGTACGAGCCGGAGATGCTCAGCCCCTCGGGCCCCGGCTCGTCGGGGAACGCCCACCGCACCGGATGCGTCACCGAGAACACCCACCGGCCGCCCGGCCGCAGCACCCGGCGCGCCTCGCGCATCACCCGTACCGGCTCCGCCACGAAGGGCACCGCCCCGTACGCCGAGCAGGCGAGGTCGAACGAGCCGTCCCGGAAGGGGAGCGCGGTGGCGTCGGCCTGGACCAGCGCGATGCCGTCAGCGCCGGGCCCGTCGATCCGCTGGGCGTGCCGCAGCTGCCGGTGGGAGATGTCGAGCGCCACAGGGCGCGCGCCGCGCGCCGCGAGCCACCGCGCGCACTGCGCCGCGCCCGCGCCCACCTCCAGTACGTCGCGCCCCTTCAGCCGGTCCGCGCGTCCGAGCAGCCCGGCCTCTTCCTCGTCCAGCCCTTCCGGGCCCCAGATGAAGCGGTCGTCGCCGAGGAAGGTGCCGTGCTCCTCCTGGTACTCGTCCGCGTTGCGGTCCCACCAGCCGCGGCTGGCCCGGCTGCTCTCCGTGTCGTCGGCGATCCGGCGGGTGGCGGTGGGCTCGTCGGCCTCGGGGGCCTCGGGGGCCCGGAAGGCACCGCTGGGCTTGTGTTCTTGGACCATCAGGCGCGTCGTCGTACTCTCTGTATCGACCTGTGGCTGCGGGGCACGGCAAGGGACCGCGTCGCAGCAGTGACTTGCAAATTGCCGGGTTCGGGGCGTTAGGCCCCACGTGCGCTCTTCGTGCATTGACCATGCCCGGCCGCCCCCGTATGCTACAAGTTGCGCTGCGGGCCTGCGTGACTCAGACGGAGCAGGCCGCGCTCGTATCTGTTGTATGTCCCCTCGGTTGTCGAGGCGTTTTCGGTCTCTCGGAAGATCCGTAAGACCGCGCCTCACAGGCTGTCCGGCTTCGGCAGTGCGGTAAAGGGTCCTCGGCGTAGCAGTACCTACGACTCAATGTCCGTACCGGAGCCCTTTCCCACATGACGAGCAGCACCGAGGCAACCCGCACCACCCCGCAGGTGGCGGTAAACGACATCGGTTCCGAGGAAGCCTTCCTCGCCGCGATCGACGAGACGATCAAGTACTTCAACGACGGCGACATCGTCGACGGCGTCATCGTGAAGGTCGACCGGGACGAGGTCCTGCTCGACATTGGTTACAAGACCGAAGGCGTCATCCCTTCTCGCGAGCTTTCGATCAAGCACGACGTCGACCCGAACGAGGTCGTGGCCGTCGGCGATGAGATCGAGGCCCTGGTTCTCCAGAAGGAGGACAAGGAAGGCCGCCTGATCCTCTCGAAGAAGCGCGCCCAGTACGAGCGCGCCTGGGGCACCATCGAGAAGATCAAGGAAGAGGACGGGATCGTCACCGGTACCGTCATCGAGGTCGTCAAGGGTGGTCTCATCCTCGACATCGGCCTCCGCGGCTTCCTCCCCGCCTCCCTGGTCGAGATGCGCCGCGTCCGCGACCTCCAGCCCTACGTGGGCAAGGAGCTCGAGGCGAAGATCATCGAGCTGGACAAGAACCGCAACAACGTGGTCCTGTCCCGCCGCGCCTGGCTGGAGCAGACCCAGAGCGAGGTCCGTCAGACCTTCCTCACCACCCTCCAGAAGGGTCAGGTGCGCTCCGGCGTCGTCTCCTCCATCGTCAACTTCGGTGCCTTCGTGGACCTGGGTGGCGTCGACGGCCTGGTCCACGTCTCCGAGCTGTCCTGGAAGCACATCGACCACCCGTCCGAGGTCGTCGAGGTCGGCCAGGAGGTCACGGTCGAGGTCCTCGACGTCGACATGGACCGCGAGCGCGTCTCCCTGTCGCTCAAGGCGACCCAGGAAGACCCGTGGCAGCAGTTCGCCCGGACCCACCAGATCGGTCAGGTCGTCCCGGGTAAGGTCACGAAGCTCGTGCCGTTCGGTGCGTTCGTCCGCGTGGACGAGGGCATCGAGGGTCTGGTCCACATCTCCGAGCTGGCCGAGCGCCACGTGGAGATCCCGGAGCAGGTCGTCCAGGTCAACGACGAGATCTTCGTCAAGGTCATCGACATCGACCTCGAGCGCCGCCGCATCAGCCTCTCGCTGAAGCAGGCCAACGAGGCCTTCGGTGCCGACCCGTCCGTGGTCGAGTTCGACCCGACCCTGTACGGCATGGCCGCGTCGTACGACGACCAGGGCAACTACATCTACCCCGAGGGCTTCGACCCCGAGGCCAACGACTGGCTCGAGGGGTACGAGAAGCAGCGCGAGGAGTGGGAGCGTCAGTACGCCGACGCGCAGACCCGCTTCGAGCAGCACCAGGCGCAGGTCATCAAGTCCCGCGAGGCCGACGAGCAGGCCGCTGCCGAGGGAGCGACCAGCGCTGCCCCGGCGCCCGGCGGCGGGCAGGCTTCCGGCGGCGGTTCGTACTCCTCGGAGTCGGCCGACAACTCCGGCGCCCTGGCGTCGGACGAGGCGCTGGCCGCGCTCCGCGAGAAGCTGGCCGGTGGCCAGAGCTGAACCGCTGTGCCGCTGACCGCTAGCGGCACCGGCTGATCGAGTGTGAGGCCCGTTCCCCTCCGGGGGAGCGGGCCTCACGCATGTCCTCACGCATGTCTCCGGTCGTGTACGGCCATGATGCGCACAGGAGTTGTGGCCGGGGACCGGGAATGCGCCCGCCCCCGCGTGGTGTTTTCGCGTACGGAACACAAGGAGGAGCGGTCACAGTGCTTGATCCACAGGATTTGTACGCGTGGGAACCGAGCGGGCTCGCGGAAGTCGACGCGATAGCCTCCCGGGATTCGGCCGGGCTGGTGCTGCTCTACCACTTCGACGGATACATCGACGCCGGGGAGACCGGCGACCAGATCGTGGAGCGGCTGCTCGACGGGCTGCCGCGGCAGGTCGTCGCCCGCTTCGACCACGACCGGCTCGTCGACTACCGGGCCCGGCGCCCCCTGCTCACCTTCCAGCGCGACCGCTGGACGGGCTACGAGACCCCGGCGATCGAACTCCACCTGGTGCGGGACGCGACCGCGGCGCCCTTCCTGCTGCTCTGCGGGCCCGAACCGGACGTGGAGTGGGAGCGGTTCGCGGCCGCGGTGCGGCAGATCATCGAGCGGCTCGGCGTGCGGCTCGCCGTGAACTTCCACGGCATCCCGATGGGCGTCCCGCACACCCGGCCGGTGGGCCTCACCCCGCACGGCAACCGCACCGATCTGATGCCCGGCCACCGAGGCCTCTTCGACGAGGCCCAGGTGCCCGGCAGTGCCGAGTCGCTGATCGAGTACCGGCTCGGCGAGGCGGGCCACGACGTGCTCGGCGTCGCCGCCCACGTCCCCCACTATCTGGCTCGTTCCGCCTACCCCGACGCGGCGCTGACCGCGCTGGAGGCGGTCACCGCGGCCACCGGTCTGGTGCTGCCGGGCGCGGCCCACGCGCTGCGCAACGAGGCGCTGAAGACGCAGGAGGAGATCGAGCGGCAGGTCTCGGAGGGGGACGACGAGCTGGTCGCGCTCGTACGGGGCCTTGAGCACCAGTACGACGCGGTGGCCGGGGCCGAGAGCCGTGGCAACCTGGTCGCGGAACCGGCCGAGCTGCCGTCGGCGGATGAGCTGGGCGCCGAGTTCGAGCGCTTCCTCGCCGAGCGGGAAGGCGGCGAGGGGGGCGCCTGAGGCCGCGAGGGCGGCGCCTGCGCGGCGGTCCGTATAGCGTGGGCCCCATGCTGAAGCTGGGGCTCACGGGCGGAATCGGCGCGGGCAAGAGCGAAGTCTCGCGAATCTTGGTCTCTTACGGCGCGGTGCTGATCGACTCCGATCGGATCGCCCGTGAGGTGGTCGAGCCGGGAACCCCCGGCCTCGCCGCCGTCGTTGACGAGTTCGGGCCCGGGGTGCTGACCGCCGACGGTCGGCTCGACCGGCCGAAGCTCGGCGGCATCGTCTTCAACGACCCCGAGCGGCTGCGCGCGCTGAACGCGATCGTCCATCCCCTGGTCCGCGACCGCTCCGCCGAGCTGCAGGCGGCCGCCGGACCGGAGGCGGTGGTCGTCCACGACGTCCCGCTGCTCGCCGAGAACGGGCTGGGGTCCCTGTACGACCTGGTCCTGGTCGTCGACGCCACGCCCGAAACCCAGCTCGACCGGCTGGTCCGGCAGCGCGGCATGACCGAGGACGAGGCGCGGGCCCGGATGGCGGCCCAGGCGACCCGCGAGGAGCGGCTGGCCGTCGCCGATGTCGTGATCGACAACGATGGCCCGCTGGAGGAACTGGAGCCGCGGGTCCGGAAGATCTGGACGGAGCTGGCGGAGCGGGCGGCCGCCACGGGCTGAGGCGGCGGGCCGTGCTTGCGGGGCGGGCCGAGGGGGAATGTGGCGCACCGGGTGGTTGTTGTGCTGCCCGTACCGACGATCATCACTGAAGCGACCGCCGAGGAACCACCGAGGGATCACCGCAAGCAGGGCCAAAGATCACGCAAGCCCGGGGAAGGAAGCGGCTGTGCCCGAGCCCACGCCCGAGACCCACGTCATCGACTACCGCGCCGCGGAGCAGCTGCTCGCCGCCCGAGATCCGCGAGGCGCCGTCAAGCTGCTCGACTCGGTCATCACCGCCCACCCCGAGAACACCGCGGCCCGGCTGCTCCGGGCCCGCGCGTTCTTCGGCGCGGCCCAGCTCCGCGCCGCTGAACTCGAATTCCACATCGTCCTGGAGCGCGAGCCGGACAACGCGTTCGCCCACTTCGCCCTCGCCCGTACGCTGGAGCGGGCCTCCCGCAAGGCCGAGGCCACCCGCCACTTCCGCCTCGCCGCGGCGCTCGATCCGCGCCCGGACTTCGTGGAGGCGGCGCGGTTCGGCGAGCAGGGCTGAGCCGGACACCCGCTAGCGCCGTCGCCCCCTGACCGGCGCGTACGGCGGCACGTCCCGCCCCGGCTGGTAGTGCGGCCCCTGGCGGATGTGCCGGATGACCAGCACCAGGTCGGTCAGGGTGACGGCGGCCAGCGCCGCGCAGGCGGCCGCCCAGCCCGGCCGGTCCGCCAGCGCGAACGCCACCGCGCCGCCGACGGTCCACAGCAGTCCCCAGGTGGCCAGCCACAGCCGCATCCGCAGGGGGCTGCGCGCATGTGCGGGCTCATCGCCCGTCCGGATGAATCGCATCGACATGTCGCACCGTCTCCCTCTCCGACGCTACCGCCACAGGCCTGTCGGTGTGGTCTGCGATCATGTGCTGAGCACACAGGAGCTGTGCCTCCACCCGCGCACGAAGAGGAGAGCCGCACGTGATCCAGCAGTCATGGGACGAATCGGCCGCCCGGCGGGCCCGCATACGCGGCTGTCTGCTCGGCGGCGCGATCGGTGACGCGCTCGGCAACCCGATCGAGTTCCGCTCCCTGCCGGGGATCCGCGAGGCCTACGGCGCGGCGGGCATCACCGGGCTCGTCCCGGACGACAGCGGTGTCACCGGCCGGATCACCGATGACACCCAGATGACCCTGTTCACGGCCGAGGGGCTGATCCGGGCCCACGCCCGCGCGCTGGCCGAGGGCGTCGACGGCGCCGAGATCGCCATCGTCCGTCAGGCGTATCTGCGCTGGCTCGACACCCAGAACTACCCCGAGCCGCCGCCCCCGCGGACCGGGGACCACGTCTCCCGCTCCGGCTGGCTGCGCACCCACCCGTGGCTGTACGCCCGCCGCGCGCCCGGCAACGCCTGCCTCTCCGGCCTCCTCGTGGACCACACCCCCGCCCCGGACCTCCCCCTCCACGGCGGCCCGGGCCCGGTGAACGGCGGCTCCAAGGGCTGCGGCACCGTGATGCGGTCGGCCCCGTTCGGCCTCACCGGCGGGCCCGCCCGCGGCTGCTTCGAACTCGCCGCCCGCTGCGCCCAGATCACCCACGGCCACCCGACCGGCTACCTCGCGGCGGGCGCCCTGGCCGCGATGGTCGCGTACCTCCTCGACGGCGACTCCCTGGAGGGCGCCGCCCTGCGCACCCTGCAGCTGCTGCGCGGCTACCCCCGCCACGAGGAGACCGCCACCGCCCTGCGCCGCGCGATCGACCTGGCGGCCGGGGGCGACCCCACCGCGGAGAAGGCCGAGTCGCTCGGCGGCGGCTGGATCGCCGAGGAAGCGCTGGCCATCGCCGTCTACGCCGCCCTGGCGCACCCCAGCCCCCGGGCGGCCCTGCTGCTCTCCGTCAACCACTCGGGCGACAGCGACTCCACCGGCGCGATCTGCGGCAACCTCCTGGGCGTCCACCACGGCGACCTGCGCCTCCCCCCGCCCTGGCTGGCCCAGGTGGAGGGGCGCGGCACGATAGCCGAGCTGGCCGACGACTTCGCCGCCGAGTTCCACCCCTCCACCGAGCCGCACCCCACCCCGCTCTTCCCCCAGGACCGCTACCCGCTCAACTGACCGCGCCGACCGCCGCGGAGGCGGCGGTGGAGGTTGTGGAGGGCGGGGAAGCGTTCGCGGTTCTCGCGGGTGCTGCGGTCGAGTTCTTCCATGAGGCGGCGGGAGCGCTGTTCCATGTCCAGTTCGGCGAGGATGCGGTCGATCTCGGCGAGCAGGGCGCCCTGGAGCTGCCATTGGCCCGGGTGGCGCTGGACGCGGCGGAGGAGGAGCTGGGCGGCCTCGTCGCGGCTGGTGTGGGCTCGGGACAGCTCGGTGGCCAGCCGCGATTCGGCCTCCTCGGCGCTGGCGCTGACCGGGCTGGTGACCAGGATGGCGAAGCTCTCGACGGCGGCGGCGGTGTGGCGGAAGAGGTCTTCCAGGGCCTCGGCGATGTCCGGGGGGAAGAGGGGTTCGTCCGTCCGCGTCTTGGCGAGGTCGGTGAGGGTGCGGGTGAGGACGCGCAGGACGACCGTGCAGATCTCCAGGGTGTCCAGGCCGGTGCGCAGCACCACCCGGTGCAGCAGGCCCTCCTTGACGCGGGGGTTGAGGCGGACGCTGTCCTCGGCCTGCCGGAGGGCGGCGTCGACCTGGGAGATGTCGTGGTCGAGGCGGCGGGCCTCGTGGAGGCGGGCGGCGGCGCGTTCGACCGGGGTGGGGCTGCCCAGCTCCTCGGCCATGTGCAGCAGGAGCTGACGTATCCGGCGGGCGAGGTCCACGATCGACTCGCCTGCGGTGCGGACCCAGACGGGCGGCGCGAACAGGAAGTTGAAGGCCAGTCCGACGACGGCCCCGATGAGGGTTTCCAGAATCCGGGACCAGGCGGTGGTGGTCACCTGGCTCACGCCGAGGACGAGCATGGCACTGATCGCCACCTCGGGGACGAATTCGCTCACCCGCGCGAAATGACCGGCCGTCAATGACGCGAGAATGATCAGACCCAGGCTCCACCAGGTCAGCCCGACCAGGATGGAGAAGGCGATGGCGAGCAGGACGCCCACCACCACGGCGTTCACCCGGCGGATACCGGTGGTGAGGGTCGCGAAGAGGGTCACCTGCACCACGAGCAGTGCGGTGAGCGGGGCGGTCAGCGGGGCCGCTTCGGTGCTCAGCTGGAGCGCGACGACGTACGCGATGGTCGCGGCCGCCGCGGATCGCAGGGTCTGGACGACGACGGGGGCTTTGCGGCGCTTGACGAGGTCCGCCACCGGGTCGAGGACATCAGGCACATGCTTGTCCCTTCCCGCTGCGCGCGTACCGGCACCGCGACGCCGCCCGGCCACCTCGGACGGGCTAACGTGTGGGGCGTGATCAGGCCATTCAAGGGGACCGAAGACGACGAGGCGCTGCCCGGGAGCACCGGCCCCACCGCCACCGTCGAAGCCGAGCCGCGCCAGGTCGGGCGGGTACGCACCGAGTACGCACCGGATCCGGACGGGGACCCCGATCCGGGCGAGATCGTCTGGACGTGGGTGCCGTACGAGGAGAACGACGGGCGCGGCAAGGACCGGCCGGTGCTGGTCGTCGCGCGGGAGCGCGGCGGCACGCTGCTGGCCGTACAGCTGTCGAGCAAGCGGCATGACGGCGACCACGAGTGGGTGGCGATCGGCGCCGGGCCGTGGGACCGGGCCGGGCGCGACTCCTGGGTCGATGTGGATCGCGTCCTGCGGGTGCATCCGGACGGCATGCGGCGCGAGGCGTGTGCGCTGGACCGGCCGCGCTTCGACCTGGTCGTGCTGCGGCTGCGGCAGCGGTACGGCTGGCGCTGAGCCGTACCGGCGTCAGGTGAGCCGTACCGGCGTCAGGTGTCGGCCAGCGCCAGCAGCTTGGTGACCGTGTTCCAGTTGCGGGCGGTGGCCGTCACCCCGAGCCGGGGATTGCTGAGCTTCGCGGCCAGCTTGGAGCGGCCGAGGCCGCCCGGCACGTGGAGGTAGATCTCGCGCCCGACGAGCCGGAACTCGTCCGGCGCGTACGCGGCTGTGTTCAGCGCGTCCAGCGCGTTCAGCGCCGAGGTGTCGGTGGGCACGTCCGACAGGAAGACCACATGCAGGGTCTTGGGTTCGGCCACGGCGGCGGGGTACGGGTTGGCGTCCACGGTGGCGGCCAGCTCGTCGCGGGTCCGCACCATCACGGGTACGGAGAAGCCCAGGTCGGCGGCGAAGGCGTCCTCGAGCGTGCGGGCCGTGCGGCCGGGCGGGGTGCCGGGGTCGGCGAAGACGATGTTGCCGGTCTGGAGGTGGACGGTGACGTCCTCGAACCCCAGCTCGGCCATCAGCGCGCGCTGCCGCGCCATCGGGAACTTCTTGTTGCCGCCCACATTGATGCCGCGCAGCAGCGCTATCTGGGATGTCATGGGCCGTTCTCCTGACGTGACGCCTGCGGGGAGCGTACCCGCACTACGCCGGATGGAGGCACGGCATCATGGGGGCGTGCGGCTGGAAGCGATCACCTGGGAACGGCTGACCGACGCGACCGCCGACCGCGTCGCCGGGATGACGGCGGCGGACGGCGGGCCCTGGCTCAGGGTGGCGGTCGACGGCGCCCCCGCGGCGCGCCCCGGGGAGCTGGCCCGGGACCTGGCGGAGGCGCTGCGGATACGCGGGCGCCCGGTGCTCGTGGTCGCGGCGGCGGGATTCCTGCGGCCCGCTTCGCTGCGCTACGAGTACGGGAAGCGGGACGCCGACGCGTACTACGACCGCTGGCTGGACACCGGGGCCCTGTGGCGCGAGGTCTTCGGCCCGCTGGAGCCGGGCCCGGACGGCACCGGGCGGGTGCTGCCCGACCTGTGGGACCCGGCGACCGACCGGGCCACCCGCAGCCCCTACGCCGAACTGCCGCCGGGCGGGGTGCTCCTGCTGCACGGGGCGCTGCTGCTGGGGCACTGGTTCCCGTTCGATCTGTCGGTGCATGTGTGGCTGACGCCGGGCGCCCTCGGCCGCCGCACCGAGGAGGACGAGCGCTGGACGCTGCCCGCCTTCGCGCGGTACGAGGACGAGGTGCGGCCCGTCGAGAGCGCGGATGTGGTGGTGCGGGCGGACAACCCCCGGCATCCGGCGTGGCACCTTCCGGAACCGTAAGAGCCTTGTGGCCTTCGGGCGCCCGCCCGTGCCCGCGCGCTACTTCTTCTGCGGGCACTCCTTCCACGCGAAGTGGTACGTGGTGCTCACGTCGCCGTCCGTCGAGTCCATGGTCATGAAGCTCGTCGTGGTCTGGGTGTTCGACGTTCCGGCGTTGACCCGCAGCTCGGTGTTGATGTTGAAGTTCCGCAGCTCACCGCAGGGGGACCAGACCACAGTGGCGATGTCGGCCGTGTCGGTGACCTGCCAGTTGTCGTCGTAGGCACCGGCGAAGTCATGCGAGTTCGACGTCGTCTGCGACTGGCCCTGGAAGTAGTACGAGGCCTTCTCGGTGGCGGAGGCACCCTTCTCCAGGTGTGCGTAGCCCCGGTAGTCGACGCTGGCGATGGCGTAGGAGAAGCCCTGCGGCACATGCGTGACCAGGCTCAGCTGGCAGTTCTTCCGGAAGTCGGTCGGCTTGGCGCCCTTGCCCACCTGGGCGAGGTAGTTGCTGTAGGTGACCGTGAACGCGGTGTTGTCGGGAGAGACCGCCACCGCCGCCGTTCCGGCCGGACAGCCCGAGCCATTGACGGTCGCGACCTTGATCACGATCTTGTCGGGTGGCACGGTCTCGAACGGTGGTTCCGCGTATGCCTGAGAGGTGAGAGTCGAGGCGAATAACGCCGCGACCACGCCGCCTGCGTACAGAACACCGGGCATGATTCTCCATTCGATGGTGGATTTACCAGCCCTGCTGGAGGGGCCCGCCCTGCTGGACGGCTAGGCGCATTCCTTCCAGGCCAGGTGGTAAATGGTGTTGGCTCCGCCGTCCGTCGAGTCCATGGCCATGAAGCTGGTGGTGCCCGTCGCGGAGGTGCCCGCGTTTACCCGCAGTTCGGTGTTGATGTTGAAGTTCCGGTCCTGGCCGCACGGCGCCCATACCAGTGCGCTGTATTCCGTGCTGTCCGTGGTCTGCCAGTTGTCGCTGTACGGACCGCTGAAGTCATGGGTGCGCGACGCGGTGTCCGACGACCCCTGGAAGTAGTAACTCGCCTTCTCGGTGCCCTTCGCGCCCTTTTGCAGCGAGGCATAGCCGCGGTAGTCGACCTGCGCGACAGCGTAGGTGAACCCCTGCGGTACGTGAACACCCAGGTTGAGCTGGCAGTTCTTGCGGATATCGGTGGGGTTCGAGCTGGGGCCGACCTGGGCGAGATAGTCGCTGTAGGTCACGGTGAATGCCGTGTTGTCGCTGGCGACGGACACCGCTGCGGTCCCTTTCGGGCAGCCCGAGCCGTTCACCGTCTTGACGCTGACCTGGATCTTTTCCGGCGGCACATCGGGGGCCGAGGAAACACCTTGGGCGGAAAAGGCGGAGGCGAATAACGCCGCGGCCGCGCCGCCGGCAAGCAGAACACCGGACATGGCTCTCCAATTCGATCATCGGGGGACGTGGTTGAGCCGTGAAGGAACGCGCTCGTCTTTCGGGTGTGAGCGGAGAAACGCGTGAGCGGGAAGAGCGGGAAGAGCGGGAAGAACGAGAAGAGCGGAAGAACGAAAGAGCGTCACCGCGTAGCTGAATGTGCTTGCGTAGCATTCTCGCCGGGTGGGGCCCGCGAGCGCTCTTAAGGTAAGGGCGGAACGGGTCCATGACAAGATGGCGGTGGATTCCGGCGGCCAAAATATTCCCCAACCCGGTAACCGGTGACCCGGGAGGCTCCTGGCGACTCAGAAGAGCGGTTGCGGAAGTACCCCTTCCAGGGCCAGCAGGGTCCGCTTGGTCTCCAGCCCGCCGCCGAAGCCGCCTATGCCGCCGTCGCTCTCCACGACGCGATGGCAGGGAACCACCACCGGCAGCGGATTGCTGCCCATGGCCACGCCGACCGCGCGGGCGGCGTCCGGCTCGCCGACCCGGCGGGCGAGGTCCTGGTAGCCGACGACCGTGCCGTACGGAACGTGGGCGGCCAGCTCGCGCAGCACCCGGCGGTTGAATCCGGCGGACAGGGACCAGTCCAGCGGCAGGGTGAACGCCTGTGTCCGCTCGGCGAAGTAGCTCTCCACCTGCCGTATCGCCTCGGTGAGCTGCGCGCCGGGCTCGGGCGCGGGCCCGGTGCCGAGGCGGCGGGTGAGCCGGTCGACGGCCCCGGCCGCCGTCTTCGGGTCGGCGTGGAAGACCACGTTGACCAGCCCCTGGCCGGTGGCCGCGAGCAGCAGGGGACCGATGGGCGTGTCGGACACCGCCCAGGACCAGTCCTGGGTCTCCTGCTGCTCGGGCCGCCGCTCCGGCTGCCGCTCTTCGTTCGTCACACCCTCAGCGTAGGCGGGGGGTGTGACAGCGCCCCGCCGTCAGCGGGCATCAGGGGCGTCAGCGGGCGTCGTCCAGGGCGTCCCGCACCACATCGGGCTTGTTGGTGATGATCCCGTCCACGCCCATCCCCGCGACCCTGACCGCCGCCGGGCCGTTGTCCACCGTCCAGGTGTAGACCTCCAGCGGACGGCCGTGCACACCCTTCACCGCCTGGATCTCCTTCACATAGGCGGCGTCGATCGTCGTGTGGTTCGGGTTGATCTGGTCGGCGAACTCCGCGTAGCGCGGCAGATCGGCGACGGGCGGGGTGCCCAGGAACCCGGTCTTGACGTCCCGCCGCAGCTGGTGGAGCGTCCGGACGGAGTCGGCGCTGAAGCTCTGCACGATCAGCCGCTTGAGGTGCTTGCGGTCAAGCCAGCCCTCCCGGCGCAGCTCGCGCAGCGTCTGCCGCTCGATGCCCGGGTACAGTTCCGGCGCCTTGATCTCCATGAGCAGCTTCTGGTGGTTGTCCGAAACCCGGTCCAGGTACTCCTCCAGAGTCGGCACCGGCTCGCCCGCGAACTTCGGCCCGAACCAGCTCCCGGCGTCGAGTTTCTCGATCTCGTCCAGGGTGAAGTCGGAGATCTTCCAGGGGGCGCGGTCCGGGAAGACCTGCTCGACGTCGGTGGTCCGGGTGAGTGTGGTGTCGTGCATGATGATCAGCTCGCCGTCCCGGGTGCGCTGCACGTCGTTCTCCACCCAGTCGACGCCCAGGTCATCGGCGGCGTCGACGGCGGCCAGGGTGTTCTCGGGGGCGTAGGCGGAGGCTCCCCGGTGCGCCACCGTCGTGGGGTGGTGGTGCGATGCGCCAGGGGCGGCCTGGGCCGCCGTGGGGAGGAAGAGCGCGGAGACACCCAGGAGAGCGCCGGTTAACGCGGCGGCGGGGCGGATCTGCATACGGACTCCTCGCGTCGTCTGACTCGCGGACGGCCGAAGCGTGCCAGACGCGCGCCCCCGAGGACAGTCACAGAAAGGCCGTACATTGATCCATCCCGTACCCCTCCCGGAGCGGCGGGGAGAACGGCCGGGAGAGCGGGAGGTCCGGCCGTTGTCAGTGGCGAGTCGTACGGTGGGTCTCATGCGGCCCGTGACTCAGATCGAACGCAAGGTGGCGCCTTTCGAGGTCGTCAGCCCGTACACGCCCAGCGGCGACCAGCCCACGGCCATCGCCGACCTGGAGCGGCGCGTCAGCGGCGGTGAGAAGGATGTCGTGCTGCTCGGCGCGACCGGCACCGGCAAGTCCGCTACCACCGCGTGGATGATCGAGAAGCTTCAGCGCCCCACGCTCGTCATGGCGCCGAACAAGACCCTCGCCGCCCAGCTCGCCAACGAGTTCCGCGAGCTGCTGCCGAACAACGCGGTCGAGTACTTCGTCTCGTACTACGACTACTACCAGCCCGAGGCGTACGTACCGCAGTCGGACACCTACATCGAGAAGGACTCCTCGATCAACGAGGAGGTCGAGCGGCTGCGCCACTCCGCGACGAATTCGCTGCTCACCCGGCGCGATGTGGTCGTGGTGGCATCCGTCTCCTGCATCTACGGCCTGGGCACCCCGCAGGAGTACGTGGACCGCATGGTGCCGCTCAAGGTCGGCGAGGAGTTCGACCGCGACCAGCTGCTGCGCCGCTTCGTGGACATCCAGTACGCCCGTAACGACATGGCGTTCACCCGGGGCACCTTCCGGGTCCGCGGCGACACCATCGAGATCTTCCCGGTCTACGAGGAGCTGGCGGTCCGGATCGAGATGTTCGGCGACGAGATCGAGGCGCTGTCGACACTCCATCCGCTCACCGGCGAGGTGATCACCGAGGACCAGGAGCTGTACGTGTTCCCGGCCACCCACTATGTGGCCGGGCCCGAGCGCATGGAGAAGGCCATCGCCGGGATCGAGTCCGAGCTGGAGCAGACCCTCGCCCGGATGGAGAAGCAGGGCAAGCTGCTGGAGGCCCAGCGGCTGCGGATGCGCACCACGTACGACATCGAGATGATGCGGCAGATCGGCACCTGCTCCGGCATCGAGAACTACTCGCTGCACATCGACGGCCGCGAGACCGGCTCCCCGCCGCACACCCTGCTCGACTACTTCCCGGATGACTTCCTCCTGGTCATCGACGAGTCGCATGTCACCGTGCCGCAGATCGGCGCGATGTACGAGGGCGACGCGTCCCGGAAGCGCACGCTGATCGAGCACGGCTTCCGGCTGCCCTCCGCGCTCGACAACCGCCCGCTGAAGTGGGAGGAGTTCCAGAAGCGGATCGGCCAGACCGTCTACCTCTCCGCGACCCCCGGCACATATGAGATGTCCCGAGGCGACGGCTTCGTGGAGCAGATCATCCGGCCGACCGGCCTGATCGACCCCGAGGTCGTGGTCAAGCCCACCGACGGCCAGATCGACGATCTGATCCATGAGATCCGCACCCGCACCGAGAAGGACGAGCGGGTCCTCGTCACCACCCTCACCAAGAAGATGGCCGAGGACCTGACGGACTACATGCTCGAACTGGGCATCCAGGTGCGCTATCTGCACAGCGACGTGGACACCCTGCGCCGGGTGGAGCTGCTGCGCGAGCTGCGCGCGGGCGAGTTCGACGTCCTGGTCGGCATCAACCTGCTGCGGGAAGGCCTCGACCTGCCCGAGGTCTCGCTGGTGGCCATCCTCGACGCGGACAAGGAGGGCTTCCTGCGCTCCGGCACCTCGCTGATCCAGACCATCGGCCGTGCCGCCCGTAACGTCTCGGGCCAGGTGCACATGTACGCCGACAAGATCACCCCGGCGATGGAGAAGGCCATCGACGAGACCAACCGCCGCCGGGAGAAGCAGGTCGCGTTCAACGAGAAGAACGGGATCGACCCGCAGCCCCTCCGCAAGAAGATCGGCGACATCGTGGCGACCCTCGCGCGCGAGGAGATCGACACCAAGGAGCTGCTGGAAACCGGCTACCGCAAGGCGGACCAGGGCAAGGGAGCGGGCAAGGGGCAGGCGAAGGCGCCGGTGCCCGCCCTGGCGTCCCACAAGGCGGGCGGCAAGGCCGGGAAGGGGGCGAAGGATGGCGAGCTGACCGACCGTCCGGCCGCCGAACTGGCCGAGCTGATCGAGGAGATGACCGACCGGATGCGGGCCGCCGCGGCGGAGCTGCAGTTCGAGGTCGCGGCCCGGCTGCGGGACGAGGTCGGGGAGCTGAAGAAGGAGCTGCGGCAGATGAGGGAGGCCGGGCTCTCCTGACCCCTGGGGCGGCTGGGGTTCCGCCGAGGTCCCGCTGTGTTGCAAGACCGACACAAAAGCGCGCTGGCCTGGCCGGACCCCTGGTCGCCGTGCATAGGGTTTTCGGGAGGGCCATGCGAGGCGGCGCGGCTTCGGCCGCGCCGTGCGCGGTGGCCACGGGGAAACCGAGAGACGAGAGTAGGGACAGCGCGTGACGGTCAACATGTCCAAGGGACAGGCCATCAGCCTGCAGAAGGCCGACGGGGGCACCCTGACCGCGGTGCGGATGGGACTGGGCTGGCAGGCGGCGCCCCGCCGGGGACTGTTCGGCTCCCGTACCCGTGAGATCGACCTCGACGCGTCGGCGGTGCTCTTCGCCGACAAGCAGCCGACCGACGTCGTGTTCTTCCGTCACCTGGTGAGCGACGACGGCTCGGTGCGCCACACCGGCGACAACCTGGTGGGCGGCGCGGGCCAGGGCGGAGACGACGAGGCGGTCCTGGTCGATCTGCAGCGGGTGCCGGTGCACATCGACCAGATCGTCTTCACGGTGAACTCCTTCACCGGCCAGACCTTCGCCGAGGTGCAGAACGCGTTCTGCCGACTGGTCGACGAGACCAACGGCGATGAGCTGGCCCGCTACACGCTCACCGGCGGCGGCCAGTACACCGCGCAGATCATGGCCATCGTGCAGCGCGCGGGCAACGCCTGGCAGATGAAGGCCGTGGGCGAGCCCGCCAACGGCCGTACCTTCCAGGACCTGATGCCGCACATCGTGCCGCACCTGTAAGCGGAGCGGTTTCTCCCGTCGGCCCGGTGGTGCGTCTGCCCACCGGGCCGACGCGCTCACGCGGGCGGCGCACCACCGCACCACCACGCACACAACGGAACACAACGAGGGGACGCACGATGACGGCCGAGCTGGTCCGGGGGCAGAACCACCCGCTGCCCGAGACCCGTTTGGAGATCCGGATCTCGGCGGGCAATCCGATCGTGGCCGGGGCGACACTCGGCGATGAGCAGGGCACGGTACGGGGCGTCGAGTGGGTCGCGCACCCCGCCTCGCCCCAGCTGCCCGGTATCGAAGTGTCCAAACAGGCGGCGGCCGACCATCGGCTCGCCGTCGACCTCGACGCGCTGCCCGAGGGTGTCCACCGGGTGCATGTGCTGCTCGCCCTGGTGAACGGGGCCGGTGGCCCGGCCCGGTTCGGCGCCATGGCCGCGCCGTCCGTCGCCGTGACGGGCCTGGACGGCACCGGGGTCGCCGGTTACACCCTCACCGACCTGGACTCGGAGTCCGCGGTGGTCGCCCTGGAGCTGTACCGCAGGCAGGACGCCTGGAAGGTGCGCGCGGTGGGCCAGGGGTACGCGGGCGGGCTGGCCGAGATGCTGCGGGACCAGGGACTGCCCCAGGCCGTCGAGCTGGCCACCGAGATCAACGACGCGGTGGCGCGCGGCATGGCCCGCTCGGTGGCCCAGCCCCCGCCGCGTGCCGCCGGGGGCGACGGCCGGGTGCGTACGGCCACGGCGGACACCGGACCCGCGCCGGACGCCCAGACCCCGGCCCAGGCCCAGACCCCGGCCCAGGCCCAGACCCCGGCCCAGGCCCAGACCCCGGCCCAGACCCAGCCCCCGGCCCAGACCCAGCCCCAGGCGGGGGCTCAGCCGTCGTCCCCGGCGGGGGACACCGCCCCGGGCGGGCCGATCAACTACCAGCACCCCGGCCGCCGTACCGCCGCGCCGCCCACGCCGCCCCCGGCCGCGCCGCCCGCCACGCCGGGACAGCCCGCCCAGCCCGTCGCGGGGGACGCCTCCGGCTGGACCATGGACGAGCGGCTCTACAACCAGGTCTGGGGCATGTTCGAGGACCTGGCCCGCACCGCCGCCGCCTATCGCAGCGCCGTCGACTTCGCCGAATCCCGGATGGAGCAGGAGCTGGACAAGGTGCTCTCCGATCCGCGCACCCGGGTCGGCCCCGCGGCCGACGCCGCCCGCGCGCAGGCCCGCGCCAAGCAGGCCGGTCTGGTCGAGCAGGCCCGCTCCGCCCTCGACCGCGACCTGGCGCAGCTGGCCGCCGAGGCCGAGGTCGTCGAGCCCGCGCTGCCGCCCGCGTACGCCCGCTGGGACAGCCCGGTCTGGCAGGGCTATCAGGTGCCGATGGAGGTCCCGATGGCGCTGCGCCTGGGCGATCTGCACCTTCCGGAGCGCACTGAGCTGCGCATTCCGATGCTGGTGCGGCTGCCGCTGGAGCGCGGTCTGTGGATCGACGCGGGGCGCACCGGCTCGGCCCGTGGCGCCCTGCTGGACTCCACCGAGCTGCGCGGGCTGGCCGCCGACACGGCGGCGGCGCTGGCGGCGCGGCTGCTGGCGGTGTATCCGGTGGACGAGTTCTCGATGCATGTGATCGACCCGGCGGGCTCGGCCGCGGCGTCGCTGGCCCCGCTGCTGTCGTCCGGCGCGCTGCGTGAGCCGCCGGTGGCCGGGGCGGCGGGGGTGTCCTCGGTGCTCGCCGCGCTGACCCGGCGCGTCGACCTGGTGCAGATGGCGGTCCGCAGCGGGGCCACGGACGCGCTGCCGCCCGATCTGGACCTCGCCCAGCAGCTGCTGATCGTCCACGACTTCCCGCACGGTTTCGACGACCGGGCCGTCACCCAGCTGCGCTATCTCGCGGACGAGGGGCCCTCGGTCGGGGTGCATCTGATGATGGTCGCGGACCGCGAGGACGCGCAGGCGTACGGGCCGGTGCTGGACCCGCTGTGGCGCTCGCTGCTGCGGATCACACCGGTCGCCGACGATCACCTCGCCGACCCCTGGGTCGGCCACGCCTGGACGTACGAACCGTCGCTGGCCCCGGCCGGGAGCCAGGTGCTGCAGCAGGTGCTGGGGCAGGTGGCACGGGCCCGGCAGACGTACGGACGCTGACGTCCGTTGCCTCAAAGTCCCTCCTGAGCAGGGCACTTGCCTTTCTCTTTACTATTTCATGGGGGTTCCTGTACTCTTCTTTACGCGGAGGGGAGTACTCCTTAGCGGTGTTCCCGTCACCACGGATCGCGCCCGTGCACCTTGAGTCGGGTCGGGCGCGGTCCCGGGACACCGGTCCGTGGCGCGAGCCCGGGCGGAAGAGACCTCCGGCAGCGACGACGCTGAAATTGCCGTACGAATGCCGGAGGATCCGTGGACGTTTCCGTGGCCATGTGGGGGCTGACGATTGTCGGTCTCTGCGCCCTTATCGCCGTCGACTTCTTCATAGGTGGCCGCAAACCGCATGAGGTCTCCCTCAAGGAGGCCGGAATCTGGACCGCCGTCTGGATCGTGCTCGCCGGGCTCTTCGGGCTCGGCCTGCTGGTCTTCGCGGGCGGCCAGCCCTCCGGCGAGTTCTTCGCGGGCTTCATCACCGAGAAGTCGCTGAGCGTCGACAACCTCTTCGTCTTCGTCCTGATCATGGCGAAGTTCGCGGTGCCGACGATCTACCAGCAGCGGGTGCTGATGGTGGGTGTGCTGATCGCGCTCGTGCTGCGGGCGGTCTTCATCGCCGCGGGCGCCGCGATCATCTCGACCTTCGCCTGGGTCTTCTACATCTTCGGCGCCTTCCTCATCTGGACCGCCTGGAAGCTCATCCAGGAGGCGCGCGCCGATGAGGAGGAAGAGGAGTTCGAGGAGAACCGCCTGCTCAAGGCGGTCGAGAAGCGCTTCCCCTCCACCGACCAGTACCACGGCACCAAGCTGTTCATCATGGAGAACGGCAAGAAGCTGATGACGCCGATGCTGATCGTCATGCTGGCGATCGGCACCACGGACGTCCTCTTCGCGCTGGACTCCATCCCCGCGATCTTCGGCCTGACCCAGGACCCGTACATCGTGTTCACCGCCAACGCCTTCGCGCTGATGGGTCTGCGCCAGCTGTACTTCCTGATCGGCGGGCTGCTCAAGAAGCTGGTCCACCTGTCGTACGGGCTGTCGGTCATCCTCGGCTTCATCGGCGTCAAGCTGGTGCTGCACGCGCTCCACGAGTCCGGGGTGCATGTCCCGCAGATCTCCATACCGGTCTCGCTGGGTGTGATCTGCGGGGTGCTCGTGGTCACGACGATCACCAGCCTCTACGCCTCCAAGAAGAAGGCCCTGGCGGAGGCGGGGACCGGGGAGGGCCCGTCCCGGGACAAGGACAGTGCCGACGTCTGACGCCTACCCGGCACTGTCCATCAGGAGACCGGGGCTCAGGCAGGAGCCTCCCCGGCCTCCAGGGGCCGCACGGCCGATCGTCCGCCCGCCGGACGGTCGGCCGTCGGCCGTGTCTCCGGCAGCAGGGCGAAGCAGCCCAGGCTCAGCAGCGCGATCGCGGTCAGATAGAGGGCGACGCCCCACGGCGGGCCGTCGCCCCGGGAGACCGTGGTCGCCACGATGGGGGTGAGCGCGCCGCCGAGCACCCCCGCGAGGTTGTAGCCGAGCCCCGCGCCCGTGCAGCGCACCCTCGGCTCGTACAGCTCGGGCAGATAGGCCGAGGTCACGGCGAACATGGTGATGAAGGCGAGCAGCGCGCCCAGGAAGCCCACGAACATCAGCGGCGGCTCCCCGGTGCGCAACAGCGCGATCAGCGGGAACGTCCACACCACCGTGGCCGCGCAGCCCAGCAGGCACAGGGGCCGCCGTCCGTAGCGGTCGCCGAGATGGGCCGCCAGGGGCGTCACGGCGCCCTTGACCGCCACGGCCGCCATGATGCAGCCGAGCATGGTCGTACGGTCCACTCCGAGCCGCTCGGTGCCGTAGGCGAGGGACCAGGTGGTCACCGCGTAGAAGACCGCGTACCCCACCGCGAGCCCGCCCGCGGTGAGCAGCACCAGCCGCCAGTGGTCGCGCACCACCTCGGCCAGCGGTGCGGCGGCCCGCTCGTCGCGCTCGGCCAGCTCCTGGAACCTCGGGGTCTCGGTCACCTGGGTGCGCAGCAGCAGCCCGGCGGCCACCAGCAGTCCCGCGCCCCAGAACGGCACCCGCCAGCCCCATGAGCGGAACGCGGCGTCGGACAGCGTGGCGGACAGGATCAGCATCGTGCCGTTGGCCAGCAGAAAGCCGATGGCCGGGCCGACCTGCGGAAAGCCCGACCACAGGCCGCGCCGCCCGGCGGGCGCGTGCTCGGCGGTGAGCAGCACCGCGCCGCCCCATTCGCCGCCGAGCCCGAGCCCCTGCAGGAAGCGGAGCGTGAGCAGCAGGGCGGGGGCGGCGATGCCGATCGTGTCGTACGTCGGGACGAAGCCGACCGCGACCGTCGCGAGGCCGGTCAGCAGCAGTGAGGCGATGAGCACCGGCCGTCGGCCGTGGCGGTCGCCGAGCGGCCCGAGCAGCATCGCGCCCAGCGGCCGGGAGACGAATCCGGCGGCGAAGGTCCCGAAGGCGGCCAGGGTGCCCGCGAGCGGCGAGAAGGTGGGGAAGAAGAGCGGGCCGAGGACGAGGGCCGCGGCCGTGCCGTAGACGAAGAAGTCGTAGAACTCGATGGCGGTGCCTGCCAGCGACGCGGCGGCGAGGCGAGCCATGGACGGGGCGGCAGGGGCGGACGGGGCGCGGTCGTCGTGGCGCGGGACGTCGTGCATGCCGCGCCAACCGCCGCCGCGCCCCACCGGTTACGGGGCGCGCGGCGGCACGCGGCGCGGTACGGGGGTGGAGGGGGCGCTACGAGCCGCGCTCGCACCAGTCAGCGCGGTACGGGACTGGAGGGCGCTACCAGCCGCGCTCGCGCCATTCGGCGAGGTGCGGGCGCTCGGCGCCGAGGCTGGTGTCGTCGCCGTGGCCGGGGTAGACCCACGTCTCGTCCGGGAGCCGGTCGAAGAGCTTGGTCTCGACGTCGTGGAGCAGGCTCTCGAATGCCTTGGGGTCCTTCCAGGTGTTGCCGACGCCGCCCGGGAAGAGGCAGTCGCCGGTGAACACGTGCGGATGGCCGTGCGGGTCGTCGTAGACCAGGGCGATGCTGCCCGGGGTGTGGCCCACCAGATGGCGGGCGGTCAGCTCGACCCGGCCGACCCGCACCGTCTCGCCGTCCTCGACCGGCACATCGGTGGGCACCGGGATGCCCTCGGCGTCGTACCGGCCCGCCAGGGTGCGGGCGCCGGTGGCGTCCACCACCTCGCGCAGCGCGTTCCAGTGGTCCTGGTGGCGGTGGGTGGTGACGACGGAGGCGATGCCGCTCTCGCCGATCAGGGAGAGCAGGGTCTGCGGCTCGGCGGCCGCGTCGATCAGCAACTGCTCGTCGGTGGCCCGGCAACGCAGCAGATACGCGTTGTTGTTCATGGGGCCGACCGCGACCTTCGAGATCATCAGATCGGGCAGTTCGTGCACGTCCGCCGGTCCGCCGACCGTCACCGCTCCGCTATAGGTCATGACCTCAAGCCTAGTCTCGGAGGGCCGGGCGGCGCGGCGTCGGGGGCGAGATGACGGGCCGCTGCCCGGCGGGGAATATCGGGGGCGTGATGCGCCTTTTATCCCGTAGCAACCGAAGGGCACCCGCTACACGATCGGGTGAACCAGGCACGCGGGCCCGGCAAATCGAATGTGCGTGCTATAGGCTCGGCGTGCTGCATCCTTAAGACATCGCCGTGGCGCCCCCATACCCTGGGTCGGGGGCTTCGCTCCGCTCCGTCCTGCCCGTCGGTACCGTCGGGAAGGGACCGGGAGCGGGCCCGGCGCACCCACCTCTCCTCAAGAAAGGTGCCGACCGGCGTGGCCGACCGTCTCATCGTCCGTGGCGCTCGCGAGCACAATCTCAAGAACGTCTCGCTCGACCTCCCCCGCGACTCCCTCATCGTCTTCACCGGACTCTCCGGGTCGGGCAAGTCGTCCCTCGCGTTCGACACGATCTTCGCCGAGGGGCAGCGCCGCTACGTCGAGTCGCTCTCCTCCTACGCCCGGCAGTTCCTGGGCCAGATGGACAAGCCCGATGTGGACTTCATCGAGGGCCTGTCTCCGGCGGTCTCGATCGACCAGAAGTCGACGTCGCGCAACCCGCGCTCGACCGTCGGCACCATCACCGAGGTCTACGACTACCTCCGGCTGCTGTTCGCCCGCATCGGCAAGCCGCACTGCCCGGAGTGCGCCCGCCCGATCGCCCGGCAGTCGCCGCAGGCGATCGTGGACCGGGTGCTGGAGCTGCCCGAGGGCAGCCGCTTCCAGGTGCTCTCCCCGCTGGTGCGCGAGCGCAAGGGGGAGTTCGTCGACCTCTTCTCCGATCTGCAGACCAAGGGCTACAGCCGGGCCCGGGTCGACGGCGCGACGATCCAGCTGTCCGACCCGCCGACGCTGAAGAAGCAGGAGAAGCACACCATCGAGGTGGTCGTGGACCGCCTCACCGTCAAGGACAGCGCCAAGCGGCGGCTGACCGACTCGGTGGAGACCGCGCTCGGCCTCTCCGGCGGCATGATCATCCTGGACTTCGTGGATCTCGACGAGGACGATCCGCAGCGCGAGCGGATGTTCTCCGAGCACCTCTACTGCCCGTATGACGACCTGTCCTTCGAGGAGCTGGAGCCGCGCTCCTTCTCCTTCAACTCGCCGTTCGGCGCCTGCCCGGACTGCACCGGGATCGGCACCCGGATGGAGGTCGACCCGGAGCTGATCATTCCGGACGAGGAGAAGTCGCTGGACGAGGGCGCCATCCACCCCTGGTCCCACGGCCACACCAAGGACTACTTCGGGCGGCTGGTCGGCGCGCTCGCCGACGCGCTCGGCTTTCGTACGGACATCCCCTGGGCCGGGCTTCCGCAGCGGGCCAAGAAGGCCCTGCTGAACGGCCACCGCACCCAGATCGAGGTCCGCTACCGCAACCGTTACGGCCGCCAGCGCGCGTACACCACCGCGTTCGAGGGCGCGGTGCCGTTCGTCAAGCGGCGTCATACGGAGGCGGAGAGCGACAGCAGCCGGGAGCGGTTCGAGGGCTATATGCGCGAGGTGCCCTGCCCCACCTGTGACGGCACCCGCCTCAAGCCGATCGTCCTCGCGGTCACCGTGCAGGAGCGGTCCATCGCGGACGTCTCCGCGATGTCGATCAGCGAATGCGCCGAGTTCCTGCGGAACATGGAGCTGACCGACCGCGAGAAGACCATCGCCGAGCGGGTCCTCAAGGAGGTCAACGAGCGGCTGCGGTTCCTGGTCGACGTCGGCCTGGACTATCTCTCGCTCAACCGGGCGGCGGGCACGCTCTCCGGCGGTGAGGCCCAGCGCATCCGGCTGGCCACCCAGATCGGCTCCGGCCTGGTGGGCGTGTTGTACGTGCTGGACGAGCCGTCGATCGGCCTGCACCAGCGCGACAACCACCGGCTGATCGAGACGCTGGTGCGGCTGCGCGACCTCGGCAACACCCTGATCGTCGTGGAGCACGACGAGGACACCATCAAGACCTCGGACTGGGTGGTGGACATCGGCCCGGGCGCGGGCGAGCACGGCGGCAAGGTGGTGCACAGCGGGCCGCTGAGCGAGCTGCTGGTCAACGAGGAGTCGGCGACCGGCCACTATCTGTCGGGCAAGAAGGTCATCCCGCTGCCGGGGGCCCGGCGGCCCATGGACCCGGCGCGGCAGCTGACGGTGCACGGCGCCCGGGAGAACAACCTCCAGGACATCGACGTGTCCTTCCCGCTCGGCGTGCTCTCCGCCGTCACCGGGGTCTCCGGATCCGGGAAGTCCACGCTGGTCAACGACATCCTCTACACCCATCTGGCCCGCGAGCTGAACGGGGCGAAGACCGTCCCCGGGCGGCACACCCGGGTCGCCGGTGACGATCTGGTCGACAAGGTGGTCCATGTCGACCAGTCGCCCATTGGCCGCACCCCTCGGTCCAACCCGGCCACGTACACCGGGGTCTTCGACCATGTGCGCAAGCTGTTCGCCGAGACGATGGAGGCGAAGGTGCGCGGCTATATGCCCGGGCGCTTCTCCTTCAACGTCAAGGGCGGCCGCTGCGAGAACTGCTCCGGCGACGGCACCATCAAGATCGAGATGAACTTCCTGCCGGATGTGTATGTGCCGTGCGAGGTCTGCCACGGCGCGCGCTACAACCGGGAGACGCTGGAGGTGCACTACAAGGGCAAGTCCATCGCCGAGGTGCTGGACATGCCCATCGAGGAGGCGCTGGACTTCTTCGAGGCGGTGCCGACGATCGCCCGCCATCTGCGCACCCTCAACGAGGTCGGGCTGGGTTACGTCCGGCTCGGCCAGCCCGCGCCGACCCTCTCCGGCGGTGAGGCGCAGCGGGTCAAGCTGGCGAGCGAGCTGCAGAAGCGGTCCACCGGGCGGACGGTCTATGTGCTGGACGAACCGACCACCGGTCTGCACTTCGAGGACATCAACAAGCTGATCAATGTGCTGTCCGGTCTGGTCGACAAGGGCAACACGGTGATCGTCATCGAGCACAACCTCGATGTGATCAAGACGGCGGACTGGGTTGTCGACATGGGCCCGGAGGGCGGCAGCGGCGGTGGTCTGGTCATCGCCGAGGGCACCCCGGAGGATGTGGCCTCGGTCCCGGCCAGCCACACCGGGAAGTTCCTGCGGGAGGTGCTGGGCGACCGGGTGAGCGACGCGACGGTGCCCGCCGCCCGTACGGGCGGCAAGAAGGCCCCGGCCAAGGCGGCGGCCAAGAAGACCGCCGCGAAGAAGACGGTGGCGAACAAGACCGCGGCGAAGAAGGCCGTGGCCAAGAAGGCCGTGGCCAAGAAGGCTGTCACCAAGAAGGCGGCGGCCAGGTCCACGGCCGCCTCGAAGCGGACAGCCGCCAAGTAGGCGGAGGAAGCGCCGCGCCCGGTTCGGGCGCGGCGCACCCCTTACGCCAGCTCGGCCGCGTACGGCGGCTCGGCGCCTGCGCGGGAGCAGGTGAGCGCGGCGGCCCGGGCGGCGAAGCGCAGGACGTCCCGCCAGGCCGCCTCGTCCAGCTTGGCCAGCGCGGGCGCCGACAGCGCCTGGTGCGCCGCCAGCCGGTGCAGCAGCGCGGCGTTCACGGTGTCGCCCGCCCCGATGGTGTCCACGACCTCCACCCGCTCCCCGGGCACGGCCCAGCGGGATCCGTCCTGGCACAGCACGCTCAGCCCGTCCCCGCCGTGGGTGCAGACCACGGCCCCGGGTCCGGCCGCCGCCCACTCCCGTATCGCCGCCTCGACCGCCGCGTCGGAGTCCGCCGGGGCGTCCCCGGCACCGGCCAGCCAGCGCGCGTCCTCGACCGACAGCTTGAGCAGCCCGACGTACGGCAGCCAGCCGAGGAAGCGGGCCCGGTAAGCGTCCGGGTCGGGGATGAGGCCGGTGCGGATGTTGGGGTCGAGCGCGGTGAAGACGCCGCGCCCGGCCTCGCGCCGCAGCAGCGCCTCGTACGCGCTCGCGCCCGGCTCCAGCACCAGCGAACAGGTCCCCAGCGACAGCGCGGTGGTCCCCTCGGGCAGGGCCGGGGGCAGTGCGAAGAGCCGGTCCGCGGTGCCCTGTACGTAGAAGCCGTAGCCCGCGGAACCGTCGGCGCCGATCGACGCGACGGCGAGGGTGGTGGGCTCCGGGCCGCGCTGCACCAGCGCGGTGTCCACCCCGTCCTGCCGCAGCCGGGACAGCAGCGCCTCGCCGAAGCCGTCCGTGGAGACCCGGGAACAGAACGCGGTCGGCACGCCGAGCCGCCCCAGCGCCATCGCGGTGTTGTAGGGGCCGCCGCCGCGTGCCGGACGCAGTGCGGGCAGTTCGTCGCCCGTCGCGGCGGGGGCCGCGCGATCGGGCACGAGATCGATCAGGGCTTCTCCGGCGACGACGATCACGAGACGGGGTCCTTTCCTGAGGGCGGCGGGCGATCGGGGGACGGGGTAGCGGATTCGGGCACGGTTTCGGGGGCGCAGCCGCAGGACGTGCGGTGGACGAACGCACACGGCAGCCGCACGGTACGCGGCGGGCGCTCCGGCCGCTCCAGCCGGTCCAGCAGCAGCCGGACCGCGGTGCTGCCGATCTCCCGGCTGGGCTGGGCGATCGCGGTGAGCCCGGGGGAGAAGACATCGGCCCAGGAGAAGTCGTCGAAGCAGACGAGCGCCAGATCGCCCGGTACGGCGCGACCCGCCGCCCGCAGGGCGCGCAGCGCGCCGATCGTCATCGCGTTGTTGGCGGTGATGATCGCGGTGGGCGGTTCGGCCGAGGCCAGCAGCCGGTGGGTGGCGTCCTCCGCGCCGCGCGCCTCGGAGTGGCCGTCCGCCAGCAGCCCGGGGTTGAACGGCAGCCCGCTGTGGTGCAGTCCGGTGCGGTAGCCGTCGATCCGCTCGGCGGTGGTGCTCAGCCCCGGTTGGCCCGCGACCAGGCCGATGCGGCGGTGGCCCAGCTCGGCGAGGTGGCGCACCAGCTGTTCGAGCGGGAACGCGTTCTCGGCGCCGACCTGGTCGTACGGATGGTCGTGCCCGTCGCCGACCAGCCGGTCCAGGAAGACGCACGGGACCCCGTGCCGGGTCAGATAGCCGATCAGCTCGGTGGGCTCGGCGGACGGCGCGACGATCACCCCGTCCACCCGCCGCTCATGGAGCAGCTGGACGACCTTCCGCTCATGGTCCGGGTCGTCGTGCGGATCGGCGATCAGCAGGCTGTAGCCGTGTTCGAGGGCGCTGGCCTCCACGCCCTGCAGGATCTCGGTGAAGTACGGATTGCTGATCGCCGAGACGGCCAGCCCGATCGACCGGGTGCGGGCGGTGACGAGGGAGCGGGCGAGGGTGTTCGGGGTGTAGCCGAGGTCGTCGATGGCGTCCAGGACGGCCTGGCGGGTGGCCGGGCGCACCCGGCGGGTCTCGTTGACCACATGCGAGACGGTGGCCACGGAGACCCCCGCGCGCCGGGCCACGTCGACCATGGTCGCCATCCGTCCGCCCCTCTCCTCGGTGCGCTGCCTTCGCGGTGTGCTGCGGGAACGTGGGGGAACGTACCGCATCGGCGACCGCGCGTAAACGCTTGCGCAAACGTTTACGTCCGCTCCGAACGAACCCGGATCCGCCGGTGAGCGGCCCGATCCGTACCGGTATCGTCATATGCCAGCACCATCCCGTACCGCCCTGCCCCGTGGAGCCCCGCATGACCAGCCAGCCCGCCTCCCGACGAACCGTGCTGTGCGGAGCGGCGCTGGCCGGAGCCGCCGGGCTCGGGGCGGCGGCCTGCTCGCCGGAGGAATCGGGCAAGAAGGCGTCCCCGACCCCCACCGCCCCCGTCGACCTCGGCCCGGCCGACGCCGTACCGGCCGATGGCGCGAAGATCTACCGCGAGGACCGGGTGGTCGTCTCCCGGACCGCCGAGGGCCGGTACGCGGCCTTCAGCGCGGTCTGCACCCACCGGGGCTGCGTCGTGGACGCCGTCGAGGACGGGAAGATCAGCTGCCCCTGTCACGGCAGCGTCTTCGACGCCCGTACCGGCAAGGTCCTCCAGGGGCCCGCCGTCGCCCCGCTGCCGTCCGTGCCGGTCAGGACGGAGGGCGGAAAGCTCGTCGCGGGGCCGGAGGCCTGATCCGCCTGCACTGTCACCGCCCGCCAGTAGGGTGGTGACCATGGCCGACCCGAGCAGCTACCGCCCCAAGCCGGGACAGATCCCCGAGTCGCCGGGGGTCTACAAGTTCCGTGATGAGCACGGCCGGGTGATCTATGTAGGAAAGGCGAAGAGCCTGCGCCCGCGGCTCTCCTCGTACTTCCAGGACCTGGCGAACCTTCACCCGCGCACGCGGACGATGGTCACCACGGCCGCCTCGGTCGAGTGGACCGTGGTCTCGACCGAGGTCGAGGCGCTGCAGCTCGAGTATTCGTGGATCAAGGAGTTCGATCCCCGGTTCAACGTCAAGTACCGCGACGACAAGAGCTATCCGTCGCTCGCGGTGACCCTGGGCGAGGAATTCCCCCGGGTCCAGGTCATGCGCGGCGCCAAGAAGAAGGGCGTGCGCTACTTCGGTCCGTACGGGCACGCCTGGGCGATCCGCGAGACCGTCGACCTGATGCTGCGGGTGTTCCCCGTGCGCACCTGCTCGGCCGGGGTGTTCAAGCGCTCCGCCCAGATCGGCCGCCCCTGTCTGCTCGGCTACATCGGCAAGTGCTCGGCCCCCTGCGTCGGCCGGGTCAGCGCCGAGGAGCACCGTGAACTCGCCGAGGAGTTCTGCGACTTCATGGCGGGCCGCACCGGCACCTACATCCGCCGCCTCGAACAGCGGATGCAAGAGGCCGCCGAGGAGATGGAGTACGAGAAGGCCGCCCGGCTGCGTGACGACATAGGGGCGCTCAAGCGCGCCATGGAGAAGAAAGCGGTCGTCCTCGCCGACGCGACCGACGCCGACCTGATAGCGCTCGCCGAGGACGAGCTGGAGGCCGCCGTCCAGATCTTCCACGTCCGCGGCGGCCGGGTGCGCGGCCAGCGCGGCTGGGTCACCGACAAGGTCGAGGCCGTCGACACCGCCGACCTGGTCGAGCACGCCCTCCAGCAGCTGTACGGGGAGGAGCGGGGCGACGCGGTGCCCAAGGAGGTCCTGGTGCCCGCCGTACCGGACCCGGCCGAGCCGGTCATCGAATGGCTCAGCGAGCGCCGGGGCTCCCGGGTCGATCTGCGCATCCCGCAGCGCGGCGACAAGAAGGACCTGATGGAGACGGTCCAGCGGAACGCGCAGCAGTCGCTGGCCCTGCACAAGACCAAGCGTGCCTCCGACCTCACCACCCGCTCCCGGGCCCTGGAGGAGATCGCCGAGGCGCTCGGGCTGGACTCGGCGCCGCTGCGCATCGAGTGCTTCGACATCTCCCATCTCCAGGGCGATGACGTGGTGGCGTCCATGGTGGTCTTTGAAGATGGGCTGGCGCGGAAGGGCGAGTACCGCCGCTTCCAGATCAAGAGCTTCGCCGGTCAGGACGACGTCCGCTCCATGCACGAGGTCGTCGGCCGCCGCTTCCGCCGCTATCTGCAGGAGAAGCAGAAGTCGGGGGAGTGGGAGGAGAGCGCCGCACCTGACGACGCTGCCGAGACGCCCGCCGAGGAGACCCCCGCCGAGGAGACCCCCGCTGAGGAGGTCTCCGCTGAGGAGGTCTCCGGGCCCCTGGACGACGACGGCAGGCCCAGGCGGTTCGCGTATCCGCCGCAGCTCGTCGTGGTCGACGGCGGGCAGCCGCAGGTCGCCGCCGCCAAGCGGGCGCTGGACGAGCTGGGCGTCGACGACGTGGCCGTCTGCGGCCTCGCCAAGCGGCTCGAAGAGGTCTGGCTGCCCGACGAGGACGACCCGGTGGTGCTGCCCCGCAGCAGCGAGGGGCTGTATCTGCTCCAGCGGGTCCGCGACGAGGCGCACCGGTTCGCCATCACCTACCAGCGCAGCAAGCGCGCCAAGGCGCTGAAGGCCGGGCCGCTGGACGCCGTCCCGGGCCTCGGCGACAGCCGGAAGCAGGCGCTGCTCAAGCACTTCGGCTCCGTCAAGCGGCTGCGCGCCGCCACGGTCGAGCAGATCTGCGAGGTGCCGGGCGTCGGCCGGAAGACGGCTGAGACGGTGGCGGCGGCGCTCACCGGAGCGGCTCCGGCCGCTCCCGCCGTGAACACCGCCACAGGAGAGATCATTGAGGACGAGGCCGCATCGTCGGCGCCGTCCGCGAGCCGGGGGACGAGATCATGACAGAGCACGAGATCCACGGAGACGGAGCGCAGGTGAATACGGGCACGACGGGAGAGTCCGCCGAGGCGGCGGCAGCCATTCCCGAGCTGGTGATCATCTCTGGCATGTCCGGCGCGGGCCGCAGTACCGCGGCCAAGTGTCTGGAGGACCTGGGCTGGTTCGTGGTGGACAATCTGCCGCCCGCGCTGATCCCCACCATGGTGGACCTGGGCGCCCGCTCCCAGGGCAATGTGGCCCGGATCGCCGTGGTGGTGGACGTCCGGGGCCGCCGTTTCTTCGACAACCTCCGCGAATCCCTCGCGGACCTGGCCGCCAAGAACGTCAAGCGGCGCGTGCTGTTCCTGGAGGCGTCCGACGAGGCGCTGGTGCGCCGTTTCGAGTCGGTGCGCCGTCCGCACCCGCTGCAGGGCGACGGGCGGATCGTGGACGGCATCGAGGCCGAGCGCGATCTGCTGCGCGAGCTGCGCGGTGACGCCGATCTGGTGATCGACACCTCCAGCCTCAACGTGCACGAGCTGCGCGCCAAGATGGACGCCCAGTTCGCCGGTGAGGAGGAGCCGGAGCTGCGCGCCACCGTCATGTCCTTCGGCTACAAGTACGGCCTGCCGGTCGACGCCGATCTGGTGGTGGACTGCCGCTTCCTGCCCAATCCGCACTGGGTCCCCGAGCTGCGTCCCTTCACCGGGCTCAACGAGGAGGTGTCCGGCTATGTCTTCAACCAGCCCGGCGCCAAGGAGTTCCTGGACCGGTACGCCGAGCTGCTCCAGCTGATCGCCGCGGGCTACCGCCGCGAGGGCAAGCGCTATGTGACGATCGCGGTCGGCTGTACCGGCGGCAAGCACCGCAGCGTCGCGATGTCCGAGCGGCTGGCCGCCCGGCTCGGCGCCGAAGGGGTCGAGACCGTCATCGTCCACCGTGACATGGGGCGCGAGTGACGATGCGGAACGGGCGGCTGCGGCGGCTCGTCGGGGCCCGTACGGGCCGCAGCGCCCAGCCCAAGGTGGTCGCGCTGGGCGGCGGTATGGGCCTGTCGGCGTCGCTCGCCGCGCTGCGCCGGATCACCGGTGATCTGACCGCCGTGGTCACGGTGGCCGACGACGGCGGCTCCAGCGGACGGCTCCGCGACGAGCTGGGGGTGCTGCCGCCCGGCGATCTGCGCAAGGCGCTGGCGGCCCTGTGCGGGGACGACGACTGGGGCCAGACGTGGTCCCGGGTCATCCAGCACCGCTTCATCAGCGAGGGCGAGCTGCACGGCCACGCGGTCGGCAATGTGCTGATCGTCGCCCTGTGGGAGCAGCTGGGCGACCATGTGGCCGCGCTCGACCTGGTCGGCAAGCTGCTGGGCGCGCACGGCCGGGTGCTGCCGATGTCGGCGGTGCCGCTGGAGCTGCAGGCGTACGTCAAGGGCCACGATCCGGCGCGCCCGGACGAGGTGTCGACGGTCGCCGGGCAGGCCACGGTCGCCCTCACCCCCGGCGAGGTGCAGTCGGTCCACCTGGTGCCGAACGACCCGCCGGCCGTTCCCGAGGCGGTCGAGGCGGTGATGGACGCGGACTGGGTGGTGCTGGGTCCCGGCTCCTGGTTTTCCTCCGTCATCCCGCATCTCCTGGTGCCGGATTTGCTGCGCGCCCTCACCGACACCAAGGCCCGCCGGGTGCTTTCGCTGAATCTCGCGCCGCAACCCGGTGAAACCGATGGCTTCTCCCCGCAGCGTCATTTGGAGGTTTTGGCCCGACACGCCCCTAAACTCGCCTTCGACGTGGTGCTGGCCGACGAGGCCGCCGTTCCCGACCAGAGCAGTCTGTGCGATGCCGCGAAACGACTGGGCGGCACGGTCGAGCTGGCGCCGGTGGCCGCGACCGACGGTTCCCCGAAGCACGACCCGGAGCTTCTGGCGGCCGCCTACGACCGTATTTTTCGGATGCATGGAAGGATCGGCCCATGGCGATGACGGCAGCGGTGAAGGATGAAATCTCCCGGCTCCCCGTCACCCGCACCTGCTGCCGGAAAGCGGAGGTCTCGGCGATCCTGCGCTTCGCGGGCGGCCTGCACCTGGTGAGCGGGCGCATTGTGATCGAGGCGGAGCTGGATACGGGCATCGCGGCCCGCAGGGTCCGCAAGGACATCCTGGAGATCTTCGGGCACTCATCCGATCTGGTGGTGATGGCCCCCGGAGGGCTGCGCCGCGGCAGTCGGTACGTGGTGCGGGTGGTGGCGGGCGGTGATCAGCTGGCCCGCCAGACCGGACTGGTCGACGGCCGCGGCCGGCCGATCCGCGGCCTGCCACCGCAGGTCGTCTCCGGCGCCACCTGTGACGCCGAGGCCGCTTGGCGCGGGGCCTTCCTCGCCCATGGCTCGCTCACCGAGCCCGGCCGCTCGTCCTCCCTGGAGGTGACCTGCCCCGGCCCGGAGGCCGCGCTGGCACTGGTCGGCGCCGCCCGCAGACTGCAGATCGCCGCGAAGGCGCGCGAGGTGCGCGGAGTGGACCGGGTGGTCGTCCGGGACGGTGACGCCATCGGCGCGCTGTTGACGCGGCTGGGGGCGCACGAGTCGGTGCTCGCCTGGGAGGAGCGGCGGATGCGCCGCGAGGTGCGGGCCACCGCCAACCGGCTGGCCAACTTCGACGACGCCAATCTGCGCCGCTCGGCCCGGGCCGCCGTCGCCGCGGGCGCCCGGGTGCAGCGCGCGCTGGAGATCCTCGCCGATGAGGTGCCCGAGCACCTGGCCGCGGCCGGACGGCTGCGCATGGAACACAAGCAGGCCTCGCTGGAGGAGCTGGGCGCGCTCGCAGACCCGCCGCTGACCAAGGACGCCGTCGCGGGCCGTATCCGCAGGCTGCTCGCCATGGCCGACAAGCGGGCCCAGGACCTGGGCATCCCGGGGACGGAGTCGACCCTGACCGACGAGATGGCCGAGGGCATGGTCGGCTGACCGGCCGCCGCGTCGCGCGCCCCCGGCTCCCCGCGCGGAGCCGGGGGCGCGGTGCGTCCGGCCGATCACCCCGCCGGAATTAGTCGTCACACCATCAGATCATCGTCCGCGAGCCGCTGTTGACATGGTCATGGGCCGATACGAGGCTTATGCGTCTGCGCACCCACACGTCGGAACGACAGTCAGGGGGGCTCATGAAGTCACGCGAAGCCGGACGGAGACGTACGGCACGCCACAGACGCACCACGCGATCGATCGGCTCGATCGCGGCACTCGCTTCCTTACTCCTCACAGGACTGGCCGCCACGCCCGCGGCCCAGGCACAACCAGCGTCCGACAGCGCGTCCGACAGCGCGGGCGAGTCGCTGACCGTATGGACCGCCCAGGTCACCCGGGCCCAGATCCCGCTGCTGCAGCGGGCGGGCGTGGACGGGACGGAACTCGGCACGCAGGTGCCCGAGAAGGGCGCCGGACCGGTCGAGCTGTACCTGACCGGCACGCAGGCCGCCGCCCTGCGCGGCCAGGGCGTCGCGCTCACCGAGAAGAAGCTCTCCCAGCGGGCCCTGAACCGCGTCGAGGCCTCGGGCGACGGCGTCTTCCGCCCGTACAGCGGCGACGGAGGGCTCCGGCAGGAGATCACCGAGACCGGCCGGACGCACCCCGGGATCACCAAGGTGGTCAGCATCGGCAAGACCACCCAGGGCAAGGACATCCTCGCGCTCAAGCTCACCAAGGGGGCCGCGAAGAGCCGTGACGGCAGCAAGCCGTCGGTGCTGTACATGTCCAACCAGCACGCCCGTGAGTGGATCACCCCGGAGATGACCCGGCGGCTGATGCACTACTACCTGGACAACTACGGCAAGGACGACCGCGTCACCAGGATCGTCGACCGCACCGAGCTGTGGTTCGTGCTCTCCGCCAACCCGGACGGCTACGACTACACGCATCAGAGCCCGGCCAACCGCCAGTGGCGCAAGACCCTGCGCGACAACAACGGCGACGGCAAGATCACCCCGGGCGACGGCGTCGACCCCAACCGCAACTTCCCCTACAAGTGGGGCTACGACAACGAGGGGTCGTCCGCCGACCCGGCCGACGAGACCTACCGGGGCCCCGGACCCGGCTCCGAGCCCGAGACCAAGGCGCTGGACCGCTTCCAGAAGCGCATCGGCTTCGAACTCGGCATCAACTACCACTCGGCCGCCGAACTGCTGCTCTACGGCGTCGGCTGGCAGGTCGCCACCCCGACCCCCGACGACGTGCTCTACGAGGCGCTCGCGGGCACCCCCGAGCACTCCGCGATCCCCGGCTACCACCCGCAGGTGTCCTCGGAGCTGTACACCACCAACGGCGAGGCCGACGGCCACGCGGCCAACGTCAACGGGATGATGATGTTCACCCCGGAGATGTCGACCTGCCAGACGGCCTCCAACATCAGCCCCGACGACCCCTGGCAGCCGCGCGACTGCGCGTCCGTCTTCACCTTCCCGGACGACGAGAAGCTGATCCAGCAGGAGTTCGCCAAGAACATCCCCTTCGCGCTCTCCGTCGCCGAGACCGCCCTCCACCCCGACCAGCCGTCGTCCTCGGTCGGCATGACCGCGCCCGACTTCACCCCGGACGCGTTCACCACCTCCTACGCCCGTGGCGCCGCCCAGGACGTCGCCGTCACCGCGCGCAAGAGCGTCCGCGACAAGAGGCTCGCCTACCGGGTCAACGGCGGACGCACCCACACCGCGTCCCTGCGGCCCTGGAAGGGCGGCGAGACCTACGGCGGCGAGGACAACATCCGCTTCGACCAGTACCGGGCCTCCGTCCGGGGCGCCGACCCCGGCGACACGGTGCGGGTGTGGTTCACCGGCCGTACGAGGGACGGCGAGCGGACCGCGAGCGAGCCGTTCACCTACACCGTCGCCGAGCGGCCCCGCGCCGACACCCTGGTGATCGCCGAGGAGGGCGGCGGCTCCCCGGCCCGGCACACCGCCGCGTACACCGACGCGCTCGCCGCGAACGGCCGCAAGGCGGCCGTCTGGGACGTCGCGACCCGGGGAGCGCCGTCCGCGCTCGGAGTGCTCGACCACTTCAGGACGGTGCTCTGGTACACCGGCGCGGAGAAGCCCGGCGGGACCACCCTGCTCGCGGTGCGCGACTACCTCAACGAGGGCGGCAAGCTGATCACCACCGGTGAGCAGGCGGGCGGCAGCTCCGAGGTGGGTCCGGCCGACACCGACGACTTCAGCCAGTACTACCTGGGCGCCGACGGCCGCCTCACGGCGAAGTCGCCGACCGCGTACGAGGGCGCCGGGGCGCTCGACGGCGCCGCCGCGGCGCTCGGCGACGCGCCCGGCAACCCCCTGGACGCCTCGGGCGCCTACACCGTCACCTCCGATGTACTGCCGCCGGAGGACTTCCCGCAGTTCCGCAGCGCGGGCGCGGGCGCGTACTCCGGCGCGCGCACCCCGTACCAGCCCTACGAGGGCGAGTGGATGGCCGCCGCCGTCCACCGCAACAGCGCCTGGATGCGGCTGTCCCGCACCGTCGACCTCACCGGGGTGAGCGCCGAGGACAAGCCGAGCCTGACCTTCCGGCTCAGCTACGACACCGAGCCCGGCTACGACCATGTGATCGCCGAGGCGCACACCACGGGCCAGGATGACTGGACCACGCTGCCGGACGCGGGCGGCGCCAGCTCGGACCAGGTCCCGACCGAGTGCGAGGCGGGCTTCCTGCTGACCACCCACCCGTTCCTCAAGCGCTATCTGACCGCCGCGGACGACGGCTGCCGCGCCCAGGGCACCACGGGCGCCTGGAACAGCTTCACGGGCTCCTCCGGCGGCTGGACGCCGGTCTCCCTGGACCTGAGCCGCTACGCGGGCGAGAAGGTCGAACTGGCCCTCTCCTACGTCACCGATTCGAGTGCGGCCGGGCGCGGCGCCTTCGTCGACAGCACCGCGCTCGTCACCGGCGGCGGCACCCGGGACAACGAGGGCTTCGAGACGGCGCTCGGGCCCTGGTCGGTGCCGGGGGCGCCGGAGGGCAGCCCCGTCAACGCGGCGGACTGGACGCGCTCGAAGGAGCTGTTCCGCACCTCGGCCGGGGTCACCACACGGGACACCGTGCTGCTCGGCTTCGGTCTGGAACACGTGAAGGACGACGCCCAGCGGGAGCGGCTCGTACGCGGTGCGCTGCGTGCGCTGCGCCGTTGACACAGGGTGACAGAACGTGACTGAGTCGGCGGCCCATGCCCCTTTCCGGTGGTTGTGGGCCGCCGACCGCCAATGTCACGCACGTTCCGTGATAGCGGTAGGGTCGGAGGCGGTCGGGGACATCCCATACAGCTCGCCGGCGTCCAGACCGGCACACCAACGAGGAGATCGGTTCGTGACGATCCGCGTAGGCATCAACGGCTTTGGCCGCATCGGTCGCAACTATTTCCGCGCGCTCCTGGAGCAGGGCGCGGACATCGAGATCGTCGGTGTCAACGACCTGACCGACAATGCCACCCTGGTGCACCTGCTCAAGTACGACTCGATCCTCGGACGGCTGAAGTACGAGGTCAGCCACACCGAGGACACCATCACGGTCGGCAACCAGACCTTCAAGACCATGGCCGAGCGCGACCCGGCCGCCCTTCCGTGGGGAGAGCTGGGGGCCGACATCGTCGTCGAGTCCACCGGCATCTTCACCAAGCGTGACGACGCGGCCAAGCACCTGGCCGCGGGCGCCAAGAAGGTCCTGATCTCCGCGCCCGCCAAGGACGAGGACATCACGATCGTGATGGGCGTCAACCAGGACAAGTACGACGCCGCCAACCACGACGTCATCTCCAACGCCTCGTGTACCACCAACTGTGTGGCGCCGATGGCCAAGGTTCTCGACGAGAACTTCGGCATCGTCAAGGGCATGATGACGACCGTCCACGCGTACACCAACGACCAGCGGATCCTGGACTTCCCGCACAAGGACCTGCGCCGCGCCCGCTCCGCCGCGGAGAACATCATCCCGACCTCCACGGGCGCCGCCAAGGCCACCGCGCTGGTCCTGCCGCAGCTCAAGGGCAAGCTGGACGGCATCGCGATGCGCGTCCCGGTCCCCACCGGCTCGGTCACCGACCTGGTGCTGGAGCTGGACCGCGAGGTCACCAAGGACGAGATCAACACCGCCTTCCAGAAGGCCGCCGAGGGTCAGCTCAAGGGCGTCCTGGAGTACACCGAGGACGCGATCGTCTCCTCGGACATCGTCAACTGGCCGGCGTCCTGCACCTTCGACTCCTCCCTGACCATGGTTCAGGGCAAGCAGGTCAAGGTCGTCGGCTGGTACGACAACGAGTGGGGCTACTCCAACCGTCTCGTCGACCTGACCGTCTACGTCGGCGGCCGGCTCTGACCCTGCCGCGATGAGCCAGGAACGGGGCCCGCTACGGCACACGTCGTAACGGGCCCCGTGCCGTGGGCCCGGTGCAATGGATCCCGAGCCATGGGTCCGTGCCATGAACAAGGAGTCACTCTGTGAAGACGATTGACGATCTCCAGGTCGAGGGGCGGCGGGTCTTCGTCCGCGCCGACCTGAACGTCCCGCTCGACGGCGAGACGATCACCGACGACGGCCGGATCCGCGCCGCCGTGCCGACCATCACCGCGCTCCTGAACGCGGGCGCCAAGGTGGTCGTCGCCTCGCACCTCGGCCGCCCCAAGGGCGAGCCCGACCCGCGGTTCTCGCTCGCCCCGGTCGCCCGGCGGCTCGGCGAACTCCTCGGCAAGCAGGTCGCGTTCGCGACGGACACCGTGGACGACAGCGCCCGCGCCACCGTCGCGGGGCTCGCCGCCGGCGAGGTCGCGGTGCTGGAGAACCTGCGCTTCAACGCCGGTGAGACGGCCAAGGACGACGCCGAGCGCGGCGCGTTCGCCGACCAGCTCGCCGCCCTCGCCGACCTCTACGTGGGCGACGGCTTCGGCGCGGTGCACCGCAAGCACGCCTCCGTGTACGACCTCCCGGCGCGGCTGCCGCACGCCGCGGGCGGTCTGATCGCCACCGAGGTCTCCGTCCTCAAGAAGCTCACCGAGGACGTCCAGCGGCCGTACGCGGTGGTCCTCGGCGGCGCCAAGGTCTCCGACAAGCTCGGCGTCATCGAGCACCTGCTGGAGAAGGCCGACCGCATCCTGATCGGCGGCGGCATGGCGTACACCTTCCTCAAGGCCCAGGGCCACGAGGTCGGCAAGTCGCTGCTCCAGGAGGACCAGGTCCCGGTCGTCCAGGGCTATCTGCGGCGGGCGGAGGAGCTGGGCGTGGAGTTCGTCCTGCCGGTCGACGTCCTCGCCGCCGACGGGTTCCCGGACCTCAAGACCAAGGCCCCGGCGCATCCGCAGGTCGTCTCCGCGGAGGCCATCCCGGCCGACCTGGAGGGTCTGGACATCGGTCCGGACTCCCGCAAGCTGTACGCCTCGAAGCTCGCCGACACGGCCACCGTCTTCTGGAACGGCCCGATGGGCGTCTTCGAGCACCCCGACTACGCCGACGGCACCAAGGCCGTGGCCCAGGCGCTTCTCGACAGCCCCGCCTTCACGGTGGTGGGCGGCGGTGACTCCGCCGCGGCCGTCCGGATCCTGGGCTTCGACGAATCCGCTTTCGGCCATATCTCGACCGGCGGCGGAGCGAGCCTCGAATACCTCGAGGGCAAGACGCTCCCCGGCCTCGCCGCACTGGAGGACTGAACACCGTGAGTGACCGCACCCCGCTGATGGCGGGCAACTGGAAGATGAACCTCAACCACCTCGAGGCCATCGCCCACGTCCAGAAGCTCGCCTTCGCGCTCGCCGACAAGGACTACGAGGCCGTCGAGGTCGCGGTTCTGCCGCCCTTCACCGATCTGCGGTCGGTGCAGACCCTGGTCGACGGCGACAAGCTGAAGATCAAGTACGGCGCCCAGGACCTCTCCGCGCACGACTCCGGCGCGTACACGGGCGAGATCTCCGGTCCGATGCTCTCCAAGCTGAAGTGCACCTATGTGGCCATCGGTCACTCGGAGCGCCGTCAGTACCACGACGAGACGGACGAGATCTGCAACGGCAAGGTGAAGGCGGCCTTCCGGAACGACCTCACCCCCATCCTGTGCGTGGGCGAGGGCCTGGACATCCGCAAGGCGGGCAACCAGGTGGCGTACACCCTCGCGCAGCTGGACGGCGCCCTCAAGGACGTCCCGGCCGAGCAGGCCGAGACGATCGTGATCGCGTACGAGCCGGTCTGGGCGATCGGCACCGGCGAGGTCGCCACCCCCGAGGACGCCCAGGAGGTCTGCGGGGCCATCCGCGGCCGGCTGGCCGAGCTGTACAGCCAGGAGCTGGCCGACAAGGTCCGGATCCAGTACGGCGGCTCGGTGAAGTCCGGCAATGTGGCGGCGATCATGGCGCAGCCGGATGTGGACGGCGCCCTGATCGGCGGCGCGGCGCTGGACGCGGACGAATTCGTCAAGATCGTTCGATTCCGCGACCAGTGAGTAGGCCCTGAGCCGGGGCTCGTCGTACTCTGTCGGGGGTCGTGGTGGCGCGAAATGTGCCGCCCGGCCCCCGTCTCCCGTAAGAAACCGTCCGTAACGAGCCCGAGAGAGTTGGTCCAGCTGTGATCATGGGGTTTTCGATCGCCCTCATCGTCTTGAGCCTTTTGATGATGATGCTGGTGCTCATGCACAAGGGGAAGGGCGGGGGTCTGTCCGACATGTTCGGTGGCGGAATGCAGTCCTCCGTCGGTGGCTCTTCGGTCGCTGAGCGCAACCTGGACCGCATTACCATCGTGGTCGGGTTGCTGTGGTTCGTCGTCATCGTCGTGCTCGGCCTGTTGATGAAGCTCGACTGACGTTCGACCAAAGCGCGATCGAGGCCCGAATCCGGCCCCATAACTGACGTACCGTCGTCAGTGCGGCTGATTCGCGGCCTATCATGGGGTGGCGTCCTCAAGGGCGGGTGTAACTCCTCTCGATGGACGCGCGTTGGGCCTTTCGTAGTCTGGGGCGCCGGGCAGCGGGGCCGCCATTCGATGCTTCGCGGCACCATCACGCAGGGAGTTACGACCGTGGCAAGTGGCAACGCGATCCGTGGAAGTCGGGTCGGAGCGGGGCCGATGGGAGAAGCCGAGCGAGGCGAATCGGCGCCGCGTCTGCGCATCTCCTTCTGGTGCTCGAACGGGCATGAGACCGTGCCGAGCTTTGCCAGCGACGCGCAGATCCCGGAGACGTGGGACTGCCCCCGCTGTGGCTTCCCGGCCGGCAAGGACCGGGAGAACCCGCCGGACCCGCCCCGCACCGAGCCGTACAAGACCCACCTCGCCTATGTGCGCGAGCGGCGCAGCGACGCCGACGGTGAGGCGATCCTCGCCGAGGCGCTCGCCAAGCTCCGCGGCGAGATCTGAGCCGAGCCCGGACACCCGGCGACAGCGCGCGAACGACGGCCCGGTCAGGTACCCATCAGGGGTGCCCGACCGGGCCGTTGTCGTGGACCCGCTGCTCAGGGACCGCTGCTCAGGACCCGTTGTCAGTGGTGCGGGCTACGGTTTTTCGCATGCTGATGCGACGGGGCGGGGAGCAGGCGGCGGTGCCCGCCTGGCGCGGGGGATTCGGGCGGCTGTGGACCGCCGCGGTGATCTCCCGCTTCGGTGACGCGTTACGCGGCGCGGCACTGCCGCTGCTGGCCGTGTCGCTGACCGATTCGCCGGTGCTGGTGTCGCTCGTGACCGCGTGCGGCTTCCTGCCCTGGCTGCTGTTCGGCCTGCTCGGCGGGGCCATCGCCGACCGGGTGGACCAGCGGCGGGCGATGTGGGTGGTGGACGGGATACGGGCCGTCCTGATGGGCGGGTTCGCGGTCGCCGTCTGGCTGGGCCACGCCACGATCGGGCTGCTGCTCGCGCTCGCCTTCGCCCTCACCACTCTGCAGACCCTCTTCGACAACGCCGCGACGGCCCTGCTGCCGTCCGTCGTGGAGCGGGCGGCGCTGAGCCGGGCCAACGCCCGGCTGATGACCGGGCAGGAGGTCATGGGCCGGTTCGTGGGCGCCCCGCTGGTGCCCGTGCTGCTGGGGCTTGGCGTCGCCATGCCGTACGCGGCGGACGCGGCCACCTATCTCGTCGCCGCGCTGCTCATAGCCTCCCTCGGCGCGGCCGCCCCGGAGCGCGCCCCGCGCCCGTCCGGCGGATCGCTGCGCCGGGACATCGCCGAGGGCATCGGTGTGCTGTGGCGGGACCGGGCGCTGCGGGGGCTGTGCGTCTCCACCACCCTGTGCAATATCGGCATCGGCGCGCTCATCGCCGCCCTGGTGCTGCACGTCACCGGCTGGCTGGACGCCGGGAACACCGGGTACGCGGTGGTCATCACGGCGTACGGGATCGGCAGCGTGGCCGGGGGGCTGGTGGCCGCGCGGGTCGCCGAGCGGCTGGGGGAGTACCGCGCGCTGGTGCTGTGCGGAGCCGCGCAGACCGGTGCCCTGGTCGCGCTCGGCACGATACGGAGCCTGGCGGCCGCCATCGCCGCCATGGGGGTGTTCGCCTTCGCGGGGATCATATGGAACGTCACCGAGGTGACGATGACCCAGCGGCGCAGCCCCGCCGACCTGCTCGGCCGGGTCACCTCCGCTTTCCGCACGCTGTCCATCGCGGGCTCCCCGGTCGGCGCGCTGCTCGGCGGGGTGATAGCCGCCGCCTGGGGACTGAACGTGCCCGCGCTGGGGTGCGCCGTGCTCGTCGCGGGCGGGGTGCTGGCCCTCGTGCCCGGAATGCGGACCGTCATCAATTAGGTTGGTGGCCAACGGGGGCCAGGCACCGATGAGAAGTGGGCTGATGTCCGAGATGAACGCAGAAGGCCGCACCAGGCTCGATCAGCTGCCGGAGTGGAACGCGCTGGCCGAGCACCGCAAGGCGCTGGGCGACGCGCAGCTGCGCGAGCTGTTCGCAAACGACCCGGAGCGCGCCAGCAGGCTCTCGCTCCAGGTCGGCGATCTCCATGTCGACTACTCCAAGCACCTGGTGACGGACGAGACGCTGCGGTTGCTGCGGGAGCTGGCGCGGGCGACCGGAGTGGCCGGGCTGCGGGACGCGATGTTCCGCGGCGAGAAGATCAACACCACCGAGAACCGCGCCGTGCTCCACACCGCGCTGCGCGCGCCCCGCTCGGCGGTCATCACGGTGGACGGCGAGGACGTCGTCCCCGAGGTCCACGCGGTCCTCACCAAGATGAGCGTATTCGCCGACCGCATCCGGTCCCGCGACTGGCACGGCCACACCGGCAAGCCCATCAAGAACATCGTCAACATCGGCATCGGCGGCTCCGATCTGGGCCCGGCGATGGCGTACGAGGCGCTGCGCGCCTACACCGACCGCGAGCTGGTGTTCCGCTTCGTCTCCAATGTGGACGGCGCCGATCTCCATGAGGCGGTGCGCGACCTGGACCCGGCGGAAACGCTGTTCATCGTCGCCTCCAAGACCTTCACCACCATCGAGACCATCACCAACGCCGTCTCCGCCCGCGAGTGGCTGCTGAGCGGGCTGGGGGCCGGTGACGAGGCCGTCGCGAAGCACTTCGTGGCGGTGTCGACCAACGCGGAGAAGGTCGCCGAGTTCGGCATCAACACGGACAACATGTTCGAGTTCTGGGACTGGGTCGGCGGGCGGTACTCCTACGACTCGGCGATCGGCCTCGCCCTGATGGTCGCCATCGGACCGGACTGCTTCCGCGAGATGCTGGCCGGGTTCCATCTGGTGGACGAGCACTTCACCACCGCCCCGCCCGAGCAGAACGTACCGCTGCTGCTCGGCCTGCTGGGCGTCTGGTACGGCGACTTCCACGACGCCCAGGCGCACGCCGTCCTGCCCTACAGCCACTACCTGTCCAAGTTCACCGCCTACCTCCAGCAGTTGGACATGGAGTCCAACGGCAAGTCGGTGGACCGGGAGGGCGAGCCGGTCGACTGGCAGACCGGCCCGGTGGTCTGGGGCACCCCCGGCACCAACGGCCAGCACGCCTACTACCAGCTGCTCCACCAGGGCACCAAGCTGATCCCGGCCGATCTGATCGGCTTCGCCAAGCCGGTGGACGACCTGCGTCCCGGGTTGGTCGCCCAGCACGATCTGCTGATGGCCAACCTCTTCGCCCAGGGGCAGGCGCTGGCCTTCGGCAAGACGCCGGAAGAGGTCGCCGCCGAGGGCGTGCCCGCGGAGCTGGTGCCGCACAAGACCTTCCAGGGCAACCGCCCCACGACCACCATCCTGGCCGCCGAGCTGAGCCCGTCCGTGCTCGGCCAGCTGGTCGCGCTCTACGAGCACAAGGTGTTCGTCCAGGGCGCCATCTGGAACATCGACTCGTTCGACCAGTGGGGCGTCGAGCTGGGCAAGGTGCTGGCCAAGCGGGTCGAGCCCGCGCTGACCGAGGGCGCCGAGGTGCCGGGGCTCGACGCCTCGACGGCGCGTCTCGTCGCCACGTACCGCTCGCTGCGCGACCGCTGAGGGCCCGCGCGTACAGCGATCCCCCGTGCGCTCGCGGCGCACGGGGGATCGCTGTATGAAAAGAGCCCTACGGCGAGGCCGGGGGGTACAGCTCGCGCGGCAGACCGCTCGCCGCGGCCCGGTCCAGCAGCCACAGGGTGCGGCTGCGGCCGTACGCGCCCGCCGCCGGGGCCTGGATCTCCCCGGCGCCCGACAGGGCGATGGTCACCGCCTTCGCCTTGTCCTCACCGGCGGCCAGCAGCCACACCTCCCGCGCCGCGCGGATCGCGGGCAGGGTCAGCGAGACCCGGGTGGGCGGCGGCTTGGGCGCTCCGCGCACCGCGACCACCGTCCGCTCGGTCTCCCGGACGGCGGGCAGCTCGGGGAAGAGCGAGGCCACATGGGTGTCCGGCCCGACGCCCAGCAGCAATACGTCGAACGTCGGCGCCGCGCCGTGGTTCTCCGGCCGCGCGGCGCGGCCCAGCTCGATGCCGTACGCCTCCGCGGCGGCCTCCACATCGCCGCCGTGCGGACCGTCGGACGCGGGCATCGGGTGCACCCGCGCCGGGTCCAGGTCCACCGTGTCCAGCAGCGCCTCCCGGGCCTGGGTGACGTTGCGGTCGGGGTGGCCGTCCGGCAGGAAGCGCTCGTCGCCCCACCACAGGTCCAGCCGCGACCAGTCCACCGCGTCGCGCGCGGGGGACGTGGCGAGGGCCGCCAGCAGGCCGTTGCCGTTGCGGCCGCCGGTCAGGACGACGGAGGCGGAGCCCCGGGCGGCCTGGGCGTCGACGATCTTCGTGATCAGCCGGGCCGCGGCCGCCTGGGCCATCAGCTCCTTGTCGCGGTGGACGACGACCTGCGGGGCGGTCACTTGTCCCCCTTCCCGCCGTTTCCCGCTGCCTTCCCGTCCGGCTTTCCCTCCGTCTTGGCGCCCGGCTTCAGGTCCGAGGGCTTCGGTGCCTGAGGGGCCTGAGGGGCCGAAGGGGCAGCCGGGGCCGGTGTGGCCGGAGGGGCCGGGGCCTGCGGCGGGGCGGGGGTGTTCGTCGGGGACGGAGCCGTGCCCGGGTCCCGCGTCGGCAGCGGCGGCCGGGGCGGGGCCGGGGGCGCGGGCGGCGCCTCGGCGGTCGCGGTGGCCGTGCCACCGCCACCAGCCGCAGCGCTGTGCTCGGCCTTACCGCCGCCGTTCAGCTTGTTCACGCCGTACTTCACCGAGATCGCGTACATCTCGTCCGGGTCCAGACGGCGCAGCTCCTCGGCGATCAGCTCCGACACCTCCCGCCGCTGCAGCGCGACATGCCGGTCCGGCTGGCCCGGCATGGCCAGCTCGGCGAGGGCTCCATCGGCCCGGTCCAGGCAGATCACGCCGTCGGCCGTCTCCAGCCGCACCGCGGTCAGCCCCGGGCCCTCGGAGATCTGCCGGTCGACCGGCACCCGCAGCCGCTCGGCGAGCCACAGCGCGAGCAGTTCGCTGCTCGGGTTGTACGCCTCGCCCTCCACGACCGCGGAGGTGATCTTCGAGTGCTTCTGGTCCAGCGCGGCCGCCAGCACACTGCGCCACGGGGTGATCCGGGTCCACGCCAGGTCGGTGTCGCCCGGGGTGTACGTCTCGGCCCGCAGGCTCAGCGTGCCGACCGGGTCCTCGGTGGCCTGGGCGTCGGTGATGCGGCGCTGGGCCAGCTGCCCCAGCAGGTCCTTGGCGGGGTGCTCCGGCGGGTCCTCGGGCCACCACACCACGACCGGAGCGTCCGGCAGCAGCAGCGGCAGGACCACCGAGTAGGCGTGGTTGGCCAGTTCGCCGTGGAGCCGCAGCAGGACCGTCTCACCGGTGCCGGTCTCGCCGCCGACCCGGACCTCGGCGTCCATCCGGGCCATCTTGCGGTCGCGCGGCGAGCGGCCGGGCCGCTTGATGACGACCAGGATGCGCGAGGGGTGCTCCTTGGACGCCTCGCTCGCGGCCCGCAGCGCGTCGTAGTGGTTGCCCTCGTCGGTGACGATGACGAGGGTGAGCACCATGCCCACGGCCGGGGTGCCGGTGGCCCGGCGCGCCTGGACCAGAGCGGAGTTGATCCGGCTGGACGTGGTGTCCGTGAGATCGATGTTCATGGCCGCCGCCAGCTCCGTCCGTCTCGTGCGAGCATCTCGTCCGCGGCCTTCGGCCCCCAGGTTCCGGCCGTGTACTGCTCGGGCTTCCCGTGCTTGTCCCAGTAGTCCTCGATCGGATCGAGGATCCGCCAGGACTCCTCCACCTCCTGGTGGCGCGGGAAGAGGTTCGCGTCGCCCAGCAGGACGTCGAGCAGCAGCCGCTCGTACGCCTCGGGGCTGGACTCGGTGAAGGACTCGCCGTACTGGAAGTCCATCGTCACATCGCGGATCTCCATGGAGGTGCCGGGCACCTTGGAGCCGAACCGGATGGTGACGCCCTCGTCCGGCTGCACCCGGATGACCAGGGCGTTCTGCCCCAGCTCTTGGGTGTCGGTGGCGTCGAAGGGGGAGTGCGGGGCGCGCTGGAAGACGACGGCGATCTCGGTGACCCGGCGCCCCAGCCGCTTGCCGGTGCGCAGGTAGAACGGGACGCCCGCCCAGCGGCGGTTGTCGATCTCCAGCTTGACCGCGGCGTAGGTGTCGGTCTTCGACTGCGAGTCGATGCCGTCCTCTTCGAGGTAGCCGCGCACCTCCTGACCGCCCTGCCAGCCGTGCGCGTACTGGCCGCGCACGGTGTGCTTGCCCAGTTCGCGCGGGAGCTTGACGGCGGTGAGGACCTTCAGCTTCTCGGTGACCAGCGCCTTGGCGTCGAAGGAGGCGGGCTCCTCCATGGCGGTCAGGGCGAGCAGCTGGAGCAGGTGGTTCTGGATGACGTCCCGGGCGGCGCCGATGCCGTCGTAGTACCCGGCGCGGCCGCCGATGCCGATGTCCTCGGCCATGGTGATCTGTACGTGGTCGACGTACGAACGGTTCCACAGCGGCTCGAACATGGTGTTGGCGAAGCGCAGCGCCAGGATGTTCTGAACCGTCTCCTTGCCCAGGTAGTGGTCGATCCGGAAGACGTCGCTGGGCCGGAAGACCTCGTGGACGACCTGGTTCAGCTCCTGGGCGCTCTTCAGGTCGTGGCCGAAGGGCTTCTCGATGACGGCGCGCCGCCAGGAGTGGTTCTGCCCGTCGGACAGCCCGTGCTTCTTGAGCTGCTGCACCACGTTGGGGAAGAACTTGGGCGGAACGGAGAGGTAGAAGGCGAAGTTGCCGCCGGTACCCCGGGCCTTGTCCAGCTCTTCTATGGTCGCCTTCAGCTTCTCGAACGCCTCGTCGTCGGAGAACTCCCCGGGTACGAAGCGGAATCCCTCGGCGAGCTGCTGCCAGACCTCTTCGCGGAACGGGGTCCGCGCGTGTTCCTTGACCGCGTCGTGGACGACCTGGGCGAAGTCCTCGTTCTCCCAGTCGCGCCGGGCGAAGCCGACGAGCGAGAAGCCCGGCGGCAGCAGGCCGCGGTTGGCCAGGTCGTAGACGGCGGGCATCAGCTTCTTGCGGGACAAGTCTCCCGTGACACCGAAGATGACCAGGCCGGACGGCCCCGCGATGCGCGGGAGCCGCCGGTCCTTCGGGTCACGCAGCGGATTGCTGCTGGTGGTCAACGTGTTCACGCCTCCGACGGTGCGAGGCGGTTCAGCTCCGCCTCAGTGGACTTCAGCAGGTCGTTCCAGGACGCCTCGAACTTCTCGACGCCCTCGTCCTCCAGAAGCCCCACGACCTCGTCGTACGAGACGCCGATGGAGGCCAGGGCCTCGATGTCCGCCTTGGCCTGCTCGTAGCCACCGGCCACGGTGTTGCCCTTGATGTCGCCGTGGTCGGCGACCGCGTCGAGGGTGGCCTCGGGCATGGTGTTGACGGTGGCCGGGGCGACCAGCTCGTCGACGTACATCGTGTCCTTGTACGCCGGGTCCTTGACGCCGGTCGAGGCCCACAGCGGACGCTGCTTGTTGGCGCTCGCCCGGTCCAGGACGTCCCAGCGCTCGGAGGCGAAGACGTCCTCGTAGGCCTGGAAGGCGAGCCGGGCGTTGGCCAGGGCGGCCTTGCCGCGCAGCGCCTTGGCCTCGTCGGTGCCGGACTTGTCGATGCGCTTGTCGATCTCGGTGTCCACCCGGGACACGAAGAAGGACGCCACCGAGTGGATCTTGGAGAGGTCGAGACCGGCGGCCTTGGCCTTCTCCAGACCGGCCAGGTAGGCGTCCATGACCGCGCGGTAGCGCTCCAGGGAGAAGATCAGCGTGACGTTGACGCTGATGCCCAGGCCGATCACCTCGGTGATCGCCGGAAGTCCCGCCAGGGTGGCCGGGATCTTGATGAAGGTGTTCGGGCGGTCCACCAGCCAGGCGAGCTGCTTGGCCTCGGCGACGGTGGCGGCCGTGTTGTGGGCCAGCCGCGGGTCGACCTCGATGGAGACCCGGCCGTCCTGGCCGCCGGTCGCGTCGTACACCGGGCGCAGGATGTCGGCCGCGTCGCGGACGTCGGCCGTGGTGATCATGCGGACGGCTTCCTCGACGGTGACCTTGCGGGCCGCGAGGTCGGCGAGCTGCTGCTCGTAACCGTCGCCGCCGGAGATCGCCTTCTGGAAGATCGACGGGTTGGTGGTGACGCCGACGACATGCTGCTGGTCGATCAGTTCGGCGAGGTTGCCGGAGGTGATCCGCTTCCGGGAGAGGTCGTCGAGCCAGATCGCGACGCCTTCGTCGGCCAGCCGCTTGAGTGCGTCTGTCATGGGGTGTGTCTCCTGTTGCTCGTCGCTGTTCAAGTCGGATGCGGGCGTCACCGCCCGGCGGCGTCCAGGGACTCGCGGGCGGCGGTCACCACGGCGTCGGCGGTCAGGCCGAACTCCCGGTAGAGCACCTTGTAGTCGGCGGACGCGCCGAAGTGCTCCAGCGAGACGATGCGGCCCGCCTCGCCGACGTAGCGGTACCAGGTCAGGCCGATGCCGGCCTCGACGGCCACACGAGCCTTCACGGACGGCGGCAGCACGCTGTCGCGGTACCCCTTGTCCTGCTCTTCGAACCACTCGATCGAGGGCATCGAGACGACGCGGGTCGGCACCCCGGCCGCCTGCAGCCGCTCGCGCGCCTCGACGGCGAGCTGGACCTCGGAGCCGGTGCCGATCAGGATCACCTGCGGCTGGCCGCCCTCGGCCTCGAACAGGACGTAACCACCCTTGGCGGCGTCCTCGTCGGCCTCGTACGTCGGCACGTTCTGCCGGGTGAGGGCCAGGCCGTGCGGGGCCGGGTTGTCGTTGTGGCGGCGGGTGATCTCGCGCCAGGCGACGACGGTCTCGTTGGCGTCGGCCGGGCGCACGATGTTCAGGCCCGGGATGGCGCGCAGCGCGGACAGGTGCTCGACCGGCTGGTGGGTGGGGCCGTCCTCGCCGAGGCCGATGGAGTCGTGCGTCCACACGTAGGTGACCGGCAGCTTCATCAGCGCGGCCAGCCGCACGGCCGGGCGCATGTAGTCGGAGAAGACGAGGAACGTGCCGCCGTAGACACGGGTGTTGCCGTGCAGCGCGATGCCGTTCATGGTCGAGCCCATGGCGTGCTCGCGGATGCCGAAGTGGATCGTCCGCCCGTATGGGTCGGCCTCCGGCAGCGGGTTGTCCTTGGGGAGGAAGGACGAGGACGCGTCGATCGTGGTGTTGTTGGAACCGGCGAGGTCGGCCGAGCCGCCCCACAGCTCCGGGATCACTCCGCCGAGCGCCTTGAGCACCTGGCCGGACGCCTTGCGGGTGGCGACGTCCTTGCCCGCCTCGAAGACCGGCAGCGCGCTCTCCCAGCCCTCCGGCAGCTCACCGGCGGTGACGCGGTCGAACTCGGCGGCGCGCGCGGGGTTGTTGTTGCGCCACTCCTGGAGTGTCTTGTCCCAGGCGGCGTGCGCCTCGCGGGCGCGGTCGACCAGGCCGCGGGTGTGGTTGATGACCTCGGTGTCGACCTGGAAGTGCTGCTCGGGGTCGAAGCCCAGGACCCGCTTGGTGGCGGCGACCTCGTCGGCGCCGAGCGCGGAGCCGTGGGAGGCCTCGGTGTTCTGCGCGTTCGGGGCGGGCCAGGCGATGATCGTGCGCGCGGCGATGATCGAGGGGCGCTCGGTCTCGTCCTGCGCCGCCTTGAGCGCCGCGTACAGCTGCTCGATGTCGAAGTCGCCGCTGGCCGCCTGCTCGATGCGCTGGACATGCCAGCCGTACGCCTCGTACCGCTTCAGCACGTCCTCGGACAGCGCGGTGGCGGTGTCGCCCTCGATGGAGATGTGGTTGTCGTCGTACAGCGCGACGATGTTGCCCAGCTTCTGGTGACCGGCCAGCGAGGACGCCTCGGCGGAGATGCCCTCCTCCAGGTCGCCGTCGGAGACGATCGCCCAGATGGTGTGGTCGAACGGGGAGGCGCCCTCGGGCGCCTCCGGGTCGAACAGCCCACGCTCGTAGCGGGCGGCCATGGCCATGCCCACCGCGTTCGCGACGCCCTGGCCGAGCGGGCCGGTCGTGGTCTCCACGCCCCTGGTGTGGCCGTACTCCGGGTGGCCCGGGGTGAGGCTGCCCCAGGTACGGAAGGACTTCAGGTCCTCCAGCTCAAGGCCGAAGCCCGCCAGGTAGAGCTGCACGTACAGGGTGAGGCTCGTGTGCCCGGGGGAGAGGACGAACCGGTCCCGGCCCGCCCAGTCCGCGTCGGAGGGGTCGTGCCGCATGAGCTTCTGGAAGAGAAGGTAGGCGGCGGGCGCCAGACTCATGGCCGTGCCAGGGTGGCCGTTACCGACCTTCTGTACGGAGTCCATGGCCAGGACGCGGGCGGTGTCAACGGCCCGCTGATCCAGATCGGTCCATTCAAGGTCTGTGGTAGTCGGCTTGTTGCTCACCCTGAGTCAGGGCTCCTCTCCACAATGTCGCTGTCCGGTGACCGTGTGCACACCGGCGAGGTCGAGCCTACCCCTGTAAGAACGGTCATCTTTTCGAGTTCCACTCAACGACTAAGGGAACGAATCTCAAGGTCGTGGCATTCCATCGGAGTTCTCTCCGGGGGTCATGGAATACGGCGTTCCGGAAGTTGTACGGGGTGTCCGCGCAGGTCTTCGAGGGGCATCAACACGAGCCGACCCCGGCGGCGAGCGGCGTATCCGCTACGTCTAGAGTGGCGTGGTACGCGCAAGTCTTTACCGGGGTTTCATCTCCGGTGCTTGCTGGTTCTTGCTTCCACCAGGGGTGTGCGTGACGGCCGTCGAATCCCGTCCTGCGGGGGTGCTCGAAACGAGCGAATCGAGCCTCGGGCAGCGGCTTCCAGGCCGCCGGCCGCTCGGGGCCCGGGTCAAGGCGTTCGTGACGCTGACCAAGCCGCGCGTCATCGAACTGCTGCTGATGACCACGGTGCCGGTCATGTTCCTGGCCGCTCAGGGCGTCCCGGATCTGTGGCTGGTCCTGGCGACCTGCGTAGGCGGCTATCTGTCCGCCGGTGGCGCCGCCGCGTTCAACATGTACTACGACCGGGACATCGACGCGATGATGGACCGTACGTCGCAGCGTCCACTGGTCACCGGCATGGTGTCGCCGGTCGAGTGCCTGGTCTTTGCCTTCGCGCTCGCCATCGGGTCCACGGCCTGGTTCTGGGTTCTCGTCAACCCGCTGTCCTCGATGCTGGCACTCGGTGCGCTGATCTTCTACGTCGTCGTCTACACGATGTGGCTCAAGCGGCGTACCTCGCAGAACATCGTGTGGGGCGGCATCGCGGGCTGCATGCCGGTGCTCATCGGATGGTCGTCGGTCACCAATGAGGTCTCCTGGGCCGCGGTGATCCTCTTCCTGGTCATCTTCTTCTGGACGCCGCCGCACTACTGGCCGCTGTCGATGAAGGTCAAGGAGGACTACGAGCGGGCGAGCGTGCCGATGCTGCCCGTCATCGCGGGCAACAAGGCGGTCGCCCGGCAGATCGTCCTCTACAGCTGGGCCATGGTCGGCGTCTCGCTGCTGCTGTGGCCGCTCGGCTACACCGGCTGGTTCTACCCGGTCGTGGCGACCGTGCTGGGCGCGTTCTGGCTCAAGGAGGCGCACGGGCTCCAGGCGCGCGCCCGGGCCGAGGTCACCGGCGCGAAGCTCAAGGAGATGCGGCTGTTCCACTGGTCCATCACCTATGTCTCGCTGCTCTTCGTCGCCGTCGCGGTGGACCCCTTCCTGCGGTGATCCCCTTCCGGTTCCTCTGGTGATCCCCTTCCGGCCGTAATTACCGGCGGGTAGCATCGGTGGTATGGCAGAAACCACGCAGGCGTCCCCGAAGGACGAGAAGCGGGCCCAGCGCCTCGCCCACCAGATCACGGCCTTCGCCAAGAGCCACGGCGGCAGCGCCGAGGGCCAGCTCGCCCACATCGGCCGGGGCACCGTCCGGATCGCCCTGGTGGGCGCCAACGGCGAGTGGGGCACCCTCGTGGCCCGCTCCCAGGAGACGGCCCGCCGCGCCGTCGAGATCGCCGGGGTCACGCTCCAGGACGACTTCGACGGCGACCTCGCGGCGAAGGTCCGCACGGGCCGCTACGAATGGACGCGGATGGCCGGTATCCAACTGGGCGGCCCCCGCAACACCTGAACCGCCGGACCCCGACCGGCGACACCTCGCGCGGCATCCGGGCGTTAAGCCCTGCGATGCCGGAGGGCGAGGAGGTGGCGGCGATGGACGAGGCGACCGGGTCCCCGGGCACCCTCGGGCTGCCGCCGCTGGTCGATCAGCACAGCCACGGCACGGTCCACGGCGAGCTGGGCCTCGGCTCGTTCGAGACGCATCTGGCCACCGCCGCCGGATCGGGCCCGGCCCCGGCCGGGACCACGTACTTCGACAGCTTGACCGGGCTCGCCGTACGCCGCTGGTGCCCGCCGCTGCTGGGCCTGGAGCCGCACTGCACGCCCGTGCGCTATCTCGCCCGCCGCCGTGAGCTGGGTGCCTACCGCGCCGCCCGGCTGCTGCTGCGCGGCGCGGGCATCGGCACCCTGCTGCTGGAGTCGGGCGCCCCGAGCGACCTCACCTCGGCCGCCGAGCTGGCGGCGGCCGCCGACGGCCGGGTCCATGAGGTCGTACGGCTCGAACCGCTGGCCGAGCAGGTCGCGGACACCTCGGGGACGGTCGACGCCTTCCTGGGCAACACCGCCGAGGCCCTGTACGCCGCCGCCCAGCACGCCACCGCCTTCGCGCTGGGCATCACCTTCTGCGACGAGACCCCGCCAGAGCCGGGCGAGGTGCGGCGCGCGGCGGCCCGGCGGCTGGCCGCGCGGCCGGTACGGAACCGGGCGCCCGACCCGGTGTTCGCGCAGCATCTGATGTGGAGCGCGGTGGCGACCGGGCTGCCGGTGCAGCTGCACTGCGCCGATCCGCAGCCGCTGATCGGCTTCCTGCGCGCCACTGCCGGGTTCGGCACCGACCTCGTCCTGCTGCCCGACCGGCCGCACCACCGCCGCGCCGCCCAGCTCGCCGCGGTGTTCCCGCACGTCTACGCGGACGCGGGGCCGCAGCCCGCGGAGACGCTGGGCGAGGCGCCGTTCGGCAAGCTGCTGTTCTCCAGCGGCGCCCGAGCGCTGCCCGAGCTGTATGTGACCGCCGCCCGGCTGTTCGGCCGGGCGATGGCCCGGCTGGCGGCCGAGTGGGTCGCCGACGGCGTCTGTACGGGGGCGGAGGCCCGGCGGATCGCCGGGCTGGTGGCGGCCGGGACGGCGCGCCGGGTCTACCGGCTGGACGCGGCGGGCGCGGGCGCGGGCTCCGGGTCCGCGTTCGGGCTCGGCTCTGGGCTCGGGTTCGGCTCGGGGTCGGCCGGGCTCTCGGGCTGAATCGCTTCGTGGTCGCCGGTCGGGCCGGTGCCGGAGGCGTCGGCGAGCGCGGGGCGCTCGCGCTGGGCGAAGAGCACCCGCAGGACCGCGATCCACACCAGGCAGGACCCGAACATGTGGATGCCGACGACCACTTCGGGCAGGCCCGTGAAGTACTGGACGTATCCGATCACGCCCTGGAGCAGCAGTACGGCCAGCAGGTCGCGCACCGCACGGCGCGGGCCCGCCGGGGCCTGCACGGCGCGCAGCACGAACCACAGGGCGACGGTGAGGCCCAGCACGATGTAGACGAAGTCCACGTGCAGCTGGGTGATCTCCTGCCAGTCCAGCGGAATCCGGTGCACCTCGCGGGCGTCTCCGGCGTGCGGCCCTGAGCCGGTGACGACGGTGCCGAGCAGGATCAGCGTCAGCGTCGCGCCGACCAGCAGCCAGGTCAGCTGGCGCACCGGCCGGGGCACCAGGTCGCGCGGCGCCCCGTCGCCCTCGCGGGAGCGCTGCCAGACCGCCATCGCGACCGTGAGGAGCGCGGTGGCCAGCAGGAAGTGCGAGCTGACGATGTACGGGTTCAGGCCGGTCAGGACGATGATGCCGCCGATGATCGCGTTGCTCATGATCAGCCAGAACTGGACCCAGCCCAGCCGGGTGATCGAGCGGCGCACCGGCTGACGGGCCCGCGCGGCGATGATCAGCAGGCCGACGAACGCGCACAGCACGTACGTCAGCATGCGGTTGCCGAACTCGATGGCGCCGTGGATGCCCATGTCGGCGGTGGGCGTCAGGCTCCCGGAGGTGCACTTGGGCCAGGTGTCACAGCCCAGCCCGGACTCGGTCAGCCGGACCGCGCCGCCGGTGATGACGATGACCACGGACATCACCACGGTGGCCAGCGCCGCCCGCTCCACGAAGCGCGCGGAGGGCTGCCAGCGCCGGGCGATCAGCTCGAACGGATTCAGCGAATTCGGCACGGGGACATCGTAGGACGGAGCTTGTGCAGCTTTTCACGAGGGTCCCCGTTACCCCGGAAGGCCCCTCACTCCCGGCGGAAGAAGCTCACTCCCAGCGGAAGAAGCGCGCCGCCGCCCCGAGCCCCAGCACCGACCACACGGCCAGGATGGCGAGGTCGCGCCAGGGCACCCCGGCCCCGTCCTGGAGGACGTCCCGCAAGCCCCCGGAGAGCGCCGAGATCGGCAGCAGCTCCAGGACGGCGCGCGCGGCGCCCGGGAACTTGTCCAGCGACACGATCACCCCGCCGCCCACGAGCAGCAGCAGGAAGACGAGGTTGGCGGCGGCGAGCGTCGCCTCGGCCTTCAGGGTGCCCGCCATCAGCAGCCCGAGCCCGGAGAACGCGGCGGTGCCGAGGATCAGCAGCAGCACCACGGCGAGCGGGTTGCCCTGCGGCGACCAGCCCAGCGCGAAGGCGATGGCGGTCAGCAGCACGATCTGCAGGACCTCGGTGACCAGCACCGCGCACGTCTTGGCGGCCATCAGCGCCCATCGGGGCATCGGGGAGACGGCGAGCCGCTTGAGCACGCCGTACCGCCGCTCGAAGCCGGTCGCGATGGCCTGTCCGGTGAAGGCCGTGGACAGCACGGCGAGCGCCAGCACACCGGGCGCGAGGAAGTCGACGGCGTCCCCGGAGCCGCCGGTAGCGCCTGTGTCGCCGGTGTCCACGATGTCGACACTGCTGAAGAGCACCAGGACGAGGGACGGGATGACGACGGTCAGCAGCAGCTGTTCGCCGTTGCGCAGCAGCATCCGGGTCTCCAGCGCGGCCTGCGCGCGGATCATCCGGAGCAGCGGTGCCGCCCCCGGCTTCGGGAGATAGGTCCCTGTGGCGGTCACGCGCGCAGCTCCTTACCGGTCAGCTCCAGGAAGACGTCCTCCAGGGTGTGCCGCTCGACCGAGATGCGGTCGGGCATCACACCGTTCTGCGCGCACCAGGAGGTGACGGTGGCCAGCATCTGCGGGTTGACCTTGCCGGTGACCCGGTAGCCGCCGGGGACCAGCTCGGCGGCCTGGCTGTCGACGGGCAGCGCCTTGAGCAGCGAGGCCAGGTCGAGCGCGGGGCGGCCGGAGAAGCGCAGGGTGTTCTCGGCGCCGCCGCGGCACAGCTCCTCGGGGGTGCCCTGGGCGATCACCTTGCCGCCGTCGATGATCGCGACGTGGTCGGCGAGCTGTTCGGCCTCGTCCATGTAGTGCGTGGTCAGGACGACGGTCACACCGTCCCGGCGCAGATCGCGGACGAGGTCCCAGGTGGCGCGGCGGGCCTGCGGGTCGAGTCCGGCGGTGGGCTCGTCGAGGAAGACCAGCTCGGGGCGGCCGACGACGGCCATGGCGAGCGCGAGCCGCTGCTGCTGGCCGCCGGAGAGCCGCCGGTAGGTCGTACGGCCGCAGGAGCCGAGGCCGAGCCGCTCGATAAGAGCGGTGACGTCCAGGGGATGGGCGTGGAGGGTGGCAGTGTGGCGCAGCATCTCTTCTGCGCGCGCGCCGGAATAAACGCCTCCGGACTGGAGCATGACGCCCACCCGAGGCCGCAGGGCCGCGGCGTCCGCGACCGGGTCGAGGCCGAATATCCGGACCGTCCCGGCGTCGGGGCGGCGATATCCCTCGCAGGTCTCGACGGTGGTGGTCTTTCCGGCGCCGTTGGGTCCGAGGACGGCGCTCACGGTGCCGCGGCCGACGGACAGGTCGAGACCGTCGACGGCGGTCTTGGAGCCGTACCGTTTGACCAGGCCGACGATGTCGACCGCGGGCTCTTCTCGCATGTCCGGCAGTGTACGAACGGCAGGCGGGGCCGTGGGCGGCAGGGCCGGAACGCACCCCTCGCGAGCTGCCGGGAAGCGCCTCTCCAACGCGCACGTGAGCCGCGTTTTCGCAGGTCACACTTAGGTGTACCTAAGTGACGCACCCCACCGGAAGGTCCCTCCGCTCTCGCTTGTACCTTGCTGAAGAATTACGCAACAATGGCGTTGTGAAATACGCGAGCGAGGCTCCCCAGGGACGCGCGGCCGAGGCGGCCGCGCCGTCCGGCGTGCCTGCCGTGCCCGCTCCCGAGGAGCAGCACGGCACCCGGAACCGGGTTGCCCGCTCCATCCTCGACCACGGTCCGTCCACCGCCGCCGAGCTGGCGCTGCGGCTGGAGCTGACCCAGGCGGCCGTGCGCCGTCACCTCGACACCCTCGTCGCCGACGGCGTCGTCGAGCCCCGAGAGAAGAGGGTGTACGGGGCGCGGCGGCGCGGCCGCCCGGCCAAGGCGTTCGCCCTGACGGACTGCGGCCGTGACGCCTTCGACCAGGCCTATGACGATCTCGCCGTCGACGCCCTGCGCTGGATCGAGCAGAGCGCGGGCGGCGGCGAGAAGGGCCGGGCCGCCGTCGCGGCGTTCGCCCGCGCCAGGCTCGCCGCCCAGGCCGAGGAGTACCGCGGCGCCGTCGAGGCCGCCGCCCCCGGGCGGCGTACCGAAGCCCTCGCGGGCGCACTCTCCGCGGACGGGTACGCTGCTACGGCGCGCAGCGCGCCGGTCGGCGAACAGCTCTGCCAGCACCACTGCCCGGTCGCCCACGCAGCCGAGCGATATCCGCAGCTGTGTGAGGCGGAGACCGAGGTCTTCTCCCAGCTGCTCGGGACTCATGTCCAGCGTCTGGCGACCATCGCCCATGGCGACGGGGTGTGCACGACGTTCATTCCGAAGACCGGACACCAGACCGGACAGACCGACACCGCGGTCGAGAAGACCGACCACCGCATCACCAAGACCACCACAGCATCTGCCAGCACGGCCGGGAGGAACCCCGAATGACTCTCCCCACGGAGACCGCTCACCCCGAGCTTGAGGGTCTGGGCAACTACGAGTACGGCTGGGCCGACTCCGACGTCGCCGGCGCTTCTGCCAAGCGCGGCCTCTCCGAGGAGGTCGTCCGCGACATCTCGGCGAAGAAGTCCGAGCCGGAGTGGATGCTCAAGCTCCGCCTCAAGGGCCTGAAGCTCTTCGGCAAGAAGCCCATGCCCACCTGGGGCTCGGACCTGACGGGCATCGACTTCGACAACATCAAGTACTTCGTCCGCTCCACCGAGAAGCAGGCCGCCTCCTGGGAGGACCTGCCCGAGGACATCAAGAACACGTACGACAAGCTGGGCATCCCGGAGGCCGAGAAGCAGCGCCTCGTCGCGGGTGTCGCGGCCCAGTACGAGTCCGAGGTCGTCTACCACCAGATCCGTGAGGACCTGGAGGAGCAGGGCGTTCTCTTCCTGGACACCGACACGGCGCTCAAGGAGCACCCGGAGCTGTTCAAGGAGTACTTCGGCACGGTGATCCCGGCGGGCGACAACAAGTTCGCCTCGCTGAACACGGCGGTGTGGTCCGGCGGCTCGTTCATCTACGTGCCCCCGGGCGTCCACGTGGACATCCCGCTCCAGGCGTACTTCCGGATCAACACCGAGAACATGGGCCAGTTCGAGCGGACGCTGATCATCGTTGACGAGGGCGCCTACGTCCACTACGTCGAGGGCTGCACCGCGCCGATCTACAAGTCGGACTCGCTGCACTCCGCGGTCGTGGAGATCATCGTCAAGAAGGGCGGCCGCTGCCGCTACACGACCATTCAGAACTGGTCGAACAACGTGTACAACCTGGTCACCAAGCGCGCCGTGGCCTACGAGGGCGCGACCATGGAGTGGGTCGACGGCAACCTCGGCTCCAAGGTGACCATGAAGTACCCGGCCGTCTACCTGATGGGCGAGCACGCCAAGGGTGAGACGCTGTCCATCGCCTTCGCGGGCGAGGGCCAGCACCAGGACGCCGGTGCCAAGATGGTCCACATGGCGCCCCGCACCTCCTCGAACATCGTCTCCAAGTCGGTGGCCCGGGGCGGTGGCCGCACCTCCTACCGCGGTCTGATCGAGATCGGCGAGGGCGCGGAGGGCTCCAAGTCCAACGTGCTGTGCGACGCCCTGCTGGTCGACACCATCTCGCGCTCGGACACCTACCCGTACGTGGACGTCCGCGAGGACGACGTGTCCATGGGGCACGAGGCGACCGTTTCGAAGGTCAGCGATGACCAGCTCTTCTACCTCATGAGCCGCGGCCTGTCCGAGGACGAGGCCATGGCGATGATCGTGCGCGGCTTCGTCGAGCCGATCGCGCGCGAACTGCCCATGGAGTACGCGCTGGAGCTCAACCGGCTGATCGAGCTGCAGATGGAGGGTTCGGTCGGCTGACCCGACCGCCCTTCCCGCCCCGCCCCGGGGCACCCCCGTGTAAGCCCCAGAAGGCAGAAAGCGAGCAGTACGACAGCCATGGCTGAAACCATTCCGGCCGGATCCACCACGGACGGCGTCATCCAGGTGGGGCAGCAGCCCATCGACGCGCGGGTCAGTGCCCCCGCGTCGTACGACGTGGCCGACTTCCCCGTGCCCAGCGGGCGCGAGGAGGACTGGCGGTTCACGCCGCTGGAGCGGCTGCGCGGCCTCCACGACGGCACCGCCGTGGCCGACGGCGGCGTCAAGGTCGAGGTGGCCGCCCCCGAGGGCGTCACCGTCGAGACCGTGGGCCGTGACGACGCCCGCCTGGGCAAGGCCGGCAAGCCGGTGGACCGGGTGGCGGCCCAGGCGTACAGCTCCTTCGAGAAGGCCTCGGTCGTCTCGGTGCCCAAGGAGAAGGTGCTGACCGAGCCGGTGCGGATCGCCGTGCACGGCGAGGGCGGCACCGCCTTCGGCCACCAGGTGATCGAGGTCGGCGCCTTCGCCGAGGCCGTCGTCGTCATCGACCACACCGGTGACGCCACGCTCGCCGCCAACGTCGAGTACCTCATCGGTGACGGCGCCAAGCTCACCGTCGTCTCCGTCCAGGACTGGGACGACTCGGCCGTCCACGTCGGCCAGCACACCGCGCTGGTCGGCCGGGACGCCACCTTCAAGTCCGTGGTCGTCACCTTCGGCGGCGACCTGGTGCGGCTGCACCCGCGCGTCGTCTACGGCGCCCCGGGCGGTGAGGCCGAGCTGTACGGCGTGTACTTCACCGACAACGGCCAGCACCAGGAGCACCGCCTCTTCATCGACCACGACACCCCGCACTGCCGCAGCAACGTGGCCTACAAGGGCGCGCTGCAGGGCAAGGACGCGCACGCGGTCTGGATCGGCGATGTGCTGATCCGTGCCGCGGCCGAGGGCACGGACACCTACGAGCTGAACCGGAACCTGGTCCTCACCGACGGCGCCCGCGTCGACTCGGTGCCGAACCTGGAGATCGAGACCGGTGAGATCGTCGGTGCCGGTCACGCGAGCGCGACCGGCCGCTTCGAGGACGAGCAGCTGTTCTACCTGATGGCTCGCGGCATCCCGGCCGACGAGGCCCGCCGTCTGGTCGTCCGCGGCTTCTTCGCCGAGCTGGTCCAGCAGATCGGGCTGCCCGAGCTGGAGGAGCGCCTGATCGCCAAGATCGAGGCGGAGCTGGAGGCGTCCGTATGACCGCAGCCTTCGTGCGCGTGTGCGCGCTGACCGAACTCGAAGAGGACGCTCCCAAGCGCGTCGAGCTGGAGGGCGTGCCGGTCGCGCTGGTGCGCACCGAGGGCGAGGTGTTCGCGGTCAACGACATCTGCTCGCACGCGAACGTCTCGCTGTCCGAGGGCGAGGTGGAGGACTGCCAGATCGAGTGCTGGCTGCACGGCTCCAGCTTCGACCTCCGTACCGGCAAGCCGTCCGGCCTTCCCGCGACGCGCCCCGTCCCCGTATACCCCGTAAAGATCGAAGGGGACGACGTGCTCGTCTCCGTCACCCAGGAGTCCTGAGGCACCCATGGCAACGCTTGAGATCCACGACCTGCACGTCTCCGTCGAGGCCGAGGGCGGCCCCCGCGAGATTCTGCGCGGCGTCGACCTGACCGTGAAGCAGGGCGAGACGCACGCCATCATGGGCCCGAACGGCTCCGGCAAGTCCACCCTGGCGTACTCGCTCGCCGGTCACCCGAAGTACAAGATCACCGGCGGCACCGTCACCCTCGACGGCGAGAACGTGCTGGAGATGTCCGTCGACGAGCGGGCCCGCGCCGGTGTCTTCCTCGCCATGCAGTACCCGGTCGAGGTGCCCGGCGTCTCCGTCTCCAACTTCCTGCGCACCTCCGCGACCGCGATCCGCGGCGAGGCGCCGAAGCTGCGCACCTGGGTGAAGGAGGTCAAGGAGGCCATGCAGCGCCTCTCGATCGACCCGTCCTTCGCCGAGCGGAACGTGAACGAGGGCTTCTCCGGCGGTGAGAAGAAGCGCCACGAGATCCTTCAGCTGGAGCTGCTGAGGCCGGCCATCGCGATCCTCGACGAGACCGACTCCGGTCTCGACGTCGACGCGCTGCGCGTGGTCTCCGAGGGCGTCAACCGCGTCCGGGAGTCGGGCCAGGTCGGCACCCTGCTGATCACCCACTACACGCGCATCCTGCGCTACATCAAGCCCGACCACGTCCACGTGTTCGCCGCGGGCCGGATCGCCGAGTCCGGCGGCCCGGAGCTGGCCGACAAGCTGGAGGAAGAGGGCTACGAGGAGTACGTGAAGGGAGGCGTCTCCGAGTGACACAGCTGCCGGGCCTCCTCGACACCGAGGCGATCCGCAAGGACTTCCCGATCCTGGACCGCACGGTCCACGACGGCAAGAAGGTCGTATACCTGGACAACGCGGCGACCTCGCAGAAGCCGCGCCAGGTCCTGGACGCGCTGAACAGTTATTACGAGCGCTCCAACGCCAATGTGCACCGTGGCGTCCATGTGCTCGCGGAGGAGGCCACGGCGCTGTACGAGGGCGCTCGCGACAAGGTCGCCGCCTTCATCAACGCTCCGAGCCGCGACGAGGTGATCTTCACCAAGAACGCGTCGGAGTCGCTGAACCTGGTCGCGAACATGCTCGGCTGGGCCGATGAGCCCTACCGGGTGGACCAGGAAACCGAGATCGTCATCACGGAGATGGAGCACCACTCCAACATCGTGCCGTGGCAGCTGCTCTCGCAGCGCACCGGCGCGAAGCTGAAGTGGTTCGGCCTCACCGACGACGGCCGTCTCGACCTGTCCGAGATCGAGCAGGTCATCACGGAGAAGACCAAGGTCGTCTCCTTCGTGCTGGTCTCCAACATCCTGGGCACGCACAACCCGGTCGAGGCGATCGTCCGCCGCGCGCAGGACGTCGGCGCGCTCGTCGTCATCGACGCCTCCCAGGCCGCCCCGCACATGCTGCTGGACGTGCAGGCGCTGCAGGCCGACTTCGTGGCCTTCACCGGCCACAAGATGTGCGGTCCGACCGGCATCGGTGTGCTGTGGGGCCGCCAGGAGCTGCTGGAGGATCTGCCTCCGTTCCTCGGCGGCGGCGAGATGATCGAGACCGTCTCGATGAACTCCTCCACCTACGCTCCGGCGCCGCACAAGTTCGAGGCCGGTACGCCCCCGATCGCCCAGGCCGTCGGCCTCGGCGCGGCCGTGGACTACCTGTCCTCGATCGGCATGGACAACATCTACCGCCATGAGCACGCCCTGACCGAGTACGCGGTCGGCAGGCTCCTGGAGGTGCCCGACCTGCGCATCATCGGCCCCACCACGGCCGAGGAGCGCGGCGCGACGATCTCCTTCACGCTCGGCGACATCCACCCGCACGATGTGGGTCAGGTCCTCGACGAGCAGGGCATCGCCGTCCGGGTCGGCCACCACTGTGCGCGTCCGGTCTGCCTGCGGTACGGAATTCCTGCGACCACGCGAGCGTCGTTCTATCTGTACTCCACGCCGGCCGAGGTGGATGCCCTGGTCGACGGGTTGGAGCACGTACGGAACTTCTTCGGCTAGGGGCTGCCACGTGAAGCTGGATTCGATGTACCAGGACGTCATCCTGGACCACTACAAGCACCCCCACGGGCGGGGGCTCAGGGACGGCGACGCCGAGGTACACCACGTCAATCCGACCTGTGGTGACGAGATCACGCTCCGGGTGCGGCTTGACGGCGAGACGATCGAGGACGTGAGCTACGAGGGGCAGGGCTGTTCCATCAGCCAGGCCAGCGCGTCCGTGCTCAACGACCTGCTGGTGGGCAAGGAACTGAGCGAGGCTCGCAGGATCCAGGCGACGTTCTTGGAGCTGATGCAGTCCAAGGGCCAGCTGGAGCCGGACGACACGATGGAAGAGGTGCTGGAGGACGCGGTCGCGTTCGCCGGTGTCTCCAAGTACCCCGCCCGGGTCAAGTGCGCTCTGCTGAGCTGGATGGCATGGAAGGACGCCACCGCTCAGGCCCTGAGCGACGGCGCTGAAGGGAAGACCGCATGACTGAGAACGTGGAAACCACCACCAAGCCCGCGAGCGAGGAAGAGGTCCGCGAGGCCCTCTACGACGTGGTCGACCCCGAGCTGGGCATCGACGTGGTCAACCTCGGCCTCATCTACGGCATTCACATCGACGACAGCAACATCGCCACCATCGACATGACGCTCACGTCCGCGGCGTGTCCGCTGACCGACGTCATCGAGGACCAGGCGAAGTCCGCGGCCGACGGGATCGTCAAGGAGCTGCGGATCAACTGGGTCTGGATGCCGCCGTGGGGCCCGGACAAGATCACGGACGACGGCCGTGAGCAGCTGAGGGCACTCGGCTTCAACGTCTGAGGTCTTCTCGGCTCTTTTCGGGCTTTCGAAGCGGCCCCCGCGCGTAGAGCGCGGGGGCCGCTTCGTATGGTCCCGGCTTTTTGTGTACACCCGTACGCATCGTTGTGTACGATCGTACGCATGGGATACCTGACGCTTTCCGGTGCGATCCTCGCCGAGGTTCTGGCGACCACCTCGATGAAGTACAGCGAGGGCTTCAGCAAGCTCTGGCCCTCGGTCGCGACGGCCGTCGGCTACGGGATCGCTTTCGTGCTGCTCGCCCAGACGCTCAAGACGATCTCCGTCGGCACCGCGTACGCCGTCTGGGCCGGGGCAGGGACCGCCGCCATCGCCGCGATCGGGATGGTGTTCCTCGGGGAAGCGGTGTCCGCCGCGAGGGTCATCGGGGTGCTGCTGGTGATCGCCGGAGTGGTCGTGCTCAACCTCGGCGGGGCCCACTGATGGGGCGCCGCTACGACCCCGATCGGCGGCAGCGGCTCATCGACGCCGCGATCACGGTGGTGGGGGAGCGGGGGATCGGCGGGCTGAGCCACCGGGCCGTGGCCGCCGAGGCGGACGTACCGCTCGGGTCGACCACGTACCACTTCGCGAGCCTCGACGATCTGCTCGTCGCCGCGCTTGAGCAGATCAACACCGAGTGTCTGGACGATGTGGAGCGCATGGAGCGCGACGCGCCCGCCGGGGCGCCGCTCGCGGACCAGCTGGCGTGGCTGATGGAGCAGATGGTGACGGGCGACCGTAAGCGGCTGGAGCTGGAGTACGAGCTGTATCTCGCCGCCCTGCGCCGCGCGTCGGTGCGGCCGATCGCCGCCGCGTTCCTGGACCGCATGGCCGCGCTGCTGGAGCGGCGCACCGGCGACGCGGATGTCGCGCGGGCCGTGAACGCGCTGTTCGACGGGATGCTGTTGCAGATCCTGCTGACCGGGCGGGAGTTCGACCGGGAGGAGGCGCGGGCGGCGTTCGCCCGCGTGACGGGCTGACCTTGTCTAGTCCCTGGGACCGGTTAGCCTCCGGGGCCCGCCTCCGGTTAGCGTGCTGACCATGACCGATGCAGCCACCACCACCCGCACCACCGGCGCCGTCGCCGCCGGGCTCGCCACCCTCACCGAGGACGGCACCGTTCTGGACACCTGGTTCCCGGCCCCCGAGCTGGCCGACGCGCCCGGCCCGGCCGGAACCGAACGGCTCGACGCCGAGCGCACCGCCCAGCTCCTGGGCGAGACCGCCCTCAAGGCGCTCGGCCCGGACCCGCGCCGTGGCGTCGAGGTCGTCGCCGTCCGCACGGTCATCGCCTCGATCGACGACAAGCCGCTCGACGCGCATGACGTGTACCTGCGGCTGCACCTGCTCAGTCACCGGCTGGTCAAGCCGCACGGGCTGAGCCTGGACGGCCAGTTCGGCCTGCTCGCCAACATCGCCTGGACCTCGCTCGGCCCCGTCGCCGCCGACCAGGTCGAGCGCGCCCGGCTCGCCGCCCGCGCCGAGGGTCTGCACCTGTCGGTGACGAGCATCGACAAGTTCCCGCGGATGACGGACTACGTCGTTCCGGCCGGTGTCCGTATCGGTGACGCCGACCGGGTGCGGCTGGGTGCGCACCTGGCCGCCGGGACGACCGTCATGCACGAGGGCTTCGTCAACTTCAACGCGGGCACGCTGGGCACGTCCATGGTCGAGGGCCGCATCAGCGCGGGCGTCGTCGTCGGCGACGGGTCCGACATCGGTGGCGGCGCGTCGATCATGGGCACGCTGTCGGGTGGCGGCAAGCAGACGATCACGATCGGTGAGCGCTGCCTGCTGGGTGCCGAGGCGGGCCTCGGCATCTCCCTCGGTGACGACTGCGTCGTCGAGGCGGGGCTGTACGTCACGGCGGGCACCCGGGTGACCCTCCCCGACGGCAAGATCGCCAAGGCTCTCGAACTGTCCGGTGCCACGAACCTCCTCTTCCGCCGGAACTCCACGACCGGTGCGGTCGAGGTCCTGCCGCGCACCGGCTCCTGGGGCGGCCTGAACGAGGCCCTGCACACCCACAACTGACGACGCCGGGGGCGATTTCCCCACGGGTGCTCCGCCCCCGGACCCCCGCTTCCTCGGGCAGCGCCCGAGGCCCGCGGAGGGAGCGGCCGCTTCGGCGCGGGGCGGGCCCCGGGGGAGTCTCCCCCACCCCGCCCCTCCCCGTACCCGGGTGCTCCGCCCCCGGCCCCCCGGGTCTCCGGGCTGCGCCCGGGCCCGTTCCGGGTCGCTGGCGTGAGGTGGGCCGGGGGAGTTTCCCCCACCCCGCCCCTCCCCGTATCCGGGTGCTGCGCCCCCGGACCCCCGAACCCGGGCTGCGCCCGGGGGCCACGGCGAAGGGCGCCCCCTTCCCAACCCTGGGGTTGTGCCCCGGGCGGTTGGTGTGGGGCGGGGCTGGGGGCTTTCCCCTGAGCCTGCCCCTTCCCGGAATGGGGCCCCGCCTCCGACAGCTCGCCCCGGGCGGCGGTGGGTCTGCCCGGCGCCGCCGGGTCCCGTCCGCGTCGGGGTCCATCCCACCGGCCCCAGCCGAATGTGAGGACCCCGGGGGCCGGGGGTGTCCCCCGGTTTCGGGAAGGGGCGGGGAGGGGGACTATCGCCTCTGCGTCAGCCGCCGGTACCCGGTCAGGGGCGGACGCGGACTATCTGGGGGTCGTGGTCGCTCGATTGGTCGGTGAATTCCGCGTTGATGTGGACGATGTCGTAGTCCGGGGCGCGGAGGGCGCGGCTGGTGAGGATGTGGTCCAGGACCTGGGAGTTGCCGTTGTAGACGTAGCCGTAGCGCTCGTCGCGCGGGAGGCGGGTCACCAGGTCGGTCAGGACGCCGCCCTTCGTCAGGGCGGAGAGGGCGGGGGAGAACTGGTAGTCGTTGAGGTCGCCCGCGACGACCACCGCCGCCTTCGGGTCGGCGGCCAGCAGGGACTTGACGAAGGTGTTGACCGCCCCCGCCTGGCCCGTGCGCTGGGTCTCCGAGGAGCGGACCGGCGGCTGGACGCGGGCGTCGAGGCCCTGGTCGCCGCCCTTGGAGTTGAAGTGGTTGGCGACCACGAACACCGGGCGGCCCCGGAAGGCGAACTGCCCGACCAGCGGTTTGCGGCTGGCCTGCCATACGTCGCTGCCGGGGTCTATGCGGCCTGGGGAGGTGGAGAGGGTTGCTTCCCCGTTCTTCTGAAGGACCTTGACCGGTGTTGTCGCGTCGCCGCCTGGGGCGTCGGTGAAGGAGACCCGCTTCGGGTTGTAGAGGAACGCGACGCGGATGTTGCCGCCCGGCTCGCCGCCGTCCTGGTCGTCCGCCGGGTTGATCTGCCGCCATGAGTACGACGGGCCACCGGCGGCGGCTATGGCGTCGGTGAGCTTCTTCAGGGTGGCGTCGGCGCTCACGACACTGTCGTTCGTGGCGCCGTTGTCGTCCTGGACCTCCTCCAGGGCGACGATGTCGGGCGAGGCGAGGTTGTCGACCAGGCCGGACGCCAGGCGGTCGAACTTCGACTGGGCGGTCTTGGGGGAGAGGTTCTCGACGTTGTAGGTCGCGACCGACAGCTCGCCGGACTTCTGCTTGCGGGTGCGCTCCCGCTCCAGCCCGTGGTCCTCCAGCGTCCCCAGCGCACTCGCCGCGATCGTGTAGCCGCCGAAGTTGTCGTAGTCCAGCGGCCCGGCCGTCGTCCCGGTCAGCTCGTCGCCGACGTCGGCCGCCGGGAAGGGGTGCTCGGCGTAGGGGAGGAGGGAGGCGATTTTCAGACGGCCCGCGTTCGGGTCGCGGTACGTGTCGTAGAGGGCGCCGCCGCGCGCGGTGCGCTTGTGGCGCGGTTCGGCGGTGACCCACAGCTCCTTGTACGTAGTCGTCGCGCCGACCACGGGCGCGTCGGCGACCGACACCCGCATGCCCTCCAGCGACTCGTACCGGTCCAGCGCGTACGAACGCGGCCGCAGCTCCGGGCCCTCCAGGGCGCCGCCGGGGGTGTACCGGTCGGGGACGGTGGAGGGGTTGAGGCGGTAGGCGGCGGGGAGGGCGTTCCCCTGCGACTGGACCGTCCAGCTCGCCTTGGAGATCTCGGTCAGGGACTGGAGACCGGCCGCCGCCCCGCCCGGGTAGTACTCGCTCACCGTCCCGCTGACCAGCACCGCGTCCCCGACCGCGACGGACGGCGTGGTCGAGCCGGTGAAGACGAAGATCGCCTCGCTGGTCGCCGGGTCGGCGTCCGGCCGGGGGTCCTGGACCCAGAAGCCGCGCGACGAGCCGAAGGTGCGCACCGCCGTGACCGTGCCGGAGACGTCGGTCACCTGCTTCCCGGCCAGCGGGGATATCCGGGTGTGGCCCTGGATGTCGTGGATGCGGGTCGCATCCACGGTCGGGGCGGCGAACGCGGACGACGGGCCTACGAGCAGGCCCGCCGCTACAGCGGTGACGGTGACGGCGACAGACGTACGCCGGGCGCGTGGGGACATGGTGATGGCCTCCGGTGCGGAGTGAACAGAGGGACAAGGTGGCCTCTACGCGCGTCAATCTCTTGTCTCCGCACAACAGTTGTCAAGACCGGTCAGGTGTACGGGCCCGGGCCGCCGGATGAACAGACACGTCACCGCGTGGGGGAACGCGGTGGGCGGCCACATCGGGACGAAACTGCCCCCGCGTTCCGTCTACGCTGGGGGGTCGGGCCGCGCGCCTCGTACCCCCGTACCGCCATGCGCCGAGGAGACTTCCGCATATGCCAGGAGACCGCCCCACCATGCCGCCCGTGCGGCTCCGCACCGACGCGGAACTCGCCAGGGACGCGCTCGCCGCGCCGCTCCTCGCCCGTGCGGTGCGGCTCGCCCGCTGGGCCGAGCCCGGAAAGCCGGTGGCGGCGGGGGGCGTGCTGTCGGCTGACGATCTGCGGGCGGCCGTAGAGCTGCTGGACCTCGCGGCGGACGAGGACGGGCCCGACCACGTCGCCCAGGCGTGGCAGCTGGCCGTCGACACCGGGCTGGTGGCGATCCAGGAGTCCGCGATCCAGGAGTCCACGGAGAACCACGATCAAGCGGACGACGACGACACCGCGGCCGACGGCGAAAGCGAGCCCACCGCCACCGCGATCAGCGGCGAAGAGCTGGAGCTGATCACCGGCGGCAGCCCGCAGGACGTCCTCGACATCTGGCTCGACGGCTTCGAGACCGTCCTCGCCGACGCCGCCGCACCCGACCTCGCCGACATCGTGGACCAGATCAGCGAGGGCGGCGAGATCGACCTCGACTCGATCGACTGGAACCCGGAGGAGGAGGGCGAGTTCCTGGACGGGATCCTCGGCAACCTCTACCTGCTCACCGCCATGGACGAGGAGGCGGCCGTCGGCTCGGTGCCGCTGCCCGCGCTCGTCGCCTCCATGGTCGTCCCCGACGACATGGACGAGCCGACCGACGACATCCTCGAAGAGGTGTCGGAGGCGATGGTGCGGCTGGACGACCAGTTCCGGCTGCTCGCCCCGACCGGCCTGATCGACTACCAGCCGGTGGACGAGGCGCTGATCGAGGAGGTCGACGGCGAGGTCCGATTCCAGGAGTCCGACCCGGCGCGGGAGCAGCCGCAGGACGACGAGGAGGACGTGTCCCGCTACGGCATGGTCCGCCTCACCCCCCTCGGCGTCTACGCGGTCCGCTCCCGCATGCTCGACGCGGGCGTCGACGCCCCGGTCGTCGGCGACCTGGCCGACAAGGGCGCGGACGTCCTGCTGGACGCCCTCCCCGGCCACCCCGAGCCCGCCGCCCACGCCGAGGCCGAGCTGTGGCTCGGCCGCCGTACGCCCGAGGAGGCCGCCCGGGAACTCCTGGCCGCCGCCCGTGGTGACGACGAGGACGCCCCGCTGCGCCGCCTCACCTGCCAGCAGACGCTGTCGCTGGTCGGCGGCGCGGCCGAGCCCGCGCTGCGCGAGGTGCTGGACGACCGTCACCTGGGCGGGCTGGCCCGGGTCTGGCTGGCCGAGCACGGCGCGAAGGACATCCCGGAGCCGTCGGAGACCATGGTCTTCTGGCTGACGGTGGACACCCTGGCCGCGCAGCTCGCCACGGAGGACGACTCCGAGGAGCTGCGGGACCTGGTGCGTGGGCTGGTGGACCAGTCCGGCGGCTTCTTCGAGTCGGCCTGGAAGGTGGACCACCCGGCGACGGCCGACGTGCTGGAGGCGATGGGGCGGCTGCACCCGGACAAGAAGGCCGCGAAGGAGGCCCGGAAGGCCGCGTTCAAGGCCCGCTCCCGGGCGTGACGGCCGGCAGATAGGCAGATAGCGGATAACGAGACATCGACGGGCCCGTTTGGTCCGTCGATGTCTCATTCCGTTCAACTGTTGTTCGGTCTAGGGCGAAAATCTATGCGCGCAGTGCGCAGCAGCGCACAGCATGGCGTCCGCCGCCAGGCCCTTGCCGCTCAGGAGATGAAGATGGCCGTCACTCGAAGAGATTTCGCGAAGCGCTCCGCGTACACCGGGGCCGGGTTCGCCCTGGTCGGGAGCGCGGGTGTGCTCGGCACCGCGCCCGGCGCGCTGGCGACCGAGGTCGCCGACACCGACGCGGACCAGGGAGGCGGCGCCGCCCGGCTCGGCTACGGCCCGCTCGTCGCCGACCCCAAGGGCCTCCTGGCCCTGCCCAAGGGCTTCACGTACCGGATCATCACCCGCACCGGCGAGACAAAGCTGGAGTCCGGCGAGACGACCCCGTCCAACCACGACGGCACCGCCACCTTCGAGGGCCGCCGAGGCGCGACGCTGCTGGTCAACAACCACGAGCTGGCCGGTCCCCGCAAGGACTGGCCGCACCCGGTCCCGCTGATCGACGGCCTGGTCTACGACCCGGCGGCGTCCGGCGGCTGCACCGTGGTCGAGGTCGCCAAGCACGGCGACCACGTCACCGAGTGGGTGGGCATCGCGGGCACCGCCACCAACTGCGCGGGCGGGCGCACTCCCTGGGGCACCTGGCTGACCTGCGAGGAGACCGAGGACAAGGCCGGTCAGAAGGGCATGACCAAGGATCACGGCTACGTCTTCGAGGTCGACCCGATCGACCGCGAGGCGAACCGTGACCCCAAGCCGATCAAGGCGCTGGGCCGGTACGCGCACGAGGCGGTCGTCGTCGACCCCAAGCGCGGCCACCTCTACCTCACCGAGGACGCCTCCGGCCCGAACGGTCTCCTCTACCGCTGGGTCCCGCCGCACGGCTTCGAGCACGGCCGGGGCCGACTGCGCACCCTGAAGGACGACGCGGGCGTGCTCCAGGCGCCCCGGTGCTACGACTCCGGCGGCAAGTTCGTGGACGACCTGTCCCGCGCCACCAAGACCGGCACGGTCTACGGCGTGGACTGGGAGCCGGTGCCGGACCGCGACGCCAAGTCCGTCTCCGTCCGGAAGCAGTTCAAGGACGGCGAGATCACCCGGGCGCGCAAGCTGGAGGGCATGTGGTGGGCCGACGGAGGCGCGTACATCGTCTCCTCGTACGCCCGTGAGGAGAGCCCGGCCCAGCACGACGGCCAGGTCTGGTTCTACGACCCCAAGCGCCGCACCCTCACCCTCAAGGTGCTGCTGGGCGTCAACCCGGACCCGTCGAAGGACGGCGCGTTCGACGGCCCGGACAACATCACGGTCTCGCCGTACGGCGGTCTGGTGATCGCCGAGGACGGCGAGGGCATCCAGCACCTGTTCGGGGCGACGGACGACGGCCGTACGTACCCGATCGCGCGCAACGACCTGAACATCGGCTCGGCGGAGGAGCCGGAGTTCAGCGAGTTCACCGGCGTGGTCTTCTCGCCCGACGGGCGGACCCTGTACGCGAACATCCAGGTCCCCGGCATCATGCTGGCGATCACCGGCCCCTGGCGCCGTCAGGGCTGAGTGCGTCGCTGCAAGACCTGGGGAATCCGGCGGGCGGGCGTGTGCGTTGACGCGTAGGTGACCTCGTGGCTTCGTAACGTCCCCTTCTCCATCCTGGACCGCTCCCGCACCCGGCAGGGGCGGGAGCGGTCCGAGGCGCTGCGCGACACCGTGCGGTTCGCGCGGCAGGCCGAGGCTCTCGGCTACAGGCGTTTCTGGGTCTCGGAGCACCACAGCGTCCCCGGCGTCGCCGGATCGGCGCCGACCGTGCTGGCGGCCGCCGTCGCGGCGGCGACGCACCGCATCCGGGTGGGCACGGGCGGCGTGATGCTGCCGAATCACCGCCCGCTGGTGGTGGCGGAGCAGTTCGGGGTGCTGGCCTCCCTCTTCCCCGGCCGGATCGACATGGGCCTCGGCCGCTCGGTCGGCTTCACGGACGGAATCCGGCGGGCGCTCGGCGCCGAGAAGGACGCCGCGCGGGACTTCGGCGCGCAACTGGCCGAGCTGCTGGGCTGGTTCACCGGCGAGCAGCGCGCGTACCCCCAGGTCCACGCCCACCCGGCGGAGGGCCTGACCCTGCCCGCCTTCGTCCTGGCGACGGGCGCGGGCGCGGAGGTGGCGGCCGAGGCGGGGCTGGGGCTGGTCATCGGCGATCTGCGCGGCCGGGACCGGATGCTGCGCGCGATCGACCGCTACCGGGCGGGCTTCCGGCCCTCCGCGTGGTCGTCCGCGCCGTACGTCGTCGTATCCGGCAACGTGGCGGTCGCCGACACGGCCGACGAGGCGCGCCGCCTCCTCGCCCCCGAGGCCTGGGCGATGGCCCACTCCCGCACCCGTGGCACCTTCCCACGGCTCACCCCGCCCGAGGAGATCGCCGCGCTGGAGATGTCCGAGAAGGAGCGCGGCTTCTACGAAGAGGGGCTGAGCGGCCAGCTGTACGGCACGGAGGACGAGGTGGCCGCCGCCCTGGACGAGCTGATCGGGCTCAGCGGCGCGGACGAGGTGCTGGTGACGACGAGTACGTACGACCGCGACGCCCTCCTCGACTCGTACCGGCGGCTGGCCCGGGTGGCGGGCCTGGCGGGGGCTCCGGTGTCCGCCTAGCCCCTCGGCGTACCGGGGGTAGATCTTTCCGGGGGTCCCGGGTTCGTTTACGCTGTCGCTCGCTTGCCCGGACAAGGGGCGGCAGTTCAACGGGGGTGAAAGTCGGAATGTCCCGACAACTGGGCTGGCCGACCGCGCCGCCGACACCGCGCCCACTGGGGCCTGGCGACCCCGCCCGGACCGGTCCGTACCGGCTGGAGGGGGTGCTCGGCGCGGGCGGGATGGGCCGCGTGTACCTGGGGCGTACGCCCGCCGGGAGCGCGGTGGCGGTCAAGGTGGTGCACCGCGAGTACGCGGGCGACGCGTCGTTCCGCAAGCGGTTCGAGCAGGAGGTGGCGGCGGCCCGGCGGGTGCAGGGTCTCTACACGGTGCCGGTGGTCGACGCGGACCTCCAGGCCGACGAGCCGTGGCTGGCCACGGCCTACGTCCCCGGGCCTTCGCTGCAGCAGGCGGTGGCCGACGGGGAGCCGCTGTCGGTCGACACGGTGGTGGGCCTGGTCGCCAGGGTGGCCGAAGCCCTGCAGTCCATCCACGCGGCCGGTGTGATCCACCGCGACCTGAAGCCGTCCAACATCATCCTCACCGGTGACGGGCCCAAGGTCATCGACTTCGGTATCGCGCGGGCCGCGGACGTCACGTCGGTGACCGCCACCGGAATGCGTACGGGTACGCCCGCCTATATGGCGCCCGAGTACATCAGGGGGCAGAGCGTCACCGAGGCCGGTGATGTGTTCGCCCTCGGGGGCGTCGCCCACTTCGCCGCCACCGGGCGGCTCCCTTTCGGCGGCGGCGCCGACCACGCCGTGATCTACCGCGTCCTGGAACAGGCTCCCGACCTCGACGGCTGCCCCGAGCCCGTCCGGGCCATCGCCGCCCGCTGCCTGGAGAAGGACCCGGAGCGGCGGCCGACCCCGGCCGAGGTCATCGAGCTGTGCCGAAGGGTGTCCGGGGCGGACATCGCCGACGCCCACACCCGTACCGCCGTGTCGCTGTCAGGGGCCGAGCCCGTGACACCGAACGCCCCGGGCGCGCCCCACGCCCCCGGCTCGCCCGACGCCGAGACCCGTACCGCACGGTCGCCGCGCGGCTCCGAGCCCCCCGCCCCCGTACCGCCGCCGCCCGCTCCGGCGGACCCCCTCACCGTTCCCGCCCCGGGGTTTCCCCTCGTGCTCGGCGGAGTCGGGATCTTCGTCCTCGCCATCATCCTGATCGCCGTCTACCTCCCCGACTCTTCCCCCGACCGAGGCCCCAGCCTCCCCTATCGCTCGTTCGCGCCCACAACCTCCATCGGCCCCACCGGGAAGTCCGGGGCGGCCGGGGGCATGGCGTTCAGTCCGGATGGCAAGACGCTCGCCACCGGCAGCTACGAGGGCAAGGTGCGGCTGTGGGATGTCGCCAGCCGCAAAGTCAAAGCCACCTTCACCCAACGCGACGGCGTCGGCAATGAGGGGTTTGAGATCCGCGACGTGGCGCTCAGCCGTGGCGGCAAGGTCCTCGCCGCCGCCAATTCGACCGGCTGGGTGACCCTGTGGGACGTGGCCGAGCACCGGCAGATCCGGTTCCTCTATGGCAGCGGCGAAAGCGTGGCCTTCAGCCCGGACGGCAAGCTGTTCGCCACCGGCGACGAGAGCAAGGCGGTGGACCTGTGGGACACCAACGGCCGCGGGGACGAGTCACTCGCCTTCTTCGACCCCGGCACGCGAGTGAAAGATGTGGCCTTCAGCCCGGACGGCCGGACGCTGGTCTCCGCGGGTGACGACTCCGACAGCAATCTCACCCCGAAGCACGCGGCGCTGCTGTGGGACGTGGCGGGCCGTGACCCGGAGCCGCACGGCCAAGGCGATCCACGTGCCACCTTCTCCACGCCCCAAGGGGTCTTGAGCGTGGCGTTCAGCCCGGATGGCAAGACCCTCGCCACCGGCAGTTCCGTCGGCGATGTGCGGCTGTGGGACGTGGCCACCGGCCGCCGCACAGCCATCCTCAGCGACTACTACCAGGGCACGGTCGAGCACCTGGCGTTCAGCCCGGACGGCAAGACGCTCGCCACCCCCGCCAAAAACGGAGTGCTGCTGTGGAACGTGGCCAGCCATAAACCACGCGCCATCCTGTCGGTCGACACACAGGGGGGAGACCACGAGATCCAGGACGTGGCCTTCAGCCCGGACGGGCGGCTCGTCGCGGGCAACGACGCCAGGGCCCACACGGTACGGCTGTGGAAAACTCCCAAGTGAGCCCCGCGTCAGGGGCGTGACAGCGGGATGTCAGACCGTTCGGTGATCGTGGTCGCAACAGCCGCCACGAAAGGACCATCGATGAGCGAGACGGTTCCCACCCTGCGCGTCCTCCCCACAGAGCGCGACGCGGGCCCCTTCGACCCGCCTCGCGACATCACCCGGCTGCGGGAGGCCCGTCCTGTCTGCCCCATGGTCTTCCCCGACGGTCACGAGGGCTGGATCGTCACCGGCTACGAGGCGGTCCGCCAGCTCATGGCCGACACCCGGTTCAGCTCCCGCCAGGACATCGGCATTCTGCATGTGCCGTTCGATACGCCCGGCATGCCGACCCCCACCGAACCGTCCCCGCAGGAGCCGGGGCTGTTCATCGCCATGGACCCGCCGGACCACACCCGGCTGCGGCGCAAGCTCACCGGCGCGTTCACCGTCAAACGCATGAAGCAGCTCGAAGAGCGCATCACCGAGATCGCCGAGCGGCAATTGGACGAGCTGGCGCGCCTTGCCCCGCCGGTCGACCTGGTCAAGGAATTCGCGCTGCCGGTGCCGTCGCTGGTGATCTGCGAACTGCTCGGTGCCCCTTACGAGGACCGGGAGACCTTCCAGGTCAACTCCGCCAAATTCCTGGAAAAGGACGTGACGATCGACGAGAAGATCGCCGCGTACACCGCACTGATGACGTATCTGACCGAACTGGTCACCCAAAAACGTGCCACCCCCGGCGACGACCTCCTGTCCGACCTGGCCCGCCATGACGACCTCACCATCGAGGAACTGGCCGGTATCGGCTTCCTGCTGCTGTTCGCGGGCCACGAGACCACCGCCAATATGCTGGCGCTGGGCACCTTCGCGCTCCTGGAACACCCCGAGCAGCTGGCGGAATTGCGCGCCGATCCGGAGCTGTTTCCCGGCGCCGTGGAGGAACTGCTGCGCTATCTGTCCATTGCCGACACCTTCTATCGCTACGCCACGGAGGACATCGAACTCTGCGGCGAGACCATCCCCAAGGGATCGACCGTCGTTGTCTCCTTGCTGGCCGCCAACCGCGACCCCCGGCGCTTCGACAACCCCGATGTCCTGGATATCCACCGCAAGGCCCGCGGCCATATGACCTTCGGGCACGGCATTCACCAATGTCTCGGCCAGCAGCTGGCCCGCATCGAGATGCGCGCCGGTTTCGCCGGTCTGCTGCGCCGCTTTCCGACCCTCAAGCTGGCCATTCCCGCCGATGAGGTGAAACTCAAGACGGATATGAACATCTACGGCGTTCACGCGTTGCCGGTCACCTGGACGGAACCGAGCGACGGGACAGCGTGACCTCAGCCAGCCGCGACCAGCTGGTCCGGGTCCCCTCCCGGGCCGCCTCGGTGAACGGCACCTCGCCGAGGAGACGCCGTACGGTCTGCTCGATCCGGGCCTCGTCCGGGTGGGAGTGGTCCCGCAGACCGCGTACGTCCGTGCTCGCCGCGAGCAGCCGCGCGGCCTGCTCGGGCTCGCCGTCGCGCAGCGCCAGGTCCGCGACCCCGACGAGCACCTGCGCGATGCCCAGCGGATGGCCCGCCTCGGCCGCCGCCGCGCAGGCCGCCGCGCGGTGCGCCCGGGCCTCGCCGAGGTCGTCGGCGAGATAGCCGAGCAGGTCGTGCGTCATCGCGCGGATGTGCGGCTGCTCCGCCTCGTCGCCCAGCAGGGCCGTCGCGACGCCGAGTTGTTCGCGCGCCTCCTCGGCGTCGCCGCGCCACCGGGCGAGTCCCGCCTTCGCGAAGGCCAGCTCGGCCAGCGCGTCCGGCCAGGTGACCCGCTCCGCGCACCGCTGCGCCTCGGCGATCGCGGCCGCGCTCGCGTCCTGGTCGCCCAGCAGCCAGTACAGCTGCGCCTGCCGCGCCCGCATCCGGATGACGTCCTCGGTGGCACCGACCTCGGCGACGACCGCGATCGCCTGTTCGTAGTGCTCGCACGCACCGGCGAGTTCGCCGCGCATGGCGATCCGGTCCGCCAGCTCGGTCCGGGCGAACGAGATCCCGAACCGCTCGCCGAGCGCCCGGAACTCGGCGAGCGCCGCCTCCAGATACGCGTCGGCGACCTCGCCGTCCTGCCCGCCCAGGCCGAGCACGACGCGCATCTTGCCCAGCTGCAGCCGGGCCAGCGCGCGCACCCAGGGATCCTCGTTGTCCAGCAGCGGTTCGAACGCGGGCCGGAACGCGCCGGGCGCCTCCAACAGGCGTTCCAGCGCGGAGACGAGCCCCAGCAGCGGGGAGTGGGGGCCACCGCGCAGGCTCAGCCGGTGTGCCTCGTGAATCCACTGCGCGGCATGGCGTTCGTCGGCCCGCCCGGAGGTCACGAACAGCACGACCAGCGCGTACACCGTGGCCCGTACCTCGTCCGTCACCTCGCCGGGCGTCCTGGTGGCGGCGGTGATCAGCTCCAGGCCCTCGGTCTTGTGCCCGCCGAGCCACCAGTACCAGCCCGTGGCCGCCGCGAGCCGCATCGCCGCCTGCGCCTCGCCCGCCGCGAGCGCGCCGCGCATCGCCGCGGCGATGTTGTCGTGCTCGGCCTCCAGGGTGGCCAGCCACGCCAGTTGCTCGGCGCGGCGCAGCTGCGGCTCGGCGGTTTCGGCCAGCTCGGTGACGTAGGCCAGGTGCGCGTGGCGCGCCCGCTCCGCTTCCCCCGCCTCCGCGAGCCGGTGCCCGGCGTACTCCTTGATCGTGCCGCTCATGCGGTAGCGCGGGGCGGTGCCGCTCTCGCCCTCGGCGAGCAGCAGGGACTTCTCGGCCAGCGCGGTGAGCAGTTCGAGCACCTGCTCCGGCCCGACGGCGTCGCCTGCGCAGACTCGTTCGGCGGCTTCCAGGCTGGCCCCGCCGGAGAACACGGCGAGCCTGCGCAGAACCCTCCGCTCGGCGTCGGTGAGCAGCTCCCAGCTCCAGTCGACCGCCGCGCGCAGCGTCCGGTGCCGGGGCAGCGCGGTGCGGCTGCCGCTGGTCAGCAGCCGGAACCGGTCGTCGAGCCGGTGGGCGAGCTGGTCGACGGACAGGGTGCGCAGCCGGGCGGCGGCCAGTTCGATCGCCAGCGGCATCCCGTCCAGCGCCCGGCAGACCCGCACCATGGTCGCCAGCGTGGGGGTGTCGGCCGCGAGATCGCGGCGCACCGCCCCGGCCCGGTCCCGCAGCAGCCGCACGGCGGGCGAGGACTCCATCTCGGCGCGGCCGGGGTACGCGTCCGGCAGGGCCAGCGGCTCTACGGGCCACAGCGCCTCACCGGTGATGCCCAGCGGTTCCCGGCTCGTCGCCAGGATCCGCAGCCGCCCGCACTCCCCGAGCACCCGGTGGGCGAACGTCGCCGCCGACTCGATCACATGCTCGCAGTTGTCCAGGATCAGCAGCGCCTCCCGTTCGCGGATCGCGGCGATGAGCCGGTCCGTCAGCTCCGCGTGCGGGGCGCTGCCGAGCAGGGCGTCCCGCAGGCCGAGCCCGGTGAGGGCCGCCTGCGCCACCTGCGCCACATCGCCGTCCGCGCCGAGGGCGGCCAGCTCCACCAGCCAGGCCCCGTCCGGCAGTTCGCCGAGCAGTGTGCGCGCGGTCTCCGTGGCCAGCCTGGTCTTTCCCGCGCCGCCCGGCCCGATCACGGTCGTGAGCCGGTGCTCGGCGATCAGCTGACGGACCGTGGTGACGTCGGGGCCCCTGCCGACGAAGGTGGTCAGCTCGGCGCGCAGGTTGGACCTGCGGCCCTCCTCCCGCCGCCCCAACTCGCCCCGCAGCAGCGCGACATGCGTCGCGGCCAGCTCCGGCGAGGGGTCGACGCCCAGCGCGTCGGCCAGCGCCTCCCGCGCCCGCTGGTACACCAGCAGCGCCTCGCTGTCGCGACCGGCGGCGCCGAGGGCGCGCATCAGCGCGGCGACGAGCCGCTCCCGTACCGGGTGCGCGGCCACCAGGTCGGTCAGCTCCGTGACCAGCTCCGCGCCGCGTCCGAGGGCGATCTCCGCGTCGGCGCACTCCTCCGTGGCGGTCAGCCGCAGCCCCTCCAGCCGGGCGGCCGCGGCGTCGAACGCGGCGCTGTCCCGCAGACCGACGCCCTGCAGTGCCGCGCCGCGCCACAGCCCCAGCGCCTCGCGCAGCAGCCGCGCCCGCCGGGAGGTGTCCCCGGCGCATGTCCGGCTTGTGCTGAGGAGGCGTTCGAACCGCACGGCGTCGACGGCGCCCGGCTCCATTGCCAGCCGGTAGCCGTCCGGCCGCCCCTCGATCACCCCGTCCGGCAGCGCCTTCCGCAGCCGGGAAACCAGCCGCTGCAGGGCGTTCGTCGCATCGGCGGGCGGGTGCTCGCCCCAGATCCAGTCGACGAGCGACGCCTTCGGAACCGCGTGCCCCGGCGTGAGCGCGAGCGCCGCCAACAACCCCCGCAGCCGCGCCCCCGGCACGTCGGCCAGGCCGCCGTCGCCTTCGTCCGTGCGCACCTCGAATGGGCCCAGCATCCCGATCTGCACCCGCTGATTTTGCCATGGGTGTTTTGCGCACCGGGCGGTGCTAGTCGGCGGGCTTCTCCCACACCGAGACGTGCCGGGGGCTGTCGTTCGTGAACGGCTCGCGGGCCCAGCCCTCCCACCGGTCCCGCAGCCGCATTCCGGCGAGCCGGGCCATCAGGTCCAGCTCCGCGGGCCAGACGTAGCGGAAGGGCATCGGGGTGTACGTGGCCCGGCCGTCCTCCGTGAGGAACAGGTGGTGCGAACTCATCTCCTGGGTGGCGACGTCGTACGTGTCGAACCCCCAGCGCGCGGCGTCGACCCGGAACGGGACGATGTGCTGTCCCGGGGGCAGCTTCCGCAGCTCCGGGACCATCACCTCGATGACGAAGCGGCCGCCGGGGGCGAGGTGGTCCGCGACGTTGTGGAAGCAGGCCACCTGGGCGTCCTGCGTCGTCAGATTCATGATCGTGTTGAAGACGAGGTAGGCGACGGTGAATGTGCCGGTGCCCTCGGCTCGGGCGGTGGCGAAGTCGCCGATCGTCACCCCGATCGCGTCCCCGCCCGGCTTCTCGCGCAGCCGGGCGGCCATCGCCCGGGACAGCTCGATCCCGTGGACCGGTACGCCGCGCTCCGCGAGCGGCAGCGCGATGCGGCCCGTCCCGATGCCCAGCTCCAGCGCCGGGCCGTCCCCGGCCAGCTCGGCCAGTACGTCGACCACCGGGTCCACGGCGCCCGGCTCGAACATCTCCGCCGTGGACGCGTCGTACGTCGCCGCGACGCGCCCTCCGAAGTAGCCGTCCTTGTCGTCTGCTTCGCTCATGGCGGGGACCGTACTCCGGTGGTGCCGCCGGGCGCGTCCCAATTTTTCCGGCCATCCTGGTACGTCGCCCCAGGAGCGGGAACAACCGCAGTGCGGACTGAGGATGACGGAACCGGGGGGCGTCATGGAATCGGTGGCTACGGCAGCCGTGCGGATCGTCACGGATCTGGCGACGGGGGCGGTGACGGCCGTGGGGGCCGAGGTCGGGCGGACCGTCTCCGTCCTGGTACGGGAGCGGCTCGGCGGGTCGGCCGACGGGCAGGCGGCGCTGCGCGCCGTGGACGACCGGCCCCAGGACCCGGAGGCCGTGGCGGGGCTCACGGACGCGGTGCGGGCGGTGATGGTGGCGGACGCGGAGTTCGCGGCCCGGCTCAACGCCGCGCTGGCGGGCCCGCCGCCGCCTCCGCCGGACGCGGGGCCCCGGCAGGTCGTCGGCAGCGTGACGATCGACGGCGGCGCGCGGGTGCGGCGCACCCAGATCTCGCTGGGGCCGATGACCTTCAACAACACCCCCTCCGGGCGGGCGGCCCTGACTGTCCTGTCGGTGGTGATGGCCGTGCTGCTCGCCTTCGCGGCGTACGGCGGGGTGCGGCTGATCGCGGCGGATGACGGTCCCGGGGCGACGACGTGGGAGCAGGGTGGCCCGGGGGCCCAGTGGGACACCGGGGCCGGGTCCGGGGCCCCGGACCCGGCCCCGGACCCGGGCGGCTCGGGCTCCGAGGGCACCCCGGCCTCCGGCACCCCGGCGGCCGAGAAGCTGGTGCCGCTGGCCGACGCGGCGGCCGTCGAGAGCGTCCTCCCCGACGCCGACGGGTCGAGCCTCCCGGCGGGCTGGACGCAGTCGAGCGCACCCCGGGTGGGGGCCTCGTCCCGGAGCGACGGATCGACCTTCACGGGCTGGGTCAAGTACATCCCGGGTGACGGCGGCGGGATCGAGTTCCACGTCCTCGCGTACCCCAGCGTCGAGAAGGCGCACGCGGGCTACGCGGCGATGGCGCCCCCTCGGAGCGCGGAGGCGAAGTCCCTGACCATGCCGTCGGCCGGTGACGAGAGCCGGGCGTATTCCTCGCCCCAGAAGCAATCGTTCGGTGACAGCGGGCTGACCATGGACAGGGACGTCAGCGTCACGATGGTGCGGACGGGGTCGGTGGTCACGGTGATTGCCAAGATCGACGACTCCGCCTTGCTCGATTCGCTGACCCCGATGATGGCCGAACGCGCCCGCCAGGCCCAGCGCGGCTGACGGCTCCTGGCGTGGTGCGGTGGCCGTCCTTGGCGCGCGCCGGTGCTTGTTCCCCTACCCGCCCCTTCCCGAAACCGGGGGACACCCCCGGCCCCCCACCTCGGGACTCCTCGGAGCGGCCGCCCCGGGGCTAGGTGGAGCCGCCCAGGCCCGGCGGCGGGCAACGGGGCGGAGTCGCCGGGGGCCGGGGCATCCCCGGTTTCGGGTAGGGGCGGGGACCCCACTACCGGGTGCGGGGACGGCGGGTAGGTACACCCCGGACCCCGCTGCCGGGCGCGCGGCGGTGGGTGGGTTGTGCTCATCCGTTCCCCGCCAGGGCAGGCGGAAAATCGGGGGCTTCCTCGTCCGCGCGTGCTTATGATCGGCCGCATGGCGACGCGGCTGGTTCAAATCTCGATGAAGGCTCAAGACAACTCCGCACTCGGCCGGTTCTGGGCGGACGCGCTCGGCTGGGAGGTCACCGGCGACAAGGGCGATGAGACCAACGTCGAGCCCGGGGGCATCACCTATCCCGACCCCACCGCCCTCTGCGTCGACCTCATCCGCGTCCCGGAAGCCAAGACGGTGCAGAACCGTGTGCACGTCGACCTCGCCACCACTTCCGTGGCTCATCAGACGGAGCTGGTCAGCCGTCTGCTGGAGCTGGGCGCGACGCCCGCCGACGTGGGACAGGGCGACGACGTGCCGTGGACGGTTCTCGCCGATCCGGAGGGCAATGAGTTCTGCGTGCTGGAGCCCCGGGAGGTCTACCGGGACACCGGGCCGATGGCCGCCGTGGTGACCCACTGCGCGGATCCGCGGGCCATGGCCCGGTTCTGGGGCGAGGCCATGGACTGGACGGTGCACGAGGTGGCCGACGATCACGCGGTGATGCGCTCCGCCCAGGGGGTCGGCCCGTACCTTGAGTTCCTGCGCTCGCCCGACCCGAAGACCGTGTGGAACCGCATCCACTTCGACCTCCGGCCGTACCCCGGAGACGATCAGGCGGCCGAGGTGGACCGGCTGCGGGCGCTCGGCGCCACCGATCTCGACATCGGCCAGAGCGACGACGTGCCGTGGACGGTCCTCGCCGACCCGGAGGGCAACGAGTTCTGCGTCCTCACCCCGCTTTGATCCGTTGGGTGACTCGGCAGGTCAAGGAACCGTAAAGGGGGGACGTTCGTTACCCCGGACATGACCGCTATGACTCCCGGCTCGAACCTCCCCCTCACCGTCGCGCGCGTGGCGGTGGACGTCACCGCGCCCGTGCGGCTCGACGTGTCGGGCCTGCTGCTCACCGCAGACGGCAAGGTGCGCTCGGACGACGACTTCGTGTTCTACAACCAGCCCACCGGCCCCGGCGTGACCCACCGCGCCGGGGCCGGGGGCGGTGGTGACGCGATCACCGTGGACACCGCCGCCGTGCCCCCCGACATCGACAAGATCGTGGTGACCGCGAGCCTGGACGCCCCCGGCGCGACCTTCTCGGGCACCGAGCCGACGGCGACCGTGCGCGGGGCCGATGACGGCGCCGTGATCGCCAGCTTCACCCCGCCGCAGCTGGGGGCGGAGACCGCGCTCGTGATCGTCGAGGTGTACCGGCGGGGTGGGGGCTGGAAGGTTCGGGCGGTGGGGCAGGGCTATGCGAATGGGTTGGCGGGCATCGCGACGGACTTCGGCGTATCGGTAGAGGAGCCCGCCGCCCCGGCGGCTCCCGCTGCCGCCCCTGCTGCCGCCCCGGCCGCGCCCCCGGTGACCCAGGCCGCGCCCCCCACCGGCCCGGCGGCCCAGGTCCCCCCGCCCCCCATGCCGTCCGCTCCTCCCTCTTCGGGAAAGATCAACCTGGACAAGGGCCGGGTGAACCTCCAGAAGAACCAGACCGTGTCCCTGGTCAAGGGCGGCCGCCCGATGCTGTCGTCCGTGAAGATGGGCCTCGGCTGGGAGCCCGCCTTCCGGGGCGCGAACATCGACCTCGACGCCTCCGTGATCGCCTTCGGCGTCGACCGCAAGAAGATCGACGCGTGCTTCTTCGGCAAGCTGGCCATCCTGAACGGCGCGATCCAGCACTCCGGTGACAACCTCACCGGCGAGGGCGGCGGCGACGACGAGTCCATCACCGTCCACCTGGGCGGCCTCCCTCCGGAGGTCACGGGCCTCGTCTTCACGGTCAACTCCTTCTCCGGCCAGAAGTTCACGGACGTGGCGAAGGCCTACTGCCGCCTGGTCGACGCCCAGACGAACGAGGAGCTGGTCCGCTTCGACATCACGCATGCCGAGCCGCGGACGGGCGTGATGATGGCGAAGCTGATTCGGCAGTTCTCGGGTGAGTGGGAGATGACGGCGATGGGCGAGTACGTCGACTCCCGAACGGTCCGAGGAATGGCAAAGCCCGCAGGCAAGGCGCTCTAACCCGCCCGGGGGCCTTCCCCCACCCCGCCCCTTCCCGAAACCGGGGGAAACCCCCGGCCCCGGCAGCTCCCTGTCGGCGGCCCGGAGCACGCCCGGGCCAAGCCGCCACCCACCGCCGCGCGCCCGGCGGCGGCCTTCGGGGTGTGCCCCCGCCGCCGCAGGAGTCGGGTGTGGCCTCCGGCTGGGCCGCCGTGCGGGTGCGGGTGCGGCGCGGTACGGCCTTCGCCTCCGCCTTGGGCTGCGCGGCCTTGGCTGTCATACGGGTACGACGGCGCGGCGTGCCGGGGGCCTCGGCCCCGCCGCCCCGCACCCGGCAGCGGGGTCCGGGGTGTGCCTGCCTGCCGCCTCGCATCCGGCAGGCGGGGTTCGGGGTGTGCCTGACCACCGCCCCCGCGCCCGGCAGGCGGGGGCTGGGGTGTGTGTTCTCCCGCCGTCGCCCGGCAGCGGGGCCCGGGTGCTCACACGCCGCCCCCGCACCCGGGAGCGGGGATTGGGGTGTCCCCACCCGCCGCCGCGCACCCGGCAGGCGGGGTCCGGGGCAGCCTGCCCACCGTCCCTGCGCCCGGCAGGTGGTCCGGGGGGCCCGCCCACCGTCCCTGCCCGGCAGCGGGGTTTGGGGTGTGCCTGCCCGCCGCCCCTGCGCCCGGCAGTGGGGTTCAGGCTGTCCCCACCCACCGCCGCGCGCCCGGCAGCGGGGTCCGGGGTGTGTCTGCCCGCCGCCTCGCATCCGGCAGCGGGGTTTGGGGTGTGCCTGCCCGCCGCCCCTGCGCCCGGCAGTGGGGTTCAGGCTGTCCCCACCCACCGCCGCGCGCCCGGCAGCGGGT